>JBGSJZ010000043.1:0-13509 GCA_041741455.1 Anaerolineaceae bacterium | reverse complement strand
CTCGGCCAGGTGGGAGAAATCCGCCAGGCAAAAACGCACCCGGGCGCCCGGTACTGCCGTCCGGACCTGCTGCTCGGCCTGCTGGCAGCGCTGCGGGTTGCGCCCGATGCCGATCACCTGCGCCCCGCCCCTTGCCAGGGTCCGGGCGGCCGCCAGGCCGATGCCGGAAGTAGCCCCGGTGACAACCACCGTTTTCCCCGCCATGTTATCGGTTGCGTTCATCCCTGCTCCTTGTTGCAAAATTCCACATAACCTCAGCTCGGGAAAATTTATCCAAAACATAATCATGTCACCCTGAGCGTTAGCGAAGGGTCTCGGCTAGGTAAGTAGATGCTTCGCTTCGCTCAGTATGACAATTTTTGATAAAGTTTCCTTATCACAAACTCACGTTATATAATTATTCTATCATCCAACGGAGACTTGACAACATGCCCTCTTACCTTCTCATCACTGGCGCCGCGGGCGGGCTGGCCGGCGCCCTTGCCCAGGAATTTGCCCGGCGCGGCTACCCGCTCTATCTGAGTGATCGCCGGCCCGAAGTGGCTGAAGTGGCTCAAAGGCTGGCCGCGGACTTCAACATTGAGACCCATTGGCAGGTATGCGAGCTATCATCCACCGAAGAACGGACCGCCTGGTTTGAAAAGCTGGCCGCTGAGGATACCCGGTTTTGCGGATTGGCAAATGTGGCCGGGTTGGAATTTGAAGGGGAATTCCTCAGTAAAAGCCGCCAGCAGATCGGGCAGATCATCCAGGTCAATATCGCCGCCACGGTGGATTTAACCCACGCCATCCTCCACCGGCGGGACCCGGAGAAACGCTTTTTATTGATCACGGTCAGCAGCCTGGCCGCCTACGCCCCCATGCCCTACAAGGCGGTTTATTCCGCCAGCAAGCGCTTTCTGCTCAACTGGAGCCTGGCGCTGCGCGAGGAAATCCGGGCGTTTGGAGATGCCCTGGCGCTTTGCCCGGCCGGATTACCCACCACCCTGGAGATCATCCGCAAGAACCATGCCCAGGGTTTCTGGGGGCGGGCCACCGTGATGCCGCTGGAGACGGTGGCACGCGAAACCGTGCGCCGTGCTATCCGTGGAGATGCAGTCTACATCCCCGGCGCGCTAAACCGGCTGCTGGCCTGGATCGAGCTCACCTTGCCGAGGCAGGTTGTGACGCGGTACCTGGCGCGCCGCTGGCAAAAGGTTTGGGAGAAATTGGGACATTCGTGAAGTTCGGCCACAAAGAATGTGTAGGGTGCGTCCGCTTTTGGACACACCGCTAAATTGGTGCGTTCAGAAGCGATGCTGTTGGCGAATTATACAGGGAAAATCGTGAGACAATAAGGGGAAAATAAAAGTGAAGGAAAGGACACAAAATGTCACTTCATCCACAAGAGTTTCAGGATATACCCGAGGAGACAGTCAGAGTTGCGCGGGCAGCCTTTCCAAAAGGCAACCTCTACATGCAAATGCACGATGAGTTAGGGGTAATATATAGAGATGAGGATTTCGCAACACTCTTTCCAGCAGTAGGACAACCAGCAGAAACACCCTGGCGATTGGCTCTCATTTTAGTTATGCAATTCATTGAAAACCTGACGGACCGGCAAGCAGCGAATGCAGTACGAGGGCGGATTGACTGGAAATACGCACTTGGATTAGAACTGAGCGATCCGGGTTTTGATTATAGTATTTTGAGCGAATTTCGGACCCGTCTGGTGGAAGGACAAGTCGAGGCAATTCTGTTAGATCGGATTCTGGAGCGTTTCAAAGAGGTGGGATGGCTAAAGGCTGGAGGGAAACAGCGAACAGATTCGACCCATGTTATAGCTGCCATTCATAGTCTGAACCGATTGGAACTGGTGGGGCGGACACTGCAAGCAGTGCTGGAGGAGATTGCCAAACAAGCGCCCGAGTGGTTGAAAAAACAAATTACCTCAGATTGGTTTGATCGATACAGCCGAGTCATCGACGAATATCGTTTACCGAAAAAGGAAGCGGAACGAAAGGCATTGGCGGAACGGATTGGCCAAGATGGACAATATTTATTGGCCCAGCTGGATGCAAGTGCATCGCTCCAGGAATTGCAGGAATTAGCTATCGTTCAAACGATGCGCACCGTATGGGATCAGCAGTATGAATGGATCAACGGACAGTTACGATGGCGGGAACGAAAAGCCTTGCCGCCCTCGGGGGAGCGGATTGCATCCCCTTTTGATCCGGAGGCTCGTTACAGTATCAAGCGTGACGTTATCTGGGTGGGATATAAAGCGCACCTGACCGAAACCTGCGAGGAAAATAGCCCTCATGTAATCACGCATGTGGAGACCACCCAATCTACTGTTGCCGATATTCTAGCAATCGATCTGATCCACCAAGATCTCGCTCAGAAGGGATTATTACCCATTGAACATATGGTAGATACCGGGTATGGGTCAGGAGAATCGATTAGCACCAGCCAGACCAAGTATGGGGTGGATTTGTATGGCCCCGTTCACAATGACACAGCCTGGCAAGCCCACGTAGAAAACGCTTTTGATTTGACCCAATTTGACATTGATTGGGAAAAGCAACAGATGCGTTGCCCTGCTGGAAATACCAGTCGAGACTGGAGAGCCAACAAAATTGTGCGTGGCAATCCGGTCATCGATGTTCGCTTCGCCCCCACCGATTGCGGCCCTTGTCAGTTACGTGCTCGTTGTACCCACAGTAAGCTCGGGGTACGCGAATTGACATTGCTTCCAAAAGAGGCCTTTTTAGCTTTGCAAATGGCCCGGCAACGTCAAAAAACGAATGAGTTCGCTCAACGTTACGCAGCCCGAGCGGGAATTGAGGGTACACTATCTCAGGCAGTCTCTACCTTGGGCCTCCGTCGTTCTCGTTATATTGGACTGGTTAAAACCCATTTACAACATCTCCTGACTGCTGCAGCGCTCAACATTGTCCGAATTGTGGCTTGGTTGAATGAAATCCCTCTTGCTTTAACTCGCCAGTCTCACTTTGCCGCTCTTGCTTCTGTATGACTTGAATTCGCCAACAGCATCAGAAGCGAACGCACCCTAACTGCATTGCGTCTCTGAACTTACGGGCGAAGGGAATGCGGTCCACAAGCGAATCGATCCCTGTGGGTACTTGTACACGATCATTCCCTTGCGCTCAACGTCTTCCTTGATCTTTCGAGTCACTATCTCCACCTTCCAAATCATACATTGAGTTGTTGCCCGAGAATTTTTTCCTATTTCACGAAAAAAGTGACTTCATTTCCAATTTGTCCACCAATGCTTGCATTTCATCATCTGTTGGCGGGAAGGCAAAACGATCGGCAGCGTAAATTACCTTTGGTAAAACGTGAACATCTGCGACTGTGTTCAGAAACAACCCGGAATGTCCCAGAACCCAATGCACGGCTAGCTCAATATCCGCCTGGTTTTCCAGAGGGCGGTACCAGGTTTTCCGATTTTGCGCGTGGTAGTCCTCCCACGGTCTATGCACAATCGATTTGATGGTTTGCATTGCCACATTTCTGGTCTGGCATAGGCTCATTAATTTCAAAAAATCGCTGAGATATTGTTCATTTTGAGCCATTAAGTAACTGAACGGTAACAAAACGGAGTCAAAATCGAACCGCTCAAGCGCATTGGTGTGCATGGCTGGAGCGGTTAGTCCGTGGCCGGTAACACCGATAAAGCGCACCAGCCCCTGCTCGCGCGCCTTGAGGGCTGCTTCCAACGCCCCGCCCGGACCCAAAGCTGTTTCCCACTCGAGCGGATCAACCAGGTTATGCAGTTGCAGAAGATCCACGTGATCCACCTGTAAGCGCTCAAGTGAACGATGAATCTCCTCCCGCGCTTTTTCCGCTGTGCGTTCCCCGGTTTTAGTGGCGAGGAAAAAAGGTCTGCCGTGTCGGGCAATCCAGCTTCCAACGCGGAGTTCTGCTTCGCCGTAACTGGCGGCTACATCAACGTGATTCACCCCATACGACATTGCCAGCTCGATGGCTGCATCTGCCTCAGCCTGGTTGGATTCCGAAAAAGCCGCCGCGCCCAGCAAGATGCGTGAACTCAAATGCCCGGTGCGCCCAAAAGCTTGTTTTACGATCATAGGATTGCCTCCTGATGGGGACGATAGATTAACATTATCCCATTAAACTACAATCGTCCCCTTGCGTTACACGTCTTCTCTGATCATCAATTTATAGAAGACTCTTAAAAACTTGCCAATTTGGCAAGTCCCATTTTCCTGCTTATGTGTCAAACTATTATTATGATTTCTAAAAGTTCATTGAGGCATTTTGGAAGGGAGTGCTTAGGGTGTGTCCGATTTTGGATGCGCCGCTAAATTGTTGCGTTCTGCGAACGCACCCTAACTGACATTTTACCAATCGAATGCATATGTGCCGGTTCCCATATCCAGCAGAGTAGCGTAATCGATTTACACTTGAGAAGCACCAAAAAATTAATGTGGACGAGCAAGAGGATATTTTAATTTTAAGCTCACCATATCCAGCCCAATCCTTCATGTACTTTATTGTTTCTTCTCGGTTTAATATTGATAGACCAATAAACCCTTTGTCAAGTAATTGATTGTATATTTCAGGATCGAAGAAAGCTTTATATTTCACAGGAATATCTGGATGTATTACTTGACGAAATTTTCGTGGAATATCACGAGTATCATAAAAAACTTGGCTCCTAGTGAAGGATAAATTGCCATTACGATATGACTTGTTGACGGTGATGGTATATTGATAATATATTCAGGGTCACCTAAAATTTCGATTAGTTGCCCGATTGTTGTATTTAATTCTCCTTCGAAACTTAGATCCATTACTTTTGTTTTAATAATTAAAGCCCTACCGAGAATATTGGCATTTGAAAATGTAAAAATCACCTGATCATCAAAAAATGACCACCCTTAATTGGTTTCAATAATTGAGTCTTTTTCTACAAAGGGAAGATCAATGATAGATGAAATAAATTCGGTTTTTGTGGAGTTCCCAAGTATTGTGCCATTCCAGCATGGAAGTTCACAAGAATTTTGATCAATGAACGAAGTAGGTTTCCCGTTTTAACATCCTGTAGCAATGGAAACGAATAATACAATACATAGTAAACGAAAAACAATTTTCAACTTTTTCTTCGATATATATTTATTAATTTTCATTTTTATATAATCCTTGACCCATTGATAAACAGAATTGGTGTGTTCATAGAATACGCTCGTTCCGATGTGATAATGGGCAATCGATTGAATGTCCTCCTTCCACCTTGAATCGACGATATTCAGGCATGAATTTATATATGCATTTTCTTCGAATGGGTGCATTCAGAATCGAACTGACGTCCTGACTACAAAATTACTCCGTAGTCACGACGTCAGCTGGGTTTTAAGGATGGGTAGGCCGGGTTAAATCTCGCCGGTGCGCAGGCGGTTGAGCACCTCGTGATACTCAGCCACATTCACCGGATTGAGGGCAATAATGGCTTGCAGAATACTGATGGCCGCGCCGCGGTTGCCTGCCGCGATAAAGGCATCAGCGATGATATCCAATTGCTCCACCCCCTCGGCCACCTGACGGTTGCGAATGTACACATCCGAAAGCCGTTTCCGGAACTCCAACCGGGTGGGATATTCTTCAATCAACCTCTTGAGAAAATCAATGGCCAGCGGGCGTTTACCGGCTCCCTCCACCAGCGCCACATAGCTATCAGCTTCCGTCAAGGCGTTCTGGTCCTGGTTCAGGCGGTAATTCAAGTCCACGATCTGGCGGCGGGCATCCAGGTCTTCGGGCTCAATGGTGCGGATTTGCTCGAACACCCGCATTGCCTGGCGCAAATCCAAGCGCTGCAGGTCAATATCCGCCATTTTAGCCAAGATCTTGACGCTCCAGGTGCGGTTGGGGTGAAGCTGTTGGGCCAGCTTGAGGGCGGAAGTATACGTCTGGCGGACGATTTCCATCTCGGCCAGTTGATTATAAATATCCGCCAGGCTCATGTATTCCAAGATTGCTTCCTCCACCCGCCCCTGGGCCGTCAGCAATTCAATCAGCCGGTTGCGGACGGTTAAATCCATCGGTGCGATCTGGATCAGGCGGGTCAACAGGCGGATGGCCTGGGCGGTTTCACCACGCAGCGAGTACAGCCCGGCTACCAGTATGAATTTTTCCACCACTTCACGAATGCGGCCTTCCTGCAAGAGCAATTCGCCGATCAGGATATGCAATGGCAGGTAAGTTGGGGCAAATTGCAGGCCATGGTAGGCTTCTTCCATGGCAGAGGCCAGGTTCCCCTGGGCAGCCAACTGGCGGATGTAAGCCAGGGATTCCACCACCTGGGTGGAATGGGTGCCCAGCAGAATTTCGGCCAGTGGGATGGGCATGGATCCAGGTGCCTGGGCCGGGATCTGCTTGCGCGCCATCTGCAAGTATTCGCGATAATCCCCCCGTACCAACTGGCTCTCCACACTTTCACAGAGTTCTTTCAGTTTTTCCGGGTCACTGCTCATTCGTTGGGCTTCGATGATCGGATCATAGAGCTGGGATATTTCTTCGGCATCCTGTTCGGAGACAGTAGCCATATCCGCCAACCGCAAAGCCTGTAGAAATGAGGTGCCAGCCTCCAACATGTTTTTATCGGCCCGGAAAATGTTCGCCATCAGCAGATGTGAAGCCAGGGCATATTCAGGATGGCGCACCGAATCTTGCAGGTAACTGAGGGCCTTGGCGGGCATGCGGCCAGCCAGCAGCAAACCCAGGTCAAAATAAGCCGCGGCATCCCTCAGCCCCAGTTCCAGGGTGCGTTCCAATTCCTCTGCTGCCTGGGCATCCTCTCCGCGGGTCTGGGAATCAATGGCCTGTCCCAGATGCATCAGGATTCGCGTCTGGTCCACTTCGCCGTTCATCCCACTGGCCTGGGCGCGCGCCAGCGCATTGAGGCCACGGCGCGGAGCCTGGCTGGTTTTCACATCGGATTCTTCGGACTGGTCGAATAACAGGGCTGCCAGGCGCACCATCGCCCGCTGGCGGGTTTCTGCAATCGGATCCAAGGTCTGGATCTGTGCATCGGGTGGGGCTTCCAATTGGCGTACCCCCGCCATGCGCACTGGCCCGGTACCACCTTTGGGTCGGCTGGGTTTGGGCATGGGTTGATTAGTCCGCAGCATGGTCAGGGATTGTTGGGCTTCCGGGCTGCCAGGCAACAATTGCAGTGAATACTCAGCCAATTGCATAGCCTTGGCCAGGTCGCCAGCGTGTTGCAGCAGGCTGGCAGCTGCCAGGTATTCGCCGACCGCCTCCTTGTGCCGGCCCAGGCGCTCATAAACCATCGCCAGGCGGGTGCGCACTGTCAAGTTCTCCGGTTGCAGACTGAGGACATGAATCCAGTTCTCAATCGCCTTATCGGCATCCTTGCCTTTCAAGTACAAATCCGCGGCCTGCATCGAAGCGGCGGTGGCTTCCCGCAGCCGCCCCTGGCGTTCATACAGGCGGGCCAGCTTTTCCGGCGGCACCGGGTCGGTTGGGGTGACCGCGGCCGCACGCTGATACACGGAAAGCGCCCCATCGAAATCCTTCATCTCCAATAGGGCCAGACCCAGGCTGGTAAGGGCTTGCGGATGGTCGGGAAATTCCTCCAATGCCTGCCGGTAAAATCCGGCAGCCTGGTCCCAGGCCTGATCCCAGGCGGCTGAGATACCGGCGCTCATTGCTTTTTGATAGGCTTCGTGGTTTCCAGTCATGCATTCACCTGTCGATTAGGATTCAAATTCAGTCAGTGGGCGTAAATTGCCCCAGTTCAGTCCCCAGCGGGCTTCCGTCAGCAGCGGCACACTCAATGGGTAGGCGTTCTCCATCACATCCTGCACCACCCGGGCTGTTTGCAGCAACTCGCGGCGGGGGACCTCCAGCACCAATTCGTCATGCACCTGTAGCATCAAACGAGCAGCCAAACCCTGCCGTTCCAGTTCGGGCGGCAGGTGGATCATGGCCAGCTTCATGATATCCGCAGCCGTGCCCTGCACCGGGGCGTTGATCGCCTCGCGTTCCTCGCGGTTGCGCAGGGCCGGGTTGGAGAGATTTTTCAAGTTGGGAAAGTAGCGGCGCCGACCGAGCAGCGTTTCGACATAACCCAGCTCAGCGGCCTGGCGGCGCAGCCCATCCAGGTAGGTCTTGACGCCCGGAAACTGGCGGAAATATGCCTTGACAAAATCCTCGGCCTCCGCCAGGGTCAACTCGGTCGCGCGGCTGAGGCCAAAGGGGCTCATGCCGTAAATCAGGCCAAAGTTGATGGCCTTGGCATGGCGACGCATGTCCTTGGTCACACCCGCCAACGGCACCCCATAGACCGCAGCTGCGGTGGTGGCATGAATATCCTGTCCGGCCAGAAAGGCTCCGGTCATGGCTTCATCTCCAGACATGGCAGCCACAATGCGCAATTCAATCTGCGAATAGTCCACCGAAAGGAACAAGTTGCCCGGGTCAGCAAAGAAACCGTTGCGAACTTTGCGGCCAAGGTCGGTGCGGGTGGGGATATTCTGTAGATTCGGATCAGAGGACGACAATCGGCCAGTCACCGCCCCGGTCTGGCTAAACGAGGTGTGCACCCGGCCAGTGCGCGGGTTGATCTGCAAGGGTAGGGCTTCTACGTAGGTGGATTTAAGTTTGGACAACTCGCGGTATTCCAGGATCAGATCAACGACAGCGTGTTTACCGCGTAATTCTTCCAAGACATCCGCCGAGGTGGAAAAGTGCCCACTGGCGGTCTTGCGACCACGGTCAGGCGGTTCCAGGTGTAGAGATTTGAACAGCACATCCGAAAGCTGCTGGGTGGAGTTGATGTTAAACGGATACCCCACCATCCCGTAAATCTGAGTCTCGATTTCCGCCATGCGCTGTCGTAATTCGCCACCCATCTGCTCAAAGAAGGGCAGATCCAGGGCAATACCAGCCTGTTCCATCTCCGCCAGCACCTGGATCAAGGGCATCTCAATCTCATGGAAGATCCGAGCCGAAGTAGTATGTTCCAACTTCGGCTGCAGGACGGCTTTGAGGCGCAGGGTGCATTCGGCATCCGCTGCGGCATAAGCAGCAGCCGGGGTAATCTCAACCTGGGCCATCGTGATCTGGTTCTTGCCTTTGCCGATCAGCTCATCGATATGCGTCATGCGCACATCCAGATAACTCTCTGCCATATCTTTCAACCCCAGGTGGCGGGAGCCGGGATCAATCACCCATTCGGCCAGCATGGTGTCGAAGCTGAGCGGGGTAACCTCCAGGCCGTGCTGGCTGAGCACAAGATAGTCATACTTCAGGTTGTGCCCAATCTTGGCGATGTGCGGGTCGGTCAGCGCCGGGCGCAGGGCTTTGAGCACGACCGCCAACGGCAGTTGTGCTTCACTTGTGGTATGCCCGACCGGGATGTAATAACCCTCGCCGGGCTGAATGGCCAATGAGATACCCACCAGGGCCGCCCGCAATGGATCGGTGCCCGTGGTTTCGGTATCAAAGGCGATCTCCTGGACGGCATCCAGCTTGTGGCACAAATCTCTCAACGCATCTTCGGTCTGGATGGTGTGAGTCTGAAGGTAAACCGCCGGTGGCTCGCCCACCCGGGTGACCGGCTCACCGAACAACGAAAGCTGCTGGCCTGGGGCGGAGCTGGTGTCAGCAGCGATCGGTGGGTTGTAACCGCGCTTCAGTGTCAGCAGACGGTTGGTCAGTGTGCGGAATTCCAACTCTCGGAAGAGGGCCTCAACGGCATCAAAATCCAGATGATCGGTGCGGGCTTGTTCCAGGTCGAGTGTCAGGTGGAGATCGGTGCGGATTTGCGCCAACTGGTGCGAGAGGTAGGCCGATTCGCGGCCAGCCTCCAGTTTTGTGCGCACCCGGTTTGGAGTTTCTTCCAGGTGGGTGTAAATATTGTCCAGCGTATCGAATTGCGCTAGCAGGGCGGTGGCTGTTTTCTCTCCCACGCCCATCACACCGGGGATATTATCCGAGGTATCGCCGACCAGGGCTTTGTAATCCACCACCTGGTCCGGTCGCACACCCAGATAGGCCAGTACATCCGGGGCGGTGTAATCCTTGGCCTCGGATAGCTTGCTGCCGGCCAGGTTGACGATCACCCGCTCTCCAACCAATTGCAGCAGGTCGCGGTCGCCGGTAATGATTTTAACACCCAGACCGCGCTCCACCGCATGCAAGGCAATGCTGCCCAGGACATCATCGGCTTCAAAACCTTCCATCTCCAGACGAGGAAAGGGAAAAGCATCCACCATCTGGCGGATGCGCTCGATTTGCACGCGCAACTCATCCGGCATTTTGGCGCGGGTGGCCTTATATTCCGGAAACAGGTCATCCCGGAAGGTTTTGCCGGTGTCGAAAGCCACTGCCAGGTATTCCGGTCGATCATGTTCCAGCAGGCGCAGCAACACGCTGGCAAAGCCAAAGATACCAGCCGTCGGTTCGCCGGCGCGGGTGCGGAAGCTCTCACTACCTCCGGTGGTCAGGGCAAAGAAAGTGCGATATGCCAGGGCATGCCCGTCAATCAAATACAGGGTTGGGAGCATTCCATTCTCCGTAATGGGATCAATTGATTTGCAAACCTTGCTGGCGGCGGGTCTGGACAACAAACATGCGCACCAGGTTCTGCGAGGGCATCTGGGTGCCGCTGATAACCAAATATCCTGGCGCCCAGAAATCACCAGAAGGGTTTTCAAGTGCCAGGCTGCCGTAATGATCAAATAAGCGCTGCGAGAGAATCTGGCGCACGGCGCGGATCATTTGAGCAGGTGGTACGCTGGGGGAAAGCTGCACCACCCACTGGCAGGTATCCGGCCGGATTTGCACCCCCAACAGGCGCCAGCCAAAGGCCAGGCAAATTTCCGGCAGCCAGGCCGCCAGTTGGGCAGCGATCTCACCGTTTAAATAATGCGAGGGCAGTCGGGGGATCAGGCAGGCGGCATAAGCCAGGGCAGCAAAAGCCGGGCTGGCCGTATCCAGCAGGCTGAAGGATGTCGTGCGGCGTAAGGCGATCGGGCGGGTAATGGCATTCGGATCCACCCGTTCAATGGCCATATCCGCGCTGAGCGGCTCAGTCAGCCGGGGGGCAGTCTCCTCCAGGGTGGAAATGATCCCTTCCTCAAATAGCAAATTTTCCAGCCTCGGCTGCAGGCCGTCCGCCTCGGCTTGCCAATCCGGTTGGACGTCAGCCAAAGGGGAACCATCCACAGCGGTTTCATCCGGCATGCCGGAAGCGAAGCCAGGCGGCAGATCAACCGGTTGGACTGGGGCCACCACCTCCCCGGCCAGCGGGGTTTCCGGGGCCACCGTCCAGACGGGCAGGTTATCTTGAACGTGCGGCAGGGTATCCACCATCATTTGGGGTGAATCTGGCATTGCATCCGGAGCGGCGGGTGCATCCGGGGAAATCCAACCCAATTCCGCCGCGGATGGCGAAGAGGGAGATTGATCAGCCGTCGGCGAAGATTCTGCCGGTGGAAGCTCGGGGTCCGGAGAGGGCATATCCGCCAGCCAGGCGGTCAGGTTGGCCATTTCAGTATCCGAAATGCCGCCTTCCCCATCGCCAGTGGAATCAACCGCCCATTCAAAGGCGTTCGATACCGGAGGTTCATCTTTCACCAGTACAGGTGCGGTGGCTGGCTGTGCCAGCGCTTTGATGATGGTGTTCATCTGCGCCCGGATGCGGGTTAGCGGCGTGGAAACTTCATAGACCAATGCCAGGCGGGCTTCGCCGGCCAGGGAACGAGCATACAGGATGTAATCCACAGGGATGTTGCTCAGGCGGAAGTAGCGGGCCAGATCGTTCTTCAGGCCGCTGGGCGTGCTGCGCAGCAGGATGGTGGCAATCTCCTGGGCGGCTGGCCGATCCAGCGAGCCAAAGGCTGACAACACCTGCCCAGCGCGGGTAATGACCACCAGGTGAGCGGTACAGCCAACCAGGGCATTCTGCACGTGCTGTTCGGTAAGGGCTGCGTCTCGCAACCAATCGGGTGAGGCTTCGGGTTCAGCCACCGGCGGGCGTGCTGGCATAGACGTCGGGCGCATTAACTCGCTGACTGATTCCAAAAGATCCGGTGTGTAGAAAGGCCGGTAGACAAAGCCGTGAATCTCGATTTCGGCCAGCATGGGATGTTTGATGTTATTATCCGGCGGAACCACCATCAGTCGTGGGCCGCGCAGGGCATGCACCTGGCTGGCAAGTTCAACCAGCGCCACATCTGTCAGGTCTGCATCCAACATCACCAGGTCAAAGGACAGGCGGGAAAGACTGGCGAGCACCTCCCGCCCGGTCTGCACCAGGCGGACGCGGTAGTCGCCAGTTTCCTCGAGGCTGATACGCAACAATTCCCCGAAGGCGGCATGAGGCGTGGCAATTAAAATCTGATAGGGCACGTTAAAAGTGTATCACGCCCCTTCCGTGGAGGCAACCCGTTAAAGAAAAACTCCGGACGCTCAAACGAGCGTCCGGAGGGAATATCATCTGCTGCAAGAATTAGCGGGAGATTACCGGCATCCAAATGTGGAATAGCGGAGTCACCGTAATCGTAACAAGTGCGGTATCCGTCCACCCCTTACCACCCATTGGATAGGTGGTGAGTTGATACTCGAAGGTATCCACACCGAAGAAACCAGCATCCGGGATATAGATAAATGAGCCATCTTCATACAGCATCAGAGTGCCATGCGTCGCGTTAACAACGATTGACACGGCCATCGGATCGCCATCTTCGTCATAGTCATTCGTCATAACGCCGGGCGCAGCTACATTCAGTATTTCACCTTCCATCACATTATAGGCGTCATCCACAGCCACCGGCGTATTGTTGACCGCAGTGACCGTGATCGTTACAATGGCGGTGTCCGTCCATACATCCTTGCCATCACCCGGATGTGTGGTGAGCTGATATTCAAAGGTGTCCTCACCATAAAAATCAGCATCCGGGGTGTACACAAAGGACCCATCCAGATAAAGCGTCAACGTGCCGTTGGTTACATCGGTCAGAATGGACACAGACATGGGATCGCCATCGAGATCATAGTCATTCAGCAGTACGCCAGGCGCAGGCACATCCAGAGTTCCACCTTCTGGAACAGAATAGGCGTCATTGACTGCCACGGGGGCAATATTTTCTGCGGAGAGCTCAAGGCCGAGCACAACCGGATCGTGGTCGCTGGCTCGGAAGGCATGCGGCTGGTATAGATCCACTGTCTTGAACTCTGTATTGTAGTCAATCACTGAGGGTTCGTCCGCATTGATGTGCCAGAAGGCAACGTCCGTCAGCTGCGGACTGACCGAGGCTGTGCTCAGGGCGTGATCCAGGTAGCCCGCCGTGCCATCGAAGACATACGAGTAGCGCTCGGCTGCCGGTACGTTGGCGGCAATCTGGTTGACCAAGCCCCCGCTGGTGAGTACGGTTATCGGATCTTCCGCTCCATAGGCGTTTAGGTCTCCCATCACCAGTACATCCGGATCCAGCGGTACCAGCGTGGTGTTGATGA
>JBGSJZ010000042.1:0-4778 GCA_041741455.1 Anaerolineaceae bacterium | reverse complement strand
CCGCAATGCGCCAGCGCTCCAATGGGCGGAGCTGTGAGCGGCTTTACCAAAGCCCTGGGCTGGGAGCGCCCAGAAGCGTTTGTGAAAATCGTCGATTTTTCACTAGACTCGACCCCCACAACCATTGCCACCCGCTTGATTGAGGAAACGCTCAACGACCCGGGTGTGGTGGAAGTAGGTTGGGAAGGCGATTTGCGCTTTGGGATTGCCCTGGTTCCAAAGCCCCTGGCTGAACCAGCCGGATTGGAAATTCCCGAGGGCAGTGTTTACCTGGTGAGTGGTGGGACGGGCGGCATACTCGCACCCATCCTCCTCGACCTGGCTCAAGCCTCCCACGGTACATTCTACTTACTGGGGCGTACCCAACTCCCAGAGCGCAACCACCCGGATTTGATCAAGTTAAAAACCGATCGGAACGGGTTGCGGCTTGAATTAATGCAACGATTAAGCCAGGGGGACCAGAAAGTCACCCCGGCCCGCGTCGAGCAGGTCATCACCTCCATGGAGCGTGGAGCAGCCACGCAGGATGCCATGGCTGCCGTGGAACAAGCCGGCGGCAAAGCCCATTATCTGGTCTGCGATATTACCGACCCAGAGGCGGCTGCCCTAGCGGTGCAAACCGTGGTTCAAGAGGCTGGCCGGGTGGATGTCTTCCTGCATGCGGCGGGTGTGGAGCGCAGTCGCCGGTTGGACAGCAAGCCCATGGATGAAATCCGCCAGACCGTGGCAGTCAAGGCAAATGGTTTTTTTCATCTCTTCAGGGCGATGGAAACCCTGCATTCCCTGCCAAAATCCATCGTTTTCTTCTCCTCCGTGGCCGGGCGGTTTGGCAATGCCGGGCAAACGGATTACAGCGCTGCCAATGATCTGCTGTGTAAACTTGCTTCCGCCTTGCGATCCAGCTACCCGGGCATAAAAACAATCGCCCTGGATTGGGGCGCCTGGGCAGAGGTTGGCATGGCCAGCCGGGGTCACATCCCTGCCTTGATGGAACGTGCCGGGATTGAGATGATGAAACCAACCGAAGCAGCCGGCCTGGTGTGGGATGAGCTGGTGAATGGCAACGACCGCGAAGTGGTGCTGGCTGGTTCGCTGGGTGCTTTACTCACCTCCCGCCAGAAAAATTGCGGCCTGGATGTGGAGCGCTCGGATGCAGCTCTACGGGCGGGCAACCCGATCCACACAATGTTCAGCCATCTGACCGGGATGGACCTGCACCAGGGCATCACCCTGGAAGCCATCCTGGATCCAAAAGCACAGCCTTTCCTCAAGGACCATTCCCTGAATGGAACCCCGGTCCTTCCGGGCGTTATGGGCATCGAAGGGTTTTCCGTAGCAGCCAGGCACATCGCCTCGGTCCTGGCATCCGGCAAGGCTGGTTTCGACGTTACCCGCCTGGAAGATATTCAATTCCTGACACCCTTCAAATTCTATCGAAACGAACCGCGCAGCATCACCTGGCGCGCCCAGGCCGTCCGGGAGGAAAGTGGGCTGGTGGTCTATGTCAGCCTTGAATCAGATTTGACCCGGGTTTCCAAAAAGGTTGAGCATATGCTCCACTTCACTGGGCGGGTGTACCTGCAACCGTTGGAGGAGCATCCAAGAATTGTCCTCCTGCAACCTCCGCATTGGAATGGCGCTCAAACGGTCCACGCCGACGACATTTACCGGCTGTATTTCCACGGCCCGGCCTTCCAGGTATTGGAAGGTGTGCAGCGCTCCGGTGAAGTCCTGCTGGGAAAACTGAATTCAAAAAGACCCACCCTGGTTGCTGGTGGTAAACAGGATCCCAGTGTGCCCGTGTTGGTGGAATTATGCTTCCAGACGGCTGGGCTGTGGGAGGCAGGCAAAACCGGGGTGATGGCGCTGCCGCGCTCCATCGAATCGCTTACGATCTATCCCCACCAGGTGAACGGCGTGCCGATTTACGCAGAGGTATCGCCATCGATCGAAGAAGGCAGCCTGACTTTTAATGCGCGCGTGTTGGATGCAAAAGGTCAGCTCTACCTGGAGATGAAGAATTACCGTACCATTCGCCTGTCCTACAGCGCAGATCAGGATTTGATCACACCCCTTCAAGTATTGATGGACAACCAGGAATAAGAGTTAGGATCTCCGGGGCAGGTATTATGGAATATACCTGCCCCAGCATTTTTTCATAAAAGAAAAAAACGATGAATAACGAGAGAAAATGGCTGAAATAGTACCCTGGACACTTTTCGAAGATGATCCAGCCAATCCTGTCAGCAGGTCACCCGAAAGGTTCCTTTCGCCTGAAGAAGTTGAGAAGTTTCAGCAGTTCAAATTTCCAAAACGGCGCACGGAATGGCTTCTCGGGCGAGTGGCAGCCAAACAATTGCTCAAAAATAGCCAACCCGGATCCACCAACCTATTACCCAGGGCTATTTCCATTCGAAATGAGCTGGATGGAGCGCCTTATTTTATCGACAAGGATGGGCAGAGGTTGCCGGGTTGTCTCAGCATCAGCCATAACCACCACCTCGCTGTGTGCGCCTTGACCTTTGCGGAGAATGTCCAAGTGGGCGTTGACCTGGAAATTATCGAGCCGCGCTTTCCAGGGATTGCTGATGATTTTTTCACCCCCGCCGAAATCGAATCGCTCCATACCTGCCCACCTGAACACCATGATCTTTTGATCACGCTCATCTGGAGCGCCAAGGAATCCATGCTGAAGGTGCTCCGGAAAGGTCTGCGGCTGGACACCCGGCAGGTGGAAGTGATCCCCCATTCAATGGAGATCAATAATAATTTTGAACATTCATCAGAGAATTGGCTGCCCCTGAACGCCTGTTGCAATGTTCCCGGAACAGGAACCTGGTCAGTCGCCTGGCGCCGAATGGGGGAATTTATCCTGACCTCTGCCAGCTATTGCGAGGGGGCAGAAACTGCTTTCCAGTGGATCAGGGTATAACCGGCCCTTTTTGCAGGCTGGCCGGGAAGCGAATCCCCTGTATCTCCAACAGGCGCAACCGGTATAGGTAAGCACAACCCGTGATAAGCTTCTCCGCCAGGTCAACCACGTGCCGGTTGGCAGGTTCAGCCAGCGGAGTGCCGCGCGTCCAATCGTTCATTGCACCCATCGAAGGTCCACACCAAATCTGGTAATCCATCTCCCGGCCGGCCTCGCCGGTGATGGACCAGCGGGAGGAAAGGCCGAGATACCAGCGAAAAACCAGTGCCATTTTATTCTTGGGGGTTTTATTGGCGCGTTCGAGCTGGCGCGGGTCCCGGATGGAGAAAAACTGCACACATTCCTGCCAGATCGAATCAAAACTGCGCTTCAACACCTGGCTCTCCAGCTTTTCGCGCTCTCCGGCAGGGATTTCCTCCCAGGCTTCGTAACGGGTGTACAGCTCGTATAATTTCTGGGCGCGCATGGCGAACATCGTGCCACGCTTCAATACCTGCACTTTGACCCCCATTTCAAACATGTCCCCGGCAGGCGCCATGGCAACGTCGGTGATCTCTGCCTGGGCGAGTAAATTTTTCGTGTGGCTGGAGGCACCAGATTCGCTGCAAGCCTGGTTGATTGAACCGCTGACCACATACGCTGCCCCCAGCATAAAAGCTGCCAGCATCGAGGCCGGGGTGGCAATCCCGCCGGCCGCGCCGATGCGCACCGGTTGGGAAAACTGGTGCCGGGCCTGCGTCTCATCCCTCAGGTTAATGATCGCCGGTAGAATGCTGACCAGCGGGCGATTATCGGTGTGACCGCCGGAATCCGCCTCAACCGTGATGTCGTCCGCCAGTGGCACAGTCAAAGCCAGTTCAGCCTGGAGAGGCGTGATCCGACCGAGGTTTACCAGTTCATTCAAGGTCTCCTGAGGAACGGGTTGCAGGAAACGGATGGCAACTTCTTTGCGGGAAAGTTTGGCGATGATGTGATTACGGATGACTACTTCACCCTGCTCGCCCCGGGAAAGCCCGGCTGCCCGGTACCAGACCAGGTTGATGGTCGGGATCAAATAAGCTGACGCCTCGACCACGTGCACCCCGGACTGGAGCAGGAGTTCGACCGTTTTCTGTTCCAAAATCGGTTCATTGGGGTTGTTGAGCAGGTTCACTGCGTAGGGTTTGCCAGGAATGGATGATTGGATTTTGTGGATGGCCGCCCCGATGCGCTCCAGAGAACAGCCACCACTGCCGAAGGAACCCATCAGGCCACTGGCACCCAGGGCAATCAGCATTTCCTCCGAGGAAATCGCGTTCGCCATTGCCCCGGCATAATAATTAAAGCGCGTGCCGTACGTTTGGCAGAAGCTCGGGTCGCCAAACTGTCCCAGGCTTAGCGGGGCAACCCAACCCACGGGAGCAAATCCTTGCCCCATCACCAGTTGACCGGAGTTTGAACAGCCGAAGCGCCCGTTTTCTTCAAAAATCCAAACGGGTTGATCCAGCTTGGAGAGGACTTCACGAATTTCATTATTGGTGAAAACAATTGAGCTTTTATCCCCCTGCCAGGCAAGATCACCGTGAATTTGCAAATTCTTCTTTGAATGAACTTTATTAACTGGTAAATTTTGAGCCATCGATCAACACCTGTAAAGGATTATTTGCGTTTCAAATAAAAACACAAAAATTCGGGTTAGGATGCGTTTTAATAGTATCTACTCCACTCTGAGGACGCTTCGGAGTGACTTCGTACTGCCCCACACTTTGGACAAAAGTTGTTGGGTTGTTCCCGAAAAAGGAACGAATACTCCTGCGGAGCAAATTGCCAACCACCCACTTTGTAAAATATTTGGCTGAATCATGCA
>JBGSJZ010000041.1:0-7195 GCA_041741455.1 Anaerolineaceae bacterium | reverse complement strand
TTCAATCATCATAAAATTTTCCCACAACCCGCCAAGGTCGTTGCGCTGGTCCAGATCATTGAATTGGGCAATGACGGCATTCCTAATGCCATTATCCAGGAAAAATATCTTGGATTTGTTTGTTACCTCTTGACGGAGATTTCGACTGAAGCCATTCAGCCGTGTGATGACAAACGATTTCTCCAATAAATCCAGGTAACGTTTCACTGTTTTGACATCCACACCCAGTTGGGTGGCCAATTCGTTGATCGATACTTCGCTGCCAATTTGGTAAGCCAGTAACTTGAGTAAATCCAGCAAGGTACGGGACCTCTTAATGCGATCGAAGGCCAGGATATCTTTGAGCAGGTAGGCATTGGCGATTTCCATTAAGATTTCCGTGCGGGCAGCGCGACTGGGAGCCTGCAGCACTTCCGGATACAGACCAAACACCAGAAAGTCACTCAACTTTTCGCTTAATTCAAAACGGTTATAACTGGACAACAGTTCTGATTGAGCCAACGGATAGAGGTTGATTGTGTGCTTGCGCCCGGTTAAAGGTTCACCCACCTGGCCAGCAAGTTCAAAAGAAGATGAACCCGTCACAATGACCCGGATGCCGGGAACCTGGTCAACGATGATCTTCAGCCCTATGCCGATATTTTGGATGTTCTGGGCTTCATCGATGGCCAGTAAATCGTAACCTTCAACGTACGACAGGATCAAACTAAAATCCTGCGAGGATAATACTTGCTGGGTTCGCAGGTTATCCCCAGAATCCAACTTATATTTCCAGGATGTTTTTTGCAGGAAGGATTGCAGCAGCGTGGTCTTACCAACCCGGCGCGGCCCATAGATGAACAACACCTTATTGGGCAGTACTCTATCATCTAGAGGCTCACAGAATCGAGTAAACATGAACTGAGTATACAATAATTCAAGTAATTTGTCAAAAACAGGGATTGCAACTCCCTGTTTTCATATGAATCCAGGGAATCATACTCCCTGTTTTTATTAACATTGTATCTGTCTTGCCCATTTCCAATTTCGGCAATGTTTCAGTTGCTTGAATGTCCAATCTTTGCATATAATAGACATGGAGGGACGTCCATGAAGCATTTTATCGTTGAAATCACTTACACTGCCAGCCCGGAAGAAATTGCCGGGGTGCTGGCCGCCCACCGGGCCTTTCTGCAGACCGGTTACGAGCGCGGCTGGCTTTTGCTTTCCGGCCCGCTGAATCCCAAAACCGGCGGGATCGTAGTGGCGCGGGCTCCCTCACTGGCCGAGCTGCAGGCCTTCTTCAGCAGCGATCCCTACCACCTGAGCGGGGTCGCCGAGCATCACTTTATTGAGTTTGACCCGGTCAAGCGCCAGCCCTGGCTGGAAGGCTGGGTGAGTGGTTCCGACCTGGATTGAGAGACCCATGACCATTATTACTTTAACCACGGATTTCGGTGAACGGGATGGCTATGTCGGCGTGATGAAGGGCGTCATCTGGGGCATCGCCCCACAGGTACGCTTTGCCGATCTTTCCCACCTGGTCACCCCGCAAAACATCACCGAGGGCGCCCTGGTGCTGGGGCGCGCCTGGCATTACTTCCCGGCCGGCACCATTCACCTGGCAATTGTCGACCCGGGCGTCGGCACCAACCGCCGGGCATTGGCCGCCCGGATTGGGGAGCACTACTTCGTCGGGCCGGATAACGGCCTGTGCACGCCACTGGTAATGTCCGCCCGCAGCCTGGGCTGGCCAGTGGTCTTTTACCACCTCAACCAGCCGGAGTTCTGGCTGCCCAACCCGAGCAGTGTCTTCCATGGACGGGATATCTTCTCCCCGATTGTGGCTCACCTGGCCAATGGCACACCACTGGACCAACTGGGGAAGGCCATCGACAACCCGGTGCTGTTCAACCTGGCCCCGCCGCAACGCATCCCCGAGGGCTGGCAGGCCGAAGTAACCCAGGTCGATCATTTTGGCGACCTTTCCACCAACCTTACCCCTCAGCACCTGGCCGGGGCGGAGGTGGCATCCATCGAAGTCGGCGGAGAAGTTGTGCGCCGCCTGGTCAACACCTTTGCGGAAGCCCACCCGGGCGAACTGGTAGCGCTTTACGACAGCGACAACCGCCTGAGCATCTGCGAAGCCAACGGTAGCGCGGCCGTCCGGCTGGGGGCTTCAGTCGGCACCCGGGTGCGGGTGATCCTTAAAACGGGCGAAAAAAAGTAGCATGACCGAACCCCTGCCGCTAGTCATCGAGAACCTGGCCTTCCGCTACCGCAGCCGGACGGAGGCCGCCATCCGCAACATCTCACTCGAGGTGCAGCCCGGCCAGGTGGTGATGATTGCCGGGGCCTCCGGTTGCGGCAAGACCACCCTGGCCCGCTGCATCAACGGCCTGATCCCGCGCTCCTATAAGGGCGACCTGAGCGGCCGGATCCTGTTGCAGGGGCAGGAGATCAGCAAGCTGGCCCTCAGCCGCATTTCGCAGATGGTCGGGACCGTCCTGCAGGATCCAGAGCGCCAGATCCTGGGTACGCGCGTTCTGTTCGAGGTGGCTTTCGGGTTGGAAAACCTGGGGTTCTCCCGCCTGGAGATCGTTCAGCGAGTGGGGGAAGCCCTGGAGCGCCTCAAGATCTCCCACCTCAAAGACCGAGAAACCTTCAACCTCTCCGGTGGTGAAAAGCAGAAAGTGGCACTGGCCGGGGTGCTGGCCATGCACCCGGGTATTTTGTTGCTGGATGAGCCGCTGGCCAGCCTGGACCCGGCTTCCGCCCAGGAGACGCTGGACACGGTGCGCGGCCTGGCCGACGAGGGCATGACCGTGCTGATGGTCGAGCACCGGGTGGAGGATGTGTTACGAATTCACCCCGAGCGGGTTTTATATATGAAGGAAGGCGAAATCCGCTTCGACGGTCCGCCGGATCAACTGGATGAAAACGTGGACTACCGCGAGGTCAAGCTACCGGTGGAGTTGGTGCTGCCCCGCGCTGCCAAAAACCCGCCCCCGACGCCGATCGTCCCGCACATTAACAAAGGAAACGAAGCGCTCCCATTGGTTCAGTTTGAGGAGGTGGCCTTTAGCTATGATGTGGAACGCACAGTACTGCAAGGCATTAACCTGACCATCCGGCGCGGCGACATCATCGCTGTGCTCGGCCCGAACGGGGCCGGCAAAACCACCCTGGTCAAACACGCCATCGGGCTGCTCAAACCGAAGGGTGGGCGGGTGCTGGTCAACGGCAAGGACACCCACCAGCTGAGCGTGGCGGAGATCGCCAACACCCTGGGGTACGTTTTCCAAAGCCCCTCCCACATGCTGTTTGCGCCGACCGTGACGGAAGAGCTGGCCTTCGGGCCGAAGAACCTGCGCCACCCGGCTGAGCAGATCAAGGTGGAGGTGCAGCAAGCGATTGAAACAGTCAACCTGAAAGGCTATGAGGAAACCCCGCCGCTTTCGATGTCCTTCGGGCAGCAAAAGCGGGTCAGCATTGCGGCGGTGCTGGCGATGCGCTCAAAGATCCTGGTGATGGATGAGCCGACCGCCGGGCAGGATTACCAGAACTACATGAACTTCATGGATGCCATCCTGCAAATGCCGGGTTTTGAGGCGATTCTCTTTATCACCCATGATGTGGACCTGGCTGTGATCTTCGCCAACCGGGTGCTGATGGTAAACGACGGCAGGCTGGTGGCGGATGGCTCCCCGGCCGAGGTGCTGGGCGACATGGCCCGCCTGCGCGCCAACCGCCTGGTGCCCACCTCCCTGCTGGAGGCAAATTTGAAGTATTACCCGGCAACCGGCCAATTCCTGCGGGCCGAGGAGTTGGCACATGCTATCTGATGTCATTGCAAGCGAGTATAACGAGCGAAGCACTCTCCTTTTTTCTACGCCCCTCACCCTGCCCTCTCCCCGTTGGGAGAGGGAAAGACAGTAGTTATCATCAATTTTTCCAAAGGAGCGAAAGATGAACCGAAAGTTAGTCTCTGTAGTTCTCTCATTGCTGGCCGTGCTGGCGTTCTTCGTCGGCATCTGGCTCATCGGCCGCCTGATCAACCCCTCGCTGGACCTGGACGAAACCGCCTTGCTGCGCTTCGTCTTCGTCGGCGTTGGCCTGTTGATCGTCTTCGTGGTCTACCTGGTCACCAAGACAAGCGGCATCTGGGAAGTGGGCACGCGGCAGGTCGTCTACATGGCTGTTGGGGCGGCCCTGTACGCCATCTTCTCCTACCTGTTCAACGGCACGGTCTTCGTGGTGCCCTCCGTCAGCCAGGTCGCCCTGCGCCCGGCCATCGCCATCCCAATGTTCTTCGGCTTTGCCTTTGGCCCGGTGGTCGGCTTCTTCACCGGCGCAGTCGGCAACATGTTTGGCGATGCCCTGACCGGCTTCGGCCTCTCGCCGCAGTGGAGCGTGGGCAACGGCCTGGTCGGCTTCGTCGCCGGATTGGTCTTCCTCTTCAAGGACCGCAAGAAGAGCATGGACACCGTTCTGATTATCTCCGGTGTGCTGGCCTTGCTGGCTGTTGGCATCTACTTCCTCAACCGGGCCGTACCCAACATGACGTTCTTTGATGTGGACAATGGCATCTTTGGCGACCAGCAGATCAGCCTGTTTGCCGGCCTTTCGATCGTCATCGGCTTCATCCTGGTCTTGATCGTGCGCTTTTTGTTCATCAAGAACGTGGATGTGGCGGCAGCGGTCACCTGGTCGATGCTCGGCAACATCCTGGGCATTGGCTTCGCCGCCGTCTCGGATATCTGGATCAATGGCTTTCCACCGGCTGTGGCCATCGTGGGCGAGTTCCTGCCCTCCGCCGGCCCCAACCTGATCTTTGCCGCCATCCTGGTGCCGCTGTTGGTAGCTGCTTACGCCGCTGTCCAGCGCCAAACCGGACGGTAAATTGTTTTAGGCCGTAGGGGAGGGTTCGCCCCCTTCGGGGGTGCTACGCGAACCCTCTCCTACGAAAACGGCCCATGCTTCGAAAAACCGGAGAAACTGCCCATGCTCGTCACCTGGCGTTATCGCCCGCGTAAATCCCTGATCCAGAGCTTGGACCCGCGCGCCTGGATCATCTTCTTCCTGTGCTTTTTGGCTTCCACCCTCTTTTTCTGGGATTTCCGCTTCTTGTTTGGCCTGTTTTGCGTTGCGCTCTTTTTCAACTTCACCTCGGGTATCCGCTGGCACGAGATGCGCAAGGCCTGGCTCTTCATCGGCGGTTTCGTCATCTTCTTCTCGCTGCTGACCTTCCTGACCGGGCGCGGCGGGATGGAACTCTACACGGAAGAACATCTGCTGGCCAAATTGCAGGCTAGCTTCACGATTCTCGGTTGGCGTCCAACTCTGCTGGTCACCGCCGAGCGCGCCATGTACGCCCTGGCGATGCTGGTGCGGGTCTTCAGCCTGGCCAGCATGACCATCCTGATCCCTTATTGCCTCAACCCGGCCCTGTATGGCGTGTCATTCCGTGGCCTAGGCCTGCCGGATAAGATCGCCTACGCCATGGACCTGACCATGCGCTTCATCCCCACCTACGGACGGGATTTCAGTCTGACCATGGACGCCCAACGGGCGCGCGGCTACGAACTGGATAAAATCCGCGGCGGCCTACTGGAGCAGGTGCGTAAATTGGGACCCTTGATTGTGCCGGTCACCATCCATGCCCTGGCCGGCAGCGAGGACATCATCGACGCCATGGATTTGCGCGCCTTCGGGGTTGGGCCGCGCACCTGGCTGCAGGAATTAAAATACCGCCGCCGCGACCGGTTCCTGATCGCCTGCGGCGTAGTTCTCCTGTTATTCTCGACTGCCCTATCCCTGCTCGGGGTCGGGAAGTTCTGGGTCCCGGCTTTCCTCATCAACGGCGTCCCCCTGCTCTAGGCAGTACACTTCCATCACGTGACCCGTATCGTGGTATAGGCTCTCCGGCGGCAGCCGGACCGAGCGAGCTGCCACGTATATATCTCCCACTGCACCGCTGAAATTCAACGCCACCAACAAGGCCAACGGCAGCAGCCAGCCAGCCGGCAACACGGCCAGCGCCAGCAACCCACCCAGCGTAATACCGACCACTGGAGCCAGCATCACCACCAATGCCTGGCTCTTAGGGATGTACCATTGCGGGGCGCAGGCATAAAAATAACCCGGACCGATGCCAAAGCGTGGCGGCTGGCGGGTGTAGATCCAGAAGAACAGGCCATGCAGCCCTTCATGGAACAGCAACATACCAATCGAGACACCCAGCAGCATGACTGCCCAGCGCCAAAGATTGCCCGCCCCCTCCAGCCAACTGAACGCCCCATTCAGATCCGCCGGGCGCAGCCAGTTTACCCAGGCAGTAACCAGCCAACCTGCGCCAAACAACAAAAACAGCCCAAGCAGGTTGAGCAGTGTGTACAGGCCCATCGAGCGACGCAAATCCAGCCGCCATTTCAAGCGGTAGTTTGCAGGCAGTTGCATAGAGGAACGGAGTTGTGTGACTGGGGCTTCCATGCCCTTATTGTACCCTTCCTCCAGCTGAAATCGGCGTTAAGTCCGGCTTAAATCCAGCACCACTTGGAAGGTTTATGGTTATCTTTTCCGAAAGGTTGGCAGGGTAGGACTTTGTTATAATTCCAAGCAGCGAGAAACCGCTGGATGTAATTTCAACTACCCAGTCATTGGCGACCGCATTCAGGTAATGGGTAACTTAAATATAAGGAAAACTTCCATGAAACCATTTGTTTCTACTTCCCTGGCAGTCTTAATCATGATCGGTTTGCTCTCCTGCAATATCACACCAGTTCCAGCCAGCCCGACCCCGCCCCAGGCGGATGGTGATTCCACGCCGGTCGAAACCTTTACGGACTCCCCGGCCAGCCCGACTGAATCCATCCAGTCCACGGCCACTGCACCAGCGGTGACGCCCAACCTGCTGGCGGATAACCCCAACCCGCCCTCCAGCCCGGTCAAGTTGATCTTTATCCACCACTCCACCGGCGGTAACTGGCTGGCGGATTCAGATTCCACGGATGTTGGCGGAGATCTGGGCAAGACATTAATGAACAATAATTATTACGTCAGCGCCACCAACTACGGCTGGGGACCGGATGCCATCGGCGATCAAACGGATATCGGACACTGGTGGAATTGGTTCCGGGAGACAAATTCCGCCACCTATCTGGCCGCCCTCTACACAGAATACGATCAGAATTTTGGCAGTTTCGGCTCCTGGTCC
>JBGSJZ010000040.1:0-27141 GCA_041741455.1 Anaerolineaceae bacterium | reverse complement strand
CGGAGCGAGGCATGTTTCAGTTACAATTCTTGTAGGCATGGTTTTCTTTTCTCCTTCCCACTTGGCCGTGGTTGGTGAAAGATACCATGCCTTCCTTTTTCAGACTACTGAACCTTTCCGACTTTGCGCTGTAATACTAGTTAGGTGATGCCAGGATTTTTTGCTCCATTAGGCGCAGCTTCCAATCCCTTAGGGCTAACAACTGGGCAGCGATTTGCTGACGGGTGGTCTCATCCACCAGCCGGCCTTCGCTGTCGAACTTCTCGCGGATGCGCTGAACAGCCACTTCCGGCCGGTTGAGCACCAGCATATTGAGGGTGGCGGCAAGCTTGCGCAGGTCATCCTGGGCTCGTACGCTGCCATAGTTACCACCGCCGCCAAGGATGACCATAGGCTTACCGCTAACCGCCGGGTGTTTTCCCCTTGAAGCCCAGTCCAGGGCGTTCTTGAGTACACCAGGGATGGAATGGTTGTATTCCGGGGTGGCTATCATCACGGCATCCGCCGCGGTAATTTTGGCCTTGAACTCGGCTACCGCCAGGGGATCACCGGTTTTTTCCACATCTTCATTATAGAAAGGGATGTTGTGCAGATCGAAAATTTCCAGAGTCATGCCTTCCGGCAGCAATTCGCTTGCCGCTACCAATAAACCGCGGTTGAAAGAGCCCTTGCGCAGGCTGCCGGGAATGGCCAGAACATGAATATTTGTCATCATTTTTCCTCACTTGATATTCAAATTATCCTTGCCGATAAGGATGAGGTCAATAGTACAATTCATTTTGTATAAAGTTTGTCAAATGTCAATTGAAGTTGCTAAAAGAATGGTCTGGACGAAATTTTTAGGTTAGTCTTGCAGATTGAGTTGCGCCCCGTTGCTGTCGATCACCTTGCTGTACCAGCGAGTGGAATCCTTGGAGATGCGCTCGAGCGGTTGGAAATCGACCTGGCAAGATTGACCCAGATGGCGCATCAAAATATGTTCGCCCGTCCTTTAGGGGTACCAGGTTTTCGTGTGGTTTTTGCGTGTTTTGCCAATAAAAAACCACACGAAAGCCCCAGTTTTCTTACCGTTTTACAATGGGGAGGAAGACCATGTAATCAATTTGATAGCTCAACACCGTGACAATGTTATCCATCGGGCGGCCAACCACTAATTGGTTATTGATCGAGTCATACGCATACCTAATTTGCCAGCCTCCATCAGCATTGACACCGCCAACGCTACGCGGAAAATTGGCAATTGGGCCGCTGCATCCGTTGTTTCCAGCACACCAAGCCAGCCGGCCAACGTCCACAGTGCCCCCGGCATCCCAAAATGGATAAAACACCAAATAATCCTGGTTATCCAAGGTATCAACTGACAGGTTTTCACCATCGGACAGACTGGACCCTACCAGGCTGTTAGTGGAGGAGACAGCTCCCTGGCAACCGCTGGTAGCACTGCACCAGGTTGCCGCTCCAGCATCTTCGATCGCACCGTTGTTCCAATGGGGACTTACAACAACATAGTTGCCGTTGGACAATTCGAGAATGTTATAGCCAATTTGATCATTCGGGTTGCTGCCTGTCAGGCTGTTGGCAGCACTGACTGGACCGGTACAGCCACTGGTGCCACTACACAAAGTAACAGCGCCAACCCCATGCCAATCCGTCGAAGCGACAATGTAATTACCGTTGGATAGGAAACGAAAATCTTTGCCCACCCCGTCATTTTCCTGTGTGCCGACCAGGCTATTGGAAATCGATACTGTTCCGACACACGTGGAGGAGCTTTTGCAATATGTAATTGCTCCGGCTGAGGCTGCTCCACCGTAGTGCCAGGTGTTATGACTGATTAATACATCGCCATTAGCATTCCAATTCAGGGAACCAAGACCCACATGATCCCCTGCAGTACTACCCACCAGGCTATTCGAAGAAGAGACAATTCCAGGACAACCATTCATTTGATTGCATAAGGTAACGGCTCCTGCACCGGTGGCAGTTCCACTCCAATTGTAGCTGTTAATCACATAACGCCCTGCGCCCATTTCTGAGACGAATATGCCAACCTGATCATTGGTGTTGCTGCCTACCAAACTGCTGATTGACGAAACCTCGCCCACACAACCGCTGTTAGCCGAGCACCATTGCACTGCGCCAACATTGGCGGTACCGCTTAGGTCCCAGTTTGGCCACATGACCATATAATTATTGACATCAAAAGAAGCTATTGCTTGCAAGCCTATGCCATCACCAGCCTGGCTGCCTACCAGACTGTTTGTGGAGCTGATTTCGCCCTGTCGTCCAGTAGTATCGTCACACCAGGTTGCAGCACCAACATCTGCTGTACCTTCATCATCCCAAAACGGACTCAGAATCAGGTAATCGCCAGTGCTGGAGAGTTTTATCCCGTTATAGCCAACCTTATCATTGACGCTGCTGCCAACGACTGAATTACTTTCGGTGATATAACCTGTACAACCATTGGTAGAACACCAGGTGGCAGCGCCAGCATCGACAGTTGAGCCGCGATCCCAATTTGGACTGAGGAGAGCATAACCTCCATTATTCAAAGGCAGACTGTTGCTACCTACTTGATCGTTAGTATGTTCACCTAGCAGACTATTAACAGTGGAGATCCCGCCGAAACAACCGCTTGTGCCACTACAATAGGAAACGGCGCCGGCATCTACCATTGTGCCATTATCCCAAAGGGGACTGCGCACAATGTAATCACCATCACTTAGCACGGTGATTTGGTCGCCAATTCTATCATTCGTGGTGGTACCGATCAGGCTATTGCTGACAGAGATGCTACCAGAACAATTTTCGAGTGCACTGCAAAAGCGCACCGCACCCGCATTCAAGGCTCCACCATTACTCACCCATTGTGTGCGGATAATAAAAGCATCGCCTGGTAAATGGTAAATCGATGAATCACCTACTTTATCATTGGTTGTGCTGCCCACCAGGCTGTTGGAGGAGGACACAGCACCGTTGCAAACTTGATTGGTGCGGCAAAAAGTGATTGCACCAGCGCTGTTGGCGGTACCGTTGTTCCAATAGGGGCTTTGGACAATGTAAATATTGCTTACTTCTATAGTTTGGGTATTATAGCCAACCAGGTCGTTCAATTGCGTGCCGATCAGGCTGTTGGAGGCTGAGATGGTGGCTGGACATCCGCTGACTGCGCTACACCAAGTGACTGCGCCGGCATTGGCCGCAGCACCATTTTTCCAATTGGGACTTTTAACCAAGAAATTTCCATCCTGCAAAACAGTGACGCCATTAATGCCGACATAGTCATCTGGATGGCTGCCAATTAATGTGCTGATCAGGGTTTTTGTGGCCCCATTGTACAGGTGCACGGCGCCGAGATTAGTATTCGATGACTGAGTATAGGACGGGTCAACGATTACAAAATTGCCATTAGGTAATACAGTCACGTAGGTTCCGAAGGCAACGCTGCCGGCAGGGCTAATAATATTAGTTGACCCTTTGTCAGCTTGTCCATGCGCTACCGCTGGTTGGAGAAACAACAAAACCAAAAGAAAAGCGACAAAAAGGCGTTTACAAATCAATGATTGTGCAATGGTAAGTCGTTTCATGATCTCCTTAAATTAAATATGGAAGCCAAAGGATTTTGTAATTATGCTATTCGAGAAGCACTTATCAAAATAAGTGGCAAGGCAAATGCATTTAAGTGCGCGGTCAAAATTAACCTTGTCAGAACGAAGAGCAATCAATACTAATTCCAGCCAATGATTTGCTCAATGGTTGTACAGCAAAAATTTAATACTTTTAGCCCTGGTTGGTCAGTCTCTCCGGTCGAGATGGGCTCCGTTGCTGGCAATCACCTTGCTGTACCAGCGGGCCGAATCCTTGGGGATGCGCTCAAGGGTTTGGTAGTCCACATAAACCATACCAAAGCGCTGTCGGTAACCTTCGGCCCACTCGAAGTTATCCATCAGCGACCAGTGGAAATATCCCAGCAAGCCCACCCCTTCGCGCGCGGCCCGGCGCAACTGGATGAGATAACGGCGGGTGAAATCGATCCGCTGCGGATCGTGAACTTTGCCATCCATGCTGACCCAATCCTGATTAGAGAGGCCGTTTTCGGTGATCACAATCGGCAATCCATAGCGCTCCCAGATGAACTTGGGATTCCAGTAGAGCGATTCGGGTGTAACCGGCCAGTTGTATAAAGTTCTCGGGCAACCTGGAGTGAATTCCACCTTCTCTGGGCCGTTTTTCCCGGCACGCACCATCTGGCTATGATAGTTATTCACACCCAGGAAATCCAGCGGCTGGTGGATGAGCTTCAGGTCTTCCAGGTTCAGCCCTTCCAGGGTTTGGGCGTGATTTTCCAACCAATCCTGTGGGAAATGGCCTTGCAGCATGGGTTCCAGCCAGAAGGTGTTCTTCCAAAAGCTGCCATCGGCAGCGGAAAAGGTCATCTGCTTGGCAGCTTCTACATCCTCTGGACTGTTGCTGGCCGGGAAGAAGCTGTCACTAACCTGCACCAAACCGATTTGCGCCCCTGTTACGGTCGCCCGCAGCGCCTGGACCGCCCGGCCATGGGCTTTCATTAGGTAAAAGGCTGCCCGTACTACTTCAGGAAATGCTAGCTGGTCGCCCGGAGCATGCATCCCAGTTTCCATCCCCAGGCTGATGGTGCAGGCCGGCTCATTGAGGGTCATCCAGTGCTTGACGCGGTCACCCAGGCGCTTTCCCATCAATTCAGCGTATTCGGCAAACCACTCCGGGCTGTATTGGTTGAGCCAGCCGCCGCGGTAGTACAACTCCAGCGGCAGGTCCCAGTGGTAGAGTGTGGCCCATGGGGTGATGCCGGCTGCCAACAGTTCATCGACCAGTTGATCGTAGAAATCCAGGCCGGCCGGGTTGACCTCGCCGGTGCCATGCGGTAAAACGCGCGGCCAGGCGATTGAGAAGCGATAGGCTTGCAGGCCGAGTTGTTTCATCATCCCCACATCCTCGCGGAAGCGGTGATAATGGTCACAGGCCACTGCGCCAGTGTGCCCCTCAAAAACCTTGCCCGGTTTGCGGCACATCATATCCCAGATGGACGGCCCCCGGCCATCTTCAAGAACCGCACCCTCAATCTGGTAGGATGAAGTGGCACTGCCCCAAAAAAAATCCTGCGGAAATTGCGTCATGGATTCCCTCCAACTATTCGATTAATACTTCATTCAAACCACGCTTCGGCACATGGTGTGTACCGGCCTCGTCGCGGTAGTAACGGATATTGCCATCCTCGTCCACCGGTTCCAGCACCACCTGTTCCACCGGCTTGCCAAGAGCAAGAACCAGCAGAACCTCCAGGTTTTCTGAGATGCCCAGGGATGAAGCCAAGAGTGGGCGGTTAATGGAACCAATCATACAGCCGCCCAGACCGCGCTCCACTGCGCCCAGCAAAATAGTTTGAGCGGCAATTCCCGGATCAATGCCAAAGCTGGTGGAAAGGCGCTTATCTCCCAGGATCACGATGTAACCGGTCGGACGTTCTTGTTCGGTCGGACCGCCCCAATCCTTTAAGTAACCAGCCCAACTCAGGCAGGCAAAGATCAAATGGTTGCGCTCCGGGGTGTAAGCGATCAAATATTTCAATGGCTGTAAATTCCGGCCAGAGGGGATGAAGCGCGCCAGGTCAACCAGGTGCACCAACGTTTGCCGGTCCATCGGCTGGCTGGTATCAAATCGGCGGTAGGAACGGTTTTTGAGAACTAAATCACGAAACATAAGCCACCTCCCCTAAATTGTTTTTTAGACTTATAACCACAGAGCCACAGAGATCACTGAGGAAAATATTTTATTCTCTTAGGTTCCTCTCGATCCATTATTTGCATAAGTATAACTGATATCGAAAGCCTCCAACCTGAGAATCGCCGGTGGAGGCTTTTGAAATCATTCTTCCTCGCGGGTGCGCATGGGCGGGAAGAGCAGCACCTCGCGGATGGAGCGCTGGTTGGTTAGCAGCATCATCAGCCGGTCGATGCCCAAGCCAAAGCCGCCATTCGGCGGCATGCCATAAGACATGGCCTGCAGGTAATCATCATCCATCGGGTGGCGTTCATCATCGTCCTCCGCATAGGCGCGACCCATCTCCAAAAAGCGGGCTTCCTGCTCCAATGGGTCGTTCAGCTCGGTGAAGGCGTTGCACAATTCCATCCCGCCGATGAAGCCTTCAAAGCGCTCAACCGTGGTCGGGTCGCCAGGCATGTTTTTAGCCAAGGGGGAGATATCCCGCGGGTAGTTGTACAGAAAAGTGGGCTGGATAAAGGTCGGTTCCAGGTAGTCGCCCAGCAGTGCATCAATTAACTTGCCCCGTGGTGAGCCAGGTTTAGCCGGGATGTTGCGGGCGCGCATGGCTTCCGCCAGGCCGTCGGCATCCGGGTAGGCCTGGATATCGATGCCGGTGGTATCAATCAATCCCTGGCGGAGTTCCACCCTGCGCCAGGGCGGGTTGACATCAATCTCATGCCCATCAAAGTGCAGGATGCGCGTTCCCAGCACGGTATCGCAGACATAGACAATCATTTCCTCGGTCAGGGCCATCACCTTCTGGTAGTCGGCATAGGCCATGTAGAACTCCAGTTGGGTGAATTCCGGGTTGTGCTTGTAGGAAACACCCTCGTTGCGGAAATCCCGCCCGATCTCGTACACCCGGTCGAGCATGCCAACCAGCAGGCGTTTCAGGTAGAGTTCAAACGAAATCCGCAGGTAGAGGTCCTGGTTTAATTCGTTGTGGTGGGTGATGAACGGCCGGGCAGCCGCGCCGCCGTAGATCGGCTGCAGGATGGGGGTTTCCACTTCCAGGAAGCCGCGCTCATCTAAAAAGCGGCGCAGGGCGGTCACCGTGCGGGCGCGAGTGATGAAAATCTGGCGCACTTCCGGGTTGACAGCCAGGTCAGCATAGCGCTGGCGGTAGCGGGTTTCGGGATCGGTCAGGCCTGCATGGCGGATGGTCACGCCGTCCACCACCTCATCCTTGGCGGCCGGCAACGGGGTGATGCTTTTGGCCAGCATAAGGAAGGTGTGGACGTGCAGCGAAATTTCACCAGTGCGGGTGCGGAACATCACGCCGCTGGCCTCGAGAAAATCGCCCAGGTCGTAATCCTCGCGCAGGGTCTGCATACCTTCCTCGCCCACCTCGTTCAGGCGGAAGAACAACTGCACCTTGCCGCTGCCATCTTCGATATGCCCAAAACTGACCTTGCCCATCGGGCGTAGTGAGCGCAATCGGCCAGCCAGGGTGACCTGCACGGCTTCGCCGCCCTCGGTTTCCGACTTCAGGAAAGCATCCACAGCCTGCTGGACGGAGTGAGTTGGGTTGGTGCGGGTTGGGTAAGGCTCCACGCCCCGCTGACGCATGGCCTGCAATTTTTGGACACGAATTTTTTCAAGATCAGAAAGTTCCATCAGATTTTCCTTTATCTTCATTAAAAAAGCCCCGGCCGCTGGTACCGGGCGGGGCTGATTGCTTTCATCTGAGTCATTCCACCTTGAGGATGGTCACGACAAACACCCCGCCGGGTGCATCCACCTGCACCTGGTCGTCCACCTTCTTGTTCAGCAGGGCTTTACCCAGCGGTGATTCGTTGGAGATCATGCCGCCAGCCGGGTTGGCTTCGGCCGCGCCAACGATGGTGTAGGTCTCAGGTTCCAAGCCTTCTTCCTGGATGGTAACCGTGGTGCCCACCTGGACCATATCCGTCAGCACCGCAGATTCATCGATCACCCGGGCGCTGGCCAGAATCATTTCCAGCTCTTTAATCCGCCCTTCCAGAAAGGCCTGCTCGTTTTTGGCAGCCTCATATTCGGCATTTTCAATGAGTTCCCCGCCCTCCATCGCTTCATGCAGGCGCAGAGCAACTTCATTACGCTTTTCAGTGCGCAAATTTTCCAACTCCTGCTGGAGTTTCAGAAAACCTTCATGAGTCAGGAATGTGGTTGCCATGAGTCCAATCCTTTAGAATAAGTGATGAGTTGAAGTGGTGGTGAAATCAGGCATTCGGTGATAAACGAGAAAACAATGGCATTAAATGACGAAAAACCACCCCCAAAGGAGCGATTTACTTCATTGCAACTGCCCGGACGGCCTGAGTTTCGATTAATATAACATAAAGTAAATTGGAATGCAAGTAGCTTAGCCCCCGGCCACTGGAGGGAAGAAATCCAGGCCGGCATCTAGCGGCAATGGCGTTTGCAGCCCTTCCGGCAAGGTGGCTATATCCTCCCCGCCTAGCAGGATGTGGACATGCGCATGCAGTTCCCCGCGTTCGTCCAGCCAATGCGGGCGCAGTACCGGGATTTGCTCCACGATTGCCTGCACCGCATCTTGCACACTGGCATCCACCGGCAGGTCCAACTCCAGGCTTTTGATGCCCGCCAGTAGGCGGAAGGTGGCAAACAGGCGAACTTTAATCATGGGGTTGATTGTACCGCTAATTTGCCAGTATATGGTTGCCTTATTCTTCGAAAACGACTGACGTCGTTACTAAGGTGTCTAAAAATTGTGTCTTACTCCTCAAGAACGACTGACATCGTTACGATAATACTAATAATATTGTAGTAATGACGTCAGTCGTAGGGTTGTTATTCTGGAACGATCACCGGCGGACCACCGGGGACGGGGATAGCTTGCAGTGGCACATGGTAGACCTGGCTGAGCCGTTCGGCGGTCAGCACTTCGGCAGGTGTGCCAATGGCCTGCAAAACGCCGCCCACCAGCAAGGCCACCCGGTGGGCATAGCGTGCCACCAGGTTCAGGTCATGCAGGCAGACCAGCACAGCCAGTTTCTCCCGCTCGACCAGCGAGCGGGTCAAATCCATCAGAGCTACCTGGTATTGCAGATCCAAATGGGTGGTGGGCTCATCCATCAATAAAATCGGTGCAGATTGTGCCAGCGCTCGGGCCATCAGCACCCGCTGCTGTTCGCCACCGGAAAGCTCACCGATGCGTCGTTCGGCCAATTCCAGCGTATCCGTCCGCAGCATGGCCTGGTGGGCAATCTCTTCATCCCGCGGTGAGAGTGACCCAAGCCAGCCCAGGTGTGGGGTGCGCCCGAGCAGCACCATCTCCCAGACAGTGAAGGCGCCTGGCAGGTTGCGGGCCTGCGGCACCACAGCCATCTGCTGGGCGCGCTCCATTTCGCTCATCCGACCCAGGTCACGTCCTTCCACCGTGATGTGACCTGCTGCCAGCGACAGCACACCACTCAGGGCGCGCACCAGGGTGGTTTTACCCGCTCCATTCGGGCCGATGATACCCAGGATTTCCCCTGGCTGAAGCTGGAAGGAGACCTCCCGCAAGGCCCGGCGCTGATCGTAATTGACGCTAATCGATTGCACATCCAGCATCATGCACCTACCACAAATTCTGCTGGCGCGAACGGCGCAGCACCCACAGGAAAAATGGCGCTCCCAGCAGAGCAGTGATGATGCCGAGTGGCACCTCCTGCGGGGCCAGCAGGACCCGGGCGACAATATCTGCAAACAACAGCAGGGCTGCCCCGCCGATCATTGCCAGCGGCAGCAGGCGGCGGTAATCGCCGCCCCAGATCAGGCGGATAATGTGAGGCACGATCAGGCCGACAAAACCGATGATGCCACTGAAGGCCACCGCTGCGGCCGTGGTAAGCGAGGCTGCAGCCAGGATGATACGGCGGGCGCGTTCGACTGGCAAGCCCAACTGGCGGGCCTGCTCATCACCCACCTGCAGCACGTTTAGAGAATGGCCAGTCAGGATCAGCACGGTTAAGCCAATACCGACATAGGGTAGCACTCCCAGCACCGGTCCCCACCCACTCATGGACGCTCCGCCTAACATCCAGACCAACGCCCGGCGAACTTCACCTTCGCCACTTAGCATCAGGAAGGAGGTCAGGGCAGTGGCCAACGAACTGATGGCCACCCCGGCCAGGATCAGGTTGGAAGCTGGAATGGCCTTGCCGACCCGCGCCAGTTGGTAGACGATCAACACAGATAACACTGCCCCGCCAAAGGCTGCCATCGGAATGGCCAGCAGCCCAATCGTAGTATACGGCCAGCGCAAGCTCATTGCGGCCACCGCACCCAGCCCGGCTCCGGAGGCCACACCGATCAAATATGGGTCGGCCAGCGGGTTACGGAACAGGCCCTGGTAGGCCGCTCCGCTGCCGCTCAGGGCTGCCCCGGTCAGGGCGACCAGCAGGGTGCGCGGCAACCGCAGGTCGAGCAGGATGGCGGCGGCAGTGCGCACCTCGGGTCCCAAATCCAGCCCGCCCAGCCGGCTACGCAGGGCGTCCCAGAGCATGGCCGGGGACAGGAAAACACTGCCCACTGCCAGGCTGAGCACAAGGCCCAGCGCCAGCAGCAAGGTAGTGATCCAGTAGGGGCGGGCAGGATTTGGCTTCAATTTAATGCTCCCTGTTGGGTTATCGGATTGCGCTTAGTGGCTTCGCGAAGACCGGAGCCATCGGAATTTCCCATTTATTTGAACAATTCCGGATGTAGGATGGCAGCCAAGGCTTCCAGTCCGTCCACCAGGCGCGGGCCGGGGCGGCTGACCAGGTTATCATCGAAGGCGAAAATCTGGCTGGATTGCACAGCGGACAGGGCATCCCAACCGGGGCGGGCTGCCACGCTCTCGGCTGTCACGCCGTAGGCGGCATCCCCCAGCAGGATGATCTGTGGATTCTGAATGAGCAACTCTTCCTGGCTGATTTGCGCCCAGGCCGAGCCGAGGGACGCGCCAACATTGCGCCCGCCAGCCTGTGTGATTAGCAGGTCGAGGAAGGTGCCGGCGCCGGCTGTCCAGGGCTTGGCGGGTTCACTGGCATCCAGTTCGTAAAAGACCAACGGCTGTTCGGTCACACCGGCCAATTTCTCGTCCACTGCTTGGACCCGGCTGCGTAAATCAGCCACCAGGGCATCGGTTTCCGCCTGCCGGCCGGTCAGTTGGGCCAGGATCCCAAGCATGCTGTACATGCTCTCCAGGTCAGTCGGGTTGGAGAGATAGTAAATCTTCAAACCCAGGTTTTCCAGGGCCTGCACCTGCTCCGGGGTGTTGATTTCCGCAGCAAGCACCAGGTCGGGTTGCAAGCTGGCGATAACTTCGTAGTTATAGTCACCGAACGAGCCGCCGACCGAGGGCAGGGCTTTGGCTTCGCTGGGGTAATCGGAGAACTCATCCCGGCCAATCAACTGGCTGCCAGCGCCAATGGCATACAGGGTTTCGGTGATGGATGGTGAGAGCGAGACAATTTTCTGCGCCGGGGCTTCCAGTGCCACCTGCCGGCCGAGGCCATCGGTCAACTCAACTACCCCGGCAGACGGTTCACCCGCGGGAGGAATGCAGGCAGTTAAAATCAGGCTGAAAATTACAAATATCAATAAACTGGTTGTGATGCGTTTCATGTGGAAGATTTCTCCTGTTGATGATCTGAAAAAAGGTATTACGAATAGCGCAAAGTTTTTTCAGATTTTAGAAATTTTCAAAATTTCTAAAATCTGTGTCCTGGGCGGAAAGTTCAAACAAAAATCCCTGTCAATGCTGACAGGGAGGCGGGGTTCAGGTGATACCAGGTACCTGTTCCAAATCCACCTCCTTTCCTCGCGGTGTGGGGAACGTCAACGGGGCGGGCGACCTGACTTGGAGCAGAGCACTCCTTACAGTTGCGGGAACAGTGCCGGACTTGCACCGGCTTCGCCATTAAGCCATCCCATCCGGGGGAGGCGGCACCCAGTTGACAATTATTCGATTGAGAGAATTGTACGCCCACCGCCAAAGAAAGTCAAGCCGGTGGAAATTCATCCGCTTTGCTTGTGGTAAAAGTACAGATTTCTGGTTACAATCATGAGATTGAATGATCCGAGACTTTCCGTGCTGATCATGGGGTCGCCGGTGGTGAAGTGGGGGGAACAAGTTGTCCACATCCAGCGGAAGGTTCCACGCGCCTTATTGTATTATTTAGCTGGCCACCCACAGGCGATCAGCCGGATGGATTTGTGTCTCTTGTTCTGGCCGGATGCATCCGCCGAGGTTGGGCGGCGGCGCCTGCGCGAGATCTTGAGCAAGCTGCGCGCCGACTTGCCGGATCCGGATGTCGTCATTGTCAGTAATGATCAGATCAGTCTGGATCCCAACCGCGTCATGGTCGACCTGCTGGAATTTCGGAAATTAATCTACGAAAATCGCAAGATCGCCAGTCTTGTAGCACGCAACGAGCCCTTACCATTCTCAGTCTATCAAGCTTTAAGCAAAGCTGTTCTCTTGTGGCGCGGTCCGCGCCTGTTATCTGGATTTGATTGGCCTGATTCGGTTGATTTCGATCAATGGGTGGATGAAACGAATCAGATGATGGATTTCAGCCGTCAGTTTGTCCTGATCCGCCTGGCTGATCATGCGGTTGCAACCAGCGACCTGCAGGATGCCCTCCACTGGCTGCGGCTGGCAGCAGAAAACGATGAACACAACAGCGATTTACATTACCGCATCCTGAATACCCTGGCCGGCCTGGGGCTGAAGAACGAAATTACCAGTTACTGTAATTATTTGCGTCAATTGTATGAGGATGAGGGCAGCATGCCAGCCATGATTGCCCAGATGTGCACCAAGCTGCAATCCCAGGGCGTTCAACACAACTATCCGCTCCCGGCGCCGCTCCATCCAATGTTTGGACGGACCAAACAAATCAAACAGTTGCGCCAGGCATATCAACGCGGTGGTGTGGCAGCTCTCCTGGGCGAAGCCGGGGCCGGAAAAACCCGGCTGAGTTATGAGTTCTTTCGTTCATTGGAACCCGCCCCGAGGTTGTTTGTGTTGAGTTGTCAGGAAAATTATCGTTCCCTGCCATTTCACCCGATCACTTCGGGTTTGCGCCAGCAAATTAAAGTGGAAGAGTGGCAATTACTCAATTCAACCTGGCGGGCTAATCTTTCCATCTTACTGCCAGAACTGCAGACTTCGCTTTCGGAACCGTCCCTTTCGCACAAATACGGCCTGGATGAAACCCGTACGCAAATTTTTGAGACGCTTTATCAGTTTGCGAGCCTGATGCAAAAAGATGAACGCTTGCTGGTGGTGCTGGACGATGCCCAGTGGGCAGACAGTGCGACCATTGCTGCTCTTGCCTACCTGGCCGGGCGTGGGCTTTTCAGTCATCCGAATTTCCTCATCATCAATTCCCGGTTGGAAGATAGTAACCCGGAATTGGATGCTGTTTTATCCAACCAAATAAAAAGCACTACCATCGAGCTCATCCGCCTTCCGCTGCTGGAACGAGTACATATCCTGGAATTCAGCCAATCTGTTCTTGGAGAAACCCTCAACGAGGAACAGTTGAACCGACTGGTGTTGGATACAGGTGGCAATCCATTGTATGTGCTGGAATGGCTGCGCAACTGGAGTTACCATCGAACGCAATTTCCTGAATCCACTGGCGCCAATTCCCCGTTATCCGGTAGTTTGCTCAGCCTGATGCGTGACCGGCTGAACATCTTGAACTCTGCAGACCGCCAGGTAGTTTCGGTAGCCGCCATATTGGGTTCTCCATTCAGGCCGGACGAAGTGGAAACCGTGGCCGAACTTTCGACTGGGGTTGTCACGGTCGCGCTGGAAAACCTGGAGCGCGCCCAGTTGATCCATCCACTACCGGATGGAACGGCTTACAGCTTCATTCATGATAAAATCCGCGAAGTCTTGTTGATGGACCTGACCGTAGCCCGCCGGCGAATGTACCATCTGCGAGTCGCTTCTGTCTTGCAGCAAAATTCTCCATCACTGGATAATCCCAACGCAGCCCGCATCGCCAACCATTTTGAAGCGGGCGGTGAACCGGCGCGAGCCATCTATGCCTGGGTGGAAGCTGCCATCCATGCCTGGCATCTGTTCTCCAAGCCAGAAGCCGAGGCCGCCTTTCAGCGGGCTGAACGAATCGTTAAAACATACGAACATACCCTCTCCGATGAAGCCATCTACCATTTGTATTACGTCTGGGGCAACGGTATGATCGAATCCAACAATATCGAAGGAATGTTGAGTGTGTTTTCACCGCTCTTCCGCTATGGTGAACAGCGCCGCAACCGCCTGATGATGGGGGTGGCCCAGCGTGGGTTGGCCAATCACTATCTGAATATCGGGCGGTTGGATTCTGCCCGGGAAGCTGCCAATCGATCGGTCCTCCTGCTGGATACCCTGCCCAATATCCAGGAACGGGTGGATGCCCTGTATGGCCGAGCATCGATTTCCATCACCTTGGCAGACTTTCCTTCAGCCCGCCAGGACCTGGAGGCAGCCATTGAGATTAGCGCCCATGCCACTGACCGCCAGACCATTCGCTCGCGCAGCCTGAATGAGATGGTGCTAGCCACTCTCTACACCTTGACCGGATATCCAGCCAAGGGTGAGAAAATGGGGCTGCAGGCCCGCCAGGATGCCCAGCGGATAAATTCCCTATATGCCGAAAGCTCCGCCTTGGCTGCACTGACGACGGCAACTTACTACCAGGGGAAATTTTCGGAGTGCAATCGGTTTATTGACGAAGGACTGCACCTTAGCGAACCATTACATTACTGGCGCAATATTGGCTACCTGCACATTATAAAAAGTTTTCTATTCATGACCACCGGCGATCTGGACACTGCCTGGATGGAAACCCAGTTAATCCAAAAAATCGCTGATGAATATGGGGTCATGGATTTGCTTGCTGCCGTCTGGTTGATCCGAGGTAACCTCCAGCGCTATCCGGGAAATCTCCTGCCGGCAATTGAATGTTACCAGCAGGGCCAGGCTGCAGCCATCGATTTTCACATGGCTCTTGAAAACCAGGCTCAACTGGCAAGAGCGCTAGTTGAGCTAGGACGGTTGGAAGAAGGTCGTAATCACTACGAGCAGGTTTTATCCACTACTCGAAAAATCGGATTAGGGCTGGTCCATTACCGGGCAGCCTGCAACTGGTTGGTCTCCCGGTCCAGCTTCCAACCAACCGAACTGACTTTGCTTGAAGCTGATCAACTGGAAAAAGAAGTACAGAACTTAGAAATCGCTCCATTATCCATTCTGCTGAATTTAAGTCGTGCCAAAGCATTTTTGAAAGCTGGCGACCTGGAACGTGGGCTATCCTACGCCAACCTATTTAACCAGGAGGCTTCCCGATCCGACATAGCCTGGCTCGATTTTAATAACCTGGATTTGCAGCAGCAAATAGCAACCCTCACCAGGCAACCGTTTGACCCAGAAATTTGCTCCCGGCTGAGAGAGAGGCTGCAACACCTGAATAGCCATGCTCAGCAGCCTGAGTTGCGCCCACTAATTGAGCAATTTCAGGCGAAAGTATTGGAAAAACTTGCCTGAATCTGCCTGTCCGTGTCGCCTGTCCACGTTTTTGGCAACATTATTCTTTATGGTGCGATTACATGAAGATACCATCCGGGCTGTGGGTTTGGGTTTTGCGACGCACAGAAAGACCGAATGTACTTGTGGGGACAGGTGCGCCGGGTCTTTTGTTCCTGTCCCCTGCTTGATCGTGTAAAACCTATATTCAAAGTCGCTTTTTCTGGGTAGAATATCTCAATGAATGACCATCTATTAGCCATTCACCTGCTGGGAGTACCAGCCGTCAAGTGGGACGGAAAAGACATCCATATTCAGCGAAAATTGCCGCGTGCCTTGTTATATTACCTGGCTGGCCACAACCAACCCATCCAGCGCGATGAGTTATGCCTGCTGCTTTGGCCTGGTTCCAGGGATCACGAGGATCGTCGGCGGCTGCGTGAGATCCTGAGTAAATTACGGGCAGATCTACCGGACCCTGAAATCATCCTGGCAGATCGGGAGCAGGTTGGCCTGGACGCCAGCCGCGTTTGGGTGGATGTGCGGGAGTTCCAGGCTCTGTTGAACGAAAACCGCCGATCAGCCGGGGGGGTGCCCCGCAATGAACCCCTTCCAGCCACCATCCATCAGAATCTGATGCAGGTGGTGGATTTATGGCGCGAACCAGCAATGCTGACTGGCTTTACCTGGCCTGACTCGCATGCTTATGAAGAATGGGTGAGTGAAACCAGCCATATTGTGGACGTCGGTTACCAATTCTGCCTGTTGCGCCTGGCTGACCATGCCTCCGCCTCCGGCGACTTGCAGGCAGCTTTCCAATGGCTGGACAAAGCCGAAAAAAGGGATCCCGATAATAGCGACCTGCATCAGCGAATCCTCACCATATTGTTAGAGATTGGCCGGCCGGGGGAATTTTCTAGCTACTGCAACTATCTCAGGCAGGTTTACTCAGAAGAAGGCGGCCTGCCGGCCAACCTTGCCCAATTATGTGAAAAAGTTCAATCCCCGCCAAAATTACCAGGTCAAAGCCGTATCGAATGGCCTCCAGCAGCCAGCCTGAGCGTGCCAATGGTTGGCCGGGTTGAGGAATTGCAACGCCTGCGCCAGGCAAAAGCCCGCGGGGGGGCAGCCATGATTCTTGGGGAATCGGGCGCCGGGAAGACCCGTCTGGCCTACGAGTTCTATCGTCAGCAAGACCCTGCTTCGCGACTGATGTTATTGGATTGCCAGGAAAATGAACGCAATCTACCATTTCACACCCTCATCACTAGTCTGCGCCAATGGGTTCAAGACGAAGAATGGCAAATCCTGGCTGAACCCTGGCGCTCTCAACTTGCCACCCTGCTGCCAGAGTTATCCGTTCTTTTCCCGGACCTGAGCCATAATCAACCCACCAACCCCAGGGAAGCCCGGCCGCAGATCTTTGAAGCTTATTTTCAGTTTCTTAACCTGCTCTCCAAGCGACAGCAGATGACCGTTATCCTGGAAGATGCCCAATGGTGTGATGGCGCCACGCTCTCCGCAATGGATTACCTGCTTGAGCACGGCTTTTTCCAGAGCCCGAATTTCCTGATCATCAATTCGCGCATAGACGCGGCCGCCCCGGATTTGATTGAATTCCTCGAACAGCCCCGTCGAGGTGTTCTGGTCGAAAAAATCAACCTCCCTTTGCTCAACCCCGGCGACATCCTGGAAATCAGCCGCTCCATCCTGGGAGAGAGCCTGCCAGAAGAGATTCTAAAGCGTTTGAAATTGGATACTGGTGGCAATCCGCTTTACGTGATCGAATCGTTGAAAGCCCGCCTGCTCCATTGCTCCATTCATCCCAACGGTCCTAACACGGAAATCTCGATCGGCGGATTGGTCAACCTGATGCGAAACCGGCTTAACTTGCTCAACCCGACCTCCCGCCAGGTCTTGGCAGCCGCGGCCGTCCTGGGTGGCCAATTCACCTTAGCCCAGGTGGAGGTGGTTGCCGGATTGCCAGCAACCCAGATAAACAACTCGTTGGAGGAGTTGGAACAGACCAATTTAATCCGGCCACTCAGCGACGACTCGGTTTATTCCTTTATCCACGATAAAATTCGGGAAGTTTTGTTGTTGGATCTCAGCCTGGCCCGCCGGCGCATGCTCCATTTGCGGGCGGCTTACATGCTACAGCAGGATTTCTTGGGCGATGATAATCCAAATTCGGCGCGCATCGCCGCCCATTTTGAGGCCGGTGGCGAGCCAGCGGCTGCTGTCTCTGCCTGGGTGGCTGCTGCCCGCCATGCCTTGCGCTTGTTTTCCCTGAAAGAAGCCGAAGAAGCTTTTCAGAGGGCTGAAAACCTGGTAAAAATCCACAGGCGCAACCTGTCAGATGAGACTGTCCTGCTGCTCTACTCGACCTGGGGCTTCCTGACCAACCAGGCCACCAATCTTAAAGAAGCCCAGCGCATTTTTTCAATCTTATTAGCCATGGGCGAGCAACGACGCAACCGAATCATGATGGGCGTGGCCTTAACGGGATTGGCGCAATATTATCATCAGGTGGGACAGATGGAAGATGCGCTGACAGCAGCCAATAAATCGGTGTTGCTGCTGGATACCCTGCCCGACTTGCAGGAACGGGTGAATGCAATCTATACCCGGGGTTCGATCTTCACCATCCTTGCCCAAATTGACACAGCCCGGCAAGACCTGGAGATGGCCATTTCACTTACCGCCAATGCTATCGATTCACAAATCATCCAGATCCGCAGTTTGAGTGAATCACTGCTGGCGGTCATTTACACTCTGCAAGGGTTACCGGTCCGGGCGGAAGAGATTGCCCGGCGCTCCTTGTTGGATGCACAACGCATCCAGGCAGCATTTGCCGAAGGCAACGCCCTCGTGTCCCTGAGCATGGCAGCTTTTTATCAATTTAAATACAACGAGAGCTTGCGCCTGACCGAGGAAGGCCTGAAGGTCAGCGAACCGCAACAATTCTGGCACAACCTGGGTTACTTGCATATGATTCGCGCTTTAATATTTCTATCACGGGGTTATTTGGATCAAACCTGGAACGAATTACAGATCATCCATTCAATTGCTGTCAACCATCGTTGTGAAGACTTGTTGGCTTCGGAATGGCAAATACGCGGGCAGATTCACCGCTTTCTCTGGAATTTTCCGGCTTCCCTGGAATGTTTACAGCAGGGCGAAGCGGTCGCTTACGGTGGGCAGGATCGGCTGGAACTGATTGCCCAGCAGGCGATTGTGTTAGGGATGGCCGGGCAATACGAGGAAAGTGTCAAACTTTTTGAAATTGTTTTAATACAATCCAAAGCAGCCGGAGTGGGTATGGTGTATTACCCCGCCCTTACCTCCCGGCTTGGCGCCCTGGCTCTGGCCTTACCAGCCGAGCAACTATTGGCGGATGCCGATTTTGCCTGGCAGGAAATCCAGGCCTGTGAAATCCGCGATGTGGATGAATTCATTCATTACGGCCTGGCGATTGCCCACCTGAAAGCCGGAAACCTGGAAGAGGCCTGCTCGGTTGCCGCCCGCTTCAGCAAGTATGCGCTGACTGCGGAAAGCCCCTGGCTGAAGGTGATTGACTACACCCTGCAAAAAATCTTAGCCGGCGCCACCGGTCAGCCGGTATCTGAATCGGCCCGGCAGAGCATCCGCAGCACGCTTGAATTTCTGGATGCCAATACCCAGCATCCGGATCTGCGTCCAGATTTTGAGAATTTCCAGGGGCTTTTGCTGGACCAAATTTCATAAGAATCTCTGTCCACGCTAAATGTCCACGCTTTTGGCAACGTTTATCATTACAATATGCAATATAAATATAACGCCAAACACGTGGCTGTGGAACTAGGGCCCCACGGCGTTGAAAAAGACCGAGCGTACTTGCGGGGACAAGTTCATTCGGTCTTTTTAATTGATGAGGCCATTGCAAGGTGGTTGCTGCCGAAGCAATCTCACCCCTCCACCCTACACATCCAGGTGGGCCACGGTGACGCCGTCACCGCCCTCGTTATCCTGGCCGCTCTCGGCCCGCTTGACATGTGGCGACTTGCGCAACGCCTCGCGGAGCACCTGGCGCAGCCGGCCGGTACCCTTGCCGTGGATGATGCGCACAAAAGGCAGCCCGGCCAGGTAGGCATTTTCCAGGTAGCGGTCCAGGGCATCCAGCGCATCCTCGGCCCGCTCGCCGCGCAGGTCCAATTCCATGCCAGGTGAGGGATGGAAAGGCGTACCGGTGCCGGTTTCCGGCAAGCTGGTGGCGCCTATCTTTCGGGCAGGTGAGGTTGGGGCGGGGGCTTCCACCGGAACATCACCGCGCAACAGGTCGGCCAGGCGGGCGCGCACCCGCAGGTTACCCACCTGCACCTCGGCATCCTCCACCCCCAGGGCAGTGATGATTCCATCCATCTTCAGTGTGCGCACCTTCACTTTATCCCCCGGCCGCAGCGGTCTCGTCTGAGTTTCCTGCGCCATGCGCCGTGCCACCGGGGATTGCACCTCGGATTGGATTTCCTCTACTTTTTCAGTCAGCGGTTTGAGCGCCTCCAGCGGCTGGCGTGCCCGTGCCAGCGCTCGCCGGATTTCGTCCAACTCGGCGCGCAGGGTTTCCGCCTCGCGTTCGGCCTCGGCCCTGGCCTGGTTCAAGACGGCCTGGCGCTCGTCCTCGATTTTTTCCATGCGGGTTGTCAGTTCACGACGCAGTGCCTCAGCTTCGTATCGTGCCCGTTCCGCATCGCCGCGCATACGGCGGGCCAGGTCGCGCTGGCGATGGATTTCATTTAGTAGGTCCTCGGCATGCAGTTCGTCCGGATCAATGGTGCTGCGGGCGGCAGTGATGATCTCCCTGGATAAGCCCAATCGTTCGGCAATCAGCAGGGCGTTGGAACGCCCCGGCAGGCCGACCGTCAGGTGGTAGGTTGGACGCAAGGATTTGACGTCGAACTCCATGCTGGCATTGACGATACCTGGGGTGGCGTGGGCAAAGGCCTTCAGTTCCGGGTAGTGGGTGGCCACCAGGCACGGAATGCGCTGTTCGACCAGGTGGGCCAGCAGAGAGCGCGCCAGGGCGGCGCCTTCCTGTGGATCCGTCCCGGCGCCGAGTTCATCAAAGATGACCAGGGTATTTGGCCGGGCGCGTTTGAGAATGCGCACGATGTTGGTAATATGCCCGGAGAAGGTCGAAAGCGATTGCTCGATGGATTGTTCATCGCCAATATCGGCGAAGACATCCATGAACAGGCTGAGAGCGCTGCCGGATTGAGCCGGGATGTGCAGGCCGGTCTGGGCCATTAAGACCAGCAGTCCGACAGTTTTCAATGTCACGGTCTTGCCGCCGGTGTTGGGACCCGTAATGACTAGCCCGAAGGTTTGCTCATCCAGCACCACATCCACCGGCACCACCGTTTGCGGATCGAGCAGCGGGTGGCGCGCCTGGTACAACCGGATGACGCTGCCGGGATGCTCGGCTTTGGGGCTGGTTTCCTCCAGCAACGGTTCGGCGGCGTGCAGGTCTTCGGCGTACTTGGCACACATCAGGGCCAGGTCAATTTCGGCCAGGGCTTGCACCATGGCTTCCAGCTCCACGGCAGCTTTGCCAACCAGCGCTGAAAGCTCGGCCAGGATACGCCGCACCTCGTCGCGTTCAGCCAGTTGCAGTTCGTGCCACTGGTTGTTCATCTCCACCACCACTAGCGGCTCAACGAACAGGGTGGCGCCGGTCGAGCTTTGATCATGCACGATCGAGCGAACCTTGCCCTTGAAATCCGCCCGCAACGGGATGACATAACGCCCATTGCGCTGGGTAATAATCGGCTCCTGCAACATTGGGGCGGTGTGCGGGTCATTGACCATGCGCTCCAGGCGGGTCAGCAAGCGCTCGTGGGCTATTTTCACCTCGCGCCGGATGGAGGCCAGTTTATCCGAGGCGTGATCCATTACGTCGGCCCGCTCGGAGATGGCCTTGCTGATGCCATCCACGATACCCGGCGGGGGCGGCAGGGGGCCGGCCAGTTCGACCAGTTGCGGGAAGTCTGCCCCCAGGCGTTCTAGCGTACGGTGCAGCTCGCGCGAGGAGACCAGGGTGTTTTTGACCTCCAACAATTCGGCCGGTTGCAGCACGCCGCCGCGCCGGGCCAGGTCCACCAGCGGGCGGATGTCACGCGCCCCGCCGACACCCACCTCGCCGTAAATATCCAGCAGGCGGCGGGCCTCGGTGGTACGGGCCAATTGAGCCCGGGCTTCCGCCAGGTCAACAGTCGGCCGCAGGGAGCGGCCCATTTCGGCCGAAGCGGAGAACGCGGCAAATGAAGCCAGCCGTTCCAGTATTTTGGGGAATTCCAGGGTGATTAAACTTTTCTCGTCCATTGCAGTGCCAGTGTATCATAGATTCAGGGTTGAGAAAGCGCTTCGGCATACCAGCGTAGGTATTCCGGGGTATGTTCTTGCCAGTATTCGATTGTATGCCCACCCGACTGCACCAGGTAAATCAGGTTCATCTCGAGGTATTCCAACTTAGCCACGAACACCTCGGTGGATGTCCTCCAGCGATCAGATTCGCCCATATCTAGGTAAATTCTTGGGCGCTGCGCCTCTTCCATCTGGGTCAACAAGACCGGCAAGTAGTTGACATCGCCATCAAACAGCGCCAGCGAGTGGCCGCCCAAAATGCCAAACAGTTCTGGATGGAGACTGCCCAGTCGCATGGCCCAGGCTGCCCCACGCGACAGGCCACCCAGCGCCCGGCAGGTCCGTTCAGTGCAGGTCGGGTAGTGCTCATCCACCCAGGGGATGAGCTGGTTGATCAGCGCCGGGCCGAATTTGGAGCTGATCGCATTCTCCAGCCAATTATCCTCGGCTGGCATGACAATGATCAGTGGGCCGATTTCTCCAGAGCTGATCATGTCATCCGCAGCTTCGTCCATGCCCAAATCATCCCACTGGTTTTCGTCATAGGATTGGCCGTGCAGCATGTAAAGCACTGGATAGGGTTGTTCCGGCGTGGCGGAGTAACATGGCGGCAGGTAGACCTGGAAGCGCAGTGGCTTACTTAAGCCGGTGACTTCGAGTTCGTGCTGCTCGATTGTTCCCTGCACGCAGACCGGGGTGGGTGTCGTGGTAGGGGTGGAAGTGGCGGTTGGCGTCAGGGTCAGGGTGGCTGTGGGGGTATGGGTGGCGGTCGGTGTCGGGCTGGCCGTCCGGGTGGCACTGGGCTTGGGGCGGCCGGGGGCTTCTATCGGTTCACCTTCCAGTTTGGGGTAGGGAAAATTACACCCGGCCAGGGTGAGCGATAGGATCAGGAATGAGACCAATAATTTCTTCATGTGGAGTAAGTATATTTCATTAAGCTTCTACAAACGTGGTGATCCTATCAGTCATCAGTATGGTTTTTCGGACTGATGTTGCGCTGATGCAATCATCCGTACACCTATCCTTGCGGACGAAGGGATCTCTAAACATCCCCTTCGGAATCAATTCTCCACGTCTGGAGAGAGGCTGCTTCGTCCCAAAGGGAGCTCGCAATAATATCCAGATATCCTTGCAACGATGCAGCCGGCGTCATTACCAGGCGAGAAGGGAGAAGCTGTCTTATCCAGTGAAACATAATTTGACAGCTTGGCAGCCATGGATATGGAATGTTGATTCTTCCTATGGCACGGCGGTAGTAATTATGAAGAAGCAAGAGTAGAACTCGATCCCGTCCTCCAATTGCCACTGCCCGCTGAACGGCTCGACATTTTCGCCATCGATCGATTCCACCACCACGTCGTAATCACCTGGCGCCAGGGTGTACGTACCGATTGGGCCTTTTTCCGGGCAGGCCGGCGGATCGCTGGTGAAATCGACACAATCGGCGCAGGCCGGTAGTTCTTCAATCAACGGCTGTGGGCCGCTGAAGATGATGCGCAGGGCATCCGGCGAATCGTTCTGGATAATGACCACGGTTGATCCGGCAGGCACGGTACCGCTGGGAACCGGCGGTGGCAGGTTCGGGGCATCGGCAGCTTCAGCCTGCCGGACGATCAGGCTGGCCAGGGCGCCTTTGATTTGCGGCGCCAAAGGATGGGCGGCGTTGTTGCTGAGGGCGGTTTCATAATAATACTCGGCCAGTGGGTAATCCTGTTCAACCTCGGCCAGCAAGCCACAGCCAAACAGCAGGGTTGGCAGGTTCATGTCAAGGTCGGGTATGACATTGTTGGCCAGCAGGTCTTTCAGAGAGTCGCAGCTCTCTCTGGAGGCTAGTGCCTGCGGAGTGGAGCGCATAAACAACTCATTCACTCGCTGGTGAGCAGCGAATTGCAGACCGCTGCCGGGATGATCCCGCTGAAAATCGCGCCAGGCTAACAAGGCTGCAGCCGGGGTATCGCTGTTTTCAACCTCCACTGCCTGCTGGAAGGGGATGCACTCAGCCCGTTCCAGGCGGGCCAGGCGGGCTTTTCCAGCGAAATCCGCCAGGCGGAAGGCATAGATGATTTGCTCATATTCGGGCAGAGCGCTGGCACAATCCCCGGCTTGGTAGGCGTTGTGGGCGGTCTGGTATCTGCGCTGATCCAATGAGTTACGCACCAGCGAATAGGCGATCACTCCGAGCAACAGCAGGATGAGCGCCCCACCCAGGATGAACGGCAACGGCGAGCGCGGTGGCCGGCCGCCGGGGGTAAAATCAAAATCATCCGACTTAAAACTTTCATCGTTGGAAAAATCATACGCGCCCATTCTCACCTCCCGCTGGCTTCAAGCATCCAGCTGGCGCACCTTGAAGTGCAAATAAAATGAAACCAGGATGTAATACAACGGTACCACCAGCGAGCCAATCAGGATGTATGGATTGGGGTTTTGGAAGGTGATGATCAGGATCAGGCAGGCAACGCCGTACAGCAGGCTTAAAGCCACGGTCAGCTTGCGGAAGTGCCGGGTGGAGTAGCTGACAAAGCCAACCGGGATGAAAATGGAGGCCGCGCACACCAGCAGAACAACTTCATTTACAAAAGTTGGGGTCTTAAGCAGGAACAGGTAGAAAACCACCATGTCCCAGAAATTTGGGAAACCGGTGAAGTAGCCATCCCGGGTTTTGGCGGATTCGTTGCAAAAGCCATAAGCCGCTGTGATCATACAGATGAAAAGTACTACCAATCCAGCCTGGCTGACCATGCCAAACTCCCATATGAAGAACAGGGGGATAAATGCATAGGTCATGTAATCAATGATGTCATCCAGCTTGCGCCCGTCAAATGTAGGCGCCCAGACTTTGACTTTCCAGGCGCGGGCCAGGGTGCCATCTGTGGCATCGATCACCATGGCGATGGCCAGGGCGATAAATGTGGATTGCGCATTGTGGTTAAGGACGGCTGCAAAGGCATAAAACGCGCAGATCAGCCCCAGGCTGGTATATAAGTGCACGGCCCAGGCGCGGGCAATAAAAAACCAGTTTCGACGGGAGGATTCGATGAGCGCTTCGGGGTTCATCAATGCTGAATCCAATCCTTTCAGAGTTGATGGTGGAGCGGGAATTGTCTATGGATATTGTAGATGATTTTGACTGGAAAAGAAAGTCGTTTATTACGGTCCACTGTCCTGGATAATCGGAATGACGACCGTATAGACGCCTTGAAACACCTGGTGAAAATCCAACGGCCGGGCTGTGGCGTCCTCGCCACCGATCAGGTGCAGCAAATTGAATTCAGCCACCGCCACTGCTGCCAGAAAGGCTCCGGCGGATTGCGGTGGTGCATCGGTCTCAATCCAAGCGTTGTTCTGGGGCAGGTATTTCAGGGTGGTCATTTGGATCTCTGGGGCTTGTCCCAACCCGCCGACCAGGTAGATCTGGCCGGTGAGCGGCGTCAGCCCGAAGGCATAGCGCGCCTGGGGCAGCGGGCGTTTCTCCTCCCAGGCAGGTTCGCCACTCAGCTCGCGCTCCGGGTAGTAGGCTTCCACCAGGTCCAGCGCCCCGTTTTTCCCCAGGCCGCCAGCCAACAGGATCTTGCCACTGAGTGAAACCGCGGCCGCATACTGTCGCGGTTGGCTGAGCGGGGCGCGCTCTTGCCATTCATCTGTCAGGGGATCATACACAAAGACCCGGTCGGAGATTCCCCGACCGTCCCAGCCGCCGAACAAATACAGCCGGCCCTCATGGGCAGCCAGGGCGTAACCGCTGATCGGAACCGGCAGGGACGCCCGGCTTTCCCAGCTGTCGGTGCGCGGGTCATATACTTCGAGAACGGCGCTTGGCATTCCACTGGCAATGACTCCACCTGGTACATAGATTTTTTCGCCGAGGGTGGCTACCTGAATTTCTTCCACAGGCACCGGTTTGGCGGCCATGGTCTGCCAGGTGTTGGCCAGGGTATCATAACGCAGGGTTTCGGCACTGACGCCCTGGATCATGCGCCCGCCAATCAGATAGACAGAAGTTTCATAAACAGCGGCTGCGGCCCGGCTGCGCGGGGCGGGTAGCGCCTGGGCAGTCAACCAACCGGCTTGCTGTGCCGGAGCCGGGGTTGGTTGTGGCGCAGGCGTTACCAACTGGCTGCCAAACCAGATAGCCGCCAGTACCAGCAGCAAGGTTGCCCCACCGATGGCGTACCAAAACCAGCGCGGCCGTCTGGCAGGAAGCAAGACAGGGACGACTGGAGGTTCTACAATGGTCGCAGTTTGATTGGGTTCTGGAAGTACCTCAGGCTGGGTTTGTGGACCGGAATGACCAGGGATCAACCCGCTGCGGATGGCGTAGAGGGTGGCCTCGGTGCGCGAAACCACGTTGATCTTGCTGAAGATGTTGCTCAGGTGGACTTTGACGGTATTTGGGCTGATGAATAATTTTGCAGCAATTTCCTTGTTGCTGGCCCCCGTCGCCACCAGGCGCAGAATCTCCAGTTCGCGTTCACTTAACTCAGTCTCGTTTGCCATAGGTTTATAATTATATCGTATCCAACCCATTCAATGGTCGAGTTATGCTTGCCATTCTTCCCGGCTAACCTTATACTTGTAAAGACCCTGAAGAAAAGGAGAAAATCCATGAGCGATACCCCCTCCGTTCCATCGGAAGAAACCCAGAAACCCGTGGAAGATCTGTTCCCTGAAGTGCCGTCGGCTCAAAAACCTTTACCCGCCGAAGAAGTGAAACCAGTTGAAACGCCGCTCATCCCGCCAGCCGAGCCGGTTAAAAAGGCGTCGCAGCCGCCTGCGATTGAACCACTTCAGGAGGATGGCCGCTTTGGCAGGTTTATGCGCACCTTCCTGCGCCTGCTGACGCTCAGCCTGGTGATGTTCGCAGCAGGTTTCCTGCTGGCCTACTTCCTGCTCTACCAGCCGACCATGCAGCAATTGGAGGCAAGGAGCGCAGAGTTGCAGACCACCTCTGCTGAATTGGAGACGAAGCAGGCTGATTATAGTGAGTTAAAAGGCCAGTATGATGAAGTCCTGACGAACGTGACAAAGATCGAAGCCCGGGCCAGCCTGGCGCTGGCACTGCGCTCCCTGGAATTGGCTAACCTGGGAATTGAGAAGAAGAACAACGTGGTGGTCCGCAATCAGTTGCAACTCACCCGCAAGTACCTGGATGAATTTCTGCCGTATTTGGAAGGATCCGATGAAAAGGACATGGCCGCCGAACTGGCCGACCTGATGAAGAGCGCAGAAACAGAGTTAGTGCGCGATCCGCTGGCGGTTGGCCCGGCGGTCGAGAACTTGATGGACGCGCTGGAATCGCTGAACGAGGTGCTGTCTCTGAAATAACAATCTGTTTACGGCAGGCATCTGGTGACGCAATACGTGTTTCATAAAAACTGAGGAAGAGAGCCATCGGGAATAAGCCCGGTGGCTCGATTGAAATGAAA
>JBGSJZ010000039.1:0-4518 GCA_041741455.1 Anaerolineaceae bacterium | reverse complement strand
TCTGATAGCTCAACGCAAAGCGCAAGGCATCAAGATTAACTGGCAATTTTCTGTGCAGTCGGCTCGTTCCAAGCTCAATTCTCATTATGTTAAGGTTCAGCCTGACAATCTGAAATTCAAGGAAACTTAATTTACGGTGTATTTAGTATGGTTGTTTGGCATTTATACCCATAACATGCAAGGGCAACCGACAAAAGATCTTATTAAACTACCACAAGGTATTAGTTTTTTGCTCGGAAGTTATAGAAATAATGGTTTTCTGAATTTCAAATCATTGTTTGCACAAATTACATTCTTATTAATTACCGTTGTCATCAGCTTAATAAATTTTTCCATAATCACTCGACAACAAGCTTTTCATCTTTTAACCTGGTCTGTATGTATCTTAGCAACATTTATAGTTGCAATTTCAATTCATCAGGATAGAAAACCGTAAGAAAAGGAGCGTTCGATTCTGAACACACCTTTTTGTCGGGTTTTGGAGGATAGTGTGTCAAGGGCACATCCTACCCGCTTCAAACGAGAATTTTTCTCTGAATCAGATCTAGACACCTTGAAAAATCGGAGTTGCGCTCCGAGATTTCAAGGTATATAATATAGATATGATCCAGAGACAGAATTACCTTAGTCAATTGGAAACGGCGTTAAGGCGGTCGCCTGTGACAGCCCTGTTAGGACCTCGTCAATGTGGGAAAACCACACTGGCACGTCAGATCGCTGATCAGCAGCCTTCCACCTTCTTTGATATCGAATCTCTTCCCGACCGGCGCAGATTGCAGAACCCCGAGTTAATGTTAGGAAGCCTGAATGGACTGGTTATTCTAGATGAAATTCAGGAACTGCCAGAACTTTTCCAAGTATTGCGTGTTTTAGTGGATCGCCCTGAAAACCAGGCACGTTTCCTGATCCTGGGTAGTGTGTCTCCGGAAATTATCAGATCAGCATCTGAAACGCTGGCCGGTAGATTGGAATTTATTGAATTACAGGGGTTTGACCTCTCTGAAACAGGGGCAGAAGCCTGGAAATCACTCTGGTTGCGAGGTGGTTTCCCACGTTCTTTTCTGGCAGATTCAGAAGATGCCAGCCTGGCCTGGCGTGAAGGTTTTATCCGAACCTTTTTAGAACGCGATATCCCACAGCTTGGAATTAATCTCCCGGCAATTACCATGCGCCGATTCTGGACCATGCTTGCTCATTATCACGGCCAGACCTGGAATGCCGCTGAAATTGGTCGTTCAATGGGGCTTTCAGATAAAACAGTCCGCTCCTACCTCGACATTCTGACCGGGACCTTCATGATTCGCCAGCTTCAACCCTGGTTTGAAAACCTGGGGAAACGACAGGTAAAATCTCCCAAAATCTATTTCCGGGATACAGGTTTATTCCACAGTCTTCTTGATATTCCCAACATGCACAGCCTACTTGGTCATCCCAAAATTGGGGCTTCCTGGGAGGGATTTGCAATGGAACAGGCGCTTCAAATCTTACGTCCCAATGCTGCCTATTTTTGGGGTACACATGCAGGTGCTGAGCTCGACCTGGTCTTCCTGTTCAAAGGCAACCGATATGGTATGGAATTCAAGTTCAATGAAGCGCCTTCTTTAACGCCTTCGATGCGCATTGCATCCTCCGAATTATCCCTAAACCATCTTTGGGTTATTTATCCGGGAAATGAAACCTATCCCGTAACGAAAAATATTACTGCCTTACCATTAAAAAACCTGGAAACGCTCCGGGAAAAAATCGTGTAATAGTCCGTAAGGCACCCCCGCAAGCTGACACCTAAATTTTGCGCAAAATAAGCGGCAATTCATTGAGGGCACCGGCGGCAGATAAGGCAGCGAGAAAAGGTTTTGACAAGCTATGTTCCCGGCTAAGGACATCACTCACAAGTTAAGGTGAGGGCAGACCTGTCAAGAGAGATGGAATGAAATCTAAGGGCGACGGGCTTTCACCCTTCCGTTTACGTTTTAGGATGCCGAGTAGTTTTGCATCGGCAACCAGGAAATCTACTACATTATCGGCCTCACCTCGGTGATGAGCTTGCGTAAAAAAATAGAGGCTGCGATAGACCATTTCAATTGAAACAGCAGCAAAAGGTTGGTTAAGAGCTTCTGCCACAGCATCAGTCAGGTCAATCAAAACCACATAAAGCAACCAGGTAGCCCAAACCTGCATTTCGACTGCGTTTTGTGCGCCACACCAGAAGTAGGCCAACCCCAACAAACGTTTGACAATTGAGTAAGCATCCTCAATCCGCCAACGTTGCCAATACAAGGCGACGACATAAGCGGTAGGCAATTTCTCGAAATCCAGTTCATTGGTCAGATAGCGATACCATTTGCCGCGATAGAGAACTTCGACCAAGCGCACCTGCTGCCGGTTCTCATCCTGACCAATCCACACCAGGTAGTCATGTACTGCGGCGGTTTTGACAAATGCATGATCCATTTGATAAACCAGGTTCGTTTTGCCGCGGGTAATGAATTTGACCTGCGCTTGCGTGAGTTTGGTGAATACAGAGAAATTGATGTAGCCCATATCAAAAATCAGTAACGTCCCGGTCTTCAATACCGCCAATATCTCTGGCCAAAAGCGTTGATCATGTGCTTTGGGATCACTTTCGTACCATATTTGCTGCGGCAGTCGAGTGCACAAATCCAACAATGCAGTCATGCGTCCTGCCAATGGATTCTGCGGTAGGTCTTGTAATAATCCAATTTTGCGAATGAGCGCATCCAGGGTAGAACCATCTGCTGCTTGAACCGCCCGATACCGTTCTGCTGCCCACACCAGTTCCTCTGGTAATGGACGATCACGTAGCATCCAGCGTTCTTGCATGACTGGCAGAACTGCCAGCAATACTCTGAGAAATAACTCGGATGGCAAACTTGTCAACCGTTGTGACATGGCCTGCTGGCTAACTTTTCGAGGGCTCTCCCAGAGAATGGCCTCCTTTTGTACGATCCGGGTTAGCTCGCTCACTCCACTAATCTGTCGCCAGATCATTTCCAACACAAAGGCGACCATCACAACAAAACTCAATGTCCGCTCACGCAGCCCAAGCCGGTGAAAATAACTTACCTGGTTCATTGTGGCCGGGTGCACTATCTCTTGAATACGCTCTTTGATTTGTTCATCTGAGGGCATCGCCACCGGATGTTTGCTGCGATTTTGCTGTATGGCACGGGTATGGCGTACACTGCTCTTTTTTCGGGGTTGTTTTTCTTCGCTCATCAGGCGAATATACCCCATTTCTACTATCTTGACAGATTTCTAAGGTGCTTAACTTGTGAGTGATGGGGTTAGTAGTTCGTAACCACATCAATCAAGCCTTGATCCCTAGCGCGCGCTTCACACCAACGGAATAAAACTACCGATAGTATTTGAAAGATTGCAGTCAGCCCGATCAGAATGCCAAAGATTTCCAGGTTGCTTAGTCCAGGCAAAGTTGGGAAGGTTTCGGCGATTGGGCCGACCAAAGCGCGACGCAATAGCTCGAGCCAGTAGGTAATGGGTAAGATATATCCAACGGGGCGCAAGAAGGCCGGTAGTACTTGCAAGGGAAAAATCGCCCCGCTGAACAAATAGAGCGCTCCAGCAACGGCTTCGCCAATGCCCCACATGTGGTGGGCCAGCAAGAGCATCACGCCTGCAAGCGCCAGGCCCATCAAGGCAAGCATGTAGATGCCTACAACCAGGGTGAGGAAGAAAAGTGGCCAGTTTATGGCAGCGATATCGACTCTCAAATCCAGAAAGAGCATGCCTGTGGCGATAATGATGAAAACAGAAAAGGTCGCGATTACAAAGCGTGCCAGGCCGCTGCCCATTAGATAAGCGGGGAAATGAATTGGCGCAGTGTAGATATATTTGAGCGTTTTGTAGTGTTCGCGGTCATCGATGACTGCCCAGGATAACCCGTTCATGATTTGTCCCACAAAGAAATAAAAGGCATTTCCCAGGTACATGTAGGTGAAGAGCGGGCTTTCGAAATCGCTGCGCGTGATGACCGCGTACATGGCAACCAGGATGGCAGCACTGGCCAATGGTTTGATAATCGAATATACAGCAAAAAGAAATGGATCAGCCCAGTTCGACTCGATTTGCCATCCTAACCAGGATGCGATGCGAAGGGAGGTCCAGAATTCTTGAATTGATGGCAAGATATCCGATCTGTTTATCAAACGGGAGAGTCTGTTGAGAGTAGACATTGAAATGAATTTCCTGGGGTGTTCTAACGGCGGCTTTCTGTCAATCGACCTTCACGGATGGCTAATCGCTCCATGTAAGCTAGCAAGAAGTAAGCGCCGACTAGAAAAACGGCGCACAAGCCGATCAGAATCAGAATCTCGATCTGCACACTCAAGAACCCCAGAGTGACTCCTGATGGAAAGATGAGCTGGCGCATGGCGTCCATGCCCAACGTAAGTGGTATGATGGATGCGCCTGCTGCGATCCAAAAGCCCAGGTTTTTTACCGGAAAATAGAAGCCAGAAACCAGGTAGATGGGCTCCTGTG
>JBGSJZ010000038.1:0-16757 GCA_041741455.1 Anaerolineaceae bacterium | reverse complement strand
TTTTGGGGGGAACCGGGGTGGCGGTCGGCGCCGGGGGCATGGTGGGCATCGGGGTCGGTTCAGCGGTAGGCGCGGGTGCACAGGCAGCCAGCGCAAGGGCTACTACAACTAACAAACTGGTAAATCGGAACAGTTTCATCTAATTTTCTCCTAAACTCTAATATTTTGTATGCGTCTCATGTACAAAGTCTAGTATAAGGTTTGAATAGGCTTTCTACAAGTTCTTTTTGGTCTTGTATAATGTTTTGTATAATTAACCTAAGAACTATAAATTTCCTGGCTGAGATGTTTGTTACACCTATACACCTAGTTGTGTTCATTCAGGTATCTTAATATAATGATTACAAGTAACCACTCTAACCTCAATCGATTTCATCAAAGCCTTCACTTATTTCTCGTTTGGGGATGAATAAATAGAATGGGATTCCAATCAAAATGGATCCTAGAGGGTAAAAATGGAAACCTTATATTATTTCCTAGCTCTGCTTTTTGGGTATTTGATCGGTTCTATATCGATATCCAGGATTGTCACTCACATTGCTGCTCCCAATGTAGATCTTACAAAAATCAAAATGCATGATCGAGGTACAGACGAGGATTATCACCTGACCAATGTCGGGGCTACAACTGCTTCGATGGTGCTAGGACCGAAAATCGGCGGCTTGATTGGTATCCTGGATATTCTGAAAGCATTCATGCCGACATTAGCCATCCGGTTGATCTTTCCGGACCAACCCTACTACTTGTTCACCGGGGGTGGGGTGGTGGGTGGCCATATATGGACGGCCTATCACAAGTTTCGCGGTGGTGGTGGGATTTCACCTGCTTTGGGTGCTTTTTTAGCGATCGACCCGATCGGCACATTGGCGACAAATTTGATCGCTATGATTTTTGGGTTTTTCGTCTTTCGGGAATACCTGGTGGCCATGACCCTGGGCACCTGGCTGATGATCCCCTGGCTATGGATCAGCAAAGGTCATTGGGGATTTGCCCTTTTTGCATTTCTGGTTAACCTGATGCTGGTCATCGCCATCATCCCAGATGTTAGCCGCTATATCCGGGCCAGAGCCTCGGGAAAAGTGGATGTTGAATCCTCGATGGAAGCGATCCCCATGGGGCGCATGATGAATAAAATGATGGCTCGCATGGGGCTTTCCAAGAAGGCCAAAAAGGTACCGAATCAACCTTCCGAAACAGAGATTCCAAAACAATGAACGATCTCATTATTGTTAATTTACAAGATAAAAATCTTCCCATATCCATTGGGCGCAAAGCAGCCAACCTTCAAGTTCTACTGAACCATGGATTCCAGATTCCTCAGACGCTGATCATCCCCTGGGAGGTCTTTGAGCGATATAAAGCCAATGACGAAACCTTGATTCCAGAATTACATTCTGCTCTGAAAAAAGTAGTTGATGGAACGAGCCTATATGCTGTTCGTTCATCGGCCAATATTGAAGACAACCTGCACCATTCCTTTGCGGGTCAGTTCAAAACCGTTTTAAATGTCAAAGGGGTGGATAACATCATTTTTTCAACCTGGTCTATCTGGGCAACAACGGATTCACCTGCTGTTTTGAAATATCTGGAAAACATGCCAGAAATATCAAATGACTTGAAAATGGCTGTTATTGTTCAGAAAATGGTTAATCCCGTTTATTCAGGCGTTGCCTTCAGTCGTAATCCGATGACTGGGACAGATGAGATTGTGATTGAAGCCGTCCAAGGCGATGGGTTAAAGCTGGTTCAATCTGGAACCACACCGCATCGTTGGATTTATAAATGGGGAAAGTGGATTACCCAACCAGAAGAAAAAATGATCCCCCTGGCTGTCATTCAACAAGTAGTGGATGGGACAAAACGAATCGTCAAAGCCCTCAAAAAGCCCGTGGATCTGGAATGGGTCTTTGACGGTCAATCCATTGTGTGGGTGCAAGTACGAGATATTACCACATTAAAAAACCTGAGCATTTATTCCAACCGAATTTCAAAGGAGATGATGCCTGGTCAGATTCAGCCCCTGATCTGGTCCATAAACATCCCATTGATTATCCCAATCTGGATAAACCTGCTAAACGAGATGGTAGGGCAAACCCATCTGAAACCAGAGGATCTCGCGAAACAGTTTTACCACCGGTCGTATTTCAATATGGGAGCTCTGGGAAAAGTATTTAATCAGGCTGGACTCCCATCTGAAGGGTTGGAAATGATGTTGGGGATGGTGCCCAAGGAAGCTGGGCGACCGGTCATGCAAATGAACCGCGGCATGCTCCGCCTGGCACCACGGTTGCTGCGCTTTTTCTATCGAAAGTGGAACTTATCGCGGCGATATCGCAAAGAATTTCCGGCGCTGGTTGAAGAGATAAAAACAATCAAGATTGAGAATATATCCGACCTTCCCCCAGAGGAATTAATCAATGTCATAGAACGGCTCTTCTCCATCGTGCAAAAAATTGTTTTTTACAATGTTCATGTGCCGTTACTTCTATCCATGTATGGTGGATTGTTCGTTGCTCAATTGCGAAAAAGGGGTATCCAGCCGGAGCAGTTCAACTTTGCACAGGGCATGAAAGAACTGGATCAATACAATCCAAACATTCGGCTCCACCAGCTTCATCTCCTCTATCAATCGCTTGACCCATCCATTCAAAGCCAGATCACCTGTGCATCCTATGATCAATTCCTTGAAATGGAAGGAATTCCAGAATTCAAACAACAAGTGCAGGAATTTATTAATCAATATGGTCACCTAAGCAACAACAATAACAATTTCTCTGCAGTACCCTGGCGTGAACAACCGGAATTGATTTTACGGATGATATGTACCTATCCAGTTGAGTCTGAAGAAATGAAAGTTCTTTTGGATTTTGCTCAAATTAAGAAGAAAAGCCCAACCCTCCGGCTATTTTATCAGCGCGCCCGTGAGTTCCGAGGATATCGGGATTTTGTTGGCGATACCTATACCTATGGATACGGTTTATTCCGGCCATATTTTTTGGCGATCGCAAAAACTTTCGTTGAGCGCGGATGGTTGGAAGAAGGCAACGATATTTTCTTCCTGGAATGGTCAGAGATCAAGGCTGCTGCGCAATCAACATCTGATCAGATTGATATCCTTAAAATTGTTTCCAGCCGTAAAATCGAAATGCAGAAATCCCAGGGGGTGGAATTACCTTCTGTCATCTTTGGTGATCAACTACCACCCATTTTTCCCGCCAATGCTTCTGTGATGCATGGCACCCCAACTTCTCCCGGATATTACACCGGACCTGCGTGTCTTGTACGGGGAATTGAAGACTTCGAAAAAGTGAAACCCGGGGATGTCCTGGTGATACCATTTTCAGACGTAGGTTGGACGCCTTTATTTGCCAGAGCCGGAGCAGTTATCGCAGAATCTGGTGGTATCCTGTCCCACAGCTCAATCATTGCCCGGGAATATGGGATTCCAGCGGTGGTTTCTGTTCCGGATGCAATGAAATTGAGGGATAATCAAACCATCACTGTGGATGGTTATAAGGGTGAGATCATCCTTTCAGAATAACATCCAGTTTGGAGGAAATGATGGGCGTATTGGAGGCTAATAAGCTTCGCAAGCAATATTTATTAGGCGAGCATCGTGTTGACGCCTTGGATGGTGTGGATTTCCAGGTGGAACAGGGAGAATTTGTTGCGATTATGGGGCCTTCCGGCAGTGGAAAATCAACCCTTTTACATCTGCTGGGTGGATTGGATCATCCTTCGGATGGGTCGGTAACATTGGCTGGCAAACCACTTTCCGGCATCAGTGATAACGAGGCAACCCTGGCCCGCCGGCATCATATTGGTTTTATTTTCCAATTCTTTAACCTTGTGCCCACACTGAATGCAGAAGAAAATATCCTGCTGCCAGTAATTATTGATGGTAAAGATCCAAAGGATTATGGGGAAAGATTGGATTCATTGCTGGAACTGGTCGGTCTACAAAACCGTCGCCATCATCGCCCGGATCAGCTATCAGGTGGCGAGCAACAACGGGTGGCCATAGCTCGTGCCCTGATCACCCGCCCAGCCGTAGTGCTGGCTGATGAACCAACCGGCAACCTGGATTCCAAATCGGGCAAGATTATCATGGAATTGTTGCGCCGTTCCTGTGACGAGATGGATCAATCCATCGTCGAAGTCACGCATGATGCCCGGGCGGCAGCTTATGCGGACCGAGTGATATTTCTCCGGGATGGCCAAATTGAGCAGGAGATTCGACTGGAGCCAGAACTTCCCTTCGCCCAGCGTATGCGAACTATTATCGATGTATTGGAAAGACTGGAACTATAGGATACAGCCGTGCTACTCACTCGATATGTCACGTTACAGTCCATGCGTTCCCGGCCACTACGGGTTGTATTCAGTATGTTGGGCATCATTCTGGGGGTGGCTGGCCTGCTGGCCATTTCCATCATCAATGATGCAGCCCTGGCCTCCATCAGTCGTTTGTTCGAAAACACCTCCGGCCGGGTCAATCTCACCATTTTGCCATCGGGCAACCAGCAAGGGTTTCCAGAACAAGTGCTGCGCACCATCTCCAGTATTTCCGGAGTGCGCACCGCCCTGCCCATTTTAAAGGCCCAAACTTTATTGGCAGATGAAATTCCACCGGATCAACTAGGGATCAATTTCTTTGGAACTTCTGCCGGTGGATTGCTCCTGCATGGGATTGACCCGATCCTGGAACTGCAGGCGCGCGATTATACAATCACACAAGGCACTTTTCTGTCTGCTGATACCAATACATTTGAGATCGTGCTGGTTGAAACATTTGCGAATGACAAAGATTTGGAAGTCGGCTCCTGGATCGAATTGCTCACACCCAACGGGATTGAACGACTGAAGTTGGTGGGCTTAATCGCCCGGGAAGGCCCGGGCCTTTCGAACAACGGCAATTTTGGTGTGATTTCAGTGAACTCAGCCCAGTTGATGTTCAACCGATCGGGTGAGTTGGACCAGGTCGATCTTATTGCAGTCAATACTGGAAGCCAATTCTTGCAAGACTTGCAGGCTTTGGTGCAATCCCGACTGGGTTCAAAGTATTCTGTGGTCTTCCCGGCCAGCCAGGGACAGAGGCAAACCCAGATGCTAACCAACTACCAAATCGGCTTGAACATGATGAGCGGCATCGCCCTCTTCGTTGGTGCATTTCTGATTTACAACGCTTTCGCCATGACCGTCCTGGAACGGACCCGAGAATTTGGTATGCTAAGGACGATTGGCATGACCCGCCGGCAGATCATCCTGCAGATGTTAATTGAGGCATTATTCCTGGGTCTGGTAGGTTCAGGACTAGGGATTGGTCTTGGAATCCTGCTCTCACGCGGATTGGCGCAATTAATGTCTTCCCTGATCGGCATCGACCTGGCGGGGATTGCAGTGCCAATCGATGCAATTATTTTGAGCTTCAGCATGGGTCTGATCGTCACCCTGGCAGCAGCCGCCATGCCGGCCTTGCAGGCCGGCCGCATCTCCCCGATGGCTGCACTGCGCATCCGCGGAAAATCCCAGGAAGGCTGGCTGATCCGGGAAGGATGGAAACCGGGTTTGCTCCTATTAATCGTTGCTACGGCTCTTCTTATCTGGAATCCCTTTGCTTCTGACCCACGCTTCACCCTGGGCAGCATGACCGTTTTTGCACTGTTTACCGGCGCCACCCTGATTATCCCAGTCACCATCTCGTTCTGGGAACGCGCCACCCGTCCCCTGATGAAAGCCTTATACGGCTCCAGCGGAGTACTTGGAAGCCGGAATATTCAACGGGTCCGTCAGCGCACCACCCTGACTGTTGCGGCGTTGATGGTCGGTGTGTCGATGATCCTGGTGGTCGAAAGTATGACTGGCTCGTTCTCTGCCGACCTGGTCAACTGGATTCAGGCGTACATTGGCGGAGATCTATACATCGGTTCTTCGATTCCGTTACGGGGTGATATCGCCCGCCGGATCGAATCAGTCGAAGGTGTGGATGCAGTTGCCCCTGTTCGCTATTTACCGGTGGATTGGCGGCTGGCAGATGGTTCAAGCGAAACTATCAGTATCATGGCAATTGATCCTGCAACCTACACCCGGGTGACTAATTTTGTCTTCAGCGATACAGACATCGATGTGGATACGGCGGTGCAAGCCCTGGCCGCCGGGAATAGCGTCTTTGTTTCCAGTGTGCTTTCTGAGAAGTACAATTTAATGGTTGGGGATTCGGTAGAGATCAAGACCCGGCAGGGATTTCAACCCTTCGTGATTGCCGCAGTAGTGGTAGATTTCTATAACCAGGGTTTAGTCGTCAGCATGTCATGGAGTGATATGCGCCGTTATTTTCGGGTCAATGATGCCAGCACTTTCCTGGTCTCTTTCGATCAAGTTGCAGATCCAGCCCAGGTCCAGGGCCGGATCGATGATCTCTACGGGAAACGCTACCGGCTGATCATGGAAGCTAATGATTCCATCCGCGAGCGGATCTTCTCCCTGATCGACCAGGCCTTCCTGATGTTCGATATGTTGGCGATGATTGCGGTGGTGGTGGCCTCGTTGGGCGTGATTAACACATTGACAATCAATGTGATCGAACGAACACAAGAAATTGGCATGCTGCGCGCCACCGGCATGTTGCGCAGCCAGGTGATCCGCATGGTGCTGGCAGAAGCCAGCCTAATGGGATTGGTGGGCGGCCTGCTTGGGTTGGGGTTTGGGGTTTTGTTGGCGCGCATCTTCCTGTTTGCCATGACAGCCATGTCCGGCTACCGGTTGGATTTTGTGGTGCCGATACGCGGCATCTTGATCGGCGTCTTCATCGCCCTGGTTATCTCACAAATTGCGGCATTCGTCCCGGCACGGCGAGCAGCCCGGACGAATACACTGGAAGCGATCCATTACGAATAATTGGTGATCGAATAATCAATTATTTGTTCCCCAGAGCCCCTGTGACCATGTTTCATCCCAATAAGGAAAGATCTCCGAGTAAATCGGAGATCTTTCCTTACTCCCTACATGGCATAATTCTTTGGTATATTCTAGAAATATGTGGAAGACTATTTCGTTAGCCCTAAGTAATAATTTTTGCAGGTGTTGTGAACCTCGAAAATCTTACTTGACTTTTATTTCAACAAAAGCTGTCATTCCCCAGCGAATGTTTTGCGGAATTTCAGACAGCTCAATGATCACTGTAAAATTAATCGCTGATCCGGCTGAAGCCTTATCTGCGATTCTGACCACTGTTCCTGAAATCGTGGTGTCCGGCAAGGCATCAAAGGTGACATTGACCAAATCCCCAACAGAAACGCGGGCTGCGTCGACTTCACTCAGATCAGTGGTTTCCACCTGCATGAAGGATAAATCCGCCACCAGGATGGCCGGTTGAGCCGGGGCGGCGAACTCTCCGTTGCGAAAATAAACCTCGATCACCTGGCCGTCAAACGGCATCTTGATCTCAGAAGCATCCAGTGCGGCCTGCGCCTGAATTCTCGCCAGGTTGGCCGCATCGAGATCCAACTGGGCACTCTCAAACTGCAAGTCGGTGGCGCCTGCTTCAACAGATTCCAGATTAAGCCTGGCGCTATCCACCTGGGCCTGGGCAGCATCCAGATCAATCTGCCGGGCATTGGTCCGGTCAAGCTGGTCATAGGCCGCTTGCGCACTCGCCAGGACTGCTTTTGCAGCTGCCAGCGCTTCTTCTCCAGGCAAGCCTTTCAACTGCCGGTAGGCCAAACCAGCCCGCAACAAGTTGAGCCGGGCTTGTTCCAGCGAGGTTTTCAGAGAATCTTGGTTGACGCGTGCCAACACCTGGCCCTGTTCAATAACCTCCCCCGGTTGAACCAAAATCTCAATACCCTGACCGCCCAGCGAAAAGCTCAAGTTGGCCCACTGCATTGGAACCAACCTGGCTGAGGCGCTGACAACATTCGTTTCTGTTGTAAGGACTGGATTGCTAGTCGGAGCCGGGTTTTGTGCCCCGACTTCGCAGCCAGCAACGAACAAACTTGAAAGTACAATTACCAGTAGAGCTGTAATAAATCTATGGAGATGCTGCATACTGTCACCTTTGACTATGGTAAGAAAACAAAGTAAGTTTATGAAATCCCTATGGAATTAATTATAACCTAAGTTCGGAACACAAATTATGGACCATCGCTTTTTAGTTTTTGCAGTTATCCATGCAACCTCCTGACTGGCCGGAAAATCACTGATGATTTCCATGATTTTACACCGACCAGACCACGAATTAATCTTATCCCCCGCCTAATGGCAGGGGATAATGAATTGATTTTTGATGAGAGACCCATCAATTACCAGAGTTGTTCCCATATTCAGCGGTTTTTGCTGGTTTAGGTACCTTCTTGCCACGAATTCAAATAGGTAACCTGTTCGGGGGTTAGCACGTCGATATCAACACCCATGGCAGCCAGCTTGAGGCGGGCGATCTCGCGGTCGATCAGGTCCGGCACGGAGTAAACCTTCTTCTCCATCTTGGCTGCGTTCTTGACCATGTACTCGGCAGAAAGGGCCTGGTTGGCAAAGGACATATCCATCACACTCGCCGGGTGACCCTCGGCTGCGGCCAGGTTGATCAGGCGGCCTTCGCCTAACATGAAAATCTGGCGACCATCTTTGAGGGTGTATTCTTCCACAAATGGACGAACCAGCCGCTTCTTAGCGGACATCTCTTCCAGCGCCGGGATGTTGATCTCGACGTTGAAGTGGCCAGAGTTGGCGACGATTGCGCCGTCCTTCATGACCTCAAAGTGGTGGCGGTCGAGCACGTTCAAGTCACCGGTCACGGTGCAGAAGATATCACCAATCTTGGCAGCATCCGCCATCGGCATGACGCGGAAGCCATCCATGACTGCTTCCAGGGCGGGTAACGGATCAATTTCCGTCACGATGACATTGGCGCCCATGCCCTTGGCACGCGAGGCCAGCCCGCGGCCACACCAGCCGTAGCCAGCGACCACGAAGGTCTTGCCGGCCAGCAACACGTTGGTCGCACGGATGATGCCATCCAGGGTGGATTGGCCGGTACCGTAACGGTTATCAAATAGATGCTTGGTCATAGCATCGTTGACAGCGATGACCGGGAAGAGCAGCGCACCGTCGGCGGCCATGGCCCGCAGGCGGATAACACCCGTGGTGGTCTCCTCGGTGCCGCCGATCATACCAGCCAGCAATTCAGTACGATCTTTGTGCAAGGTGCTGACCAGGTCAGCGCCGTCGTCCATGGTCATGTGGGGCTTGTGATCCAGGGCGCCGTTCAGATGTTTGTAATAAGTGACATTGTCCTCGCCCTTAATGGCGAAGACCGGGATCTCGTCATGGCTGACGAGGGAAGCCGCGACGTCATCCTGGGTGGAGAGGGGGTTGGATGCGGTTAGAACGACATCCGCGCCGCCCGCCTGCAGGGTCTTCATCAGGTTGGCGGTTTCAGTGGTGACATGCAAACAGGCTGAGACACGAACACCCGCCAGCGGGCGTTCCTTGGCAAAGCGTTCGCGGATCAGACGCAGGACGGGCATTTCGCGCTCCGCCCAATCGATGCGCAGGCGGCCACCTTCAGCCAGTTTTAAATCTTTTACGTGAAAATTCGACATGCAATCCTCCAAAATTATCGTCGGGTTATTAGAAATACAATTCTACAATTATCAGCCGCAGCGGCAGCAAAGGGTCTGATTATCAGATTCTTCGCATCGCTCAGAATGACCGCGTAGTGTGGTTAATATTTCTGCTCAACCAATGGTTAACAAAGCGTCCAATACGCCTTGATCGTTAAAATTTTTACGGAAACGGCTGACAAACTCCGCCCGGGTGTAGTTGTGATTTTGCGGACCCGACTGCTCCAGGCAGTAGGTGGCAGCCAACGCCCCCATTTGCCCGCAGAACTCCATGGGAAGCCGGAGATGCAGGCCACGCAGGAAGCCACCGCGAAAGGCATCGCCAACCCCGGTCGGGTCAGCGATCTTTTCTGGCTTGACCACCGGGATGCGCCATTCGTTTTCGGCGGTGTGGATCAGAGCGCCATCCGCGCCGAGGGTAACTACCAACACCTTGACGGCGTCTCTTAGTTGATCGGCAGTGTAGCCGGTGTGCTTCTGCAGCAGTTCAAACTCGTATTCATTGCAGAACAGCAAAGTCGCACCATCCACGCCAGCGCGCAGATCCTCGTGAGACAGGCGTACCACCTGCTGGCTGGGGTCGTAAAGGTAGGGAATGCCCAGCTCGCGGCTCTGGCGGGCATACTGGGCCATGGCGGCTGGGTCATTGGGGGAGATGACCACCAGGCTTGGATTTTCCGGCAGCACCTCAGAAATCGAGATCTCGCTGGCGTTCGCCATGGCACCGGTGTAAAAGCTGGCAATCTGGTTGTTATCCAAGTCGGTGTTGGCGAAGAAGGAGGCAGTGTACTTGCCAGGGATGACCTTGACGTAACGGGTATCGACGCCTTTGGCATTTAGCCAGGCTCGATATTCTTCAAAATCCACACCGACTGTGCCGACCAGCAAGGGTTTCTCCCCCAGCAAGGCCAGGGTGTAGGCGATGTTCGGGGCAGTGCCGCCGCGCTGGCGGACCATGCTGTCAACCAGGAAGGACAGGCTGATGGTGTCCAGGCGTTCAGGCAGGATGTGTTCGCGGAAATGTCCGGGAAAGGACATCAAGTAGTCATATGCGATTGAGCCGGTACAAACGATGCTCATGAAACCTCAATACTGCACAAAAAAATCCCTCTCAGTGAGAGGCGGTGGAAGTTTACCACGCAGCCGGGAGTCTGTAAAGCATTGACAATCAAGCCAACCTCCGGTATAAGCCATCTATGAAGCTTCGCATCGCCTCTCTATGCCTGCTGATGACCCTGCTGGCCGGACTGACCGGCTGCTCCGGTGATAGCCCGATCAGCTTGCCTTTCCTGCCCAGCCAGACTCCGACACCTACCACCACGCCCACTGCCACCCCCACCCCGACTGCGACTCCAACGCCTACCCCAAGCCCCACCCTGTTGCCAGCGGCACGCGTTGAGCAGGCGGACTGGTCGCTCTTCCTGGGTGATTATGAAGCAGCTCTGGTTGAATACCAGACCGCGCTGGATGCCGCCAGCAATGATGAAGTGAAAGCGGCTGCCCTGGTCGGGTTGGGTCGGACGCATCTGCTGCTGGGTAGCCCGCTGCTGGCCTTAAACTACCTGCGCCAAGCAATCCAGGACTACTCGGACACCTACCACGGCAAGACAGCTTACTACTTCCTGGGGGAAACCTATACCTATCTGCAAAATTATGCCGATGCGGCCAGGGCGTATGAATCCTACCAGTACCTGCGGTCGGGTGTGATTGATGCAACCCTGTTTGAAAAAATGGGGAATGCCCGGCTGCGCTCTGGCGACCCGCTGGGCGCGGTCGAAGCTTACCAGGCAGCCCTGGCTGCCGAACCCGGGGGAGATGCAACCAACCTGCGCATCTCGATCGGCCAGGCGTATACCGCAGCGATTGACTACAACAACGCCATCCGGACCTATGCAGAGGCTTATGATCTCACATCGTCCGATTATTACCGGGCGACACTGGATTACCTGCTCGGTAACGTCTACCTCTCGATGGGCTACACCGACCAGGCAAACGCCCGCTTCCAGAATGCCGTCACCAATTACCCGCGCTCCTACGACACCTACCAGGCGCTGGTCTACCTGGTCAACGCCGGCGTGCCGGTGGATGAGCTGAACCGCGGCCTGATCGATTACTTTGCCGGGCAGTACGGCTACGCAATCGAAGCTTTCAACCGCTACATGGCTGAAACTGCGGGTTATGATGGCACCGCCCTGTACTACAAGGGCCTGGCCTTGCGCACCCTGGATCAGCCGGAAAAGGCGATTGAAGCCTGGCAGGAGTTGATCGATCAGCATCCCGGTGACCGCTTCTGGTCGTCGGCTTACGACGAAATCGCCTACACCCAGTGGGGCTGGCTGAACGAACCCACGACGGCCGCCCAAACCCTACTGACTTACGTCGACCGGGCTCCGTCTGCCTCGGATGCGGCCATCCAATTATATGAAGCAGCCCGGATCATGGAACGGGGAGGAAACCTGGCAGCCGCAGCCGAAATCTGGCAGCGCGGGATGGACACCTACCCGGCTGAAGCAATCAGCCTGCGCGGCCTGTTCCTTTCCGGCATCAGCTACTACCGGTTGGGGGACCTGGAAAACGCCCTGGCCGCCTTCCAACGCCACCTGATCCTGGCGCCGGACAGGGTCGAGCAATCCGCGGCCTACTTCTGGATCGGCAAGATCCGCCAGGCCCAGGGCGACACGGAGGCTGCCCGCAGCACCTGGCAGCAAGCCGCCAGCAAGGACCCATCCGGCTACTACTCCGAGCGGGCACGGGACCTGCTGGAGAACCAGGCGCCACTCTACGCATCCCCCACCTATGACCTGGCCGTGGATCTGACAGCCGAACGGGTGGAGGCCGCAGCCTGGCTGCGCCAGAGTTTTGCCATCCCACAGGAGACCCCACTGGAAGGGCTGGGTGAGCTGGCGAGCGACTCGCGCCTGGCCCGCGCCAACTTGTACTGGGACCTGGGGGAGTACGAGACCGCCCGCCAGCAGATCGACCCGCTGCTCGAGGAAATCCATTCCGATCCGGTCGCCAACTTCCGCCTGCTGCCCTGGCTGCTGGAGAAGGGCTTTTACCGCTCCGCCATCCTGACCAGCCGCCAGATCCTGTCGCTGGCCGGGCTGGATGATTTTTCCACCCTATCGGCTCCGGCATATTTCAACCACATCCGCTTCGGAACCTATTTCAAAGACACGGTCCTGCAATACGCCAAGACTGAGAACCTGAATCCGCTGCTGGTGTTTGCCGTGATGCGCCAGGAGAGCCTGTTTGAAGGTTTTGCCGAATCCGGAGCCGGGGCGCGCGGCCTGATGCAAATCATGCCGGCCACTGGCAGCGAGATTGCCAACTCGATGGGTTGGCCGGCCAACTTCACGGAAGGCGACTTGTACCGCCCACTGGTCAGCATCCGGCTGGGGGCGCGCTACCTGAACCGCCAGATCACCTACTTTGAGGGGGATGTGATGGCCGCCCTGACCGCCTACAACGCTGGACCCGGTAATACGCAGATCTGGAAAAACCTGGTAGCTGACGATCCCGATTTGTTCTTCGAGGTTGTGCGGATCGACGAGACGCGGCAATACATCATCCACATCTCCGAGTTCCTATACATCTACCGCAGTATCTACGAGCGCAACCCCTAAACCTTTGTTATAATTGAATTCGTTCGAAAAAAAACTTGAAACCAGAAATGTTCACAGATAACTAATCAATCTGCGGCTATTTGTGATTTCTGTGGTTTATTATTGAGATTTATTATTGGGGAAATTCATCTGCGGATGGATGCCAGCGAAAGGAATTTTTATGACGGAAGCACCTCAGACCCCCACCAACTTTATCCATGAGGCGGTCGCAGATGACCTGCGGAGTGGCCGCTTCAACCACGTCAAGACCCGCCTGCCACCCGAGCCAAACGGCTACCTGCACATCGGGCACGTCAAGGCCTTCCTGATCGATTACAACATCGCCCATGATTTCGGCGGCGAGCTGGACCTGCGCTTCGACGATACCAACCCGACCAAGGAAGAGACCGAGTACGTGGATGCGATCCAGGATGACGCCCACTGGCTGGGCATCGAATGGAAGCAGGTGCTTTTTTCCTCGGATTTCTTCGACCTGCTCTACGCATGGGCGATCAAGATGGTCAAGATGGGCAAGGCCTACGTGGACGACCAGAGCCCGGAGGAGGTCAGCAAGAAGCGCGGCACCTGGACCGAACCCGGCGTGGAAAGCCCGTGGCGCAACCGCTCGGTGGAGGAGAACCTGGACCTGCTGGAACGGATGAAGAACGGGGAATTCCCGGATGGCTCCAAGACCCTGCGGGCAAAAATCGACATGGCGCACGGAAACATGAACATGCGCGACCCGATCATGTACCGCATCCTGCACGAGCCGCCACATCACCGCACCGGCAAGAAATGGTGCATCTACCCGATGTACGACTGGGCCCAGGGCCAGAATGACGCCATGCACGGCGTGACTCACTCGCTGTGTTCAATTGAATATGAAGACCACCGCATCCTGTATGATTGGTACTTGAAGGAGCTGGGGATTGAAAACCCGCCCCGGCAGATTGAATTTGCCCGGCTCAACCTGACCTACACCGTGATGAGCAAGCGCAAACTGCGCAAGCTGGTGGAGGAGAAACACGTCAGCGGTTGGGATGACCCGCGCATGCCCACCCTGCGCGGTATGCGCCGGCTGGGTTACACTCCGGAAGCCATCCGGGAATTCATCAACCGGGTGGGCGTGGCCAAAACCATCACCTCGCGCTCGGGTGTGATGGTGGATATCGCCGTGCTGGAATCCTGCATCCGGGACGACCTGAACAAGCGCTCCCCACGTAGGATGGCAGTGCTGAACCCGCTGAAGGTGGTGATTGAGAATTACCCCGAAGACCAGGTGGAGGAGTTTGAGGCGGTCAACAATCCGGAAGACCCGGCCATGGGCACGCGCAAAGTGCCTTTCTCCAGGGTGATTTACATCGAGCAGGAAGATTTCCGCGAGGAGGCCCCGCCCAAGTACTTCCGCCTGACCCCTGGGCGGGAAGTGCGCCTGCGCTATGCTTATTTCATCAAGTGTGAGAGCGCCGTCAAAGACGAAGCCGGCAACATCATTGAATTGCGCTGCACGTATGACCCGGCCACGCGCGGCGGCGATTCACCCGACGGCCGAAAACCCAAGGCGACCCTGCACTGGGTCTCGGCGGCGCATGCCATACAGGCCGAGGTGCGGATGTACGACCGGCTGTTCAACAATCCGGACCCGGAAGAAAGCGGCGACTTCATTGCCGACCTGAACCCGAATTCGTTGAAGGTGATCCCACAAGCCCTGTTGGAACCGAGCCTGCAGGATGTCCGGCCGGGCGACAAGTTCCAGTTTGAGCGGTTGGGCTATTTCTGTGTGGATATTGAGTCCACCCCCGAACACCTGGTGTTCAACCGGACGGTCAGCCTGAAAGATGAGTGGGCCAGGATTGAGAAGAAATAAAATTTTGATCTCTGGTTTTTGGGAAGGAATCGATATACTAAAAACGCTCGGCCTGAAAGCTGAGCGTTTTTGATTCATTTGGTCGTGAACCTTCGTTTTATTCCTTTCAATACATATGGTGCTTTCAGAAACGAACGCGCCCTACAGCTAATGATCATTGAACAATTGATATTGATTTGATTGACCTAATTAGCATTTCAATTCCAAACGACAATAAAATTACACCTCCATAGACACCATTAATACCCATCCATATCATTCTGTCACCATCAAACAATCTCTTCAATCGTTTTTCCTTCACCTCTTTGCCATTTATCCATCGATTAACGCAAACAAATTGATTGGAAAATATGTTTTTATAACTTTATAGTATCATCTCAAAAAAAGGGGGTAACGAAAAGAAACTGAGGCCTATTAATTTTTGGCATAGGCTGTTAGAATTTAATAATGAAATTAGACAACCTTGACCTGAACGCCATACAAGACGAAAATGCGCGAGAATTGATCAGGCAGTTATTGAACCTGGTGGAGAAATTATCCGCTGACTTGCGAGACGCCCAGATCGAGATTCAACGATTGCGAGATGAAGTGAATCGGTTGAAAGGGGAACAAGGCAAACCCAAGACTAAAGGAAATACACCAAAACCGCCAGCGAGCAATCACTCATCGGAAAATGAACGACATCAATTGCGCCAACGGCATAAGAAGAGTAAGAAAGCAGAAATCCAAATTGATCGGGAGCAAGTGGTTGAAGTGGATCCTGCGGTTTTACCTAAGGATGCCAAGTTCAAGGGATATGAAGAAGTGGTGGTGCAGGATATCTTGCTGGAGACAGACAATATACGATTCCACAAACAAAAATACTATGCCCCGTCGACCCGAAAGACCTATTTGGCCGAACTGCCGAGAGGATATGAGGGTCAGTTTGGTCCAGGGATCAAGACACTGGCGCTTGTTTTATACTATGGCATAGGAGCCAGTGAACCAAAGATATGGGAATTCTTTGAGAATGTGGGCATACAGATCTCAGCAGGGGAAATATCGAACTTGTTGATTAAAAAGCAAGAGAACTTCCATACGGAAAAGGATGCAGTGTATGAAGCGGGATTGCAGAGCAGTCCCTGGCAACAAACCGATGATACATTGACCCGAGTCGATGGACAAAATCAACATTGCCACGTGGTGTGCAATCCAGTCTACACCAGCTACCATACCCGAGCAAGTAAAGAACGGCTGAGTGTGCTGGATGTACTTTGCAATGGACGCAAACGTCTGTTTCGGTTGAATGAGGCAACGATCGGATACCTGAGAGGGATCCGATGGTCGAGAGCAGCTTGGAGAAAAATCCAGAGTTGGAAAAGCGAACAAGATTGGGAAGAGGCGGCATTTCTGGAGCGACTTGAAGAAGGGTTACCCAGATTAAGCAAACAACAACGCAAAACAATGATCGATGCTGCAGCGGTCGCAGCGTATCATGCGCAAAAAGATTATCCGGTAGTACAGGCTTTGGTTTGTGATGACGCACCTCAGTTCAACTGGTTAGGTCAGGAGATGATGTTATGCTGGGTGCATGACGGCAGACACTACAAGAAGTTGATGCCAGTGATTGCATTGCATCGTGAATTACTGGATGATTTCCTGAAGCAATTCTGGCAATATTACCAC
>JBGSJZ010000037.1:0-2898 GCA_041741455.1 Anaerolineaceae bacterium | reverse complement strand
CCTGGCAGGGGACGACTCGCTGCCAGCCAGATTTATTCAATCCATAGGCTCTCCTTTCGACCGGATCAGACCGTCAGGGCCGAGATCTGCCCTGATCACCCAGCCATCTATAATCATTAACCCAAAACTATGAAATTAGATACTTCATATAGCAATTAAAATCTTTCGCTGGACGATCGCGATCATCCAGCGATTTGCGGGTGTACTGTCCTCAATTTTATATCGGCGTCCATCCGCGTTGATCTGCGGTTAATATTAATTTTGCCCGAAGCTCCCAACCCACCGCCGCGTGCCATCGCGAGCGTTCTTTGCGAAGCGGTCTCCCGCTTTCATTGCGCGGCCGGCGCGAATTCCAGCGTCCCCCCATCGGCGAACAGATCGATGAACAGGTGGCCGTCCTGGAAGAAGTAGATCGCCGAGAATCCCAGATGCCTGACGAAATCATCGCTGCGCGAGCCCGGCGGGCAGGCCGCCAGGGTCATCGGGCCCAGCTCGATCTTGAGGCTGCTGTCCGCGGCGGTGTACGAGCCGATGGCGGTGTTGCAGTCCGCCTGGATGTTCACGGTCCCATCGGGGTTGAATGTGAGCCGGTAATCCTGGGGATTTTCGATGCTGTATTTTTCAACCGGATTGGTAAAGGCAATCCACTGCCAGGGGTTGGACTGCAGCGAATCTGCGGCCGAGGCGGTCTGTGTTGCCGCGGCAGGCTGGCAGGCGTAAACGGCCAGCATGGTCGCCAGCAAGGTCGCCAGCAATACGAACACAATTCCGATGTCCTTGATCAGTTTGCTATTTTGCATGTTTGTTCCCCAAGGTTGAGGGCTGCCCCAATGGATGGGCTGCATTATTGGGATACGGTTTTCACAAGAAAGCTTGACCGCCTGACCAGACAATGATGTCATTGCGGAAGCAATCTTATTGCTGCAATGGAGATTGCTTCAGGCCCAAAGTACGGGCCTTCGCAGCAACTGTGATAAAAGTCAAGGCTAAAGAAGTCGCTCAGGCAGGAGAATACCTCCAAGGTTCGCCTTTTTTGACCATGGCATTGATAAAAACCAACAACTTACGCATGCAAGCAATGAGAGCGACCTTTTTTTCCTTACCGCGTTTTAGCAAAGACTCATAGAAGGCTCGAATGACCGGATTATGTTTCGTAGCGCTGAGGGCTGCCATGAATAAAGTACGTCGGACACCCGAACGCCCGCCGAAGATCCTGCGCTTCCCCCGTTTGGGGCCGCTATCTTTGTTGAAAGGAGCGACCCCGACCAGGGCAGCGATTTTCTTGTGGCTGAGCTGCCCGAGCTCGGGCAGCTCAGCCACAAAGGTGGTAGCGGTGACAGGTCCTACGCCGGGGACACTATCGATGATCTCAGCGCGTGCCCGCCAATCCGGTTTCTGCAAAATGCAGGCCTGGATCTGGGCTTCCAGAGCATCCTCTTGGGCTTCGATCCAGGCAATGTGCTCTTCGATACCTTGGCGCACACAAGCTGGGCAGGTGGAGAGGCGGTTCTTCTCTGCGACCAGCATCACCAAGAGCTGCCTGCGGCGTTCCACGAAGGCCGCTATCTGCTCTTCGATTGGGGTCTGCTGGCCATTGGCAGCCGGCTGCACCACACTGGCGAAATGGGCGATCACTTGGGCATCGATCTTGTCCGTTTTCGCCAGCACCCCCAAAGCTTCGGCAAAACGACGCACACGCGTTGGATTCGCCACCGCCACAGCGTACCCGGCTTCACTGAGCGCTTTGACTGCCCGGCTCTCATACCCACCGGTGGCTTCAAACACGATCAGCTGCGGCTGGATGGCTCTCATCTTCTCTATCAGGCTGGTATATCCGTCTGGATCATTCCCGAGCTTCTTGCTCTCCGCCGCACCATGTACTCGAACTTCGAGCCAGCGTTTACTTACATCAATGCCTACATATGCTTCGCTTGTCATTTGGCAGCCCTTTCTGTATAATGTTAGTGAGCCCACACTAGCTTATTCGGTCTTCCACGACCTGGCAACTGTTCGGGCTCTTTCGGTAAGACACGGCGATCCAAGCTGCGAAACGGTCTCTATCGACCTAATGACATTCGATCTGCCGTGTCTTCTCGATTCTATACCCTTGGCTGTTTATCATACTAATGACAGTTGCCGACTTTGTGAATGCCCTGACCATTGGGATTAGATTTCCTTTCACATCTCCTGCATCAAGCTGGATTATACAGCCTGTGACGTGGATGGGCGAGCACGGAATCGACGCGAGGCGGTCATTAGATCCGCTTCACAACGATTTTCGCCCGCGGCTATTGACCCCCGCCTCCGCCCGGGTTAGAATCAAAAGACCGGAATGCCCAGGTGCAACGCACTTCTAAAGCGCGTTGCACCTTAGAGAGACTTAGAGAGAGTCAATCATGCCGATTTACGAATATGTCTGCCTGGACTGCAGGAACCAGTTCGAACAGGTGCGCCTGATGAAGGATGCCGACGTGCCGATTTCCTGCACCAAGTGTGAGAGCCCGCACACCTCACGCATGCTCTCGATGTTCTTCGCCTCGAGCGGGGGGAAGGCCGTAGCAGGCAGCAGCGGCGGCTGCGCCTCCTGCCGCAGCCACTCCTGCTCGACCTGCGGGCGCTGAGCGGGGAGGCGATGGAACAGGAGGAGCAGACCCTCGAGCTGATCCTGTTCTTGTATGATGACCCGCGCAGAGCGGACGAGGCGCTCGAGAAGGCGCGCCAGCTCAAGAAGACGGGGGAAGTGCAGCTGGTCGACGCGGCAGTGATCCTGAAAGAAGCGGATGGCAAAGCGCGTTTCCATGAGATCCACGATCTGAAGGCCTGGCGCGGATCGCTGTTTGGAATGATTGCCGGCGCGGTTGTCGGGCTGCTGGGCGGGCCGGTGGGGGCGCTGGTGGG
>JBGSJZ010000036.1:0-6244 GCA_041741455.1 Anaerolineaceae bacterium | reverse complement strand
TGTACCGTCCAACGTTACTCAAGAATAGAATGGTTTCTTAAGGGCCTAAACGAGGCCCAAAATACCTTGGAATGAAGGAAAAAGGCTCTGGCTGGATATACTGAATCCAGCGTATCTTCGGAAAACGGAGATTTCGTCTTTCGTAAGTCAAGAAAGGAGCCTTTTGCCATGAGCCTCAAACGGAAACCGCCTGCGGGCAATGTGCGACGCACCATTTGCCTGGGCAACAACTTTCGCGGGGTGACCACGAACAAACGTGGTCACCTCGTTCAGTTTGAATCAGAGCAGGAACGAAAACTCATCCTGCTTCTGGAACGGGATCCATCGGTAACGGATTACGTTAGCCAGCCGGAAACACTTTTCTTTAAAGATGAGAAAGGTTGTTCGCGTCGGTACACACCAGATTTCCAGGTCTGGCGTGCTCAAGGAACCATCGAACTGCACGAAGTCACAATTGAGTCTCGTCGCGAAAGCCGGGCTTCGTTGCATGAGCGGGAAGCGGCAGCGAAACGGATCTGTCAGGAACGGGGCTGGAACTACATCATCCATACGGATGAAACGCTGCCAATCGGGTATGAATATGCCAATCTCGATTTTTTGTCCGCTTTTCGGCCTCTGGTTTACGACAATTCTCAAATGGCAGACTGGTGGGTGGAACGGCTAAAAGGGCAGACAGCCTCTCATCCTGGCACTCTGGTATCCACTGCTGAGCCGGGTCTGGAAACTGGTGCTTTGCTCAACAACCTGTACCACCTGCTTTGGTACGGGGTCATTGCCATGCATTGGCGACAACCGTTTTTCTGGCGGGGTGACTTTCACCCGCAAGCCTGCATCTGGCTTCCGGAGGAATAAGCATTATGAAAACCACCAGCTCTTCTCCACGTACCGCAGGCGATGTGCTTCAGGTCGGGTATTGGTTTTCCCGCAGCGATTCTTTGTTTGAAATAACCGTTTGGGATCCCGAGAAACCCTTGCAGGTTGAAGCGCGTTCGGCCAGAGATAGCTCGCTTCAGACCTTCACGCTCATGGAGCTCTTTGCCCCACAACTGCCAACACGCTTTGCCGCCACCCGGCAAGAATTGGTATCTGCCACAACTACCAACCAGATTGGGCCCCCTGACATTTATGACGCGGATACATTGCCAACTCATCTGCTGAAACGAGCCGACCATATTCTTCATACGGTAGAAGCAGTACAAAATCAGATTGAGCTGCTTCAGCGCCAGAACCAGCTTACGGGAGAAACTTGCTCGCAGACTGAACTAACTCGCCAGGCATGCCAATCAATCGACTTGCCCGTATCTTTGAGTGTGTATTACGCCTACCGCCGTTTATGTCGCCGTTATTCCGGGGACCGCGCCCGCCTGGCTGTCGCTCAGCATCGCAAAACCTTTGGCAAAACCAGGATCGATCCGAATGTACTGCACTTTATCGATACGCTCATCCGGCGTTTTTACCGCAGCAATCCTCCGCTACGCATCCAAACCATCTACCACCTCGCACAGCAGCTTTGGCAGCATAACCGGCACTGGTGGTTGAACCAGAACAGTCCAGCCGGACACCCTCCGGAGCATCTGGTCGACCGTCTCTTGGATGGGCGGAAAGCCATTGACGATCTTCTGGCTGACCCGCTTCAGATTCAGTACCTGGCACAAATTCCACTACCCTCCCGGGCCTGGTTCTACGGGTATATCCGCTGGTTTCGCAGCCAGCCTGGAGAAGGTGAAGAAGCCTACATCCTTCGTCACGGACAAAAGGACTGGGAAGAAAACTTCCTGTTGTTTGACCAGTTTGCTCGAACTGCCGTTTTACCCTTGCAGTATGTCTTTGCCGATCATTACCGGCTGGATGTCCTCCATGTGGACGATGAATTTCGCGAAGTTCTGGGACGTCTCTGGCTCACAGTACTCATCGATGCGTTCTCTCGCGCGGTCCTCGGGCTTTACCTGGCCTACGAAGATCCTTGTATTGAGAGTATTCAAGGCGCGCTGCGCCATGCGATTTGGCCCAAAGTTAGCCTGGAACCCTATGGCATCGATCTTCCCTGGGCTGGTTATGGGATCCCGCAGCGCCTGTTGTTGGACAATGCTTGGGCACACCACAGCTATTCGCTGGAACAACTGGCTGGTGCTTTGGCAGGAAACGGACAATACACCCACATGGAGCTGGTCTTCCGACCCCCATACCAGGCACGTTACGGCGCTTTAGTGGAGCGGTTGTTTGGCAACCTGTCCGGCCAGATCCGTGAACTCATGCCAGGCGCCATTCTGCGCCCAGACCAACGCCAGTGGCACAATGCCAACCAGGGTGCCTGTCTGCTTTACCGGGATGTGATCCGCTTGGTGAACCAGTTGGTGGTTGACTACCTCCACACGCCGCACCAGGAACTGGGTGGGCTGACCCCGCATGAAAAATGGTGCTTGGGCTTGCAGCGCATGGCGCCCCTTCCACCTCCTTTCACCGCTCAATTAGAGCGTACTTTCTGGCGTTTGCACCCAGAAACCCGTATTGCTACCCATGAAGGATTGGCGCTCTTTGGGCTCCATTATTGGGATCCTGCTTTGGCAGGCTTACGTAGTCCAGATCGCCAGGGACGCCGCAAGCTTTTTCATATTCGCTACGATGCAGAGGACGTGAGCCGTGTGGCGGTTTTCGAAAAAGGTTGCTGGCTGGGAGATGGGTATGCACGGGAATTACGCCTGGCCGATGGCAGCTTTGAACCGGTTAGTCTCTGGGAACTGGAAATGGCAAAAGATTTGATCCGCCAGCAGGATCTGCAACAGCGCCTCCGTCCACATTCCTGGCTGGTACACATCCTGGAAGCTAGAGAATTAATTGAACAGCGCCAGACGGAACAAAAACTGATTCGCCGCAAACTGCAACAACTGCGGGAACATCGTCGCGGAAGACCCAGTAGCAGTACCCCTAAACCGGGCTTAGAGGCCAGCCAGGTTCAGGAAACCGAACGCGTGTTGTCCGAACTGGACACACAAGACAAAGATCCGCGAACGAGCCTGCTTCATCACCTGGAGGAAATCCTATGATGGACCATTCCTGCTCCTGCAAAGCATTTCCTCCCAGGCTACCCATTGTGAATCTTGACCTGCAGATGGATGTCTCCAAACGCCTGGCCGATCTACGCGAGTGGACCACAGCTTGGCAGCGGGAAGACCAGCACTTACAACAGCAAGTGGAAAACCTGAACCCCAATCGCCGCGCCGATGTGTTACGGGGCAGCCAGATTGCCAGCCTGCGTCGCCAATTGGCACTGCGCATTACCCAGCAGCCGATTTATCTCGACCCGGAGATCGTGCGGCAGGCAGGATTCACTCAACTGCGTCACCACCTTTCCGCCCAATACGCGCGCTTAACCCCGGCGGATCGTTGGTTATGTCTGAACAATCTCTATTTCCTACTCACTCCGACGCTGCGCAGCCTCATTGAAAAACTCGACTCTATCCGCCGCTACCGTAGTATGGGACAACAGCGCTGTTTCCTGGTTGGCGGGGTCTCAGGCTCCGGAAAAAGCAGTTTGTTGAACTGGTATGCCGTGAATTACTTACCCTTGGTGCAAGCGAACGGCAACCAGGTACCGGTGATTAAGATTGATGCTCCGGTGAGCAACCGCTCTCCCAAGCCATTGTTCCAGCGTCTGCTGCTTGCCTGTGGCGCAGCCACCTTACGAGGAGATGAGGAACATTACCTGCAGCTCCTGGAACTCTACTTCCAACAGTGTCGGGTGGAGCTACTGGTCATTGATGAGGTGGAACATATTACGCTTCCGGGACTGCGCCGCCGTTTGTTAGAGCTGACCAATTTGACCGGGGTGCCCATTGTCTGCGCTTCCTGCAATCCCATTGGCTGGACCGCTGGAGACGCTGAGATCCAGGGGCGCTGGAATGACTATTTCGAGCTGACGCAGTTTACCGGCGCGCGGTTGGATGCTTTCCTGACGATGCTGGATCTGCTGCTGCCCTTTGAACAGGATGGCCATTTGGGCTTGCGCGAAGTGTTGGATGAATCCAACCAAAAACCAATGGCCGGGCCTGCCCATTACATTGAACAGTGGACCGACGGAATCTTCCGTGAGGTAATGGCGCTTGTGATGGATGCATGCGGAAAAGCTATTGCAACCAGGCAATCCCGCTTGACGCTGGATATCTTGCACCAGGCCTGGAAGGACATGAAACGCGCTAAGGTTGTGAATTTCCTTGACCAACTCCGCGCTCGGCAGGGAGGTACGAATGGTTGATCCCTGGTTCTTTGAGGTGCTTCCTAACCGCCCAGCACCTTTCCTGGACGAATGTATGAGTGGTTATCTGCTGCGATTGGCACAGGTGAATGGATTTTCCTCTTACTGGGACTTCGTCTCCGATTTGTTTCCTGATTGGAAAAGACCCCAGCAAATCCGCATGCTGCATTGGGAGTATCCGGTAGAGCAGTGGGGCCGCGTCCCTTTACGCACCCACCTGCCTGTCGTAGCCTTGAATCGTCTCACCGTTACAGCTTGGGTGGAGAAGTTCCGCTCACTGCCAAACCGAAGCCGCTCGAGGTACCTCAGCCCAGGTCATTTTCTCAAGGGCGTAGTGCGTCCCGAACTGCGGGTCTGTTCGCTCTGCCTTCAGGAACAACCCTACGTTCGCCTGGTCTGGCGCTTAGCGCCCGTCTCCACGTGTGTGGAACATGGCTGTTGGCTTCAGCACTGCTGTTCTCGTTGTGGAGCAGAGCTCGCTGCCGCCGAACCGGGCAGCCAATATCTGCGCTGTTCTGCCTGTGGGCTGGATTTACGCCAACTTCCGCTAGTACCCGTATCCCATGTAGTCTTGGAACAGCAAAGACATCTGCTCCCTTCCCTATATTTCTTACTGGATCCAGACACTACGCTGGTGCGAGGCGTGGACGACCTGGTCCCAAATGGGGATAGTACACTTGCACAGCGGATTGGTCTCAAATTCCATTACCTGCGTTCCCAACTCGGGTACTCCATCCAGGCTTTTGCCCGAAAGTTGGGCGTGGCGCATGGCCTCCTTTCTGCTCTCGAGGCTGGTGGGCAAGTCCCTTTTCCACTCTATCTGAGCTACCTGGAAGCGCTTTCGCAATCCTGGCCAGACCTGGCCGCATTGCAGGTGCCCGCCGATTTCATTGTGCAGGTACAGCTCCCACGCCATTTACCGCTTCGGCTGTGTCCGAACGCAGCTTGTGCCAGTCACCAACCGCAAACCCAGCCACGCGTTGTTTTGTTGGCCGATCTGCCCGAACGCCAGGCAGCCCGTTTTCGCTGCACGGATTGTGGTAGACGCTTTACCCGGTCTTATGATGGAATCCTGCTGACCAAACCCCGCCGTGCCTCGATCCATCCGGGAGACCCACCCACCGTTCCAAAACCGGTGGAAGAAGTTGCGCTCCTGACGACCTGGGGATTGCAGGGTGAAGATAACCGCCAGATTGCCCACCGCTTAGGTTGGGGTGAAAAGACAGTCCGCATGTATTGGATTGCCTTAAATCTGGAAACCCAGGTGCACCAGGCGCAGCAGCGACGCCGGGAAAAAGAGAAGCGGGAACGCCTGGCGGATCTGAAAGCTCGTCTTGAGCAAGTGCTGCAACCCTTACTGAACCAGGATGAAACAATCTCTCTGCGCCAGTTAGGCCGGGCCATGGGTTACAACAGCGACTTTTTGCACTCTTGCCCAACCTTGACGACCTGGGCTCAAGCACTGATCCAGCCCCACAATGACCACGTCAGGCAAAAGCGAAAAGAAACGGCCACGAGCCAGATTCTGCAAGCCCTCGACGAATTGAAAGGCAGCAACCAGTTGGTGAAAGTAGGTGAAATTGCCCAAAAAGCTGGAATGAATTACGCGCAACTGCGCGAAGATTTCCCTGGACTTCTGCCGGTCATCCACCAGGCGCTAACCGAACACCGGGCTCAACTCCTGGAGCTTCAGCGCAAAGACCAACTGGAACGGATTGATGCGGCTGTGTCTCGCCTGGTAGCAAAAGGCGCTCGCTTGAGTTACCAGGTCATCCTCCAGGAAGCCGGTTTGAGCATCCACGGCTCAAAAAATCCTGTGATCCGTGATGCGCTGATCCGTTGGATGGGGATTTTTGCCCCTCGCGACTGAACCTGGTTTAGCCCGGAGGATTCATCCGGGCTAAACCTTGCAATGGCAGTAATCCTTCTCAATCCCGTTTTCTTTACTTACGCTGGATTCCATTCTTTTCTTGAGTTACGTTGGAACCGACA
>JBGSJZ010000035.1:0-36965 GCA_041741455.1 Anaerolineaceae bacterium | reverse complement strand
GGCCGTGCAGGCTGCCCAGCCGGCTGACGGAAAGCTCATCCACCAGCGGGCGCCAGGCAGTTTCAATGGCGGTGCGGGCGGGGCCCTCGTAAGCCGAGAGGCCGGGCAGGGAAATCAGTTGCTTGAGTAAATCGGTGAATGGGTACATAGGCTCCTGAACTCAAGGGGTGATCGCCGGCGTCACATCCGTCGGCGTGGGACTATCTGTGGGGGGCACCTCAGTTGGCGAGGGCGTAAGCGTGAAGGTCGGCGTCAGGGTAAAGGTCGGGGTCGCCGTCTGGCTGGGTGTGTGGGTCGGGAAACGGAACGGGGTCGGGGTGATCGAGGCCGTCCAGGTGATGGAGGGCGTATCGGTGATGGCTTGGGTGGGCGGGGCAACCGTGGTGGCCGGGGTGATGCCCGCCGGCAGCGTGGCAGTGAAGGTGGCCGTCAATGTGGCGGTGGGCGTGATGCGGGAGGCATTGTTGGCACTGCGCAGCAAAATCAACCCGATGCAGTAGCAGGGCAGGGTTGCCAAAATCACCAGCGCCAGGATGGTTCGAGTGCGGGTGCGCCGGTCAGGCGGATTGGCCATCAGCATTGCCTCCGGGGATTGGTCATACCCTGTGAATTATACCGTTAAATCTGGTTATCTCATTTCTCGTGACGGCCTTCAACTCGTTGTTTTTTCCTTACAACCCTGTATAATTTCTATTATACACATTGATGTGGGGAGGTGGGATTGATCAAGTTCGGCGATATTCTACACAATAGATATGAAATCACTGCCCTATTAGGAGAAGGCGGAATGGGTGCGGTCTTCCGCGCAAAAGACAAAAGTGTTTTCGACCGGGAGGTGGCAATTAAGGAATTCCGTCTGGCGAATCTTCCATCTGAAAATGACCAATCACCTGGCCCGGATGGCACTGTTGTCAAGACGCCAGCCAATTTAACCCGCGAGAAAGCCCTTAGTCTTTTTAAAAGAGAAGCCAAACTGCTCAGCGAGCTTAATCATTCCAACCTGCCTACGATCCACGATTATTTCATCATCGGCAGCGAAGGTTATATCGTCATGACCCTGGTGGAAGGTCATAGCTTGCTAGATGTACTAAACGAAAATACCAAACCTCTTTCGGAAGATAAGGTCACCGATTGGCTGATCCAGGTTCTGGATACTCTGGAATACTGTCACGGTCAGGGGGTCGTTCACCGCGACCTCAAGCCCGATAATCTAATATTGACCTCGGCTGGAAAAATCTTCCTCATTGACTTCGGCATCGCCAAAGCCTTGGTACCCGGAAAGGTCGCCACCAGTACTGGCGTAACCATTCTTACACCGGGTTATGCACCTCCAGAGCAGTATTCGTCGCGGGAATACAGCACAGACCCGCGCAGCGATCTCTACAGCCTGGGCGCCACCGCTTTCAAATTACTCACCGCTCAAATCCCGCCCGAAGCCAGTGAGCGCATGGCTGGCGCTATCCTACCTGAACCCAGGAGCCTGAATCCCGCAATTTCAACCCGGTTACAGAATTTCATTCTCACATGCATGAAAATGTCGAAAGAGGATCGACCGCAAAGCGCGGCAGCGGCAAGAAGCCTTCTTATCCAAGAAAAAACAAGACCGCGCCCCCCTGTTGTTATCAAAATTCCGGGATTCCCCTGGTCTAAATTTTTGAAAATTGCTGGCACATTACTCATCCTGGCCGCGATCATATGGCTTGTTACCTGGAAGATTGTTCCTGGTTTCCCTCAAAAAGAAGGTGATGCCCAAAACACCCCTACAAACACCTCAAGTTCCACTGGAGCTACTGCTTCACCCTCTGACTTGAAATCTACTGCAACCTTCGAGATTAAAGTCATTTCTCCCACAGTCATTCTGGAGATGACATCTAGCAGTTCGTCTGCGCAGCCTTCAGATATAGATGTTCTCAATCCTTGCACCACCATCGGTCAATCAAAAACCAGCGAGATGGATGGCATGATACAGATCTGCATTCCTGCCGGTGAATTCACCATGGGTTCTGTAGACGGCCTGGCGGATCAAATACCCATCCACACGGTCAACCTCGGCGCATTTTGGATTGACCAGACCGAAGTTTCCAATGAGCAGTATTCCAAATGTGTATCTGCAGGTGCATGTAAAAGGCCTGGCTTTTTTAATTCTTACACCCGTACTGATTATTACAACAACCCGGAATATGCCAACTACCCGGTGATCTGGGTGGATTACCAAAAAGCTGCTGATTATTGTGCCTGGGCTGGCAGATCCCTGCCAACTGAAGCAGAATGGGAGAAAGCCGCCAGGGGGCCTGCAGAAACCACCTACCCCTGGGGTAACAATCCTCCTGCCATCAATCTCGCCAACTTTGGCCTGAATGTTGGCGATACTACCCCGGTGACTGATTACCCGGCTGGTGCTAGTCCTTACAGCGTGTTGAACATGTCCGGCAATGTCTGGGAGTGGGTCCATGATTGGTACGGAAACTACAGTCACGCTGCTGCAGAAGATCCAACCGGTCCCCAGTCAGGCACCTGGCGCGTGTTGCGCGGAGGATCTTTTTCTGATAACGACTTCCTCGCCTCCACTTACCGCGGTTCTCATAACCCTGTATATTCCGAAAAAAATTTGGGCATTCGCTGCGTTGAACGCTTACAACCAGTGGTTGAAGCCAAACCAACAGTGGATCCTTCTGCCCCGCCGGCTTGTACCAAGGCCGGGCAGGTTTGGAGCTCCCCCGAGGATGGAGCAGCCCTAGTTTGCGTACCTGCTGGCGATTTTATGATGGGCACCATCAGCGGCGAGGCAAATGAACGGCCAGCTCATAATATCTACCTTGATGCATTTTGGATGGATCAATACGAAATCACGAATGCGCAATTCGTCAGGTTCCTTAACGAATTTGGAACCCATCCTCTCTTTGATGGTATTGTTCTTGATGCGAATGATCTAATTCTCTACGATACCATCAGCGATGAAGAGTGGAGGAATCGGATTGAGTATTCAACCGAAAATCGTGTTTTTTTCGTTGTACCAGGTTACGAGAATCACCCGGTTTCCATGGTGAGTTGGTATGGGGCAGACACCTATTGCCAATGGAACAATCGTCAGCTACCCACCGAGGCCCAATGGGAAAAAGCTGCCAGAGGAACAGATCAACGCAAATATCCATGGGGCAATTCATGGGAGCTTAATCTGGCAAATGGAGCTGTAATCGATTCTCAGTCGCATTCAGAAACCGATTCTTTCGCAGAAACTTCACCTGTCGGCAGTTTTTATAGAGGAGTAAGCCCATATTTTGCCTTTGATATGTCTGGCAATATATTCGAGTGGGTGCGCGATTGGTACTCTGACGATTTCTATAATTGGACTCCTTCCTCCAATCCCTTGAATTCAATTGACAGCGGATGGAAGACAATTCGCGGTGGTTCTTTTTTAAGCGTGATAGAGTATTATTTAAGAATAACCTATCGTATTAGGACACTTCCGGAAGATTACGGCAACGGTCTAGGCTTTCGCTGTACTTATTAATTTGTAATGCGAGGGAGACTATGAGCAAAGCCATTGAGCAGAACAAGTACGGCTTCACCGTCGGGCATGTGGGGTTGGGCATGCACGGCAAGGGCATCGGCAGTGTGCGCCAGGTGGTGCATGACGGCGATACGATCAACGTGCGCGCCATCGGTAATATCGGCGTTCGCTTCCTGGGCGTGGATGCGGCTGAAATCAGCTTCACTCTGCCCGGTAGCAGCAGCTTTACCTCGCTGGGCGACCCGCGCTGGGAGACCTTCCTGAGCAAGCCGCTCTCGACCACCTTCGGCAAGTTCAACACCAGCCTGTCGCAGGGGCTGCGCAATCACCTCAAGGCCCTGGTCGGGCCGGGATGTGCTGCCAATCACTACTTGCATGCGCTGGCCGCCCAGGCTGCCCTGGAAGCCGAGATTCTCAACGATATCACCGCCCTGGGAGTCAGCGACGATAGTTTTGAATTCTACCTGGCTTTCTCCCACGAAGTGATGGACCGCTACGGCCGCATGCTGTGTTTCATCAACCGCAACCAGCCGGATGACAACACCCCAACCCCGCGCCCGCTCTACTACAACGAACGCCTGCTGATGAACGCAGCCATCACCCCCTATTTCATCTGGCCAAACGTCAGCCCCTTCCGCAAGTTCCCCAACATCCTGGAGGCGGTGATCCCACCCTTCATGGCCAACCAGATCCAGGACCCACGCCTGGGCGAGGCCCGCCAGGCCTACGCCGAAGCGCGCCAGCAACAAATCGGGGTGTATGCGGCGGATCACCCGCTGCGGTTGTACCCATTTGAGCTGCGCTTCCTGGCCGGGCGGCGAGCGCCCAACCGCTGGGTGATCGATTTAAGTCAATCCGACAATCACCTGCTGCCACCGCAGGAGTATTACACCATCCCCAACCCGGAGGACCGGCTGTATATCCCGGAGGAGTACCTGCAGTTGTTCAAGAAAAAGGGCTGGAAGAAATAATAATTCGCCACGGTCCCTACGCACCCTTCGGGCGTGCTTCGCGAGGATGCTGCGCGAAGAACACGGAGGGCACAGAGGATATTTTGGCAGGGGCAACGACTCTACGCATCTGTTCCAACTACATTGGTAGGATTGTAAAATTGAGGGTATGAACAAAGAAGAGAAAGAAAACACCTCGCACAGATCGAAGAATTTTTACAAACAAGCATCGAAAAAATAAAATCAAACTGTGCAAAAACCATGGGACGAGGACGACCACGGATTTTCCCTGCAACCTGTTCATGGGCAGGTATCCTCGTATGTGACCTCAGAGGATGGAGTAGTCCATTAGGAATTTGGCGATTGTTGAGCCAAAGGGGGCTTTGGAGTTATCCTTGCTTGCCAATCAGCGATCAACCCGTCTAGAAACGGCTGGTATTCGACCTTCTCGCGGCATCCGGATATAAACTCCTCAGCTCAATCTCGATGATTATCTCGATCCTACACCTGATCGTGTTCTGGAGTGTGAACCTAGATATGAGGGCCGTCGTTCTTCTTCTCCCTCTACCAGGAATTAGTTGGAGAGATGGGGGTATGCATGTCCCTACGCACCGACCCTAATCCCTGTAGTGGACGATCACGCATTCAGCCGGAGGCAGTATCCCCTGGGGATGCAATCTCTCAGCAAAACGAGCGATGATCGTGAAATTGCCCTCTGTGCTTGAGTGAGGAAATTGGTTAAAATGAAAGGCAGGAGTAAATGCTATGTCAATATTTGATTGCCAACGATTAACCAATGCCACTTTCAAACTGGATATCGACCGCATGCGCCGTGGCTGGTACAGCGACAAATATTTCACCAATATTGCCCTGATGCTCACCGCCCTGGCCGAACAGGGGTACCTTTATGCCGGGAATGATGGTCGTTTGCCGAAATCCATCATCCGGGAGCAAATCTTGACCGGCGATCTGGAAGTCGAAATGCAATGGTTCACCCGCCGGCCGGGAAAAACCATTGTGGTGGGGGTGGATAAATCCCTGACCATGCTGCAACATAGCACTGGCGTCTTTGAGGGCGAAGAGTTTATTGACACCTCCAAAAACCTGCAAGTCTGGGCAGTACACGATGGTGCGGTGGTGGAATCGGATGGCAACCCGCTTAATGTTCAACCAGTAATGCGGGTGCGCGGCCGTTACCGTGACTTTGCCCAGTTGGAGACCCCCACCCTGGGCGTGTTGACCCGGTCCAGCCGGGTGGCCACCAACGTCTATGATACGATTGTGGCTGCGCATGGCAAACCGGTGCTTTTCTTTCCAGCCCGATTTGATGTGCATGAAGCCCAGGCTGCCGATGGTTATGCCTACTCAATCGCCGTGCAGCGCTATAACCTGGATTATTCCAAAACTCTCGGACCATTTGTCTCCACTGATGCCCAGGGTGACTGGTGGGCGGGCGAGGGTGGCGGCACCGTGGCCCATTCAGCCATCGCCTGTTTCCTGGGGGATACCGCTGAAGCCATGCTGGCCTTTGCCCAGACAATGCCACCGGAAATCACACGAATTGCGTTGGTGGATTTCAATAACGATTGCGTAGCAGACTCGCAGGCGGTATGTGCAGCCATGTTCAATCGTTTTCAGGTTTTGACCGAAGCAGGCCAACCGGAAGAAGCAGCCCGCTATCGATTATTCGGGGTGCGGCTGGACACCAGCGGCAGCCTGCGGGATACCAGCGTAACCCCGCTGGGTGACCCAATGTTGGATCTGGGCGTTACCCCACGCCTGGTTTTTAATGTGCGGAGTGCCCTGGATCAGGCCTGGACCGGTTGGAATCTATCACCAGAGTGGCAGGGAATCGCCCAGCAATACTGCCGTGAAGTTAAAATCGTGGTTTCGGGTGGATTTAATATTGATAAGATCACCCGCTTCGAAAAACTGGGGGTGCCGGTGGATATTTATGCAGTGGGTTCCTCATTATTCGATAACCACGGGGCGCGGGTCACCGACTACACTGCAGACGTGGTGCGGGTCAAGATCCATGGCGAATGGTTGGATATGGCTAAAATTGGCCGCCGCCCGTGCGACAATCCGGAGTTGGAACGGGTGTGGTAAGAAATTTGGAAGCTTTATCCAACTCAAATTTTCTTGATATTTTCAATATTTTGTCCAAATTTTTGTGACAATTATCTCTTGTATTCTTGAGAGAAATTAATATAATCTAAGTAACCCTACTTTCTGGTGTCCATGTGAAACCAACTATTTTGTACTGCATCTGAGCCCATCTACAGAACGCTGGTCAGCGTTCGCCCAACCGTTACCACATGCCGCTTGCCATGTGAGCAGTTTTCCCCTGTCTCCTCCGGTCCGCTGGCATGTGCCAGCGGATTTTTTCTTTAAGGTTTCCACGACCTGAGGAGGAGAGCAAACAAATCCCATTCCCCCACTTCCATTAGCAATCAATACCCTCTGCCATGATTGATATGGCAACCTGTATTTGTTAAATCATTGATCAGGAGGATTATTATGTTGGAACGCAGTACTCGTTTTTTTGCCTCCCGCTGGGGGATCATCCTGGTGGGCGGCATCATTGGTGTGCTGGGGCCCTTACTGCAGAAACTGGGCAATCCCAAGAACATGGGTATTTGTGTGGCCTGCTTTGAACGGGATATCGCCGGAGCGCTTGGCTTGCACCGGGCCGCAATTGTCCAGTACATCCGCCCGGAAATCATCGGCTTTGTGCTGGGCGCAACTGTTGCTGCCTTGATCTTCCGCGAGTTTAAAGCCCGGGCCGGTTCCGCTCCAATTGTACGGTTTGTGCTGGGTGCTTTTGCCATGATCGGTGCACTGGCCTTCCTGGGTTGCCCGTGGCGGGCCAACTTTCGGCTGGCCGGTGGCGATTTGACCGCCATCCCTGCCATTATCGGCCTGATCATCGGGATCGGTATTGGAGTATATTTTTTACGCACCGGCTACAACCTGGGTCGCAGTCAGAAAACGCACACTGCCGTCGGCTGGATTATGCCGATTCTGATGATTGGATTACTCCTGCTGTTGATCTTCAAACCGGTCTTCAGCGAAGGTGGACCGATCTTCTTCAGTGAAAGTGGGCCGGGTTCATTGCATGCTCCCCTGCTGGCTTCGCTTGGAATTGGCTTATTGATCGGGTTCCTGGCGCAACGCACCCGCTTCTGTACCATGGGCGCAGTACGAGATGTGATCTTGATGCGCGATTTTCACCTGTTGAGCGGACTACTGGCCTTGTTGGTGGCAGCCTTCGTCACCAATTTGATTTTCGGGCAGTTCAAGCTGGGCTATGTCGGCCAACCAATTGCTCACAGCAACCTGCTCTGGAATGTTCTGGGTATGGTGTTAGCCGGCCTGGCTTATGCACTGGCCGGTGGCTGCCCCGGACGCCAGCTCTTTTTGGCAGGTGAAGGGGATGGCGATTCAGGAATATTTGTGCTTGGCATGATTACTGGAGCGGGCTTTGCGCATAACTTCAGCCTGGCTGCAAAAGCCGATTCGGTGGTGGATGGCGTGGTTAAGGTTGGCGGTTTGTCCTCTTTCGGAATGATCGCCGTGGTCTTGGGAATTGTGGTTTGCCTGGTGATCGGCTTCACCATGCGACAGAAAGTACGTTGAGGAGGTTAGCGATGACAACAACTGTAGATGCCCGCGGGTTTTCCTGCCCGCAACCTGTCATTATGGCCCAAAAAGCCATTGCTGAAGGCATATTCCCGGTGGAGGTATTGGTGGATACGGTAACTTCACGCGAGAATGTCCGCCGGATGGCGCAGAAACAGGGTTGTAAAATAGAAATCGTAGAGCAAGGCGACGAATTCAAGCTGGTTTTAACCAAATGAACCTATCGATGCCAGCTTCTCCCTCCTCCCGGACGATAGATGGCGCGCTCTACCTAGATAATGCGGCGACTTCCTGGCCCAAACCGCCAGGAGTCGCCCTGGCTATGTCCAGGTTTTTGGAGGAAACCGGCGCCAACCCGGGACGTTCCGGGCACCGGCTTTCAATTGAGGCGGCGCGGATCGTCTATGCAGCCCGCGAGGCGGTGGCGGAATTATTTGGTGCACCGGATCCACTGCGAGTCGTATTTGGCCTGAATGTCACCGACGGTCTGAACCTGGCCTTGCACGGCTTGTTACGGCCCGGTGATCACGTGATTACCTCCAGTATCGAGCACAACTCGGTGATGCGTCCACTGCGTGCCTTGGAAAAAGAAGGTGTGCAGGTTATGTGTGCACCCTGCGCCGCGGATGGGACATTGGATCCAGCTGAAATTGAATCAGCCATCCGACCAAACACCCGCCTAATTGCTATCAACCACGCTTCCAACGTCTGCGGCACCATCCAGCCTATCCACCAGGCGGGTTTGATTGCCCGCCAGCACAAACTATTGTTATTAGTGGATGCTGCCCAGACAGCTGGTGTTCTGCCAATCCAGATGGAGAAGGATGCAATCGACCTACTGGCTTTCACCGGACATAAATCACTGTATGGACCGATGGGCACAGGCGGCCTGGTGATTGGCGAGCGAGTGGATCCGGCGGAACTGCGCTCCATCCGCCAGGGAGGTACCGGCAGCCGCTCCGAACGTGAATTTCAGCCAGAATTTCTACCGGATTGTTACGAAAGCGGCACGCCCAATGCCGTCGGACTGGCCGGACTTCTGGCGGCCTTGAAATGGCTGCAGAAGGTCGGGTTGGAAAACATTCGCCATCAGGAGGAAGAATTATGCACCCACCTGTTGGAGGAACTTTGCAATATTCCAGGTGTGGTGGTGTATGGCACGCACAACGCAAGCGCACAAACCGCAACCGTTGCCTTCAATATCACCGGGATGGAGCCATCCACGGTAGGTCTGAGGCTAGATGAAGAATACAATATCCTCTGCCGGGTGGGTCTGCATTGTGCACCGGCTGCCCACCGCACGCTGGGTACTCTGCCAAATGGTAGTGTCCGGCTGGGGTTAGGTTCATTCAACACATTGCAGGATGTGGAAATGACCGTCTATGCCGTCCAAAAAATGGCAGGGGAGGTTGCATGAGTATAGTTTACGCCTACATCCTGGTGGATTCCACCGGTCACGCTCTCAAGATTGAAAAAATGCTCAGCCAGTATCAATTGGCTTGCAAGTTGGTGCCAGTACCGCGCCACCTGAGTTCAGATTGCGGTGTGTGTGTGCGCGTTAACCGTCTGCAGGTGGAAGAAATCAGGACAATCCTAACAGAAGGGAAGGCCGATTTTCAGGCTATCGAGGAAACATGACTGACAGTGAACGCAAAATTCGCCTGACAGCGCTGGCAACCTGCTCAGGTTGAGCATCCAAATACAGCCCACAGGCGCTGGCGCAGGTTCTGCGCCCTTTAAGTAATATTTTTGATTCAGTGGACTACCCAGACCTGCTGGCCGGGCTCAGCCAGCCGGATGATGCTGCCGTCTGGCGCCTGGACGATCAACGCGCCCTGGTCATGACCACCGATTTCTTCACCCCGGTGGTGGATGATCCCTACGATTACGGAGCAATTGCGGCGGCGAACAGCCTGTCAGATCTCTATGCCATGGGCGCCGAGCCTTTCCTGGCACTCAATATCGCTGCCCTCCCGCCGCATTTGCCAACCGAGTTTGCCTCCGAGATTCTACGCGGCGGGGCGGAGAAGGCTCGGGAGGCCGGGGTGGTGATTGCCGGGGGACATACGGTGCAGGATAAGGAACCCAAGTATGGACTGGTGGCGATTGGAATGGTGCACCCCAAGTGCTTTTTGACAAAACGTGGCCTGCAACCCGGCGACCGACTCTACCTGAGCAAGCCGATCGGCAGCGGCGTGGTTACCTCAGCGATTAAGACGGATAAGATCGAACCCGCTGCGGCGGCCCCAACCATTGAGTGGATGAAACGCTTGAATCGTGAGGCAGCCAGGCTGGCGTTACGGCATGGCGTGCGATCTGCCACGGATGTCACCGGGTTCAGCCTGCTGGGACACAGCTGGGAGATGGCCGAGGCTTCAGGGATGGGTTTGAAATTTAATTTGGAGTCGATCCCCTTTTATCCGGAAGCCAAGCAGCTGGCTATTGGTTGGTGTTTTCCCGGCGGCGGTTTTGACAACGCAGAATTCTACGGTCCGCAAGTCAACTTTGCTTCTCACATCTCTCAGGAGATGCAGATGTTGCTGTTCGATCCGCAGACCAGCGGCGGATTATTGTTTGCAGTCTCCGCTGATCAGGCGGATGCCTGTGAAAAAGATGCGCAACGGAATGGGATTCCGCTATGGCAGGTGGGTGAGGTGACGAATTCCGAGGTGATTGAGGTGGTATAGAAGTTCTTCTACCTTACCCCTCCAAATGAACTTGAATTGACCGGAGAGGGAATCATTGGACAAAGAGTTAATAACAACACCCGGATGGCTTTTCGCAGCCATCCGGGTGTAAATTTAATTCAAGGGTCCTATTTTCCCAGGGCAATGGCCACCCAGTCACCCTGTTGGCGGGTGTGCAAGTGCTTCAGGCCTTTACCCACGGCTGCTTCCAGCACGCCGGGAGCTTGATCGGCCAGGATGCCAGAAAGGACCAGGATGCCGCCTGGCTCGACCAGGTCGGCCAAACCAGCATCAAACAGGCGGATGATGACCGGCGCCAGGATGTTGGCCAGCACCAACGGCGCCTGCCGCAGGCTGTATTGACCTGCCAGCAACTCACTGACAGACCCGATACCCACTTCCAGCCGATCCAACACGCCGTTGGCTTCGGCATTCTCCTTGCTAGAGATGACTGCGGCGTTGTCAATATCCACCCCCAGGGCATGTCCAGCGCCCAGCTTGAGCGCCGCCACCGACAGGATGCCTGAACCGCAGCCCACGTCGATGACGTGGATGCCCGGGCGGGTATAGTCCTCCACCATCTCCAGGCAGAGCTGGGTGGTGGGGTGGGTTCCGGTTCCAAAGGCCATGGAGGGGTCAATCTTGACGGCCACCCGGCCGGGGTCTTCGCGTTCGATCCAGGCAGGCAGGATCAGCAGCTTCTTGCCGATCAGGATCGGACGGTAATGTTTTTTCCAGGCCGCCATCCAGTCTTCATCCTCGATGGTGCGGAAGGTCGGTTCGGGGAGGGGTTGAATGCGCCCAAGGAAGTACAGGGCTTCCAGCAGGCGCTGGCGGCGTTCCTCGATCCCTTCGTCAATCGCAAGGTAGCCGTAGATGCGCACCGGTCCAAAGGGTGTGCCTTCATCCTCGGCATCGTTGTACTTGACGCCACTTTCAATCACTACGCCATTCGAGACGAAGCGATCCAGTACTTCCGAGATGGCTTCGGCTAGCTCGCCGTCCACCGTCATGGATACTTCCAGCCAGCGCGGATCAGCCACCGAACACCTCTTTCAATACGTCCCAGAAATTCTTATCCTGCGGGCTGACCTCACTGCCGAGCGATGCTGCCAGTTCTTCAAACAACTTGCGCTGTTCGGACGTCAGATGGGTGGGCACTTCCACGTTGACCATGATCAACTGGTCGCCGCGGCCGCTGCTGCGCACGTGCGGGGAGCCTTTGCCCTTAAGGGTGAAGACCTTGCCGGGTTGGGTTCCTGCCGGTATGTTTAGTTTAGACTTTCCATCCACCGTGGGAACGTCGATCTCTGCGCCAAGTGTGGCCTGGGCCACATTGATCTTCAAGTTAAGCAACAAATCATCGCCCTTGCGTTGGAAGAACTGATGCGGGCGCACCTGGATTTCCAGCAACAGGTTGCCACTCGGGCCGCCATTCGCGCCGGGTTGGCCTTCGCCGGCCAATCGCACCTGGGTTCCATTATCCACGCCGCCGGGGATGGTGATGACTTTCTTGACTGCCTTGCGTTCCAGACCGCGACCGCGGCAGGTATGACAGGGGGTCGATATCACCTCGCCAGAGCCATTGCAATTGGGGCAGGTGGTGACCTGCACCATGGCACCGAACAGGGTCTGGCGGGTTTGGCGAACCTCACCGCGCCCACCGCAGGTCGGGCAGGAGGTCGGACGGGTGCCCGGTTCAGCCTTGCTGCCACGGCAGGTGGAGCAAATTTCATCCCGGGTATATTCGATCTCTTTGTCCAGGCCGAAAATGGCTTCCTCGAAACTAAGCGAGACGCTGTAGCTCAGGTCAGCGCCGCGCCGGGGCGCGTTGCGCTGGCGGGAGCGCGAACCCATGCCGCCGAAGCCGAAGAATTCACTGAACAGATCGGCAACGTCAAAACCAGAGAAATCCGGCGCGCCGCCGAAGCCCTCCAGACCCTGCTCGCCGTATCGATCATATGCGGCGCGCTTTTCTGGGTCGGAGAGCACGGCATAGGCCTCATTCACCTCTTTGAAATGTTCTTCTGCACCCGGCTCCTTGTTGACATCTGGATGGTATTGCTGAGCAAGGCGGCGAAATGCCGCCTTGATCTCATCACTACTGGCGCCGGGTTGGACACCTAAAATTGCGTAATAGTCTTTCGCCATACCTTGCAGCCTTAGATGCTGCGGTACTCGCCGTCAATCACGTCGCCATCCTGGGGCGGGTTGCCGCCCTCGGGGCCTTGCGGACCACCTTGCGGACCCTGGTCTTCAGGACCAGCGCTGGGGCCGCCCTCTTCCGGGCCGGGCTGCTGGTACAGGCTGCCACCGACTTTCTGGATCAAATCGCCCAGGTCGCCGGCTGCCTTGCGGATGGCATCCACATCTTCGCCAGTCATGGCGGTGCGTACGGCCTGAATCATCTCCTCCACCTGCTTCTTGGTCTCGGCCGGGATCTTGTCGCCGGCATCCTTGAGAGCATTTTCGGCGGTGTAGGCGACTGTATCAGCGTGGTTGCGAGCTTCGATCAGATCACGGTGCTGGCGGTCGGTTTCTGCATGGCTTTCGGCTTCCTGGCGCATCTTTTCGATCTCGGCCTTGGAAAGGCCAGAGGAAGCAGTGATGGTGATGTGCTGGCTGCGGCTGGTCGCCTTGTCCTTGGCGCTGACTTCCAGGATGCCGTTGGCATTGATTTCAAAGGTCACTTCAACCTGCGGAATGCCACGCCGGGCCGGCGGGATGCCATCCAGGATAAAGCGGCCGAGGCTCTTGTTGTCCGAGGCCATCGGGCGTTCGCCCTGCAGTACGTGGATTTCGACCTGCGTCTGGCCATCCGCGGCGGTCGAGAAGACCTGCGACTTGCGGATCGGGATGTTGGTGTTGCGTTCAACGATCGGGGTGGCCACGCCGCCCAGAGTTTCAACGGAGAGGGTCAATGGGGTGACATCCACCAGCACCACGCCGCGCACTTCACCGCCCAGCACACCAGCCTGGATGGCCGCACCAACGGCTACCACCTCATCCGGGTTGACACCCTTGTGGGGCTCCTTGCCAAATTCGCGGCGCACCGCTTCCACCACGGCGGGCATGCGGGTCATGCCGCCCACCATCACAGCTTCAGCAATGTCACCGGCTTTCAGCCCGGCATCCGAGAGCGCCCGGCGTACCGGTTCCAGCGTCTTGCTGATCAAATCGCCGGTCAATTGCTCCAGGCGAGCCCGGGTCAGGGTAATCACCAGGTGCTTGGGACCATTGGCATCCGCTGTGATGTAGGGCAGGTTGATTTCAGTCTGAACCATCGAGGAAAGCTCGATCTTGGCTTTCTCGGCGGCTTCACGCAGGCGTTGCAGGGCCTGGCGGTCTTTGCGCAGATCAAAGCCATCGTTGGTTTTCTTGAATTCGTCAATCAAGTAATCCATCACCCGCTGGTCGAAGTCATCGCCACCGAGGAAGGTATCGCCGGAGGTGGACTTGACTTCAAACACGCCCTCGCCCACATCCAGCACGGAAATATCGAAGGTGCCGCCGCCCAGGTCATAGACCGCGATCACTTCGTTCTTTTTCTTGTCCAGGCCGTACGCCAGTGAAGAGGCGGTTGGCTCGTTGATGATGCGCAACACTTCCAATCCAGCGATACGGCCAGCGTCCTTGGTGGCATTGCGCTGGGCATCGTTGAAGTAGGCCGGCACGGTGATCACCGCCTGGGTGACCGGTTCGCCGAGGTAGGCTTCCGCATCCGCTTTCAGCTTGGCCAAAATCATGGCGCTGATTTCCGGCGGGGAGTATTCCTTGCCATCCAGCACCACCCGCACATCCCCATTGGGAGCTTTGGTCACCTTATACGGGATGCGGCTGAGGGCGCGTTGCACTTCGGGGTCGTCAAATCTACGCCCCATAAAGCGCTTGATCGAGAAGATCGTGTTTTCCGGGTTGACCACGGCTTGGTTGCGGGCTGAGCGGCCCACCAGCCGTTCATGATTTTTGTTGACGGCCACCACCGAGGGCAGCAGGCGTTCGCCTTCCGCGGTGGGGATGACGACCGGCTCGCCGCCGATCATGACTGCGGCGACAGAGTTGGTTGTACCCAGATCGATACCAATGATTTTACCCATTCATTCCTCCTAACGTGCTACTCTGACCAGCGCCGGGCGGATCACCCGCTCGCCAATCGTATATCCTTGTTGAACTACCTCGATGATTTGCCCGGCTTTCAGCTCAGGATGATCTTCGTAGGTAATGGCTTCGTGCAGCGCCGGGTCAAAATCTCCGACTGCCGGAATGGGCTGGATGCCCTCGGCTTCGAGAATACCCTGCAGCTTGCGCACGATCAATTCGATTCCCTGCGCCCAGGTGGCGGCTTCGTCTTTTTGGGGGGCATTGGCCAGGGCGCGCTGTAAATCATCTAACACCACCAGGTATTTTTTCACCACGTTGACCGTGATCACCTGTCCCAAGGCGCTCTGATCACGCTCAATCCGCTGTTTGTAGTTGCGCAGGTCGGCGCGTTCGCGCTGCCAACCTTCCAGGTACTCCCTGGATTGTTGGCGCAATTCGACCAACTCACTTTGCATGGCTTCCAGATCGGATGCCGGCATGCTCACCAACTCTTCCTGCGGGTTGACCGGAGCAGCTTCTGCAGCAGACGGTGCACTTTTCTTGCGTGTTTTCTTTGGCTCCATCCAGTTCACCTCGCAAATTCAGTATTGTCATCCCCCAGGCTCTCGCTGACCAGATCGGTCAGCAGGCCGGAGAGGAAACGGACCGTTGAAATTGTGTGCCCGTACGACATACGCATCGGGCCGATCACGCCCAGGCTGCCCGTGGCCAGGCCGGGAGCGCCATAGCGTGCCAACACTAGTGAGCACTGACGCAGGTCATCCCGGGTACCCTCGCCACCAATCAGCACCTGGACCATGCCCACGCTGCTGCCCTGCAATGTGCGTGAGATCATATCTTTGAGGGTCTCTCCATCCTCGAGCAAGCGCAGGGGGCGACGGGCTTCTTCAGAACCTGAAAACTCCGGCTCGGCCAGGACGTTGCTGATACCGTCCAGATAGACTTCGCCGGACGAAAGGTGATCCGCCTGCTCCATCTCCTCCAGGAGATAAGCAGCCAGGTCTAACTCGAGTTCGTTCATCTGGTTCATCGCTGGGCGGAGGGCATCCACGTCCCTCTCGGCCAGCAAATGGGTCAGGCGGGCAGCTGCCTCGGAAAGATGTTCCTGCGGCACCGCCTCCGCCAGGGAGATCATGCGTTGATGCAGTTCGCCACCGGCCAGCACCAATACCATCAACACTTGCCGGCCACGGGTGGAAATCAGCTCCAGGTGTTTGAAACGGGCTTTTTCCGGGTGCGGGGCGGTCACCAACGAAACAGCGCGGGACTGAGAGGCCAGCACCGAGGCTGCCAGGCGCATCCACTCGTCTACATCGTTCTTGGACTGATAGAATTGGTGGCTGATCATGCGTCGGGTCGGGTCAGGCAGATCTTTCTCCTGCACCAGCCGGCTGACAAAGTAACGGTAGCCCTCTTCGGTGGGGATGCGCCCGGCCGAAGTGTGCGGCTGGCGCAAATAACCGCGTTCCGTCAGGGCGGCCAGCTCGTTGCGCACCGTGGCGGAGCTCATCTCCAGGTGATAGCGTTCCACCAGGTGGCTGGACCCTACCGGGGCAGCCAGCCGGATGTACTCGTGGATCACCAGCGTGAGTAGAATTTTTTGGCGGTCAGACAATTCTTCGAACACTTGTTCACCTTTTAGCACTCTCAGGCTGAGACTGCTAATCAACTGAGAACTATCATACCATGCTGAAAAACGAGCGTCAAGAAGTGGGGGCTAACGCTAATAAATTTCTGATATAGAATACAGGTAGATAAGCTTCAGCCGGTTGGCCTTTGCAAGTTAACAGCTTGCGGTATATAAGACGTGATATGATATGATCATACAAGGAGGTACACGATGATAGTCAAAGCCTACAATAATGGAACCCACAAACGCAATGGTTCGGGGTATGGATTTAAGGTATCGATTGCCGACCGGGATGAATTCTTCAAACCGGATTGGACAACTATCCTGGTGGAATTGCCCGGATTGGACCAGCCGGTGGAGATAAAAATTGACCAGGCCAGTTTCTGGAGTGAGGCCAGCCACGAATTGACCGGCCTTGAAATCGGCAAATGGCTGCGTCGCAATGGCCTGGCACCCTGGCGCGTCGGCAACGCCCCGGTGTTTGTCCTGGAACCGATTGAAGAAAACCGCTTCCGCGTGGAAAAGGCGGGCAAATCAAGCAGTAAGATTTAGCCATACAAACGATAGGCGGGTTCAGTCCCTAACTATTAGGGGAACTGAACCCGCTTTTGCTCATATGAACTGAGGTGAAGAGGAGTACGATATGGCTAAGTGGTCCGATGGCTATGTATCCGCCAATGGGTTGCAAATTCACTACTACCGCACGGGTGGAGACAAACCTCAAGTGGTCATCAACCATGGAGCAGGGGATGATGGGTTGTGCTGGACTCGCGTGACCCTGGAATTGGAAAGAGATTACGATGTGATCCTGCCTGACGCCCGCGGCCATGGAAAATCAGGTTCTGGCAACAAGGATTATTCCACCCGGCAGCGGGTGGCAGACCTCGTCGGGATCATTCAGGCTTTGAAGCTGGATCGCCCGGTGGTGGGCGGTCATTCCATGGGCGCGGATGCCTCCATTCATCTGGCAGCCAATTTTCCTGACCTGACGCGCGGCATCTTTTTGGAAGATCCCCCGATCTTTCTTCCAGGGGAGATCCTTGGCAACGGACAGCAACCGTTAAAAATGGAAGATGCTGGAAAAATGATGGCCAGGTTCATGCGTATTTTTAAGCTAATGCCCAGATTCATCGGGGTGCGTATGGCAAGGAAAGCTTCTCCGACCTACCCGGATAATGAGATATTTCCCTGGGTCGATTCAAAAAAGCGGACGAGCCTTGACTTCTTGAACTCAATGACTTCGGCCGATATGATGACCTCCAATCCTTTCGAGGCTTTCCAGAAAATTGGCGTTCCAATCTTATTGTTTATTGGCGACAAAGAAAAAATGGCCATCGTTTCCCAGGAAACTGCCCGGAAGATCGCTAGTATAAATCAGCGTGTCAGGGTAATTCACCTGGCAGGAGCCAGCCATGATATTCGCCGTACGCGTTTTGATGGGTATGTGCCCGCCTTGAAAGAATTCCTGTCGGGAATTTACAATTCCTGAGACGGACAATGACTGAAGGGGTGCCCTCAATCCTGAGGGTACTCTTTTGTCAGATGCATCGGGGACCGGCATCAAGGGGGTGGACAAACTCCAAAAAAGTTGTACACTGGGAATTGGTCTGATTGAACATAAATGAGCCAACCTCATGGATTTCGAGCAGGTTACCCAAAAGGACAAACCCATGTTCACTAAACGATCCGTCAGCTTCTTGCTGGTTTGCGTGTTTGTTCTGACTGCCTGTACTGGTCAGCCAACTGTAACGCCCACAACCCCCACCACGCAACCGACATCCCTGACCGACGCCATCCTGACTGCGACGGCCGCCGCATTCATCCCCGGCCCAACCGGGACGGCTGCACCCAGTATCCCTGCCCCGACGGTCACCGCTGTACCCTCAGCCACAACCGCGCCGGTCAGCCCGGGCCTGCCGGATATCTCCGCCTTAATCTACCTGGATGACCGCAGCACGCCGGCCGCGTTGATGCTCTCTTACTTTAACGCCATCAATAAGCGTTCCTACCTGCAAGCCTATTCGTATTACACCCATTACGCCGCCCTGGGCACCCTGGATGAATTCAGCAATGGCTACAGTGAGACCCAATCGGTGAGCGTGGTTTTTGGCAATATCTCGAGTGAAGGGGCAGCCGGCAGCATCTACTATACCATCCCGATGGTATTGAATGCCACCACCACAGCGAATATCCAGCAGAAGTTTGCTGCCTGTTATGTGTTGCGCTTGCCACAGCCCGGCAATTATGGCGCGCCGCCCATCACCCCCCTGCACATTGAACGCGGCACCGCCCAATCCATCCCGCTGACCACCCTGGATTCCGCGGCCCTGTCGTTCGCCTGCCCCTCGCCCGACTTTCCCACCGGGCCAAATGGTTCACCTGCCGCTGTCGAGACCTTGACCGATTTGAGCCCTGCCAACTACATCGACAACCGCAGTGATGCCGTCGCATTGATGAGTTCTTATCTGAATTCTATCAATCGCCAGGAATACGTCCGGGCATTTTCCTACTGGCAAAACCCTGCCAGTACGTATGATGCCTTTGCAACCGGCTACGCCTCCACTGCCTCAATCACGGCGCAATTTGGGACAGTCACCCCGGATGCCGGCGCCGGGCAAGTCTACTATTCCCTCCCGGTGGCGTTGAAATCGACCATGACCGATGGCAGCCTGAAAACGTATGTCGGTTGTTATGTGATGCATCTTGGCCAGCCAGGCTTCCAGGGCACGGTGCCCTTCCAGCCGTTGGGGATCACCAACGCAACCGTCAACCTGGTGGATAATTCCGTAGATGTGACCTCACTGCTGACGACTGCCTGCCCATAACTGGATAGGGTGTTTTCTCCTACCTTGACACACACCCCCGCCCGGATGATACTAGCCGCATGACCGAGCCCTTCTGGAAGACCACGCCCCTGGCCGAAATGACGGATGAACAGTGGGAATCGCTATGCGATGGCTGCGCCCGCTGCTGCCTGATCAAGCTGGAGCACCCGGACGACGGCGAAATTGTCTATACGCGCATCGCCTGCCAGTACCTGGACCTCAAGCGCTGCACCTGCACGGATTACCCCAACCGCCACAAGCTTGAGCCATTTTGCGTCAAGCTGACCATGGCACGCATCAGCGAGTTCGTCTGGCTGCCGGAGACTTGCGCTTATCGCCTGCTGGCGGAGGGCAAACCCCTGGCCTGGTGGCACCCACTGGTCAGTGGGAGTCCGAACAGCGTGCACCGGGCGGGCATCTCGGTGCGCGGCAAGGCCCTTTCGGCCAAGGACATCCCCGAGGAGCAGTGGGAAGATTACATTGTGTGGGATGAATAACCCGTTATAATCCACCTCATGAAACGCATTGCAATTGTCTTTCTCGCCGCGGTGCTGCTGAGTGCCTGCAGCAGCCCGGCGTTCAGCCCCACCCCGTTGGCAACCCTGCCGGCGGGCACGCTGATTCCCTATCACACTGGCACGCCCACCCCCACTCGCCCGGCTGAGACGCCCATCCCGGCCAGCCCTTCACCGACCCTCTCGCCCACCCCGTTCATCCACAAGGTGAGCCCAGGTGAGGTGTTTTCCGCCATCGCTGCCCGTTATGGCCTGACCGTGGAGGAGTTACGAGCAGCCAACCCGGACGTCTTGCTATCACCGTTCCTGGTCGGGCAGGTGCTGGTCATCCCTGGACAGAAAGGGTTCACCTCCACCCCTGAGCCGCCCACGCCCACTCCGTTGCCGGTGGAGAACAGCACCCCAACCTGCCTGGCGGATGCTGCCGGCGGGGCCTGGTGCTTTTTGCTGGTTCATAACCCGCTGAATGAGAGCCTGGAAAACTTGAGCGCCGTGCTGGAACTGAGCGACACGACCGGCCAGGTCGTGGCCACGGTGACCGTTACGGGGTTGCTTAACCTGCTGCCGGGCGGTGCCAGCCTGCCGTTGGCAGCCTATGTGCCCCAGGTAAGCCCGCCGTTGCAGGCCCGGGTACTCGAGCTGCATGCCTTGCCCGTCCCGGTGGATGACACCCGTTACCTGCCCGCCCGGCTAGAGGATATCAACATCCAGATTGCCTCGGATGGGCTGTCAGCCAGCGTCCAGGGGCAGATCCTGCTGGAGAGCGAAACCCCGGCAGGCCAGGTCTGGGCCGCCCTGACTGCTTATGACGCAGCCGGCAACGTGATCGGTGTGCGGCGCTGGGAATCACCAGTGGGCATCCAGCCCGGGGTGGCCGGCTTGCTGGATGGGCGGGTTTATTCGGCGGGGGGAGAGATCGTGCGGGTTGAAGTGCTGCTGGAAGCACGCCCGTGAGGTTGTAATTTCCCACGAAGAGATTGGGGCCTCACTGCACGAAGTGCACATAGAAAATCCTCTGATTAAACCAAACCCGGATTTCAGAAATTTTGGGGGTTTCTGACTTCCGGGTGTTTTCTATATTTCTTTTTCGCTACTTGATTTTCTTTCCTCCGCGGGCTCCGTTTCTCCGTGGTGAAAGTCTTTATTTCAAATCCCAGAGCAAGTACGACCCAGCCTGGCAGACCGACTCGGCAGCAGGGATGAGCAGGCAGGCCTGGTAGGCGACCACCAGGCCGTGCTGGAAGCCGGGCTGAGGTGGAATCTCGAGCGAGGTGCGGCCGTCCGCATCCGTGGCAGGTGAGAAAGCCTCAAACAGGCTGCCATCCAGCAGCTTGATCTGCACCCGCACCTGCAAATCTGGTAATGGCCGGCCACTGCTCGCATCCAGCGCCGCGGCTTCAATCACCTGCATCCCATCCGAGGTCACCTCCGGTTGGGTTTCGCTGATCGTCAGGCTGGCCGCCTCCAGGTTGACCGGGGCAACTTCCGGGGCTTGCGGTTGGGTGTAATACTGGTCACGGTAGGCCACCCCCAACGGCAGCAGGCGCACCCGCAGGTCATTCGGCATGGCCGGGGTCATGTCGTAGATCAGGCAGTAATTCTCAAAGCACTGGCGGATCGCCGTGCCATCTTCGGTTAACATGTAATCGCCAGTGGGTGGGCCAGACAGCGCCTGCCCGCCGTGTTGGGCACTGAAATCATCAAAGACCTGCGGGATGTGATACCCCAGGCCATCCTTGACCGGGTAGAAGATGATGCCGTCCCGCAGGTCATAAAGCTGCGGCCCAGGCAGCGTGCCGGGCATGCGCATCCAATCCGCCAACGGGAAGAGATAGGCCTGCTCCGGGCGATCCACCGGCCAGGTGAAGACCACGTTCTCCCAGATCTGTTCCATGCGGCCGTCGGCAGTCAGGTACGGTTCAGTCAATACCCGACCAAAGACGTTCAGGTCGCCCAGGCTGGCCAGCACCGAATCGTAGGGGGTTTCAATAAACCCCACCAGGTCACCGATCGATTCATCCAGCTCCGGACGGTAGGAACACAAGTCGGGGCGGGTTTGCCAGCAATCTGCGTGACCGAGCGGCAGCAGGTGCACCTCGTCAATCGCGTCGGTGAAGTGATGGTAGAGCAGCACATTTTCGAAGATCTGCTCCACCCGCTGTTCCTGGTAATTGTAGATAATCGGGCTGAGCGGCTTGCCGGCAAAGCGGGTGCCGCTGAAGTACTTGTAGAGATAAGCGTAAAATTCCGGCTGGGTTGGCACGCCCTCGAAATTGATAATCAAGTCAGTCTGGGGCAGCTCTGACCAGGTGAAGTTCAGGTCGCGACCGAGTGGGGCAAGGAAATACTGTGCATCCTCCGCCAGGGAGGGGTCAAAGCACATCAGGGCGTACAGCGTGTACTGACACTGGGCGCCATCTCGCTCGAACTTAGGTGAAATGGTTGGGCCAATTGCCTCCCCCATGCTTTGATACAGGGCGGAAAACTGGCGGTCGACGGGCTGGGCGCCCTCAAAGGTGGGTGTGGTTTGAGAACCGGCAGCGCCTCTGGCGCAGGCCGTCAGGCTGATCAGGATGAGGATGAAGATGATTACCCTGGCTACGTGTTTTCCGGTCATCCAATGCTCCAAAGGAAGTAACCCACCTGGTCAAAATGACCCATTGATAAAATTATAAGCGCAAGCGGGGAGAAAGACAACAAGAAATCACCTTAAAAATTACGGAGCGTGAGGAAGATGATCATCAACGAAACGGATGGGCTTTCCATCCGTTTCGTTGAATTTTTGGTGAAGGTCAAGGTCCAAACCTCACCTTTTCGTGGAAAAATATCTTGAAATTTATTTTGGCTTTCCGCTCCCAAAAGAATAGCGGATGGCTTTAGCCGTGCAACCATCCACGCAGGTGCCGCACAGGATGCATTCGGAGTGCTCCATTTTTTCAATTTCAACCATGCCGTTTACATCCAGGCTCATCGGGCAGTTGGAGGTGCACTTTTTGCAGTCAGTGCAGGCCGAGGCATCTGCCTGCAGTTGCAGTGAGGGCCAGCCGAAACGGTTGCGGATCCAGCGGCCGATCAGCATAAACGGCGCCATCCAGCAGACGGTGTGACAACCTGCCCGTCGCCCGACGATGATTGCCAGTCCGACGAACAGGGCAATCACCCCGTAGTAAATGATGTAAGCGAACAGGATCGGGCGGTCGGCAGTGCCAGCGACCGAAATGCCATTCTGGGTATCCAGCAGCAGGTCAATACGCTGGTAACCGCCCGCCTGCACCGCCAGCCAGACGATCAGGGAGACCCAGGGGATCCAGATCAACCACTTGATCCAGTCGATCTTGCGGCCATTGACCGGGCGGTTATTGACCGGCTCGACAATCTCCTGCATTCCGCCGCCCGGGCAGACCCAGCCACACCAGGCCCGCCCAAGGAAGAGCGAGGAGAGGAACATCAACCCAAACATCACCAGGCTGCCATTGATCACGCCATTCATCGCCCCATCGATGATGACGTACGGTGAGAGGAAGTTCATGGTGATCGGAAAGGACAAAAAGGCCAGGATGACCAGGGCTTTGCGAATGCGTTGACGCTTTGGAAGTTGGCGAATCATGATATTTTTTCCTATTCTTGCGGGACCTGCCCGGATTTGATTTGTTGAATAACGTTTTCTGCCCACTCCAGGTTGGCGCGCATGTTGCGGATGCCGTTGTCGAGGGTTAGCATCCAGAAGTAATGTTCGCGCGCTGAGTTGAGGTCGGTTTTGAGCAGGTCGGCGGTGTCCGGCACCTGCTCGTATTGCGCCAGCAGGGCGCGCATGATGGCAGCGAAGCCTTCGAATTTGGCCAGGATCTCCGCATCCGACATCTGCCCGGCGAAGAAGACCTGCACCAGCGGGGCGGAGCGGGCGCCTTCCATCGGCGGCGGCCCGGCCAGCCAGTTTCTCAGGGCCGCCTGCCCGGCCGGGGTGATGTGATACACCTTGCGGTCCGGGCGCTCCATCTGTTCGATGATTTCCACTTCGGCAAAACCCTGTTCTAGCAGGCGGGCCAGGGTGCGGTAGATCTGGCTCTGGTCAGCCTGCCAGAAGTGCCGCACCGAGGTATCGAAGAGCTTCTTCAGGTCGTAACCGCTGCAAGGTTGGTAATTGAGAAAACCGAGAATGGCGTAATCGAGGGACATGGGTTTTTTTTCAATATAAGATAAGTATTATATAGGATTAGTCCTATAATATCAAATATTGCAACCTCTGTCAAGCAGGGAAAAAGGTTTTTTCCACCTCTCTAACCCGCTCGACTGACTTTCGTGTTATGATTCCCCGTTGCATTTTCGAACCAGGTGAAAGAATATGAAAAAAGGTGTTCTGGCAGGATTTTTATCGTATGTACTGTGGGGCCTATTCCCCATTTTTTTCCACGCTCTCAAAGATGTGAATTCATTCCAGGTGCTGGCGCACCGGATTGTCTGGTCTTTCTTCTTCCTGGTGCTGCTGCTCAGCCTGCGCCGTGACTGGACTGTCTTTCGCCGCTCGCTGAATTTACGGGTGGTTTTGTTGTACTTTGCCGTGGCGGTCTTACTCACCGTCAACTGGGGAGTATACGTCTGGGCGATTGCCAACGGGCACGTGGTCGAGGCCAGCCTGGGCTATTTTATCAACCCGCTGGTCAACGTATTGCTGGGGGTGGTCTTTTTAAAGGAGCGCCTGCGCCCACTACAGTGGGTGCCGGTCGGGTTGGCTGCAGTGGGTGTGTTGTATCTCACCATCAGCATCGGCGCGCCGCCGTGGATTGCACTGGTCCTGGCATTCAGCTTCGGCCTGTATGGCTTGATGAAGAAGATTGCACCTCTCGGTTCATTGCACAGCCTGACCCTGGAAACAGGCACTGTGTTTATCCCCGCCCTGGCCTTTCTGCTGGTGGCCGAGTTCCAGGGTGTTGGGGAGTTCGGCCATGTTTCCGGCTTTGAGACTTTACTCCTCGGCCTGACTGGCGTGGTGACCTCGATTCCATTGCTGTTGTTCACCTACGGGGCGCGGCGTATCCCGTACTCGACCATGGGTTTGCTGCAATATGTGGCCCCCACCCTGCAATTCCTGACGGGTGTGCTGCTCTTCAGTGAACCGTTCACCCAGCACCAGGCCATCGGTTTTGGCGTCATTTGGGCAGCCCTGATCTTGTTCACCGTTGAAACCTACATGCACAACAAACGCCCGCTGCCGGCCCCGGAAGAATTGTTGACACCGGTGGATTAACTCATGACCCAACCCGGTGTGATCGTCATACTGAATGGAGCCTCCAGCTCCGGCAAGACCACCCTGCTCAGATTGTTACAGGAGCGGCTGGAGGAACCTTACCTGGATGCAGGGATCGACAAATTCATCTGGATGCTGCCGGAACGCTGGCTGGAACGCCCGCTCTGGGATGATGTGCTTGGCCTGGCGACCAGGGCCGGAGAGGCCGGTCAGCGCCTGTTCAGCGGCATGCACCACGCCATCGCCGAGCTCAGCCGGGCCGGCAACAACGTGCTGGCCGATCATGTTCTGGTGGAACCGACCTGGGTGACCGAGTGCGCCGCCCTGTTTACCGGCCTGCCGGCCTATTTGATCGGCGTGCGCTGCCCACTGGAGGTGCTGATGGAGCGGGAGCGCAGCCGGCGCAACCGCACCCTGGGCCAGGCCGCCGCCCAGTATCCGTTGGTGCACGCCCACGGCGTTTATGATTTTGAGGTGGATACGGCCCGCTTCAACCCGCAGGAATGTGCCGAGCAGGTGGCCACTTTTCTGGCAGCTGGAATCCCGCCCCGGGCATTTAAATTCTTACAGTTAAGATAAAATCGCTTAACTTTTCCGAATTCGCCCTTGTATTTTCCACCTTACAGAATCTACGCATAACCACAGAGTATAATAATCTGGCATTTCAAGATATGGTTATCGATGACCATCGGTATCTCAGGTTAAGCCCCTTTTTATGCTTTGAATGAGGAAACTATGACCCTAGAAATCGGCCTTACCAACGAAATGACCATCACCGTCCAGGAAAGCGACACCGCCCGTTCTTCCGGCGGTGAGACCCTGCCGCCCGTCTTCTCCACCCCGCGCTTGATCAGCTACCTGGAACGCACCGCTCACCTCTTGCTGCTCAAGCACGTCCAGCCAGGTCAGACCAGCGTGGGTACCCTGGTCCACCTGCGCCACCTGGGGGCCACCCCGGTCGGCATGCAGGTCCGCTTCCGGGCCGAGGTGCTGGAAGTCGACCGCCGCCGGGTGCGCTTCAAGATCGAGGCCTGGGACGCCGTCGAGAAAATTGCCGAAGGCGAGCATGAACGTTTCATCATCGATGAAAGCCGTTTTATTGAGAAACTGAACGAGAAGGCAAAATTAATCGGAGGGTGAAATGAGCCAGCCCCCCACTCCTGGCCGCCCCTGGATCCCCGATTACGGCATCCCGACGACATTGGAAGGCACGCTGCCCTGGCGTTATTTCTGCGAGCGCATGCAAGCCTCCCTCAACTACTGGGTTGCCAGCACTGACCCCCAAGGCCGGCCGCATGCCACCCCGGTTTGGGGAGTTTGGATGGACGAGACCTTTTATTTTGACGGCAGTCCGCAGACCAGGCGCGGCCGTAACTTGGCCGCCAACCCGGCGGTGGCGGTACACCTGGAGGATGGGTCCAGGGTGATCATTCTGCAGGGGGATGCCCTGGAAATTCACAATGCTGGCATTGAGTTTTATCAAAAATTGGCCCGCACCTACTCAGAAAAATATAAAGCTATGGGCTATGAGCCGGCTCCGGATACCTGGGCCTCCGGCGGCCTGTGGCGGGTGAAACCGCGCCTGGCTTTTGCCTGGACGAAATTTCCGGAGGATGCTACCCGCTGGGTGTTTGAATAATATTTCAAAATTAGCAATTGAAAAGGGACGAGGTTCACTCGTCCCTTTTATTTTCCAACACTGGGATGTTGATTAATGTTTGCCGCCGCGCGCCAACCCCATGATCTCCTCACGGGTCTGGTACACTTCCACCAGCTTGCCATCCTGCATCAGCAGCACCCGGTCAACATATTCAACCATCCGTAAATCATGGGTGACCATGATGCCGGCCCGGTTCTGTTCGTGGATCAGCCCGGCGAAGGTCTCCACCACCTGGTAGGCCCGTTCGGTGTCCAGGCTGGCGGTTGGTTCGTCCGCCAGCACCAGGCTGGGGTTGTGGATCAGGGCACGCGCGATCGCCACCCGCTGCTGCTGGCCGCCGGACATCTGCCCGGGCAGGTTGTTCAGGCGTTCGGCCAATCCTAGCCGGGAAAGCAGTTCACGTGCCCGCAGTTTGCCAGCTTTATCCAGCTTGTTGTTTAAACGCAGCATCAACTCCACGTTTTCCACCGCGCTCAGGTAGGGCACCAGGTTGTTGGCCTGGAAGGTGAAGCCGATCTTCTCGCGGCGCATCGCCACCCGCTCCAGGTCGCCCATGCCGGCCAGATCCTGGCCATCCAGCAGGATTTGCCCGGAGCTGGGCTGCAGCAGGGCTGCCAGTATGGAGAGCATGGTGGTCTTGCCGGAGCCACTTGGCCCAACCAGCGCCACGAACTCACCGGCTGCCACCTGCAGGGAGACGCCGTCCACGGCGTTGATCGTACCGAAATCGGTCTGGTAGATTTTCATGACCGACCGGGTTTCCAGGGCGTATTGAGGGGACGATTTCTCGCTCATGATGACAACCCCAGCGCTTTCAAGGGCTCAATCCGCACGGCATACCGGATGGAAACCAGCCCGCCCAGTGGGCCAATCAGGATCAGGGCCACCAGGGCAATCGCCGAGGTGGTGCCGTTGAAGACGATCGGCACGGTTGGCGGGAAGGTCAGAGAGAATATGAAGGTCAGCGCACCGCCAATCGCCACCCCGATCAGGGTCACCACCGTGATCTGGATAATCGAAGCTGCCCCGACTACCGCATTGGCCGCCCCGATCGCTTTTAGCACACCGATCTGGGCCACTTTTTGCAGGATCTGGATCTGGAAGAAACCGCCGATCACCAGGATGCCGATGAACAGGGTGAAACCGCCCTGGGTGTTCAGGGTGCTCTGCTGGGCGGAATAACCCGGCAGGGCCTGGATGGCCTGTTTGAGGGTGGCGCTTTCCACGTTATCCACCTGGTCGCTGATCCGCTGCTGGACCTCTTCCAGGCGGGCCGGATCTTCCAGCTTGACCAGCACCACGTTGGCAATCGGTAAGGAGCGGTTGACCTCGGCTTCGGATTTGGGCCGGATGCGGTCCCAGGTGTAGAACGGGACGAAGACCGCTGGCTGCAGGCTGTATTGCTGGCCATCCGCCACGCCTACAATCCGCAATTTGAAGAATTCATCCTGTGTGCCCTGGGTCACCCGCACGGTCAGGCTGTCTCCCACGCCCAGGTTGCTGCGGATGGCTGTGTTGCGGTCAATGATGGCTTCCTGGGCCAGGTCGGTGCTCAACTGTTGGCCCTGCATCACGGCCGGTTCGCCAATGTGGCCGGGGTCCACGCCCAGCAGGGCCACCTTGAGGGCCTCCGGGGCATCCGGCAGGATCAGCGAGGCGCTGGCTGTGCCCAGCATCCCGGCATCTGCCACCCCGTCTACCCGGCGCACGGCCGCCAGGCGGTCGCGCCCCAGGCGGCTGGCGGCGATCAGGAAGTCGGACTTGGTCTGGTAGACGATTAACTCACCGTTCAGCTTGGAGATATATTCGCGGTTACCGTTGCCCAGGCCTTCCCCCAGGGCTGCAATGAACAGCACCAACAGGGTGATCAGGGCAATCACCAGGCTGACCAGCAGGAAACGGCCGCGATTGCGCCAGATTTCCTTGATCGCCAGGTACCCTGCAATCGATAATGTTTTTCCCATAAATAGCTCCTGGCTCAGGGTAGGAAGCTGACTGCGGCGGTCATGCCCCAGCGCATGCGTGGATCAGTCTGGCTCAGTTGGATGGTCACGGTATAGGTGATGTCGCCGCGCTTCTCTTCAAAACGGGCATTGATCTGGGTCACTTCACCATCCAGGGTTACCTCCGGTAGGGCGTCCAGGACAACTTCCACCTTTTGTCCCACGGCCAGGCTGACCACATCAATTTCGGTCAGGTTGTCGGTTTTCACCAGCCAGCCGGAAAAATCTGCCACGGTCACCACAGGCGCCCCGGCGACCACTTTCTGGCCGGGTAGCAGGCTCAGGTCGACGATCGTGCCAGCTCGATTTGCTTTGAGGGTCAGCGCTTCGATCCCGGCCTGGGAACTCTTCAAAGCAGCCTGAGCTGAGACCAGCCGGGCGGCCACTGCCGTCAACTCGTCCTGGTTGACGCCCTTCCCGGCCTGCAACTCTTCCTGGGTTTGCTTGGCCAGGGCCAGGCTGGCCTGGGCGATCTCCAGCAGGGCATGGTTCTCTGCGCTATCGTCATCCTCCAGCCGGGCCTGGGCATCATCCAAAGCAGCCTGCGCCCGGATGACAGCCAGGTGGCTGTTGGCCAGGTTTAATTCTGCAGACGTGTTCAATGCGTCCAGCGCCTGTTGGGCGGTCAGAAATTCTTGCTGGGCGCGCGCCAGAGCCAGGTTCAGATCGGTTGAACTTTCCAGTCGGGCCAGCGGCTGACCGGCTTCCACCGTGTCGCCATTCTGCACCAGCACTTCAGTCACCTGTCCGGAGAGGTTAAAGGAATGATCCAGGCTGTCGACCGGGTACAGGCGGGCCTCAGAAATCAAATTACTGGTGGATTCCGTGCTGGGGGCGGCCGGGGTTTCGGCAGCCTGGCTTGAGCAGGCACTCAGGACAAACACTAAGACGGCAACGGTCGTGATCCATAAAGTCATTTTCTTCATAATCGATGCTCCCAATTAATTTTCTTTTGAGCCAACACCCGGGCCAATCGGCCCGTCAAACGGCCGGTCCCAGTGGGTGGATAAAACCCCATCCAGCAGCAATTCAATCGAGGGATGGTCGGCAATGTGATCAAAGTAATAGGGCAGCACAATCCGCCCTTCCTGGTTGATGATAAAAATTCCGGACATTTGCATGGCGTCCTGGCCGGGCGGGGGCGGTTCGACCTTGTACCCCTTCTTGTTCGAACGGGACACGGCTGCCCAGACTTTCGGGTTGAGAAAAGTCTGGAACAGGTTGCCGCGCTCCAGGCCGTAGGCCCCGTAAACCTGGCGTTCCGGGTCGAGCAGGCATAACAAGCCAGGCGCATATTCCCTGGCGTAATCCGCCATCGTTTCGGGCGTGCCCTGCATGATGACGGCGATCGAAAGACCAGATTTTTCAATTTTTTCGCGGCCGGAGACCAGTTGCTCTAGCATTTCCTTGCACTGGGTGCAGCCGGAATGGCGGGTGAAGGCCAACAGCAACGGCTTTTCCGCCCACAGGCTGGAAAGCTGAATGGCTTCGCCGCTCACGCTCTGCAATTTGAAATCCGGGGCGCTGCGCTCAAAATTTAAGGGTTCACTTTTGGGCATAATTTCTCCTTTTCATGAGATCAGGGTTGGTAGCGGCTCAGGTAGTCATCCATCCAGCCAACGATGGCGGCACTATCCTCGCCGGTCAGTTTCAGCAAAACTCGTTGATAGGCGTTTAAAAAATAAATCAGCCGTTCACCCGGGATTTGCTGGCCCAGGTGCAGTTGGTCGACCCAGTTCAGGTCGGCTTCCAGCAGGCTGATGTCCCCCAGGTCCAGGGCAGCCGCCAGTCCATTGGTGAAATGCAGGCTGGCCTCTTCGATATAGTTGTATTCCAGCCCGGCGCGCTGGATTTCCCTGGCCAGTTCACGCTCGATTAGCGGCCGGTAATCCTGGAACAGGCGGGCTGTCCGCCGAGTGGAGTCCTCCACCTGGAGGGCAGTGGGGGCGGGCACCAGGTCCGCCAGCAGATTTTCAACCGTCTGCAGGCCCTCTTCCAGGCTTTCGCCCAAAAAGTGACCGGAGATGCGCTGGCGCAGGCTTGGGATCCGGTTGAAGATCAGCCCGCCATAGGCCAACGGCAGCTTCAGCTTTTGCAGCGAAACCGCCAAGGCCTGCAGGCTGGCTGCCGAGGTTAATTGCTGGGCTGCCAGCACCACCAAATCGGGTTGAATGGCAGCCGCGGTTTCAGCGATCTGCAGCGCCGGGATGTTGGCGCCCAGGTAGATCACTTTCAAACCCCTGCGCCGCACGAACAGGCTGAACATCAGGATTGGCAGAGTGTGCCATTCGGCGGGCGGGCAGCCCACCAGCACCGTTTGACGGCGGGTGGGCGCGGGGGTAGCGCTGATCAAGGTCTCCAGGCGGCGGGTTGCCAGGGCGGAAGCGAAGTGTTCCTGCTGCACACTGGCCTGACCTTTATACCAGGCCTGGCCAAGCAGACCCAGGCCTGGCTGTAAGATTTCAAGGCAAACGGTTTCGACTGGATAGAGGGCAAAGGCCTGGTTCAAGACATCCTCCGCCTGGCGGTCGTCGAATGCCAGGCAGGCCTCCAGCCAGCGATTGCACAGGTGATCCAACCGGGTATCCTGCAAGGATGGAATTTCAACGCTTCCTGCTTCACTCCGGTTGTAGCTGAGCAGCGGGTCGCGCCCGGATTGGACGATTTCCTGCCACAGGTCCACCGCCCGGCTGATGCTCAAACCTTCCGCCTGGCGGATTCGCAGCCATTTCAGGATTTCAATGTCGTATGCGGAATACAGGCGGTGTCCGCCGGTGCTGCGCTGCGGAGTTGGCAATTGATAGCGGCGTTCCCAGGCTCGCAAAAGGTCGGCCTTTAAGCCGGTTTTCTTCAGTACCGCATTTAAATTATAGAGAGGTGTATGATCGATTGACATGAATACTTTGCGTATTGATTGGAGTTCGCTGATTGTATATGCTTGTCTAATCTTTGTCAAGATATTGTACAGATATTTATTGACAATTTATACAATAATGATTATGATTTTCTTATTGGAAGTTAAATAAAAACTCATCCTTTCAAGGAGTTTGGTGTATGTTTCGGAAAATCGGTCGTGGCATTTTAATCGTCTTAGGGGTCCTCCTGGTGTTGTTACTGGTTGTTCCCTTTCTCATTCCTGTGCCTGCGCTCGAGGATACCCGTTCGATTCAAGAGCTGGCAGACCCGGACAGCCAATTCATCCAGATCAACGGACTGGACGTGCATGTCAAGACCCGCGGCCAAGGAGAACCGGTTTTCGTTCTGCTGCACGGTTTTGGGGCCAACCTTTACTCGTGGAACCCTGTTCTGGAACCGCTCAGCCAAATCGGCACGGTGATCACATTTGACCGTCCGGCCTTTGGATTAACCGAACGCCCATTGGAATGGGAAGGCCAAAACCCTTATTCCCCGGATGCCCAGGTGGACTTATTGATCGGTCTGATGGATCATTTTGGGGTGGAACAAGCCATCCTGGTCGGCAATTCGGCCGGGGGCGCGGTCTCCATGCAAGCCACCCTGACCCACCCGGAGCGGATTTCAGCGCTGATCCTGGTTGACCCAGCGGTTTATAGCGGCGGCGGCTCGCCCGATTGGATCCGCCCTTTACTGGGAACTCCCCAGGCGCGCCGGCTGGGTCCACTGTTCGCCCGCCAGATCCAGCAGCGAGGCCCACAGTTAATCGAACTGGCCTGGCACGACCCATCCCTAATTAGTTCAGAAACACTGGCGCTGTACAAGAAAGCTTTACAGGCTGATAATTGGGATAAGGCCTTGTGGGAATTCACCCTGGCCAGCCGGGACCTGAACCTGGATGAAAAGTTGGACCAGTTTCGTTTACCAGTGCTGGTGATCACCGGCGATGATGACCGCATCGTGCCGACCGCCGATAGCATTCGCCTGGCCGGCGAGTTGCCCAATGCCAGCCTGTCTGTGATTGAGGCCGCTGGACATGTACCGCATGAGGAAAAGCCTGAGGCTTTCATGGATGCTGTCCGCTCATTTCTGAAGAATTTGTCTTCATAAAGTATCAATATTCCAGGAGGGAAGGAACCATGCCAAGAGTCAGTCTCAATACCCCAGCCCCGGATTTTACCCTGCAGAATTTTCAGGGTGAAACCGTGCGCCTGTCCGATTTCAAAGGACAGGCCAATGTCCTGCTGGTCTTCAACCGCACCTTTGTCTGACCATTCTGCCAAAAGCACATGGCGCAGTTGCGCCAGGACTATGCAGAATTTGAAAAACGTCAGGCACGCGTCGTTGTGGTCGGCCCGGAAGATGCGAAAGCCTTTACAGCCTACTTTCAAGCCAATGACCTGCCATTCGTTGGCCTTCCGGACCCCACGGCCAGGGTGCTGAAACTTTATGGACAGGAAGTTAACCTGTTCAAACTTGGACGGATGCCAGCCCAGGTGATCGTGGACCGGGATGGTATGGTGCGGTTTGTCCATTACGGCCATTCCATGGCAGATATTCCGGAAAATTCCGAGCTGTTTGAGCTGCTGGATTTGATCAACCATCCCGTTGGAGAATAGGTCCATGGACTTTCTATTGATCCTCAAAATCATTGCAGCCCTGGCAACCGTAGCCACCGGGCTACTGGCCCTGGTCAAACCCAAGGCGGTTTATGGCTTTACCGGCCTGCTGACCGATGGACCACGCGGCATTTCCGAAATCCGCGCCATCTTTGGCGGTCTATTCATCGCCCTGGGAGTGGCCCCCTTCATCTTCGGGGAAACCGCCTACCAGGTGCTGGGCCTGGGCTACCTGGTCATTGCAGCGGTTCGCCTAGTATCCATCTTCATTGACTATTCCAAGGCTTCCTCCAACTGGATCAGCCTGGGGATCGAAATTGTGTTTGGTGTGATTCTACTTATAAAGAGGTGATATGACTGTTCGAATTGTCACCGACAGTACCTGTGATTTACCGGCAGATGTCGTCTCCCGGCTTGGGATCCGCGTCATTCCGCTCTACATCCATGCTGCAAACCGGGATTACCTGGATGGGATTGACATCTCGCGCCAGGAATTCTATGAAAAGCTGCCAACTTTCCACGAGCATCCCACCACGGCTGTACCTTCCCAGCAAAAATTTAAGGCGGTGTATGATTCGCTGGTAGATGAAGGCGCCACCGAGGTTATCTCCATCCACATTTCCGAGTCCCTCAGTGCCACGGTCAATGTGGCCCGCAGTGCGGCTGCCGAAACCACCTCCCTGCCGGTGACCGTCGTGGATTCGCGCCAGCTCAGCCTGGGCATCGGCTTCCTGGTCCTAAAGGCTGCCGAGCTGGCACAGGAAGGCAAAACCGTGCAGGAGATCCTGCCTGCCCTGGAAAACCAGATCCAACGCACCCATGTCTGGGCTGTTCTGGATACGTTGAAATTCCTGCGGCGCAGCGGTCGGATGAATGTGGTTGTTTCCACCATCGGTGAAATCATCCAGATCAAGCCGATCCTCAAGATGTTTAATGGAGTCTCCGGCGCTGAGAAGGTGCGAACGCACAAGAATGCGCTCAACCGGCTGGTGACCATGCTGCAGACCTATGCACCCTTTGAACGACTGGCTTTCCTGCATTCCAATGCCCTGGAACAGGCTACGGCGCTCAAAAACTCCATCAGCGACCTGCTGCCGGAAGGTGACATCTGGGTCGAGGTAGTCAACCCAGTGCTGGGGGCCCATCTCGGGCCTGGCGTCGTCGGCTTTGCTTGTGTTACAAGAGAATAGCCCCTCGTACACCCAGAGGGACTGACCAAGCAAAAAGATGTCATGCTCAACGCAGGGAAGCATCTGAGAGTTACTCAGAAATCATTGGCTGCCGGTGACTGGTGGACGATTTTCAACCCGATCCTGATGACTTACCTGCTGCTCAAGGTCACCGGGGTGTTGCTGCTGGAATAGACTCTGGAAACCCGCCTGGCGTACAAAGCATATATCGAACGCACCAGCGCCTTCATCCCCTGGTTTCCAAAGAAAAAAATAATTTCTCGGGCATTTCCAAAAAACGAGCCGGTCATTAGACCGGCTCAGATTTTAATTTTGGACTTTCGTGTTCAGATTTTATGAATTGCTAAAATCATCCGGCTGATTGAAGTCAAAATCCGAGGAAGATGAGGCAGCGGCTGCTTTACGTTTGCGGGCTGCCGAGGTTAGTACCACGATCAAAACGGCAACGATCAGCAAGCCCACCCCGCCTACCGTCCATGGAAACCAGGGCGCCTTGGTGAGACTGGTCGGGAGGAAGGGTTTGCGATACTCGGCAATCAGTTTGAGCGGAGGGTTGGCGCTGGCAACGGCCGACATCGGGTAGCTCCACAGGATGCCTTCCACGTTCTCAGATTGCGTGCCGTTGGTCGAGACGACATTTGGCAAGTGCAGCGTCACCTGCCAGGAGGTGTTTTTCATGGCCGAGGCCTTGGCGGCCTCAAAGGCCTTTTTGAGGATCTCGCTCGAAGAAGTGAATTCCTCCAACCCGGTGTTGTAGACCAACGTTTGTGAGTAGCCCAGGTTCCCGTTTTCCAGCTCGGCCAGGGTGATGTCTACCAGGTCATTATTGACCGTTTCCAAGAACGCCTTGAAGTCGATCACATCGAAGGTAGTGGTGTAGTAGTGATTGGTGCCATCGCTATAATCCTGGAAGGAGTAGTTCTGGACGAACTGGTTGCCACCGAAATCCTGGTCGGCCTTGCTGCGTGGGTCCAGGGTGGTACCGACCGTGCTGTCAATGGTGTTGGCGGCGGTGATTAGCGCTTCGGAGATGCTCATTTCCAGCGAAACCTTACCACTGTAATCCGCATTGATCCAGAATTCCTCACGGATGTTGACACACCCGGCCAACAGCAAGGCAAACAAAGCCAGGATAAGAACGGTGAATAAGCCCTTGTGCTTCATCTTGATCTCCTTAAGTAACAGATGGATAAGTTGCTGAGCTTATTATATGCCAAACCCCCGCCTGAATACCCAGAAAATGTGCGGATTATGGCCGGATGAGTGCAATACCCATCCGGCCGAAAAAAGGGGACGTTAGAAGATACTACGGATCATCAGCAAGCCACCCAGAACCATGAGCGGGATGCCGACCGGGGCCGAGATGACCAGCACCGTCAACACCAGCCCGACGATGGCCAGCGCCAGGCCAAGCACTGCGCCGATCAGGCGACCGGTCAGGGTCAGGATAAAAGCCAGCAGATCCCACAGGGCTTTGAAAGGCCACAGGAACCAGGGTACGCGCGATTTCTCTATTTCAGTCATGGTTTTCTCCATCTTAGATGTCAGGATTGGGCCGGCGGCTCAGAGGGAGCAGGCTCATCCGGTTCGGAAGGGAAGAGGTTGTCAATCAGATCCGTTGGTTCAGCAGCAAGCGGTTCAACAGAGGGTAACGGCTCGGTCGGCAGTTCGCTGGCGGGTTCCATCACAACCGGGGTCCCGGGTGTTGGAACAGGTGCAGCGATTGGTTCAGAAACAACCGGAACTGGGACATCCACTGCAGCCGGCGCTTGCGGGGCAACCACCTGGTTGGCAGGTGCAACCGGGGCGATAGCCATGCTTGTTTCCAGCTTGCCCAGCAGGATGCGGGCGATCTGGCCATAGACATAGGCCAGGCCGTTCAAAATGTGCAGGGAGATCGGCACCAGCAGGATACCAATCACAAAGAAGATCGAGGCGGCAACGGCAGGATGGACATCCAGGCCGAAGAATTGCACACTGGCATTCGGGAAGAAGATCAGGGCGATCGGCGAGAAAACCAGCGCCAGGGCGGTGACCACCAGGGTGGTGCCCAGGGTAAAGCTGACCGTGCCCAGCGGGAACTTAAGCAGCAGGAAGATTAGCCCCTTCCAGGTGACCGAGTTGCCGATGTATTTCTTAAAGCGCTGCCAGATGTCATCACCCGGATTGGAAGGATCGCCCGTTGGGCCAATTTCCACCTTCAGCAGCCAAATGGCCATCTGTCGTTCAAACAGGGTCAGCGCCCAGGAGGCAGCGAAGACCACCGCCAGGATGATCAGGCCGACCCAGATAATGATCAACGGAAAGCCAAGCGAAAGCCCCGTGACAAGGAAGACAAAATAGACCACGCCCAGCGGAAAGGCCAGGAACAGGTATGCCAGATTGAGGTAAGTTTGTGGGCGAATGATGACGCCCCAAAAACGTGCCAGCCAGTTATTATTCATAAGATTCTCCTTTAAATCGACTGTTTCAAT
>JBGSJZ010000034.1:0-6381 GCA_041741455.1 Anaerolineaceae bacterium | reverse complement strand
TGCGCGAGTACAAGGATGCGATTGCCATCCTGGTGATTGTCGTTTTGAACACGATCCTGGGTTTTTCGCAGGAATACAAAGCCGAGCAGGCCATGGCCGCCTTGAAGAAAATGGCGGTGCCCAAAGTTCGGGTGCGCCGGGATGGCAAGGTGAGCGAAATCCGTGCCCAGGAACTGGTGCCCGGCGATATTGTCTTCCTGGAGGCCGGTAATTCTGTCCCAGCAGATGGCAACCTGGTTGAAAATGCCAACCTGAAGGTCCAGGAAGCCGTCCTGACCGGGGAATCGGAAGCGGTGGAAAAAAGCCTGGAGACTATTCATAAAGAACATCCCTCTCTGGGCGATCAGCATAACCGGCTCTTCATGGGTACGCTCGTTTCCTACGGTCGCGGCACGATGCTGGTGACGGATATTGGTATGACCACCGAGCTGGGGAAAATCGCCGAAATGATTCAATCGGTTGGGCAAGAGTCGACTCCGCTGCAAAAGCGCCTGGCCCAACTGGGCAAGACGCTGGCACTTTTCGCCCTGGTGATTGTAGCGGTAGTCTTTGGCCTGGGCATGTTGCGTGGCGAAGACCCGCGCACCATGTTCCTGACGGCCATCAGCATGGCCGTGGCTGCCGTGCCAGAAGGCTTGCCAGCGGTGGTGACCATCGCCCTGGCCCTGGGCGCCCAGCGCATGCTCAAGCGCAATGCCCTCATCCGTAAGTTACCGGCCGTGGAAACCCTGGGGTCTGTCACCACCATCTGCTCGGATAAGACCGGCACCCTGACCGAAAACCGCATGACCGTGACCTTGGTGGATGTGGCCGGTAACCGGCTTGACTTGCAGGAGACCTTGAACGATTATAGTCCCACGCTCAGTGGGAGTGAATTGACCGCCCCGGTCATCGACCAGAGCAGTGCATTAGCCATCATGTTGGTCGGCGGTGCCCTGTGCAACGATGCTGTGTTGGAGCAGACCGAGCAGGGCTTTTCAGCAGTAGGCGACCCGACCGAAGGTGCATTGGTGGTGGCTGCCGCGCAGGCCGGGCTATGGAAGGAAAAACTCGAAACCGCCTTGCCACGCGTAGCCGAATTACCTTTCGACTCCGACCGCAAACGCATGACCACAGTTCATAAAATTGAGTCAGTTGAGCAACTACCAGATGCCCTGCGTGAACTGCTGTCCTCACCTGCTTTTGATCCGCAGACGACCCACCTGGCGATCACCAAGGGTGCGGTGGATGGCCTGCTGGAGATTTCCAGCCGGGTCTGGACGGATCAGCACATTGTCGCGATGGATTCGGCCTGGCGCCAGCGGGTACTGGACGCCAACAACGACCTGGCATTGAAAGGAATGCGGGTGCTGGGTGTGGCTTTCCGCCAGTGCTCCGCACAGCAAAGCCAGCAAGCCTGTGATCCACTGGAGCAGGAGTTGGTCTTTGTCGGTATGTTCGCCATGATTGACCCGGCCCGCCCGGAAGTAAAGGATGCCGTGGCGGTGGCCAGGGGCGCCGGGGTGCGCCCGATCATGATCACCGGCGACCACCCGTTGACGGCCCTCTACATTGCCAAAGAACTGGGGATTGCCGAGAACGACCAGGTGATCACCGGGGTTGAGTTATCCACAATGGATGTGCCAACCTTGAAACAACGGGTGAAGGACGTTTCGGTCTTTGCCCGCGTGTCTCCTGAGCATAAACTGCGGATTGTGCAGGCCCTGCAGGAATTGGGGCAGATTGTGGCAATGACCGGCGACGGCGTGAACGATGCACCCGCCCTCAAGAAAGCCGATATCGGGGTGGCCATGGGTATCACCGGCACGGATGTCTCGAAAGAGGCTGCCGATATGGTATTGCTGGATGATAACTTTGCCACTATTGTCTCAGCAGTGAAGGAAGGCCGCCGGATTTACGAGAACATCCGCAAGTTCATCAAGTACACCATGACCTCCAATTTTGGCGAGATCGTGGTGATGCTAGCCGGGCCATTCGTTGGGCTGGGGTTACCCCTGTTGCCGCTACAGATCTTATGGGTCAACCTGGTAACAGACGGCTTGCCCGGCCTGGCCCTGACCCAGGAACCAGCCGAGCCGAACACCATGAAACGGCCGCCGCGTAATCCGAAAGAGCAGATTTTTGGGCGCGGCCTGGGCATTGATGTGCTCTGGGTAGGTGCGCTGATGGGCCTGGTTTCGTTGCTGGTCGGTCTGTGGGCATTTAACTTCAATCACGAATTTGCCTGGCAGACCATGATTTTCACCACCCTGACCCTGTCCCAGATGGGAAATGCCCTGGCGACCCGTTCTGAGAGCCAGACGCTGTGGGAAGCCGGCATCCTGACCAATAAATCCCTGTTGGGTGCGGTGTTATTGACCTTTGGGCTGCAAATGGCTGTCATCTATGTGCCATTTCTGCAAACCGTCTTTAACACCTCTTCGCTGACCTTGCTCGAACTCGGCATCAGCCTGGGCGCAAGCCTGATCGTGCTGGTGGTGATTGATTCGGTCAAATTGCTCAAGCGCAAGCTAAAATCAGCCTAGCCAGCAAGTTCTCCTGTTAGATTTTCTACAACCTAGCAGACACAACCCGGATAAAGGTTGTGTCTGCTTGATTCATATCCTCTTTTTTCTGATGAAGAAATGATTTAGCGTTCTGTAAATTTAATTACGATGATTTCCCTGCTGGGAATTGTCAGCCGTGTATAATGGTTTTCTGCGTTGTTCATCTAAATGGATTCATGACAGCATGTAAACCGTAAGAGCAAACCCATGGCAATCAACCTGAAAAAAACTAAACGTCCCACCGGCATGCTTGGCCTGACCATTGTCCTGGCCGGCCAGGCCATCTCCATTCTCGCCTCCAGTATGACCGGCTTCGCCCTCTCCATCTGGGTCTTCCAGCAAACCAGCAGTGCCACCTCGCTGGGCATCATGCAGACGGCCTTCATCCTTCCTTACTTGCTGATTATCCCGTTGGCCGGGGTGATGGTTGACCGCTACAACCGCAAGTTGATGATGGCGGTCAGCGATCTGACCGCCGGCCTGGCCACCCTGGCCATCCTGGTCCTGCTGCTGACGGATCAACTACAAGTCTGGCATTTTTACCTGGTCAACATCATCATCGGACTGGGGAATGCCTTCCAATGGCCGGCCTACTCGGCTGCCATCACCACCATGGTACCCAAGGAGCAGTATGGCCGGGCCAATGGGTTGATGACCCTGGTTCAAGCTGGTCCGGGTGTAATCGCTCCGATTCTGGCAGGCGCACTGATGCCGGTCATCGGGTTGAATGGCATCCTGTTGATTGACGTGGTCACTTTTATACTGGCAATCGGGGTGCTGTTACTCGTTCAGGTGCCTCCACCGGCACACACAGTGGATGGCCTTGAAGCCAGGGGTAACCTGTTGCATGAAGCGGCCTTTGGTTTTAAGTACATCTTCAAGCGCCCCAGCCTGCTGGGATACGTAATGATGCTCTTTGTCGCTAATTTTTTCCTTGGTTTTCCCAACAGCGTGCATGTTCCCATGATCCTTTTGCGCACTGAGAATAGCAGCTTGATCCTCGGAGCAGTTGAAACCGCCGGGGCGGTCTCCTGGACGTTGGGCTCGGTGTTCATGAGCATCTGGGGTGGTCCCAAACGCCGCATACATGGGGCGCTACTGGGCTGGATGGTCTACTGTCTGTTTGGCAATATCCTCTTTGGCCTGGGTGTCGGCCTGGGCATCTGGATTCCGGCTATCCTGGTGGCCGGTTTTGGCTCGAACATCGGCATCGCCACCAGCCAGGCCATCTTGCAGGCCAAGGTAGCGCCGGATGTGCAGGGTCGAGTCTTTTCAGCCCGGCGCATGTTGACCTGGTTCCCGGACACCTTCACTCCGATCCTGGGCGGCCTGCTGGCGGATCACCTGATGGAGCCAGCCATGCTCTCCGGTGGCTGGTTCTCCGGCCTTTTTGGCTGGCTGGTGGGAACCCGTCCCGGCTCTGGCATGGCACTGATGATGGTGGTTTTTGGCCTGCTGACCATCCTGACCATGCTCTCCGGCTTTCTCATCCCTCGCATCCGCAACATGGAAGACTTACTGCCCGATCATGACCAGTCACAAAAAGTGGCTGAACCCAGCCTGGAAACCAATCAGTTGCCAGCGGATTGATAAAGGATCTAATTTGAGAGAGTAAAAATGACGTTGAAAAATCAAGTTGAGCGTCCGGATACCTGCTGGAACAACCTTTCCAAAGTCGGGGCCGTGGCTGCCGGAGTTTAAATGCTCTTATTAGGATCTGCTGGATCTGGTTCTTTGTCAATTAGGTGGATCCACTGATGCCTGGAAATGGATGCTCTATGAAAAAAGCGGAAAACCAGGAAATTTTTGTGGGATAATGGATTCACCACAGGCGGAAATCCATCCCCCCCGTGCGAGTTAAGCGCAAAAGACGCAATAGATCAGGAGAAGAACCTATGCAATACCGAGAATTGGGTCGCACCGGTTGGCAGATTTCTGCTGTGAGTTTTGGCGCCTGGGCCATCGGTGGTGCCTGGGGTCCGACGGACGAGGCCGAATCCCTGGCTGCTTTGCACAAGGCGCTGGACCTGGGCGTCAATTTTTTTGATACCGCCGATGTGTATGGCGACGGCATCAGTGAGCGACTGCTGGCCAAACTGCGTCGCCAGACCAGTATTCCCATCTACATTGCCACCAAGGCTGGCCGTCGATTGGATCCGCACATTGCCGAGGACTACAATCGGGCCAACCTAACCGCCTTTGTCGAACGCAGCCTGAAAAATCTGGAGACCGAGGCGCTTGACCTGCTGCAATTACACTGCCCGCCCACCACGGTTTATTACATGCCGGAGGTCTTTGGTATCCTGGATGACCTGGTGACGGCCGGCAAGCTGTGTTTTTATGGTGTCAGCGTGGAAAAAGTAGAAGAGGGCCTGAAAGCGATTGAATATCTCAATGTTCAAAGTGTGCAGATTATCTTCAACATGTTCCGCCAGCGTCCGGCCAACTTATTTTTCGAACAAGTTAAGAAACGCAAGGTCGGCATCCTGGCGCGCGTCCCGCTATCTTCCGGCATGCTGACCGGCAAGCTGAAGCTGGATTCAGCCTTTGATGCGGATGATCACCGGCTTTTCAACCGCCACGGCGAATCCTTCGACCGCGGCGAGACCTTCTCCGGTGTACCCTATGAAGTTGGGTTGCAGGCTGTCGAGGAACTCAAAGCCATCTGCCCGCCGGGCATCAGCCTGACTCAGTTTGCCCTGCGCTGGATATTGATGTTCGATGCAGTCACCTGTGCCATCCCTGGCGCCAAGCGTCCCTCCCAGGCGCAGGAGAACTTCTCGGCCGCCGACCTGCCTCCGATTTCTCCCGAGACGATGGCCGCAGTGCGCGCCATCTACGACCATTCCATCCGCCCGCTGGTGCATCACTACTGGTAGGCTGGAGTTTTGTCAGAACTACTTGACCAGATGGCTGGAACGACCGATAATAAGATGGTTGATCCATTGATTTCCCCTGGTCCTGGAGAATAGCGTGAGCGATCGATCGGATGATGAAATCCAGCAGATTGTGCAACGGGTGCTGAAACAAGTGGCCGGGTTGCCTCAGCCATCTACCACCCAACCCTCTCAGGCTGCACCTCAACCGGCCCCCACCGGCAAAAAGGTAGTGGCTATCGGGGCGGACCACGGCGGTTTTGAGTTGAAAGAGCTGCTCAAGCCTGAGTTGGTCACCCAGGGCTTTGAGGTCATTGACGCCGGCACCCACAGCAAAGATCCGGTGGATTACCCGGATATCGCCCACGAGGTCGCCAAACTGGTCAGCGCCGGCAAGGCCTGGCGCGGCATCATCATCGACGGGGCGGGCATCGGCAGTTGTATTGTCGCCAACAAAGTGCCGGGGGTGCGGGCGGGCATGGCCTATGATTACTCCTCGGCCGTTAACAGCCGCGAACACAACGATACCAATGTGCTGACTCTGGGTTCTGGTCTGATCGGCGTCAACCTGGCCAGACAGATTGTCAAGGTCTGGCTCGCCACCGAGTTTGGCGGCGGTCGGCATCAACCCCGGATTAATAAGATCATTGCAGTCGAGAAACAATATTTAAAGTAATAAATTTCTTCTTATCTCTGTGTTCTCTCTCCTTGCGGGGACAATGTGTGCCTTCGCGAAGCACCCTGTAAGGGCTGTGGTTGAATAATTCTTTACGAGGTTCTATGGCAACTGACCCAAGAATAGTTGAACAACTGGTTGAGATTATCACCCGCGAGGTGCTGATTGCCATGGCGGAGCAGAAAGCCCGGGCAGAAAACCCGGCCGGGCAGCAATGTACGCTAAATTGCGCCGAAGGCCTGTGCGTCAAAACCTGCCTCGATCAAACCGGGCAGGTGGTCAG
>JBGSJZ010000033.1:0-4418 GCA_041741455.1 Anaerolineaceae bacterium | reverse complement strand
CAATATTCCCTACTGCTGCCACCCGTAGGTGTCTGGCCCGTGTTTCAGTGCCAGTGCGGGGGTCCACCCTCTCAGGTCCCCTACCCGTCGTCGCCTTGGTAGGCCGTTACCCTACCAACTAGCTGATGGGACGCAGATCCCTCCCGAAGCGAATTTCTCCTTTAATCATCGGCTTCTAGACCCAATGATCACATGCGGTATTAGCAATCCTTTCGAACTGGTATCCCACACTTCGGGGCAGGTCATCAACGCGTTACTCGCCCGTTCGCCACTAAGACCGTATTGCTACAATCTCCGTTCGACTTGCATGTATTAGGCACGCCGCCAGCGTTCATCCTGAGCCAGGATCAAACTCTCCGCAAAAAATCATCCTTTCGGATGTTATATACTGCGGAAATAAAACAGAATGACTTGGGCTTTACTGTCTTCCTATCACTCTTCAATTGTTAAGGTGCTTGGTTCTTGTTTCCAAGAGCCCGAGGATTCTACCTGCCTGCTTTCGTTTTGTCAAGGGTCTGTTCGCACTTGTTTTTAGGCATAAAACCGCCGACGATTGTCTCAAACTCCGGCAATACATCGGCTTGGGTTTGTCTGCTGTGCGCTCCCCTGATTCTACGATGGCTCGGTGTTGGCTTCCACCGATTCAAGGTTTGCGGTTGTTATCGGTCTGCTTTGCTGCGAAACCGCCTGCTCAATCGCAGGAGTTTTATTTTACGCTTACCCATTTCTTTTGTCAAGGGTATTCGTTGACCAATTTCGTGGTCTCTTTTCCTGCGCCGCTCACCCCGTCCCGGTTTGGTCCCGGCCCATCCGATCTGAACAGATCTGATAAAGGGTTGTTAGCATCTTTTCATTTATTATCAATTTGCCTCTCGGCGAAATTGGCTCCGTATCAACGCAGCGGGCAGGATTCTACCACGTTGGGGATATGAGTCAAGGGAGATTCGGCACCAATTTCCAAATTGGTGGCACGAGTTTTTAATACCACAGCACTCCCCCGAATAGAGGGGTGAGCACAGATGGGGGAGATAAATATAGATATGGAAACCATTAGCACTTATATATGAACGGAATCAACGGAAAAACACGGAAAGAACCTGGATAGAATTGGAGGGTTGATAATGGATGATTTAAAAAGTAACGACGTCAGTTATGCTTCCCAAAACCGTCCGCGAATAAAATGCAGATTCTAGACGCCGAAGTGATAGAATCAAATCAAAACACTGCGGAGGCTGCCATGCTGTTGTGCTTCGATATCGGCAACACCAATATTAAGATCGGCGTGTTTGCAGGGGATCAACTGATCCAGCGTTGGCGGCTCGCCACCGAGCGCGAACGCCTGGCGGACGAATACGCAGTACTGGTCAGCAGCCTGTTCACCGCTGAAGGCCTTCAGCTTGACCAGATCAACGGCTGCGCCATTTCCTCGGTTGTGCCTTCGCTGACTGACACCTTTGGCGAATTCAGCCGGCGCTACTTGCATCTCGAACCGCTGATCCTGGGCCACGATACGCCGATTGGCATGCGGATTCATACAGATTACCCCGCAGAGGTGGGTCCGGACCTGATTGTCAACGCTTTTGCAGCCCGCCATCTGTATGGGTCCCCGCTGATCGTGATCGGTTTTGGCACGGCGACGACCTTCGTGGCTGTTTCTAAAACCGGGGATTTTGAAGGTGTAGCGATCGCCCCGGGCATCCTGACGGCAGGCGAATCACTCTTCCGCGCCACGGCGACCCTGCCGCGCGTCGCGCTGTCCCGCCCGCCTGCAGCAATCGGGAAGAACACGATCCGTTCACTGCAATCCGGCCTGGTGTTTGGGTTCACCGGTCTGGTGGAGGCATTGGTGAAACGCATCCAGCCGGAGCTGGGCGGGGGCGCAAAGGTGATCGCCACCGGCGGTCTGGCGCCATTGATTGCACCCGAGACGAAGGTGATCGATGCGGTCGAGCCTGACCTGGCGCTGATTGGCCTGCGCTTAATCTACGAGCAGGTGCAGCAGTAGACTGCTTTGCACCTTACAGTGCCAACAACACGATGTGAGTAGTGCCACTCGAACCATCAACGATTACGGATCGTCTCAGGACGACTGACGTCGCCACTACAAAGACGTCTCTTCATATATTGTTTTTTCCGTGTTCATCCGTTTGATCCGTCAAAATCCGTGTTAAGAAACCGCCTTGGGGAACTTTTTGACCACCAAACTTGTCCTATTCACTAAAGGACGTATAATAGACCCATGAGCGCTACAACTTTTCCCATCCCCCGCAGCCGGCCAGTGGTCGGGCAGATCCTGCTCTCACTGGTGTTCGGCTTGATGTTGTTCGTCATCCTGCTGATTGGCGGCATCATCGGCTACCAGTTGCGTTACGCCGGCAAGATCTTCCCTGGTGTGAAGGTGGCCGGAATCGACGTGAGCGGGATGAAACCCTCCGAAGCTGCAGCTGTAGCCCAATCCCAGTTCACCTACCCGCAGGCCGGCCGCCTGCTGCTGCAGGATACCGACAAGGCCTGGCTGGCCGCCCCGGTCCACCTGGGCCTATACCTGGACCCGGAAACCACTGCCTCCGCGGCTTATGAAATCGGCCGCAGCGGCACCATCGGTGACCGGCTCTCGGCCCAGTTCCAGGCCTGGCGCGAGGGAATCGAGATTGCCCCGGCGCTGGTATTCGACCAGCGCACCGCCTTTGCCTACCTGACCGCCCTGGCCTATCAAGTGGATCAGCCGGTGGTCGAAGCCAGCCTGAGCCTGAACGGCACCGAGGTGGACGTGCGCCCCGGGCAAGCCGGCCGCCAGTTGGACCTACCCGCCAGCCTGGCGCTGATCACCGCCCAGGTGCAAACCCTGCGGGACGGCAGCGTGCCGCTGGTGGTCAACCCGACCCAGCCGGCCATCCTGGATGCCAGCGAGCAGGCCGAACTGGCCCGCCGCATCCTGAGCGAACCCCTGACCCTGACCTTGCCGGAAGGACAACCCTCCGTGGATGGCGCGCCCTGGGTCTTTGACCAGACCGCCCTGGCCTCGATGCTGAGCATTGAAAAAGTGGTCACCCCGGAGGGGAAACCCACCTTCCAGGTGACTTTGAACAGCGACACCCTGCGCCAGTTCATGTACGACCTAGCACCCCAATTGGCGCTGGGCCCGCAGAACGCCCGCTTCATCTTCAATGATGACACCCGCCAGTTGGAAGTGATCCAAAGTGCAGTCATCGGGCGCGAGCTGAACGTGGAAAACACCATCCAGGCCGTGCAGGAGAAGCTCTCCGCCGGGGAGCACAGCATCCCTCTGGCCTTCGATATCACTGAGCCGCCCGCCCTGGATAGCACCAGCGGCACCGACCTAGGCATCACCGAGTTAGTCCACGCCGAGACCTCCTGGTATTACGGCTCGAGCGCAGAGCGCATCCAGAACATCAAGGCGGCCGCCTCCAAGTTTCACGGGCTGCTGATCCCACCCTATGCCACCTTCTCGATGGCCGAAGCCCTGGGCGACATTAGCCTGGATAACGGCTACGCCGAAGCGATGATCATCATCGGCGGGCAGACCATCAAGGGCGTCGGTGGCGGCGTCTGCCAGGTCAGCACCACCCTCTTCCGGGCGGCCTTCTTCGCCGGCTATCCGATCGTGGAGCGCCACCCGCACGCCTATCGCGTCTATTACTACGAGAAGATCTCCGGCAATCGCATCAACCCCCAGCTCTCCGGGCTGGATGCGACCGTTTTTGTACCGATTGTGGATTTCAAGTTCACCAACGATTCCCCCAACTGGCTGCTGATGGAAACATACGTTAACCCCGGTTCCTACAGCATCACCTGGAAGTTCTATTCCACCAAAGACGGCCGGACGGTGGAATGGGACACCACCGGTCCGACCAACATCGTCGAAGCGCCGGATGACCTGTACCGTGAGAACCCCGACCTACCGAGCGGCACGGTCAAGCAGGTGGATTGGTCCGCCGACGGGGCGGATGTGACCGTGATCCGCAAGGTGTATAAGGACGGCAACCTGTACCTGGATGACGTGATCCGCACCCATTACCAGCCCTGGCAGGCGGTCTTCGAATACGGCCCCGGCACGCCGGGCATGCCACCGGGCGATAACCCACCGCCGGAAGAGTGAGTAGCTCGTAGTTGGCAACTTATACTCTGGGAGAGTGCGTTCGCTAGAACGCAACTCATTTAAAAAGGGATGGCTGAGTAAGAAATATGATTCTTCGGGAATTTTTGTTAATTGTCATACTTATTTTAGTACACCGTAAAATAAATAGCCTGAACATTTTGACAAAATCAGCCATTTGGTAGAAAATGGCAGGATGAAAAAACAACATGTACAACTCACAGCCAAAGATCGAGAGTATCTGGAAACGCTAATCAGTAAAGGACAACTCACTGCAAGAGTATATCGTCGCACACTCGGC
>JBGSJZ010000032.1:0-15847 GCA_041741455.1 Anaerolineaceae bacterium | reverse complement strand
TTTGTTGTTTGCCTGGGTGTAACATTCTTTGGCCTAACGGCATGGGAGTTAATTCAAAACCTGGGTTGGGGATATCCTATTGACCCTAATGACATTGCGGCAACTGGACTGGGAGTGGTATTCGCCTTTAGCACGTATGTGTTGTTTCTGCGACCTGTCTATTCGGCCAAAAATTCTTGACCTGATGTTCGGACTGTAGTTATGCATGATTGTGGTTATGAATTTTTTGTCGAGAATATGAAACTTAGTTGTGGTAAAGAGACGGGTTGATGTGTAAGCATTGCTGCTCAACACCGGTTCCAGTCGGAGAGCGGCTCTGGTGAGGTAGACATTGTCATCTGTCGGCAGGCTCATAAGCCGCCCCGCGACTTTACACAACTTACTCCCATCACGAGACCGATTACAGTGACGAAACAAGCGTCCATACCTGGATGTGAAGTGCCGTCAGTGTCATGCGCCGATTGTGCAGCCCCTACCGACTTCAGTCACAATAATCCTCAGGGCACTTTTTGAGGTATCAAGCTGGGGATATCCGCCAGGACGAATAGATTCTCGACAACCAAAGAGTTCGGGGAGTTGTCCTCAACGAGCTTGAATCCAAGCCTGCCATCATATGCACGATCGGTGGTGTCAAAGATGATGAACTGGTTTCTATTTGCACGGTACCGCTCGCTTCCGCTTCGCGCGTAGAGGGGGTTTTCCTCCGATGAATAGATCAGATCCAAGTACCGGATGTCAGAAAGGTCAAAGGATGTAGTGAAGGTGAAATCAAGAGGATGCCAATAACCATCATCATCCAGGAACTCAGCCCATTCATGGTGATAATCATACACGCCATGGTTGTAGATGATCCCCCAAACCGTTCGCGCGGGGACATTGGCCGCCCGGCTCAGAGCAACAAACAGGCGCGCATAATTGACACAGGTGCCATAGCCCATCTCATAGGTATCAGAGGCCTTGTAGCGGAAATGGTTTATGAGTGTTCCAAATTTTAGATGGCTGATCACGAAGCGCTGAATTCGCTGTGCCTTCTCAAACGCGCTACTGCTACCCACAGTCAGCTTCTCCGCTTCAGCAGTCAATGCTGGATTGTCCGAGTCGATGAGTCCAGAGGGGCTCAACCATCTTTGTAGATCCTCGCTTTCTTCGCGGTAGAGCCCTGCCCTTTCTTCCTCTACGGTGATCCGCAGCAATATTTCTGAGTTCTCCCGGAGATCGTATGGGATTTCTATCCAGTAACCACCATAGTCGTCATATATCACTTGTGGATCGTACCGTTCAGTGTCGATCAGAACCTGAAAGGAATTACCCCCGATGACAGCGGAGCGCCCCACAGGAATCAACAGAGAGTGACTTGCGCTTTCAGGCGCGCCACATGCGACGAGGAGTGAAACGGTCAGCAGTAGGCAAGCCAATATGTACAAAAGATTTTTGGGGTTCATGCTCATTATCGTCCCACGATCCGTGCCAACAAGGGCAATTGAATCTTATCAGACTGGACCGAAATGCATAAGGACTATCCACCGGTTTGCATCGTTGTCCTCGCGGTGAAGCGGATTGAAATCGCAAAGCGGGACGGGTGGGCGGACCTGGACAATGCTTGGGAGCAAAAAACTCAAAGCCGGTCCCTCCTCGCCTGTCGGCCAGGGGAAAATTGTTCATAAATCACGCATGTGCCAAGCCCAGTTCGGCATCTTCACTTTTCACTTTGTAAACCCGCTTATGGAACCGGAAACTTCGTTAACGATTTTTGTGGATGAAACGGATTTCCTCCGCGACAATTTGTATAAGCTGACTCCAAATAATATAAAGCCAAGTGGGGTTGTGATCATGTAGAAAATCCAATTGGTGTGCCACTGCAATTTTAATAACATGGCTAGCGAATAAAAGAGAACACCGGTTGCAGGTATTGCCAGCAGGATAAAATATTTCCAAAAAGGGACACAACCACGAAGCGTGTCAACCAGTGAGCCTTCGTCTTCTCCAGAGCGATTTCGGCGCAATCCCCAATATACCAACCCAAATAGTGTTGGCAGGATGATAACCGCCAATGGTGCAGTTGGAACAGTTACAAAACAGAAATAGAGAGCGAAAATACCAGAGATCAAAATAATTACCCAACGTCTAGGAACAAACACTTCGGATGAGCTCCAGTTTGCCAGCCAGAAAGCAATGATGACTAAAACAGTAGTGATAAAAGAGAACGCAGCAAATTCAAGGATTGATGATACTCCGCCATCAGGTTCAATCCACCAATTGATAGCCCAAAGACCATAAGAAAGCCCGATTAAGGTGGCGAGTTTCAGCATTGACCAGGTGTTTGAAAACAGGAGTGTTTTTCGTATTGCGTACCATCCAACCCAGATTGTAATGAAGGCGTGCCATGCCAGCCCTGTAAACGAGATAGAGAGGGGCAACATGTCGTAGGCGGTTTGCACAACAATACCTTCGCCTATCCAACCAAAAGTCGCTCCTGCAAGAAATAACGCCCATATGTTTTTAACTCGGAAATGTGTCACCAGAACCAGAAAAATAAAAGCCATAAACGAATAGACAATCCATGCCCCAATCCAATCTTTTAATGAATCTCCTGGACGTACACGTGACCAAAAAAGATGTTCTGAAAAATAAACGAAGACATAGCCAGTTGATAAAACTAGCAGGATGTTTTTTAGGGCTCTCATAAATATATATAGCCTTCAGTTACTAATTGTTGCCCGCTACCGGTTTGGCGGTAGACCCCTTCGGGGTACAATTGGGCAGGCGTGGACTCTGCTTGGGAGAAAAAATATTCGAAGCCAGGATAACACCATTTTGGCAGGAAAATCCCCGCCGCCGAAGCGATGTGAAGGTGTGCACGTTGTGTTGGCTGCCATACCCCGAGTGTGCGTTTTTTTTGACCAGGTACATCAAGCCACTTTTCATTTCTCCAGCTTGCCTTCTTGCGGGTCCTCCAGCGACAAACTCACCGTCACATTTGCCCCAGGACCAATTCCGCTATCGCGTATCCATGCCGCTCCCAGCCGAAGAAAGTAGTCTTGCCCCAACACGCCCAGACAGCCTCGCACGGCACAACCATTGATCGTTCCCGTGACATGATAGCGCGGTCTCGCTCCCCAGACTTTGCGCGGTGAAAACGGGATTGCCACAAAGGTAAAGCTACCCTCTCTCTGCACCGTCGTTTCAAATTTTTTTTGATCGGTCTCGCTCATCTCGATGATGATATCTCCTTGTGATACTCAAATTTTACAGGTATTGAGAGACAGCCAGCGCTTCGCATCAGCCGCCGGCGACGAAGGCTGCGTGGAACATCACTTGACCCTGCGGAAAGCAGCCGTCAAATGCCAGGGCGAAAAAGGCCTCGGGCGGTACGCCATCGATGCCCAGGCCGGGGAGGTTGACAAAGCCAAATTTCGGGTAGTAGTCCGGGTGCCCGACCAGGCAACAGCCCCGGGCGCCCAGGGTCTTCAGGCGAGCCAGCCCTTCAAAAATCAACGCCTTGCCAATGCCCTTGCGCTGGAGCGCCGGCAGGACGGAAACCGGGCCCAGTCCGTACCAATCCGGGGTGCCATCGGACATGGTTACGGGAGAAAAAGCAATATGCCCGACCACCTGGCCGTCCAGCTCCGCCACCAGGGAGAGGCTCAAGACCCCGGCGGAACGCAGAGCTTCGACAATGAACTGCTCGGTGTGGCTGCTGATCTCCAGGGTCTCGAAGGCGGCAGCCGTCACAGTAGAGATGACATCGATGTCATCCTTCGATTCATCCCGGATCAAGATCATTGGTTCTGTCATGGGAGCCTCATTTCATGGTGTTGATTTACCAACTATAAGCAGTCTTAGTATATCAAAAATCGCCCCCGTGGTTGGAGGGCGATTGAGATTAACTTACCTAGGCGAGGCTCACACGCTGAGCGAGCCGCGGAAACCCCGAGCGCCGTAGTACGACTCTGCGCCATTGTGATAGACAAAAACTCGGCCATAGCGCCGGTCGCCAAAGATGGCGCCGCCAAGTTTCCGAATTTCAGTAGGGGCACTTAACCAGCTCGAGGTCTTTTCGTCGAACTTGCCAAGTTGCTGCAAGGCTCGATATTGCTCTTCCGTCAGGATCTCGATGCCCATGGCAATTGCCATATCCATGGCGCTATCTTTTGGTTTAAATTCTTTCCGCGAGTCCAGGGCTGCCCGGTCATAGCAAACATTTCTGCGGCCTTTCGGACTTTCCGCGCAGCAATCATAAAAAACAAATTCGCCTGTCTTTTCATCATAACCGACTACGTCCGGCTCACCGCCGGTCTGCTCCATTTCATTGAGCGACCACAATTTTTCGGGGTTGGCTTCCAGCCTGGCCCGGACCTTATGCCATTCCATACCTGGATGGCGGCCCAGGTTTTTCTCAAAGCGGGTTTGCAGCGTTTTAAGTAGTTCTTCCCGCTGTTCAGCGGCCAATTCTTTTTTTGAGGAATTTATGGTGTTCATGACTTTATACTATCGCTTTCGAATAGGAGTGTCAAGGTCATAATTACACGAATGGAGAATTACCCCTCTTGCGGGAAAGCCCGCGCCTGCAGGAGCGCATCCAGGCGGCTGTTTCCCAGTTGACTAGCTGGCACCTACCTCAGGACTTCACACACTTCCGGGGAGACGAACTCGATCCCACGGCGCACCTCGGCATCCCCGATACCCGGGTCGCCGGCTTGCTCCAGCTCCAATGCCAGCGCTGCATAAACCACTGGACCCAGGATGTGCTTTGTGTGGCGGACATCCGCCAATGAATGCATGTACGCGCTCGCGGCTGCAAGGCCCGCAGCGCGGGCGGCGGCGGGATGACCAACCTCACAGACAGCGGCAAGCGCTGCCAGGACCAGGGAGCGAAATTGGGTCGTGCGCTTTCCTCCCCGGGCAAACACCCAGACGCCTTCAATCACTGTCCGCGGCTGGGAATCTGAAGGAGCAATCATTTCATAAATCCACAATACCCTCTCAGCGCAATCCGCAGCCCAACTTCCTATGGACCTGAGTGACTCAAGGCTTAGCGAAAAATACTTGGACTCATGCGCCATCATTCACCCTCATATATTTTTCTATATGTCGGGCGATTTTTTTGGGGCTCATGGGAACTGTCTGCATAATTCAACAATCTACCTGATCAATCTGGAACGTGCTCAGTTACCAAAAGATCAAAAGTAATGCTTTCACTACACTGTGTACCGCTTATTCCAACTGGCTGGAAAGGTAAGTCCATTTCCATAGACAAACCGAATCAGTTGCCCGTGATGCTGGACTTCGTGCTCCAGGAGGTCGAACGCAAATTCAAGCTGTACTTCCGTAAAATCCGTGAAGTCGATTTCGTTTACTTGCTGATACGTTGCTTCCAAAGCGGCAAGCACAGATTGTTTAATCCGTGGCGATGTGAGACTGCACGAGAATCCTTTCCAACCACCCGTTTCGATTGCTTTGGTATAACTTTCACGAGCACCGACGATACACCACAACTGACCTGCGATTCGGTTGGATGGCAGGCTTGGTAAATCCAGGTTCAAGGATGTTTCATCGAGATGTACTACAAGGTCATGAGTTAGTTGAAATGACCGAGCCAATTTCGACTTGATTTGTTGATTCACGTTTACCTCCATCAACATAATGTGTCAGACTGAAACCGTTTCGGAATTACCGCCCAACGGCTTGCGGTACTTGCGCGAGGGGTTGGGAGCAAGGAAAACTCGAAGCCAGAAAAATACATGTAAAAAGCGCAGAATCCCACACGTCGAGTGCGCGCTTTGTAGGCACGCTTTTGACTTGAGGACATTAATGCTTTTGAAGTAATCCCTTCTCTTTTAGCCAAAGAAAACCAGCCAGAAGAAATGTGGCAAAGCCTAAAATGAAATACATCTTTTCAATTGGGGTTGGACCTGGTGGTATTTGTTTAAGAATTATTACTTCTACAACGATAAATCCAACCATAATGCTCCCCGCCACTAATGAAAAAACAATGCTATTTTTAAAATTCCTAAACATTGTGATGCAGGCTATAAGAGAACTACCGCCAACAGCGATGGTTAATTAAAGTGCTGGAATTGTGTAATCTTTGAACGGAGTACCTTGAAGCCACTCTAACGGGAATCTTGCTCCTTCAGCGCCTAATAATAAGGCAATACCGCCGCCAATTGCAGTCAAGGCAATAAATCCTGTTATTACACCAATCGCAATTCTCAATCCTTTGTATTTCATAGTTTCAATCCTTTGCGAAGTTTTTATTGCATATTTGTGAATTTATCGAACCATTCCGATTAAGCGGTTTTGGTTTCTCTCTTTTACCTTATTGTGCAAGGGGCATGCCAACGGCTTGCGTTCGCGAAGCATAGCGTTGGGGCGGGCGTGGATTCTGTTTGGGAGCAGGAAAAACTCGAAGCCAGAAAAATGCTTGACGCAAAGCGTGTGCCGCAGAATCCCCAGCGCCCAGTGTACGCTGTGTTTGGCGTTTTTTTTGTTATGCAAGATTCGCCGCCTGAAAAAATGCCACCACCAACACGCCAAACTTTTACATATAACGTAATCTTTGGCAACGGTGAAAAATTGGACTTGCTACAACATACTAATTCCTTAATTTTATAGTCTTTCGATTTCCAGAATCACTTTGGTCACACGTACTTTTGTGCCCAAGGGAATAGGCGTTTTGCATACCGCATTCCAACGTTCGCCTGAAATCTCAACACTTCCATCAACATGAACAGGTGATAGAGTATTGCCAATTGCACCCCAAAGATTTTTTTGCTCCTGAATTTTCTTAATTTGGTCACGAGTATCTATCGAAATGGCTTTGTCAATTATTGGGATTAGAAAAACAATCCCAGGACCCTTCTCACCTATATATCTTCCTAAACGGAAGACGGATAAACGCTTGTACTCAGGCACAATTCGTATGGCAGTGGCTAACATTATCGTGGTTATAAATACAATAGCAGACAAAAAGCAAAACATTGTTGAAATTGCGATTGTAGAATCATTCATGCTTACTCCAAAGATGATTAATTATTTTGGATGGAAACGCCCAACGTAAGGGCTCACCTGCTGCCGATTTTGGCAAGACAAGATGGCGTAAAACCACTTTTTCTACCAAATGGCCGCCGCATCCCCATGCCGAAGGCGGTCAGGTGGAGCCGGTGTTGGGCTGCTTTTTCTACTTATCTGCTTATTCTTCATAAGCCACTTTAGCTTCAACCAATAAGACCCTGAGTGGTTCCGATTGTGGATCTCCAAGGGCTTGAATGATCGACTTCAGTGCCATTTTATGTGCGATTATTAACGCTCGCTCTGATGAAACCGGAAAATCAGGAATAACACCTAAACCTTCCCAATTCCGATTTGTAATTGGATGGGTCAGGAAACCAATTGGAATAAAGGCTTCGAAGTGTGAATTCAAACGATAGGAAGCACCTGGATGTGCACCCCCATCTGTTTGCTCACCAATAATTATTCCTCGTTTTCGGGCTTGCATATCATATGCAAATCCCTCACCAGCCGAGAATGTTTCCTTGCTAACCAAGATGTAAAGGGGCTTATCAGCAAGACTTTGCCCGGGAACATACGGCAGTGTCCAATATTGTTGTGTCTTATCATCCCGCCAGTAAATACTACTTAGAAGTAAAGGTTCTTCACCAAGTAAATAACTACTCACCAAAGAAACCATTCCCGGGTATCCCCCCGAACATTTTCTCAGATCAATGATTATCGCATACATATTAGCCAGAAAATTCATTGCAGCAACTGCGATATCTCCACCCCATGATGAACGCTGAAAGTAGCGAATATCCACATATCCTACATTTCCCGCCATTCTTTCGACTTTTTGAAAGCCATAATTGTTGAGCTTGGCTTGTAGTTTTTGCACTTCTCTCCATTCTTTACTCAACCGCAGAGCTTCTTCTCCATCTGGCAAAGGTTCTGAATGCCACTTGACCCAAAGATGTTCATCATGACATATTTCTTGCATGTGAGTGGTAAGCGCGTATGCAAAAAAATCTCCCTCAGAAATATCAATGTAATCCCCATCATCGAAGTGTTTTTGTAGACTTGCGCATATTTTTTCCGCTACATCCGGGAAAAGGTAAAAAACTCTTAATTTCTCCGAGAGACATCGAATTACTTCAATCTGAATAGCGGTTTCTATCATTTTCTATCTCACGTATATTCGATATGCAGCCCAACGGCATGGCTCAGCGGCAGCGGCAGAACGAGCAAGACTCTTTCACAATTATGCACCTTTTTTGCAGATCGCACCTTAGCGCGAACAGCGGAGCCGATGTCCGACTGGAGCCGGGTGTTGGGCAGCATTTGTCACCTATATCATTTTTCTTTAGGATATTCCCACCAAAATATCTGTCCCCTCAACCTTGACTGTGTAACTCACTTCATCCTTGACTTTCATTTTCAGAAACCCAATCTTGGCATCCGCAACAGCTTGTCCTGTCTTTAGATCGAATCGAGCACCATGTCTAGGGCAGGTAACAATGCTTCCCTCCAAAGAACCTTTTACCAATGAACCCCCAAGATGACTGCACTTGTTGGCGATGGCATAGTAGGAACCTTCCACATTTGCCAGCAGAACTTCCCTGTCACCTACGACTACCATGATCATTTTATTTGCTGGCAACTCGGCTAGATCAGCTACTCTTATATATTCCATTTTTATCTCCTTTGGGATGATCGAGTATTTAGCTTATTGACAATTGAACTGACTAATACGCCTGTTGATGCTACCCAACTAATCATCATACAAGCTCCTGATACGCTACAATTATGCCACAAGAGTCAAAAATTGCCCTCCATTTTTCAGAGGGCGCTTCAGCATCCACCAACAACTTTATTTATGATGTGTTGTTTCTGCTTTACACCGGTTTCTACTCCAAGGGACCACGTATCAATTATGTTTTGGATTCGTGGGAGGGTATAAAAAGGAGCGTTTTGGATAACAAGGGTTTGCTCGGCCAACGCAACCGCACTGAGGACACTAGAGCGGCTATCCATCCCAAGTAACCTGAACAATGTAATCGGCTTCCACGCCCCTGCCAAGCGTTTCCATGGGTGTGGTTCTCGGGAAAGGGGTTTCTACGCAGATGACATCAGGTCAGCACTAACGGCATAGACAAATTGGGTGCCAACGTCCTTGATGCATCCATAAAGTAACTTTAAATTTTTTTCTGCAATTGGTAGAAATCTAACTCGTTCAATTGGATCGCACCGCCTTTACTGAACAGTTCAAAGCCAAGACTCTCTTTAGATGGGAAAATACTATCGGACAGAGTGACCTGCCCATCGTTGGCAAAGACTTCCACCGAGTACTGGTCAACAAAGATATGTAAACGCAAGTTGCCATTTACAGGAACCAGATCGGCGGCGTGGAGGCTGGCAAACCCAAAGTGAAAATCGTTTTGCCCGGAATGGGTTCGGTCGAGATAAACCTTCTGCTCTCGGGGAATGTAGGCGATGGTGGTCTCCTCTCCCTTGCCGACTCGTATACGAAAACCGAAGCTTTCAGCGGTAGTGCCGACCTGAATGTCCGCGATGATTTCGAAGCTGTCAGCTTGCAGCCCAGCAAGCAAGTTCGCGCCCGGAATGATTGTTTCGTTGTACCAGCATTTAGGTTCGCCGCGTAAATCCTTAAGTTCGGGGATAGGCTGCTGAACTAGGCGAATGCCCGCTGCCGTTTGGGTGAGTGTCATCTCCCGAGGCAGGCTAAGAGCTCCGCGCCAGGTCGTTGCAGGAATGAGATTGGCATACTGCCAGTTGTTTTGCCAACCGATCATTAGGCGGCGGCCATTCGGCTGATTGTCCCAGGATTGAGGGGCATAATAATCCGCTCCATAATCAGCCCAGAGGAGGGTGTCCGGCGAGTTGTCAGAAGTGAAGGTTTTCCCATCGAACTGACCAACGAAGAATAGTGTTCCGGAGCCGCCTGCAGGAGCTCCACTTTGAATACCAACCGTTAAAACCCAGCGGGTTTCCCGACCACCATCAACAGGAAGTTCAAACAAGTCAGGAGTTTCCCAGGGTCCCCCGGTAGGACCGCAGCCTGGCCCCAGTTGCCCGCTGGCTGTCCAGTGAATTAAGTCCATGGATGTATAAAACAAAATTCTGTCGGTGGCAGAGAGACACATCACCCAGTGGGCGGAAGCCTGCCCTGCATACCAAAAAACCTTGGGGTCTCGAAAATCGGGCATATTCACGGGGGTAGAAATGACCGGGTTCCCGGCAAATTTTGCCCAGGTGCGTCCAGCATCGCGGCTATAGGCCAGGCTCTGACTCTGTTTTCCAGCCTGGTCTTGCGTGAAAATGGCGATCATGGTTTCTTCGCCAAAACCGGCAGTATTTTTCCAGTCAATGACTGTGCTGCCAGAAAAAATCGTCCCGTTTTCATCCGGATAGAGGGCTATCGGCAAATGTTCCCAGTTGATCAGGTTGTGGCTGATAGCATGCCCCCAGTGCATTGGACCCCAGACAGGGCTTTCAGGATGATACTGGTAAAAGAGGTGATATTCGCCCTGGTAATAAACCAGACCATTGGGATCGTTCATCCAATTAGCAGGAGGGGTGAAATGATACACGGGACGAATGGGTTGATTGAGTCTCATCAAAGAAGTTCCTGACTATTTTCTGTTATGTTACGCAGGCAATTATTGGGGACAGATGGATTAACCAGTCATCTCCTGACTCCCACCCCAGCCTCATGAGGTGGGAGTTTTCAAAAGGAGAGGAGAAAATGAAAACTGTTGGTTCTTTTCCATCCCACTCAAAATCAACCTTTAATGCCGGTGGTAGCGATACTCGCCACAAAGGCGCGCTGGAGCGCCACGAACAAGATGATAACTGGGACGGTGATCATCGTTAGGTAAGCCATCAATTCCCCCCAGGGGAGAATTCCTTCGCCAGCAACGTTGGATGAGGTGAGTTGCCAGAAATAACCTAGCCCCACCATGACTGGGCGGTACTGTGTGCTCTGAACCACCATGCTCGGCCACAGATATTGATTCCACATGAAAAGGCCCCGGAGAATGGCGGCAGTGGCAATAACAGGCCCCGTGATCGGTATGATCACCTGGGCATATATTCTGAACCAACCTGCCCCATCCATCCGGGCCGCCTCAATCAACTCATAGGGCAGCGATTTAAAATACTGTACAAAGAGAAAGATGGAAAAGGCATCTACGATAAAAGGGATGATCTGGACGTGATAGCTATTGAGCCAACCGAAGGTCAGTCCCTCCAGGCCGATCCAGGGCAATTTGCTGACCACCATCAACAGCGGAATAGCTATCGTTTCAAACGGCAAGATCAGAGTCGCAATGATTACCGACAACACAACCTGCTGTCCTTTCCAGCGCATGCAGGCCAGCGCGAAGCCCGCCATTGAGTTTACGAACAGCCCCAACACCATCGTGACCAGAGTAATCATCAATGAGTTGTAAACAAATAGGCTGATCGGGGCCCGTTGAAACGCCTTGTAATAATTATCAATGGAGATGTCACCCACTGGCAGAAAGGCCAACAATGATGAAGAATCCCGTAGAATTTGAATACTGGGTTTCAACGATGAAACAATCATGAACACGATCGGGAAGGCAAAAATTAATGCCAGCAGGATCATCAATCCGTAGCGGATCGAAATAAACAAGGCTCTTTTTTGTTTGATTGTTAGAGTGATGTTCACGCGTTTTTCTCCCTGGTGAGATAGCGTTGGATCAAGGCCACGGTCAACACAAGAATGAAGAACACCACAGAAATTGCCGAGCCGTAGGCAATATCTTGCATTTTATAGCCCTTTTGGACAGCCTGATAGATGACTGTGGTGGTCGAATCCAGCGGCCCGCCTCGGGTCATCACATCGATTTGGGTGAAAAGCCCCAAGGCAGCAATGGTGATGGTCACAAGGATAAATACGGCAGTATTGCGCAACCCCGGCCAGGTCACATAGATGAACTTTTGCCAAGGATTTGCCCCGTCAATGCTGGCAGCCTCGTACAATATTTCTGGGATGGTTTGTAAACCGCCTAGCCAAATGACCATATGAATACCAACCGCCTGCCAGGCAGACATGATCATGATCGCAGGCATGGCGGTTGTTGGAGAAGCCAGCCAGTCGATCGGTGTAAACCTACCCCCAGTGATAAAAACAAGGGTGCTGTTGACCAGGCCATTATCACCATCATAAATAAATTGAAACAGGATCGAAACAACAACGATTGAAACAACGACCGGCATAAAGTAAACGGTACGGAAAAAATTGACGCCGGCCGTGCGCAGGTTAATCAGCAAAGCCAGCAGCAAGCCCAACCCGGCTTGACCCGGTACAATCACCAGGGCGAAGTAAAAGGTATTGAGCAGGGATCTCATAAAGACAACATCGCCAGCCAGTAACACCCAGCGGGTCATGCCGATGTTCCAGGCTGACCATTTCTGAAGACCGTTGTATTGGGGATAATTGGGATTGTTGCGGGTGTATTGGCGCTCACCGGGGTAGGTGTAGTTTCCTTTTTCATCGAGAACCGGTTGACCGGCTTGATCCACAATGGGATCGAGAAACAAAACATTCACCGTGAGCAGTTGTTTGAAATTTGCCAGCCCCACATACTCGGTTGGGTTGGGGGAGATGAGCCGCTGGTTGGTAAACGCATAGAAAAACGCCAGGATAAAAGGGATAATCAAAAAGCCCAGCAGAAGAACTACTGCGGGGCTGGACATCAGCCAGGCGGTGATCGCTTCGAGATGCCGATCTTTGATTCCTTTGGATGAGTGAGCCTGGCCCTGGTGGTCTGACTTGGTTATCGCTGCCATTTCAATACTCCTAATTCAACTTTGCTGAATTGAGGCTACACCCTACCTTCTCTCCCAACCAATTCTACGATTGGGAGAGAGGGGGCGTTAGCAACGGAGAAAAAAACTATAGTCGATTTCTATTTACTTGGCAATCCCATCCTCTTTAATTGTGGGACCAACCACGGAGCCGTCAAAACCATAACCATTGTTGGACTTAATGTTTGCGTTGATTTCATCGGTCGCTTTGTCGAGTGTAGCAGTAACATCCGCGCCGTTAGCAATATCGGCTAACGCCTTTTCAAAGATCAAAGCGGCATGCAGATAAGCGGGTGTAGGTGGGCGAAGCGTAGCCTGAGCAGCAGTGTACTCGAAGAATATCTCGAAAGCAGCACCGGGAGCGTAGTTCTTTGAAGCAGCCGCCGCGGCGGTAGTCGCAGGGATATTGCCAGTGACGTCCGAGAATTGAACCAGGTACTTGTCTTGCATCATGAATTGGATGAACTCTGTTGCGCCTGGTATGTTTTTCGATTTGGCAGATACGCCAAACTGCCAACTGCCCGCGCCAATCCGAGCGCCATTACCAAAGTTAGGCGCCGGCAAAATCAGCAGGTCATCGCCCAGCTTTTCCTTCGCCAACCCGCCAGCCCAGTTACCATTCCACTGCATGGCGTATTTGTCATCTATGAAACCGGTGTCGCGGTCTGCCCCATCCTGAGTGGTGCCAGAGGCGTAGCCTTTCGTAAACAGGCCCTGCCACCATTCGCCAAAAGCAATGGCTTCCGGCCCATTCAGCGCGCCTTCAGCAGTTGTGAAGGTTGAGCGGTCAACAATATCGCCGCCAAAGCTCTGTAAGAAGGGTGAGAAACCGTATGGATACCATTCGCCTTTCCAGGCCATGCCCAAATCAAGGACATATTTATATTTGCCCGAGGCCTTCAAGGTTTCCAATGCATCATTAAATTCTTTCAGCTCCCACGGTTTTTCCAGAGTGGGAATACGAATATTATTCGCTTCCAGCACGGACTTGCGCACGTACATGGCGCAGGCCGCTTCCCACAGCCCTACCGAGTAGACCTTGCCGTTCCATTTACCAATGGTGGTGGGCAGGAATTTGTCGAGCTTGTCTTGAGGAATATCAAGCGGAGCCATATAACCCGCCCAAGCCCAGTTAGGCATAACGGGCCCGTCAACATCGATGATGTCCGGCAGGTTCCCAGCCAGGGCGCCAGCCACTACGGAATCGTTGTAGCTGATCTGCGGGAAATCTTGTACTTCAACGACGTACTTGCCTTGAGAGGCGTTGTAGTCATTAATGATCCCCAGCAAGACATCTTTTTCTGCCTGATTACCGGCTCCGTGATACCACATAGTTAACTTTTCTGGGACAGCTGGCGCAACGGTAGCTGCGGGTGCGGCAGTCGGTTCAGCAACAGGAGTTGCAGCCGGAACGCAGGCCGAGAGTAACATGGCAAAAATTGCCAGTCCTGTCAGGAAATTCCAAGATTTCGATTTCATATTTTCCTCCAAAATAGGTTGAATTAAGAGACAATTAACACCTGCGGATAAGTTGGGTTCAGTGTGGCTTCTTCAATAAGACCTCCTGGGTTAAATTCTTGAGGATGGATAATGGTCTGATGTTTAGTAATACGTATTACTAATTAGGTAAAAAAAACGCACTAATTAAGCAGAGTTCCTTTCGATCAGCGGACACGGCATTTTGTATTGAACAGGCTCTTTTTGTTCAGGATCAGCAATCACCTCCACCAACTTTTGAACCGCCCAAACACCCATTTGATAGTGAGGCAATTCTATGGTGGTTAACGGTGGGTAGAGATGCGCAGCGATGATTTCCTGATTATCAAAACCCACCACCGCCACATCTTCCGGAATTTTGAGGTTTTTATTTCTGATGGCATCATAAACACCCATGGCAGCACGATCGTTGAAACAGAACAAAGCAGTTGGGCGGTTTTTAATCTGCAAAAGCTGGCGCGCACCAGGATAACCGTTATCTGAGTGACCCTCGATATAAGAAACTAGCTCGGGATCAAACGAAATCCCGTAATCATGCAGAGCTGATTTATAACCTTCCAGGCGTTCAGTAGCCGCAGGGATATTCTCAACATGATTTACAAAACCGATGCGGCGATGACCCTTTTCGAGCAAATACTTTATCGCAGCATAGCCGCCGCCAAAGTCATTTGGCACCACCGACGGCACCTGACGATCCTCCACAAAACAATCCAAGAGGACGGTGGGAACACCACGAAGGGCAGTTGGCAAGCGCACCATTCGATGGTACATGGTGGCATAGATGATCCCTTCGACCCTACGACCAAGAATCAGATCAATCGCAGCCTCTTCCAGGACAGGATCCGATTTGGTATTGACAAGCATCAGGATCTTCCCGTTTTCCCAGGCAATATCTTGCGCGCCCTCAAAGATTTTTCCAGCGTGAGGAGTGATTGCGATTGTATCTGTGATAAAACCAATTATTCCTGAACGCTTCATACGCAAACCCTGCGCCAGGACGTTCGGGCGGTAACCCAGTTCAGCCACAGCCTGCAGCACGCGCTGACGGGTTTCTTCAGGGATGTTGGGTGTCTCGGCGTTATTCAAGACAAAAGAGACCGTCGTCTGGGAAACCCCTGCGTGACGGGCAACTTCAACCATAGTAACAGTGTGCTTGCGTGGTTTAGTTATCATTGAATAATAATACGAATTAGTAAATCCTATTACTATTGTACAACGAAATTCTCTCTTGTCAATAAGCAATTCCGGGTGGGAGGGCGATGTGGCGGGTTGAGAAATATGCATCTGTAAACGGATGCACCCTACTCGCTGTAGCAACTACGCTTAGGCGGTAATAAATGCTTAGAACCTATCCGAAAAGTATTTGAAAAAGGAGACGAGATCTGATAGAACAGAGATTCTCAACAATCCTCTACCAAGGTCAACGTCTCCATGTCCAAGGATAACACAAAATCAAAAAGCCTTTATCGTATGCCGGGCAAGTTGTGGAAGTTGTTGAAAA
>JBGSJZ010000031.1:0-13266 GCA_041741455.1 Anaerolineaceae bacterium | reverse complement strand
TGCGGCTCGGGTTTTAGGGCTGCGGACCTTCCGTGGCCGGCAACTGGCCTGGCTGGTTTTTTTCTTACCCACGGTCGTCCCCCCCTTAGCGGTTGGAATGGGGCTGAACATCCTTTTCCTCAAGCTTGGCCTGGCTGGAACAATCGTTGGCGTGATCCTTGCCCATCTTGTGCCAACTTTGCCTTATACAGTCTTCACCCTTTCCGGTGTGTTTGCGCGTTACGATGATAATTTTGAATACCAGGCATTGGTGCTAGGGTCCCATCCAATTCAAATTTTATTTACCGTGACATTGAGGCTTATACTCCCTGGCCTGGTCGTAGCCGGGTTGTTTGCCTTCCTCATCTCTTGGAGCCAGTACTTACTCACCCTTTTAATTGGCGGTGGGCAGGTGCTTACGCTGCCCATGCTGCTTTTCTCAGCCGTATCCGGTGGAAATCCGGGAACCATCGCAGCGCTGGCTTTGTTATTTGTGGCGCCCCCGGTCCTGGTCATTGCTGTTACAGCACGTTATCTTGACCAGCACGGGGAAACCATTCGGGAGCAATACTAATGGCAAATGTTGAATTAATTTCACTTAGCAAGAACTATCCGGGGCGGGACAAACCGGTGTTGGATCAATTTTCATTGACGGTCGATTCGGGTGAACTGGTTGCTTTGCTGGGACCATCCGGCAGTGGGAAATCCACTTTGCTAAAATTGATTACCGGCATCGAATTCCCCGACTCAGGCGATATTCGTTTTGATGGGAAAAGCATCCTGCCGATTACGGCAAATAAGCGCGGGGCAGTGCTCATGTTCCAAAAAGCTTACCTATTCCCATTTCTCAGTGTGGCAGAAAATATCGGGTTTGGACTGAAAGTGCAAGGAGCCGCACCGCAGACCATTCAGGCTGAAGTGGCAAAAATGTTAGATCTTATCGGTCTGCCTGGAATTGAAAAACGCAAGCCGGCGCACCTCTCGGGTGGAGAACAACAGCGAGTTGCACTGGCCAGGGCGTTAGTTGTCCGGCCGCACCTGATGCTGCTGGATGAACCATTGAGCAGCCTGGACACTGCGGTTCGTCAAAATTTGCAGGAAGCCATCCGGCGCATCCAGCGCGAATTGGGGATCACAACCATCCTGGTCACACACGATCTAAACGAAGCGATGGCCATGTCAGACCGAATGGCGCTGCTGTTGAACGGACATATCGCTGCCATCGACCAACCCATGCGTCTCTTTCAGCATCCGCCGACCGAATCGGCGGCCCGTTTTGTCGGCATCACTACCTTTATAGAAGGGAATTTAAACCATGGACGACTTGGGACGGATTATGGAACACTGTCTGTTAATACCAATGGGCACATGGCCGAATCGGCCATATTCGCCATCCGACCGGAGCACATCCGGGTCCAGGCAGAGTCAGATCAGAATGCGGTGCCAGGCATAGTAACCGACTGCATGTTTCGAGGCGAGTATATTGAATACCAAATTACACTGAAAGATAAGTCTGTTCGAGCGCGGGTCCCAATGCCGGCGATGATGATTCCACATGGGCAACGGGTCCATGTGGTTTTCCCACCTGAACACCTCTTCATGGTATCCGGATAAAAATTGAGGCTTCCAAATTCTCTTTGGAAGCCTCAATTGAAAACAAGCTGTTCAGGCGTTGTTTTTTTGAATAAGGTCGGCTCTCATATTTCGGATCGCACTGACGCTGGAAAAAGTAGAAACACAATAAGGAACACAAAACGTAAGCGCCATTCGCGATGCCTGAGACAAGGTGATTTGTCCACGGAATAGTATGTCGCCATAATTGATGGCAACCAGGATGGTGCCCACGATTAATGCCGTGGTGCAAGCTCGGCGCACCACGGATTTTGAGAAACATAGTTTTAGCCAATCTACCATGAACGATCTCCCATTTTTGCCTGCCAGTACAAAGTTACCTCATGGAACTTTGTACTGGCAGGTCATGCCTAAGCAGCCGGCGCCGGATTCAATTGTTTGGTACGAAGGTAACGGGTTACTCCCTTCTTCACGATTTCAGAGAAGGTCGGATAGATGAATATCAGATCCCCTAAGCTTTGGATAGGCAACTTCTGTTTGATGGCAAGTGTGAAGAACTGGATCCACTCACCCGCATGCGTTCCAATCGCATCCGCACCCAGGATCACGTCATTTTCATCCATCACGATTTTCAGGAAACCTTCTGTGTCCCCTTCGGTAATAAACCGGTCGATAGAATTGGTACCAACGCGGGAAATATTAACTTTAGCATATTTCAAGCGTGCTTGTGCTTCTGTCAAACCAACATGCCCAATCTCTGGCTCCATGAATATGGCCCACGGCACAATCGAGAGATCATTCAATTTATGGTTCCCATCCAGGATATTCTCAACGCATATATCGGCTTGATAGGAAGCCATGTGGGTGAATTTCGCTGCTGAGGCTACGTCGCCACAGGCATAAATATGCTGGGCAGTCGTTTGAAGGTACTGATTTGTCTTGATCCCCAAAGGAGAATATTCAACCCCAGCATTTTCCAGACCCAGACCGGCAGTATTGGGAATTCGCCCGATCGCCACAAAGATTTGTTCGGCGAGCATTTCGGTCTGCGTACCGTCCTGGTTGATCCGCAACCGAATCAGCCCATTATCAAGCTGCTGGCAGTTGGTAACCTCTGAATTCGTCAGGATCCGCAGACCTTCCCACTCAAGCGCTTTGGCTGCCAGGGCACTTACATCTTCATCAACAACCTGAAGAATACGCGGATTGCGGTCAATGATCGTCACATCACTGCCGAATCTTGCCAGAGATTGGCCAATTTCCACGGAGATCACACCGCCTCCCAGAAATACAATGGAGCGTGGCTGTTCGCGCAAGGCCCAAAAGTTATCATTGGTCAGGGCTTTGATTAATTCGCTGCCCTCGTGGGGAGCCATGCGTGGAGAAGAGCCGGTGGCAATGATCGAGTTTTCAGACCAGATGGTTTCTTTTCCAATCTTAATTTCGTGCGAATTTAGAAAATGAGCGCCAGATGGATCAATATAAACATCAATCCCTAATTCTTGAAAATGCGCCGGTTGTTCATTTTTATAAATACCCTGCACCACATCATCTACATGTTGCATTACCTTCGCAAAGTCAAAGTCGGTGGCAAGATCAGCGCTGGGGAGACCATGGCGATTTGCGTGGTGCATGGCATGATAAAGACGCACGCTGCTGATCAAGGTCTTGCTTGGGACACAACCAACATGAGTGCACTCACCCCCGATCTTATTTTTCTCGATCAATGCTACCCGCGCCCCACGCCGCCTGGCATTCAATGCTGCGACCAATCCACCCGAGCCGGCCCCAATTACTACGATGTCATATTGTTTCATTGTCATTCCCTCGTAAATTTTGAAATGCAAAGAACCGATACAGATCAGTTCTCGTCTTTATCCGTGCGTTTGTCTTTGCGCCAATCCAGATCATCAAAAGTGCTCAGCTCCAATGGGTTAAGAATGTGCCGGGCAGCGAACTGCACGGCCTCTTGAATGATTGGATCGTCCCAGAGAAGTCCTTGATAAAGGTATCCATCCTGGAAAATTCCAACTGTTCGCGCCAAAACTTCGCTGCCGAAATGAACCCCGCTCTCCTCGACACCCTCCAGCCCAAAGACGTTTGAAAAATCGTCACAAAGTGTTTCCCGGTAAGCTTTTAGAAATGAATGCAGGATGGCTTGAGCATTTCCGGCAGCATAGGCGGTTTGTGGCCGATGAATATGCATCCACAAATGAGCAACCAGATGACCCACATCCTGAGAGGGCCGTCCGTAATGCGCAAGTTCCCAATCGATGATCCGCAGATTCATCCCCGAAATGATGACAGACGGCAGCCAGAGATCCCCCATAATGAGCGACTTTCCCGGTTGTTGTAGCAGTTCGCCATAAGCGACAGCGATCCTGCCCATTTCATCTTCAGCCGGTAGATGCGCCCGCCTGGCGTAATGGATCACATTTTTATAAAGAACATTGAGCCTGGTTTGCTGAATTTGATGATTGGCGAACTCCAGAGCCAGTTCGGGATGGTGAGCCGTGTATTTGTGAAGCTGGCCGATGAAACTCCCCAGACGATTCCCGATTAACATGCTGTCTGCTTGAGGATGTGGTTGTCTGATCCAGTGTTCGAGGTCCGGACATTGGCATACATCTTCCATGAAAAGAATCCGTTGTTTGGGATCGAGATGAATCAATTGGGGCAGTCTGATTTGATCGCTTGCCAAAAATGACAAAGCTCCACCAGGACTAAACGCAGCCATTGCTTTGGTCTCAATCAGGATCCGGTCTGGATCCAGCGGGTTTTCAGGAGACGAAGCAATAAATGGCGGCGCCCATTTGGCGATTAAAGACTCTGGATTAGAATCATGTGACCCCGTTAAACGCCAAACATAATTTAACAACCCCCCAGATAGCCGGTCTGGTTTCCCATCGAAATGAAAACCAGGGATCTGACTGGCTAATTGCCCCAGATAGTTCTCTCTTTCCTCTTCACTTGAATTTACCATCGAAATAGATGTTCCACTCACAATCGGATGATCTACATCTGGAAAACCATTTTCATTTTCTACAACAGGTACATCTGTAATTTTCATGAGCTGCTCCCGGTATAACCTATGCTTGATGAGACGGTTCAGGAAGCAGAATTCTTACTGGAAATGTTCCCCAAAACGCAATCCATCCTGGGAAGCTTTTATCTGGTTGGGAGAAATATATTTTCTTTATCGTAAGCCAAACAACAGGCGCAGTTTTTCATCCATCTCGACGACCCAGATGGAAATATCACTGTTCGTTGCCAGTCGTGTTATCTCGGTCAGCTTTCCGCTCATTAGCAGCAGACCCATGGCGATCAACAAGAGTCCACTGATTAATCCAGTTGAGTGAACGGATATTTTGGATCTACCAATTTTCAAATCGATACCGCGCCCACGGATGAATCGCCAGAAACGACTACCGTTTCCGAGGCGACTAAAGAAGGTTGACATGATGATCAATGGCAGACCCAGCCCTAAAGCATATACAAACGAAAGAAACGCTCCCTGAAGAATTCCGGTACCCTGCGTAACCAGTAAAGTTAAGATCGCGCCAAGGATTGGCCCGATACAGGCCGTCCACCCAATCGCGAAAGTCGCCCCATAGACAAACGAGCCAATCACTGTACCTGCTGGTCTTTCTTGAAATTGAAATCCCGCGAAACCTTTTCCAAATATACTCAACACGCCAAAGGCGATAATCAAGATTCCACCTGCAAAGGTCAGTACTGAAAGATTACGAACAAGAACGTTCCCAAGGCCAGTAACGCTCGCGCCCAAGACGGTCATAGTTGTAGCCAACCCCAAAAAGAAGGCGACTGTCATCATCACGATGTTACGCTTACTACCTTGAAACGAATATGCAAAGTAGGCAGGGAGAATTGGCAAAGAACAGGGCGATAAAAAACTGAGAACTCCAGACAGAAATGCGGCGGGGATTAATGCCAGAATCGACGCGCCTGTCTGCCCTTCCGCTGCACCAGAAATCAACGCGAGAAACAACAGCGCGAGCGCAATCAAGAGAACGCCGACCAGGATAATCCCTCTTGCAGAAACCCCTTTCTGTTGCTCTTCAATCTGATTCATAACGAAATATCCTGCCTGTTTTTGATGACCTATCAAGTGTTACGGTTGGTAAATTCGGGTATCAGGTTTAAAGGCCGCCCAGGAAAACCAGAAATGATTGACTGAGACAATCTGCGCTAATTGCTGGCCTTTTAGCTTGCCATCTAACGCCTGACCAAGCACATTCCAAGAGCTGCCTGTTTGTTCATCAACGATGTTTTGACCGTCGAATTTGAAAGTTAAGGTTAGCCCATCTAACAAACGACGGTATGCCGCAGCTGTCCCGACATCTTTTCCTTCGGCGATGTTTTGTGTATCTAATGCTGAAGCAGTCCCCGGCGACCAGAAAATCACGATCTTTTCATTACCCACTACGTCATTGACAACATTTGCCTTTTTCAGGTCTTCATAAGGGTAGGCAACCGCATCGTTGTTCAAATCTATGGTTAATACCCTGGCCACGGCCGGTAATTGATCCGGCGTTTTCGGACCTGTATATAAGAAAGGCGGTTGGTCGACATTATCGTAACCAACATATGGGTTTTGCCCATAAGAGCGGGTGAAACCTGTGTTCCGAGATAACACCAGTCCAGCCGGGTTGGCATTCTTGAATTCATCCCAGGAGACAATTGCCGCTGGCATAAATGTTAATTGCTTGCCGGTCAGTGTCCCAACGATCCCCTTCCCTTCAGCCTGTTGCCACCAGGTCTCAGTCTGGCGATCATACATGATCAGGTTGCTGAAGCGCAGCCGTCCAGTTGTGCCAAAATCGAGGATTTGTCCATCTACTTCGCGCTCGAATACAATCGCTGTGTTACACAGTGGGCAAAAGGTGACGATGACAGGAACTCCACCGACGCTATCATTTACGATTTCATGCCAGATCAGGATTTGAAGCGGATATGCTTTTGCCTCCTGGTTGATTACTACCTGGATCACAGGCTCTACCGGTTTTAACCAGGCATCCGCAGATTGAATGTCACTAAATTCAGGATGGTCGATTGATGGGATTCCATCTTTCGGCGGCCCACCTGAAAGTACCTCTTCATATGAAATCGAGTGGATTGAGAAGTCTGTTGAAAATTCCTGTTCCACACCAGGAGGCGGTTTTTCGCCGGCAAAGGATTTCTGGACAGTAGTCGTGGTTGTTATTGAAGGTAAAAGATCAGCAGTCGGTACCTGTGACGGATCGGGCACGCCCAGATTCGATGCCGGCTGACAAGCAGAGAGGGCTAGACTAAAAGTAAATATTCCTAACAGTAACCCGATGATTTTCATAGGAAAGCCTTCCCACACCATAATGATGAATTTGATCTTGTTATCAGGATGCGGTAACAATCCACTTCCTTACTTTTATGAATTCGACAGAATTAGTAAGTTTAAATTAGATTGTGTCGTCAAAAAGGAGTAGATCGATTATCGAATCCCTGCTTATTGATAAAGGACCTTCCTCATGAACCACTCTGATAAACGAAAAAGCAGAAACCTTATTCCCCCGAAGAGTAATCCACCGAAGCGCCTCGGAAAAACACTCCTTATTATTCTTGGAATTGCGATTGCCACAATTGCGGGGGTATTCTTTACTAAAAACCAAAAGCCGCCAGAAAACGATCAACCTTCCACGAAGTCGGATATCCGCGCATTAGGACCTGATACTGCGCCTGTAACCATCACTGAGTACGCGGATTTTGGCTGCATAACCTGTAAGGCCTGGCATCAGTTTGGAATAATGCAGCAGGTACGGGAGAAATATGGCGATCAAGTAAGGTTTATCTGGCGAGATTTTCCAGTGATAACATCAGAATCGCCCAAAGCCGCGGAAGCCGGCTTTTGCGCCCATGATCAAGGTAGATTTTGGGAATACCATGATGTGCTTTATGAAAACGCCCCGAAGCTGTCAGTTGCTGACCTCGAAAAATATGCTGCGCAGATCGGATTAGATGCGCAGCAGTTCAATGCATGTTTAGAATCCGGTCAACATAAAGAAACTGTGGATAGGGAATTACAGGATGCTTTGGGCAATGGATTTAGAGGAACACCCTCATTCGTCGTGAATGGCGAGAAATTGATTGGGCCTCCTTCCTTTGATCAGCTATCATCAATTGTCGACTCGATCTTGGGGAACGCGAATTAGCCTGGGGAAGGTTTCGTTTTCAAAGGTAAATAAAAAATCCAGAAAAATCTGGATTTTTTTATGTGTATAACCTGGCTGGATGCATTTTATCCAGCTTGAGCCTGGAGAATTCGAGTTAATGCTTCATACTCTTCCTTACAGTCAGGGCACATATCCAAATGGAAATGAACTAATGGGAGCAAACTGGCGGCATCTTCCCCACGCATCGCCATTTCGGTATATTGATCCAATAAACTATGAACTTCGTCACAAGAAAGCTCGGTTTCTTGTGTGTTTTGAATCATCTGAAGCATCTTCTCGGCCTGAACAGCAGAAATCTCCATCTTCCCAGGTCGGGTCGATTTCTTCTGAAAACGTTTAAAAATCCGGTTAATCCATTCCATTCTCGTTATATTCTCCGCAGAGTTAGATGCGCTCTAACGATAATTTATTACCCTACTGTTCAAAGGTGGCAAGGATTTCTCCGGGCGCCATCCCCAACTTTTCCAGATGCCTTTTCAGCTTTAATCTGGCATCATGCAATAGTTTATACAGGGCGTTTCTTTCTGTGCCCATCCGGCGGGCGATTTCTTCCAAAGGCATGCCCTGCACAGCCACGGCCATTAATGCCATACGTTGTTTCTTGGTTAGTTCTCTCTCCATAACCTCCATTAGCATGGCCATCATTTCTTTTTTTTCGATCGATTTTTCCACGCCGGGGCTTTGATCAGGCATGTCTCGTGGCTCATCATCGCTCTCTTTACCTTCAAGCATCTCGTCCAATGAGACTTCCTGCCACTTTGCCCGCCGCAATTCTGTGAGAGCCACGCGGACAGCTATCGTATGAACCCAGGTGGTAAACTGGCTCCGCCCTTCGAAAGTATCCAAACGCGCGGTCACCCGTAAAATTGTTTCTTGAGCAACTTCCTCGGCTAAAGAGGCGAAACGAGGATCAGTCTGGTCGAGCCACTTCGATAAGGCATAAGGAAGGCCGGCGATGACGATCTTCCTCAGATCCGCCAATGCCGCCTCTCGCATGTCTCCATCTGCTCGGAGACTGATTAACCATTCCTCGTTGGTCCGATTCATAATAATTGAGCTCCAATTTATATAAGTATACTATCACTCAATAATCCTCATAAGGTTAATCATCGTCATTTGGTAAGGGGATCGGTCCTTGTGTCGTCTATATCCTTGGCAACAAAAACCAACCACTCGAACTCAAAGGACAAATCACGATGGAGAGCAGCGCACAAATGATCAAAATCTACAGCACCGTTTGGTGTCCAGATTGTAAACGGGCAAAACGTTTCTTTGCTGAACACCGGGTTCCGTATGAAAATATCGATATTGAACAAGATTCGAGTGGGATGCAATTCGTGGAAATGGCGAATAATGGCATGCACATTATTCCGACCATCGTATTTCCTGACGGATCGATATTATCTGAACCATCCAATGCCCAATTGGCTGAGAAAATGAGTTTTAAAATTAAGGCAAAACAAAATAGCTACGATGTAATTGTGATTGGATCCGGACCTACCGGTCTGACATCGGCACTTTATCTGGCGAGAGAAGGATTGGATGTTCTGGTGATTGAAAAATCCGGCTTAGGCGGTCAAATATCCATCACGCAATCACTAGACAATTTTCCTGGCTTTCCACAGGGAATCTCTGGAAGTGAATTTTCTGATCGATTGGTCGAACAAGCCAAACGCTTTGGTGTAGAAATTTTGCAGGCCCAAGAAGTAACCAAGATCCATCAAGCGGGTCCATATCAGTGTGTAGACACGGCAGATGGATCCGAATACACAGCCAATGCAGTATTACTAGCAACCGGTGCTCGTTATCGCAAACTGGGCGTTCCGGGCGAAGATGAATTAATCGGTACGAATATTCATTTCTGTGCCACATGCGATGGTGCTTTCTACAAAGGGAAACGGGTGCTCGTTGTCGGTGGTGGGAACAGTGGGTTTGAAGAAGGATTATTTTTGACGAAGTTTGCGTCTGAGGTAGACATTGTTGAGCATTCATCGGAGGTGAAAGCCAGCAAGATTTTGCAGGAAAAGGTAAGACAACAAAAAAATATTCGTGTGACCACCAATCACGCTATCACCGCCTTCAAAGGGAGCCCACGCTTAGAAAGTATTGTCGTGGAAGACCAAGCCACTGGAAAAACAAAAGAATGGAAGTATGACGGGGTTTTTATATTTATTGGCATGTCGCCGAACAATGATCTGGTCAAAAATATTGTTACGACAGATAAGGCAGGTTTTATTGCCACGGATTCTACATTGATGTCTTCCATTCCTGGACTATTTGCTGCTGGCGACGTCAGAGCCGGCTCAACAAAACAAGCTGCGGCGGCGGCTGGAGAAGGAGCGACCGCTGCAATTATGATTCGGAATTATCTAAGGCAAAAGGGAATATAGACAAACTATTTGATCTGATCGCAAGAGATTGCATTTCCGGCTACGATTTGCTCTCAATGGGAAATGACTTTAAGAATTATCTGGTCCCCCCTACCAAATTTTCCACATATTGTATGACCAGTTTTTAAGAGGATAAATGGCCCAAAACAGTGCATAATCAGCTGTTTTGGGCCAAATCTCATCGCCCAATGAATTAAGGATTGATGCGGCGCGTTTCCGGGAAGCTTCTCGGCAGGCAACGGAGAAGCCGCCGCATAATCCTGAGTTGGACGAAGCGAGGGGATCAGATCGGCGATGATCTATTTGGAAATTAAGGAAGGATCTTTGCCAGAACAGGGTGCGATGCAGACCATCTTAACCCTGTTTGGCAGCCAGGAAAGATCCTCGAAAGCTTCAAAGACGGAAAGAAAGCCAATCCAGCAGCCATCTGTCCGGGTAGTAGGAATCGTGCAACCAAGAGCGCCTAAAATTTGTAACGGCGTTCTGCACCGGTTCCAGAGCAGGCATTGATTGACCGGTTTCAAGGTGGGCCTCGTCCAGGAGTGGGCGGGATCAAACTCCCCGGTTGCATGGCATGACCACAAACCGGGCAACGATGCAGTGGCTGCAATTGGGTTTCCGTTTCAGGTGTTTGCTCTGCTGGCGAATCTGCCTCTTTCGCTGGTCCAAGCAGTTGCTGGATCCGTTCCAGGCGCTTGCGCGACCCTGCACTGAAGAAGCCAAAGTAACGGACTTTGACAAAGCCTTTGGGCAGCACATGCTGCAAAAAGCGGTGAATGAAGTCTTCTGCACTCAGCGTGCAGCGTCGTTCCTGACCAGTGTCGCTCGCCCGATAGAGGAAAGTGACCTGGTTGTTTTCAAAGGCCAGGATACGCTTATTCCCAATCGCCACCCGAAAGATATAGGGAGCCAGGTATTTCAACGCCTGGCGCCCACACCCGACCGGTTTGCAGTGCACCACCCAGTCTCGCCGCCATACCTCCGCTGGAATGGACCAGTCCCCACCCACCTTTTGCAACGCCTGACGCATTTTGGCGCGGAAGATCTTTGAGAGCGCTTTGACTGGCACTAAGAATTCATAGCGAGTGCCCAGCCAACGCTGGCCATCCTTCGCCAAACCACCGGCTGGTACCAGGTAGTGAATGTGTGGATGGTAGGATAGATTGCGGCCCCAGGTGTGCAATACGCCCACCAGGCCAACCTGGCCACCCACAAATTGGGGATCTTTCGCTAGCTGGCTGGTCGCTTCGGCGGACAGGCGAAACAGCAGATCGTAGACCACCCGTGGGTGTTGGCGGGCGATTTCGCGCAGACCCGCAGGCAGCGTGAAGGTCAGTAGAAAGTACGGTACGGGCAGCAGCATCGCCTGCTGCTGCTCCAGCCATTCCTGTCCCTTCTCACATTGGCATTTGGGGCAGTGCCGGTTCCGGCAGGAGTGGTAGCTGTACTGTACCTCTTGGCAGTCTGGACACACAAACACCTGCCCGCCCAGTGTCGCGGTCCGGCAGTTCTCAATCGCCCGCATGGCTTGCAGGTGGTTCGAGGGGATGCGATCCGCATACTTCTGGCGATAGGCTGGTCCACACTGACGAAAGATTTCCGCCAGATCTACGGCCACAAGCGGCCCACCACATCATTAATCGCCTGAACGGCAGGCGCTTCCACTTGGGGGGTCAGATGCGTGTACAGCGTGGTGGTTTCGGAAGAGGCATGTCCCAGGTAGGCCTGGATCACCCGCAAGTTCACCCCAGCTTCCAGTAGATGGGTCGCCCAGGAGTGGCGCAAGGTATGGATGCTGGCCGGTTTCTGGATCCCGCTGGCTTTCAAGGCCAGTGTAAACGCGCTCTGGATGCTCCTTGCGGTGATCGGCCCCAGATTTTCTCGAGCTGTATCTTTTGGATTGTAATTGGTGGGGAATAACCAAAACGGGTGGCGATGGGTGCACCAATGCTGACGTAACAAGCGCAAGAGGGACACCGACAAGGGCACAAAGCGGTCTTTGTTCCCTTTCCCCCGCTGAACATGGACCACCATCCGCTGGCTGTCGATATCCCCCACCTGGAGGTGGATCCCTTCTTGCAGCCGCAGCCCACAGCCGTAAATCGTGCTCAAGCACACCTGGTAGCGCACAATCTTCACGCAGGATAGGATCAAGCGCACCTCATCGATGGACAGGACGACCGGCAGCTTTTTCTCGCGCGGCGCTCGCACCAATTGAATGGTCGTCCACTGCCGCTGCAAGGTATACACGTAGAAAAACTTGACCCCGCTCAGAGCCACCGTCAGCGTGCTGGGCGCTACCCGTTTCTCGTTGAGCAGGTAGAGAAAGTAGGCCCGCAGTTCTGCTTCGGTAATCTGATCGGGGGATTTATGATAGTACTCGGCGAGCTGCTGCACCGCCAGCACGTAGAGATCCTGCGTTCTACCGGATAACCCGTGCAGTTGCAGGTCTTCCATCATCTTCTGCCGCAAGGGCGTGGTCATTGCTGTACCTCCTGTAAGTGAAAAGGAATTTCGCTTACAAGCAATATAGCAATAACCCACCCTATCCGTTGTTATTCACCTGTACCTATGTCTGGGTTCTTCCCTGCGCGTAGCGCTTAGTCCAATGCCTCTTGGGCGATCAGAAAAATTATCTTGCTGGTAACCATCTTGGTTTTAGTCAAGCGCGTTGTTTATCGGATCTCACAGTTAATGAGAGTATCCCGAAGATAATGGGAGTGGTTCCAAAGATAATGGGAGTAGCCTAATGCGCTTGATCATTACCTGCGTTCCTTCATTATATGCAAAACGCGTGACTGGGCCGCCAAAAATTACCGATTTAGGCTACTCTCATTATATCTGCTCAGAAATTAGGCTACTCCCACTCACTTCGAGACTCACTCCCATTATCTTTGAAATAAAGCGGCTATATGGGCTTTCCACTCCCAATAACTTTGAAACCCGACATTGTTAAATGTAGGATCTCATAAATATTGAGACTGTCTCACATATAATGAGATTCTGTCTCACATATATTGAGACAAAAAATGAGCCGAAAATGCCCACCCCAGATTTGGAGTTCCTTCATATAGAGTGAAAACTCTATATGAAAATGC
>JBGSJZ010000030.1:0-40819 GCA_041741455.1 Anaerolineaceae bacterium | reverse complement strand
AAGGCCGGTGTCCTGATCGACCCGATCACCGGAGGTCCGTTTGTGGATGACCGATTTGAAACCAACGTGCCCGGGATTTTTGCGGCTGGAAACGTGGTTCATGTTTACGACCTGGTGGATTGGGTGTCCGAAGCCGGCCGCCAAGCCGGGGTCAGCGCGGCCAAATTTGCCTTGGTAGAACGAAGGCGTGAGAATACCCACGTACCGATCAAAACTGGGGATAATGTCCGCTATGTCGTGCCTCAAACCATCGACAAAGAAAGCCTGGCAGATGGAAACGTCCGGCTGCAATTGCGGGTGCGCCAGCCCATTGAAAGCTCCGTCTGGGTGGAAGTGCGCAATAATGGCAACCTGGTAACCCGCAAAGGGGAACTCTATGCCCGGCCTGGTGAAATCATCACGCTGGAAATTCCGATGAAGGCTTATGATGAAGTTCAACTGGCTGAGGAACTCACCATTGCGATTGTGAAACGGTAGGAGGTAAGATGAAAGAACAATTAAAAATCCTGTGTATCACCTGCCCCAAAGGCTGCTCCCTGGAAGTTACCCGGGATGGTGACACCATCGTTGAAGTCAAAAATGGCTGCAAGCGCGGCCACGAATACGCAGAACGTGAGCTGACCGACCCGCGCCGGATGGTGGCGACCACTGTGAAGGTGAAACAAGGAAATCATCCCCTATTACCCGTGTACACGGCTGCGCCTTTCCCCAAGGGAAAAATTCCCTTGTTGATGCAAGCCTTGCGCGAGGTGGAAATCACGCCGCCGATCACGATGGGCATGGTGGTGGTGGAAAATGCGCTGGATAGCGGGATTGATATCCTGGCCAGCCGGGATATGAAGTTGATTGAGAGGTAAGTCAAAGTCAAATTCCGATTGAGCAGTTGCGGGCTGTCTGTGTGGGTCCCGGAGCGGATGGCTCACCCAAAGAATAAGTAACTGGCACACCCCGGTGGGATGTGCCAGTTTAATTTGGGAGATCAGGCAAATGAGTGGAACCAGGGGGATTGCTTTTTATGAAACTTCGCCAGTCATCAGAGATCAATAATTTCGGGTTTCACCAGGCTGAGCTGGTTTGGACCAGGCAACCGAATGATGTGCTTGAGTACAAAAGGCCAGGCCAGCAGGCTGACGCAAGCTGTCGTGATGGACATGACCCCAAGGGCAATGATCCGGTTGTGCCAGGGCAGGGAAATCAACTGGATCCCCAGGCTGCCCATCAAGGTGCCAGTGCAGCCCATCAGTGAAGAAACTGAGCCTGTATCGCTTTTCTGTTGTTCCAGCATCAGGTTGGTAGAAGGGGGGCGAAGACAACTGCCGGCAATTGAGGCAGGCAGGATGCACAAAGCAAAGATCCAGGGCTGCAGATTTCCCAGGATGCAAACCAACAATCCACTGGCGGCAATGATGCTAAATCCAGCCACGATGATTTTTTCGGAATGAAAGCGCTGCGACAGCCAGAGATAGATGATCGGTCCGCTGATCATTCCCAGGGCATTCAGCGCAAAATAAAAGCTGTAAACCTGACTACTCAGGTGAAAACCATCCTGATAGATATATGTAGACGAGGAAATGAACGCCATGACCGAGATGCTCCCGAGTGAAAAGAGGAGCAACAGGCTGGTGAAGCCCCGATTTTGCAATACGGTTGCCAGGCGCCCAAGATTTTGAAATAACCTACCCGAGGTGCGCTCTGGGATTGATTCCTCGAACAGCAGGCTGCCAATCAAAGCTGCAACGCCAATCGCGGCCAGGACCCAAAAGACACCCCGCCAGGAAAGCACCTTGAGCATAAAAGCCCCCAGCACGGGTGCAACGGCTGGAGAAATGGTCACCATCGACTGGACAATGGCCAGGACTGATTCGCGCTTTTTCCCGCTGTAGAGGTCTTTGACGATTGCGGTCGCCACAACACCGGAGGCGCTGCCGCCAATTGCCTGAAGGATCCGGCACAGCACCAGGCCATTCAAGCTCCATGCCAAAGCGCACAGGATACTGGCGACAATGTATAGCCCCAGCCCGGTAACCAGGATTGGTTTGCGGCCGTAGCGGTCACTAAGCGGCCCCCAAAACAGGGTGCCCAGGGCATAGAAAATAAAAAAGGCGGTCAGGGTCAGGCTGACCTGTTGTTCATTTACCCCAAAATAAGAGCTCATGCCGGGCAAGGCTGGCAAGTATAAATCCGTGGAAAGCGGGACAAATGCGCTCAACAACGCAATGAGAACAACCAGGCCTTTTGCACCAAGATACCTTTGTTTTACCTGACTCATGGTCCATTCTTTCAAAAACTGCCGCGATTATGAGGATTTGGGTAACAAATTTCAATTCGATTGTTGAACAGGATCCCTGGAAGTCCTTATTTGATGTTTGTAAATCAACCCTGGCCGGTAAGGGCGAAGCGGCCGAAACAACGGAGATCTTTACAAGAGGTTTATATCCCCGGCTGCTTCCCCAAGGGATCCTTCACGATCGCCCTTACCCGGGATCTCGGGAAAAAATCGTTTTATGTGCGCCATCCCTCCGGGTGTGCGAGCAGAAATTTTGATGTTTTGTCATCCTGAACGCAGTGAAGGATCTCCAAGTTACTTTCAGATGCTTCACTCCGTTCAGCATGACTGAATCATTTTGCGTGGCCGGCGATAGCCCGACTAGATAATACTCTCCCGGTTTATATTACACTCAATGCAAAAGTGCCATGCATGGAATAAACCAACCAGGTTTTTGAAACTTGAAATTCTTCTCAGGCTCATCAATACATCAAATCGCTCCCCATTTCAATCAAGCCGGGAGGAGCAACAGGCCAATTATAGTACAGTGAGCCAGTGAATTGTTCTTAGCGAAAGTCGGGATTCCATTAATCTTCATGTCTGATTCCTCGTGCAGCCGGAAAGCTTGAAAAAACAGCCAGCACTGGATGGCGCTGGCTGTTTTGATCCCTTGAGATTGGATAAAAAGTTTCTACGCTGCGACCCGGGCGACTGTTTCTTTTGCTTTTCGACTTTTCTGATAGACATCAAAAGCCACTGCAATTAATAGAACAGCCCCCTTAACCACTGTTTGGGAAAAATCAGGAAAAGTAGCCAACTGCATGGCATTGTTCAACACGCCAATGATAATGATCCCGACCATCAGCCCAAAGATGGTACCTTCCCCCCCTTTGAAGCTGACACCACCCAAAAGGGCAGCTGTGAGGCAGTCGAATTCAAGCCCCTGTCCTGTGACCGTCTGACCTGCAAAAACTCTTGATAAAAGTAGTACAGCAGTGATCCCAGAGATAAAGCCACAGATCATAAACAGGATTACTTTCATTCGATTATTATGCACACCTGCAAGGCGAGCCGCTTCTTCATTTCCACCTAAGGCAAATACCCGTCGGCCAAAGTAGGTCTTGGTCAATATGAAAGACCCAATTAACGCGACTACTACCATGACAATAACCGGAACAGGGATTCCCCAAACGTATCCCTGACCAAACCAGCGGAAGGAATCGGGGAACCCCATGATATTCCTGGACTGATTGATAATGTATCCAAAGCCTTTAAAAATTGCAGATGTACCCAGGGTGATAATCAGTGGATGGATTTTTAGCGAAATTGAAAGTAACCCATTAATCGCACCCAGTCCTGTTCCCACCAATAGAATGAGGGGGATTGCCAATCCTGGCTCCAATTTCCACTCAGCCATCATGATTGCCAAAAGGACATTCGTAAACACGACCTGAGAACCAATCGAGAGATCGATTCCTCCACTGATCATCACAAACATCAGTCCTACAGCACTAATTCCCGCAAAAGATACCTGGCGAATTAAGGTACGAAGGTTGCCAAGGGTCATAAAATTAGGTGCTATGAACGAGAACAGGAGCACCAACAAAAGTAGGATCAGAAAGGGTACATTCTTCTTTAGTAACAATCCAAACTTCATACCAAAGTTCTTGAGAAACACTGATTGATCGCTCATTGATTATTTCTCCAAAAGTTAATGGGTTCCCGATGCGAGGTCAAGAATATAATGTTGGTTGAAATTGTCTTTTTGGACTTCTCCAACCAATTCGCCTTCACATAAGACGATGATCCGGTCCGACATCCCCAACAATTCCTCCATGTCTGAAGAAATCATCAGGATTGCGATCCCATTATCAGCCAATTCGGTCATCAAATGATAAATTTCCTGTTTTGCGCCAACGTCAATGCCTCTGGTTGGCTCATCAAAGATCAGGATATCTGACTCTGCTGCCAGCGATTTTGCCAGGACAACCTTTTGCTGATTTCCGCCACTCAGATTGATCACTTGCTGCGACAAATCGGGAGTCTTGATATTGATCCGTTTTTTGTATTTTCTTGCAATCTCAACTTCTTTTTTGGTGTTCACTACACCAAATTTCGAAATTTGCTTAATGATCGGAAAAACAATATTCCATTGCACAGCCAATTCAAGGAACAATCCTTGTCCTTTTCGATCCTCGGTTAAAAAACCGATCTTATGTTTTATGGCATCCGAAGGGGACTTAATCGTTACAGGATTCCCATTAATCGAAATCACACCTTGTTCCATACGAGCAGCGCCGAAGATAAGCTGAGCTAATTCTGTTCGACCTGCACCGACCAATCCGGAAACACCCAATATTTCACCTTTCCGGACTGAAAAGGAGATATTTCGAACACCGTTTCCAGTAAGGCCTATTACTTCTAATGCAATTTCACCAGGAAGGTTTCTACGTGGAGGATAACCTTCCTTCAATTCTCTTCCAACCATCAGATTAATTAATTCCTGGCGGTTGGTTTCTTTCGTATTTTTCGTTGTGATATAGCATCCATCACGCATCACACTTACGCGATCAGAAATCTGAAAAACCTCTTCCAAACGATGAGAGATATAAATGATTGTCACACCGTTCATTTTCAACTTCTTGATGATCTTGAACATCATCTCTACTTCCGAAACGCTTAAAGGAGCAGAAGGTTCGTCCATGATCAATATTTTCACATTCTTTGATACCGCTTTTGCAATTTCAACGATCTGTTGGTCAGCAATTGATAAATCTTGCACAATGCTGCGCGGGTCAATGGTCACACCAAATTGATCGAGAACTTTGATTGCTTTTTTCTCAATTTCTTTGGCACTGAACAGGATTGAATTTCCACTTTTTTCGCACAAGAAAATGTTCTCTGCAACAGATAAAGTGGGAACAAGATTAAACTCTTGATAAATGACTTCAATGCCAAGGCCTCTGGAAAGGGAAGGAGTTATCCTATGATATTCTTGTCCATTAATTTTAATAATTCCAGAGTCGATATCGATCGCCCCGGCCACCGCTTTGATCAGGGTGGATTTGCCTGCACCATTTTCCCCGAGCAAGGCGTGAACCTCGCCTTCAACAAAATCCATTGAAACCTTGTTAAGAGCAAGTACACCCGGGTATTTCTTGGTGATATTATCCAGGGATAAAACGACCTTGGGGTCCATTCCTTTTTCACCTCTGATCTTAATGAAAGGGGGGATGCCCCCCCTTTCATTAACCATATCAACAAAAGATGCTATGAGCTACTTTAGCGTGCTGAAATCGCAATAGATCGGTTCCAAAACATCATTGATGATGTTTGGATGTTCCACGCCTTGTAACATCTTCTTCATCTGTTCGTATGTAGCAACATCAAGAGCAGTTCCTCCAATGGCTACGAAACCCTTATAAGGATCTGCGCAACTGGTGACAGTCGGGATCATGGAGGGATCCATATCGCCTGCAAAGACGCCGTATTTCGTAAGGTCTACATTCGGCAGCGCTTTGATGGCATTGGCAATTCCCTGGGCATGGGCAGTAGATTGGGCAATAAAAACTTTGATGTTTGGAAACGCAGTTAAAGCATTCTCAGCAGCAGTCTGACCAACGGGGAGACTATCACCGGAAACATCCAGGTCCATGACCACCTTGGCTTTAGGGCATATTTCGGCGAATGTCAGGTAACCACGATGGCGCTCGGCCATCCCAACGCTGGAACTGGCGCCACCAATGATAGCGGTTTCAACACTGCTATTGGCAGCATCCGGGTAAACGGCTTCGATATAATCACATGCCATCTTGGCAACTTTTTGACCATCTTCGTATTGGCTGGTGTGCATGATCGCATCAAATGGTGCCAGTCGCATCGGCGGAACACCCATCACGGTGATGCCAGCGGCCTTGGCCTGTTCAACCGAGGGCAGCAATTGGTCAATCTCGCCGGCTGCCATAACATACATGAAATCAACCTTCATTGAAATGCAGTTCTCAATCTGGTCAAATTGCTGGTTCAATCCACCTTCATCGGCGCCATAAACCATAATTTCCACACCATCAGCCTTAAACTGTTCGGTGACTGAGGTGGCCACGCCGTTCAAGAAAGGATTAGCCAGGGACGGGATGATATAGCAAACTCTCTTGCCCTGGATATCGAAAGGCGATCCGGGTTGTGCAGGCACCATGGAAACAACGGTGTCCTCAACTGGGGCTGCCGCTGTTGCGACTACTTCGGTTGGGGCTACTTCTGTTGCCTTAGGCGCACAGCTGGCAAGCAAGAACGCAGTAATAACCAGCATTGACATTACAACCATCCACTTCTTGTTCATCAATTCTCTCCTTTGATTTGGTAAAACTAAGAATTTCCTGGTTACGATGGGAAATCAAGCCTCTTTTTTTTACATCACCTGCCTTTCAGGTCCTAATATGATCTGGTCGAAGTCAGTAGACAAAAAAGCCAGGCTCACTTGAATCCTGGCTATTTTGATGTTGGTTATTTGCCCGCCTGTTTATCCAGATAGATGGCGTACTCCTCATCACTCATAAAGACAATCGCCTCGACCGGGCAATTGCGCATACAGGTACCACATTCGACACAAATTGCAAGATCAATGTGCGACTGGGTCTCGCCCTCGGTAATGGCGTCCACTTCACAACCGGTAACACAGGCGCCGCACAAAATACAATCACTGGTAACAACGTAAGGCATTCGGCATTTCCTTTCGTTCAGGATAAAAAACAACTATCCCATATACATGTGCTTGGGATCAATCACTTCGCGAATCAAGCGCAACTGTTCGCCGGTGGGTGGCTCCGTAAATGGTAAATACTCCGGGAGTACCGGCGCAAAGCCCATGGTATTGAGGACATCCTCCAGAGTGTTGCCAGGATGGATGGAAAGCAGCATCATTTGCCTGGTTTCTGGGTGGAAGCCGAAGATGGCTTTGTCGGTAATGACCCGTTTGGGGCCGCCCTTCAAGCCAGCTTTCTCGCGGCTGTCACCGCCGCTGAGATAGCCCGGGCTGGTGATAAAGGAAATGCTTTTCTTTAGCTTACGGGCTTCATGGCGCATGATGATGACCGTACTCTGGGCACTGGAGGCGATATCATTGGCGCCACCACTGCCGACAAAATGGCGGAAGGAGCCGGCGGGGTCACCCAACAGGGTGGTGTTCAGGTTGCCGAACTGGTCGGCTTCCAGCCCACCCAGGAAACCGATATCCACCCGGCCATTATGCAAAACAGAACCGAGGATATCGACAAAGCTGCTGAGGACATTGGCCCGATACCAGACGCGCGGATCGGCCAGGCCGACCCCGCAATCCACCGGCTCGGGGTCGATCACACCCAGTTCGAAGAGGATGGTCATGTTGGGAGCATGGGTTTGCTTGGCCAGGAAGGAGGCGACCACCGGCAAGCCCAGCCCAACAGCCACAACCTGACGGTCCTGCAACTCGCGGGCGCCGGCAACTGCCATCAATTCTGAAGGAGAATAGTTAAGTTCCATGGGTGTGTTCTCCTTAATATCCCAGGATGGGGTCTGCCCGGAGTGAATTCATTTGTTTCATGCCGCCGGCCTTTTGCAGGTATTCCCACTCATCCTGCGTGCCGTAGACAAATTCATCCAAATATGCTTTGAAGGAATCAGCGGTGGCATACGCTTTAACATAGCGCTCGATCATCCCTGCATCATAATCATATTCAGCGTAGACGGCAGTTGGATGGGCTGCAAAAGGTTGCTCGACCACATGCGAGACCAGTAAACCCGGGATGACCGTCCGTTCCGGATTCTGGCGAATGTAGTCCCCGGAAACCAGCTTTTCAGCAATGATGATGGTGCGCTTGCTGGCCTTGGCCTGTTCCACATTGTCCCAACGCGGGCCCAAGATCCAGGCGTTGCCCTCAGCATCTGCGATTTGCACCTGAACGACAGCCACATCCGGCTGGAGAGGTTTCAGCACCAGCCACTCTTCACCGGTGAAGGGATCTTTGATAAAGGCAATATCGGAGGGAGTGCGTTCCGAGATTTGGCGCAGCAAGTCAGAGCCTTTGAGGGATTGGATCGGCATGAACGGCAAGCCCAGCGAGCCGGCCAGGTAGCGGAAAGCAACCGAAAGGCTGCTGTATTCTTCAGCGATCAGCGATCCATCTTCAATGCCACGGTTGACATTGGCCAGGCGGCCAAAGCGGTCCAGTGACCCGCCACCATAGATTAATCGTTTGACCGCCCCGCCCCCTACCATCAAATCAGCATCCATAGCGCCTACACACTGGGAAAGGGTCAGATCCCGGAGGCCCTGGCGGAGCACCTCCCGCCCAAAAGCCATGGTGCAGCGGGTGATGGCAAAACCCGAGATAGCGACATGCGAACCACTCGGGATGGATCTTACAGCTTCTGCAAGGGTGGCAACTTTTGACATACCCCTCCTAACTCAGCGTCGGGCGTTCTTCAAAAACAACCAGTAAAAGCTGGCAGGCACCATCTTCGACTTTGATCTCTGCCAGTTCCACCGGGCGGTCCAGTTTTTCTTCGATTGCCAATACAATCAGGTTGGCTGGAATGCAGGTAAATGGTTCAACACCTTTGGCAACCATTTTCTCTTCCACCGGGCGGTGAATACAGCCTTTGACACTGACCCGCAGCAGGCGGTCATCCTGGTTGTAGGAGACCTGGCTGGCAATGCCTTTCTCTTTTAGGACACTCTCCACCGTTTGGATGATCTGCCCGATGTCCGTTGTGTTCAATAATGGCAAAATTTCGGCTTTGTAAAATTCTCGACCCACGGTAGTCATACGGAAACGGGCGCCTTTGCCTCTTTCATCCCAAAAGGCTTTCTGCATTTCATACATCAGGCTGTTGGCATAATCCAGGGAAATCTTCTTGCTGTTCATGCTTCCTCCGTGTAGTAGATTTCGCCCCATTTTTCCGAGAAAACCAGGTCTTTCAGTGCAATGCGTGGGCGCGGCCGGTGCGGCCGGGTCGGATGGCCGATCGACAGGATGCTGATCGCCTTGAAACCTTCAGGGATCCCAAGCAAAGCCTTGATCCGTTCTTCATCCCGGATGTCGATGCAAGGGGCAATCACCCAACAAGCACCTAAACCCAGGGCTGTGACCATCAAGAGGATGTTTTCAATCGCCGCGGAGGTGTCATACGGGGTATCCCAGACGTCTTTCTTACCAACAATTACCAGGTTCACCGGAGCATCTGCCATGAAGGTGGAGACTTTCCCGGAGGTTAGTTTTTCAAAGGCGGCTTTCTTCTTGGCTTCGTCTTCCAGGCTGGCAAAGCGCTGTTGCATGCGCTGGGTGACAAACTCGGCCGTAAAGCGCCGACCACTGCCCCCGCCGGCGATCGCCCCCATTTTTTTGCGGGTCATTTCATCCTTGACGACAATAAAGCGCCAGGGTTGGGCATTTTCGCCTGAGGGGGCTTGCCGGCCGGCTTCCAGGATCAACGCCAAATCATCCTCAGATACCGGCTCAGTCGAGAACTCACGAATGCTGCGCCGGTCCTGAATGACCTTCATGGTTGCATCCGCCAGGGTATACGTCTCCGACATGATTTTCTCCTTGGTTATGAAAGTATCTAAATTGTTGAGGGAATAGTATTCTTTTGTATCATTCTATGAAACTTAGTTTTACATAATGATATCAATAGGATAACATTAATTAAAATGTTTGTCAACAACATCTTTCAAACATCAGGGTTATTCAAGGCAAGTACTACCATCAAAAGATCGGTCAAACCCTTGATTTTGGGTGTTTAGCCCCCTATTGGGTCATTAAGGTTCTCATCCAGGAACAAGAACACTTTTTCCATATTGTGATCCGTTTCAAACAATGGATCTCCGTGCCCGGCATTCTCAAGGGTTTCAAATTTTAAGCGGTCTTGAGTTAAAAACTTCTCCAGCTCTTGATGGAGGTTAATGGATTGTTGCACGGGTACCAATGGATCGATTCGACCATGTTGGATAAAAAACGGTGGCAGGTGAATATGGAGATAGGTAATCGGATTTGCCATTTTTACTTTTTCCGGAATTTCCTGGATCGGAGCTCCCATAAACCTTGATTCGGGAGAGGATGGCTCGTTATGATCGCCGGGGCCAAACCCATTCTGGTCTAGTTGTTGATCCATTGTTAGAAAGTCCACCGGTCCGAACCAATCCACTACAGCTTGGACCTCTGATGAAAAATCTAGATTGCCAAGCGTCGGATCATCAAATTCAGGCGTCTGTCCGGTGACACCCAGCATGGCCGCCAGGTTGCCGCCGGCCGAACCGCCGCAGGCCGCGATCCGGTTGCCATCCAAATGATACTGTGCCTGATTGGCTCGGATCCAACGGACCGCGGCTTTGACATCCTGTACTGCAGCCGGGAAAATGGCTTCTCCGCTGAGGCGATAGTTTAAACTCACCACTGCATACCCTCGCTCAATTCCCTTTAAGAATGGAAGAAGATGGATGTCGCGTTTGTCGCCAATGGCAAAAGCACCACCATGAATCTGTAGAATAACTGGAAAGGGGCCATCTCCTGAATTTGGCAAATAAATATCCAGTTTTTGGGAATCTGAAAATGAGGCATAAGGCAGATCCAGAAATTTCCTTTTTACAAAAGAAATGTCTGCATCTGGCATATGAAATCCTTCCCCATCCGGGGGGCCGAATTTCATCGGATGGCGTTTAGGAAAAACATCTTTATCCGGCATTTGTTTTCTCCAACGAGCTTCCAGATAGTTTTTTGCTTTTTCGCCCCATCTTTTGATATTCGTCGAAAGTGACAGCTCCCAGAAGGATTAACCCTTTGACAATGTATTGAGCGTAGGTTCCCCAACCCGCCAGTTGCATGCCATTTCCAAGGACTGCCAGAATAAAGACGCCGGTTACCAGTCCCAGCATATTCCCTTCGCCCCCCATAAAGCTGATCCCACCAACAATAGCCGCCGTTAGGACGGTAAACTCGATACCCGGACCAAAGGCAGAACTGGTTGTATTGGATTTAGAGATCATGATCATCGTGGCGATTGCAACAAAAAAACCACAGATGGCATAGACAGCCACTTTCATTCTCTTTGTTTTTATACCTGCAAGCCGCGCAGCTTCTTCATTACCGCCTAAGGCCAATACATTCCAACCAAAATTGGTCTTATAGTAAACAAAAGATGCAAATAAAACAATCAGCACAGTCAGGAAAACATCAAAAGGCATTCCCAAGACTTTCCCTTTTGTAATCCAAAGGAAGGAATCAGGGTAATTTCGATACGTTTGCGCTTTTGAAATCAAATAGGAAACACCTTGAAATACCGTACTCGTTGCTATGGTTACAATTAAAGGAAATACTCTGATATTTGTCACGATTAAGCCATTGACCAATCCCAAAAACGTTCCCAGGAGCAAACCTAACCCAACGGCAACCCAAACTGGAAAATGGTAGAGGGTCATGCACATGGCTGTGACTACTCCAACCAGTGACATCTGGTACCCAACCGAGAGGTCAATTCCTCCACCGATCATCACGAATGACAATCCTATGGCGGCAATGATGAAATACGTGTTCTGCGTAACAATGTTGGTTAAATTTCTCAATGTAAAAAAATAGGGGCTGGTTAACGAGAAAACTCCCATTAGGAGCAACAAAATCAGCATAATGGTGTATTTTTTTAGGCCACTCAAATTTAATTTTCGCATTTTTAACCTCATAAATTTATTAATGATGACCGGAAGCAAGTTCAATCACATATCGTTGATCAAATTTATCTTTGGGAACCTCTCCCATGTATCTACCCTCCGAAAGAACGATCAAACGGTCCGACATTCCCAGCAACTCTTCCATTTCAGATGAGATCATTACAATGGCTTTTCCCTGGTTCACCAGTTCAATCATAAGATTGTAGATCTCTTGTTTTGCACCGACATCAATCCCGCGGGTGGGCTCATCAAAAATGAGAATATTCGTGTCTGCTGCCAGGGTCTTTGCAATCACAACCTTTTGCTGATTTCCGCCTGAAAGGTTCCTGACTTGTTGCTGAAGGGATGGCGTTCGGATATTGAATTTGTCTGCATAATACCTGGCAACCTGATTGATCTTTTTGGTATCTAAAATAAACCACTTGGAAAATTTATTGAATACAGAAAGAGAAATATTAAAACGGATGTTTGCATTGATAATACATCCGTGGTTTTTTCGGTCTTCAGGAATCAACCCGATTCCGGATCGAATCGCCTGGTTTGGGGAATGAATTTCTACTTTTTTTCCATTTACCCACACCTCGCCGCTGTCTTTTGGAACAGAGCCAAAAATAACATTGGCCATTTCTGTTCTGCCCGATCCCACCAGCCCGGCTACCCCCAATATCTCGCCTTTTCTGACGGAAAACGAAATATCTTCATCCCCATTTCCAGTTAAATGCCTTACTTCCAGGGCAATTTCAGAAAGGGTGACTGACCGCTTCGGGTAATATTCTCGAAATTCTCTACCAACTTCAAGGTTGATTAATTCCTTTCGGTTTGTATTCTTGGTCACCAATGTATCGATATACTGACCATCTCGCATTACGGTAACCCGGTCGGATACTCTGAAAAGTTCTTCAATGCGGTGAGAGATATAGATTACGGTTACCCCCATGGATTTCAGCTTTTCAATGATATTGAACATGGTCTCCACTTCCGATGCAGAAAGGGGTGCGCTGGGTTCGTCCATGATCAATATCTTGGCGTTACGGGAGATCGATTTTGCAATTTCAACCAATTGCTTTTTTGCCGGGCTTAAAGTCCTGACAATTGCCGAGGTATCAATCTCCACCCCCATCTCTTGAAAAATGATCCCGGCTTTTTTCTTTAAGGATTTCAGATCTGTAAACAGTCCTTCACCTGCCCCCAGATAAACATTTTGCGCGACTGAAAGGGATTCAACCAGACTGAATTCCTGGTAAATCACCTCTACGCCCAGATGTCTGGCTAAATGTGGGGTCATTTTTGGATAAACCTTATCTCCAAAAATGATTTGACCGCTATCGGGCTCGATTGCCCCCGAAATGATTTTTATCAAAGTCGATTTTCCAGCCCCGTTTTCACCTAATAATGCATGCACCTCTCCTTTTTCAAAATCCATCGAATAATTATTCAACGCAACTACACCAGGGTAAGTCTTCGTCACATTTCGAATAGATAAAATAACTTCATTCATCGATGAATCTCCATCACGGGGGTTTGAAAAATGGGCTGGGGAAACCTGTTGAGGCTATCAACCCAGCCCATTTCACTTTTTCCTACAGTGCACCTTTGATTCAGCTGTTGTTTTCGGATTCTCACCAATGGGTAGGTGAAATGTTGTGGAGAGTTCTATCCCGGAGGAGGTCCCAACTTGACTTCCATCGGTTCAGCCGTTGGCACGACAAATACCTCTGTGTCCTCGATCGGCAATGCCATCAATTTTCCATCGATCAATGTGACAATATCCAGCGGATCATAGATGACTTTTATGATCTCCCCGTTGAGCATATTTCTCACAATATCGTTGGTCCTGCCAACCAGGTCACCACCAAAGCGGATCGTTCCACGGAAAACGGTTTTATTGGTGGCCGAATCCAGAACAGCCGGACCTTCGGCACCGATCATCCCCACCGCAAAAACAGCGACTTTATTCAGATCCTTGACGACACTGAGATTTTCACCTTTGGCATACTCGTCCACGATAGCCTGGGAGGCACCCATTCCGCCATCACCGGCATATGCCAAGACTACTCTGACATCAGGATTGGTTGTGAGAATATTCTGCATCGCAGTCTGGCCAGCCTGGAACATTTCGGCTTGAACCACCTGCACTACTTTTACTTTGGCGGAATAGGCAGGATTAGCGACTTTGTTGGCGTCCGAAACAACCATCCCGGCGGCGTCAATAAATTCACCATTGACATTCTTCATGTAGGGTTCAGCAATCATCTTCATCCCGTTTGAACGGCTGGTTGCTTCTGTGTTCAGGGTGGATTCAAAGATGGCTGTCTCGATGGAACCATCTGCAGCATCCGGGTAGGTTGCGTCAACCCATTGTTTGGCCATATAAGCTTCATACCAGCCAGACAGGTATTGATTCATCATCATGACGCTGTCATAGGAGTCCGGGTTGCCAGGATCGCCGCCGATAACCATCACAATGGCACCAGCCTGACGGGCTTCAATCAGCTTTGGCACCAGGCTGGAGGCTTCGACTGCCATCACAACCATTAATTTCACCTTCATGGCAGTGAAATTTTCCACCTGGGTTGCCTGATTGACAGCGTTTCCATCCGCGCTGGCGACCTGAACGTCGTACTCAGCCCCGAAACCGTTCTTGAAGGTGTCCTGGATTGCCAACATCAATGGATTATCCAGGGCTGGCAGACACACAGCAATGATTTCCTTTGCTGCAGGCGCAGGTGGTTGGGTTGCGACTGGAGCAGCAGTTTCAGCAGGGGCTGCTGTCTTCGTCGCAGTTGTACAGGCAGATGTAAATGCCAAGATACAAACTACTGTGAACAACAATATCTTCTTCATCGTTCCCTCTCCTTCTTAAATTTTGAAAGACTTAAACGATTTTTACCTGATGACTGTATCCACGAGCACCGATAATTGTCTCACTATATAAAACACTGTTTTACTAATATCAGTATAGTGATAATTTCACCTGATGTCAATTACTTTTGTCAAGTGAAATTGTCATCCTTTATTTATTCAATATCTTAAATTTTTTGTGAAATCCAGGCTCAAATCTGCTTTGAGCCTGGATTATTGAGAAACGCAGCTTACTTCAAATATTGATCGAAGAAATCTGTGACCAATTTCAGGTTGGCTTCAGTCGTAAATTGGGATCCGCCATGGCCAGCGCCCTCCAGGAAGGTCAGGGTCACATTCTCCTCACCAATTGCCGCCTTCAAAGCGTCATACAGCAACTGGCTCTGCTGAGGCGGAACATTACAATCGGCAGTGCCATGCTGGATGAAGAAGGCAGGATCATCTGCTGAGACGTAGGTGATGGAGTTGACCTGCGCAACCTTCTCAGGGACATCCTGGACCGGGGCGCCTACCAGCATCGATTCAGGGGAATTGGCTGCATCATGGTTCACCGGGCAAGAGGTACCGGTAAATTGGGCGTCCATCTGCAGGAAGTCGGTTGGCCCAAACCAATCAACCACCGCCTGCACACAACTGGATTGATCAGCGTTGCCAAGGTCTGCGCCTTCCAGCTCTGCCACCCCGCAGGATGTGCCCAGCAAAGCAACCAGACTGCCACCGGCAGAACCGCCCCAAGCGCCAAATTTTTCCGAGTTGAGTTTATATTCCTGGGCATTTGCCCGCAGGAAGCGCACCGCGGCTTTGATGTCTTGAATCTGGGCTGGCGCAAGTGCTTCACCGCTCAGCCGGTAATTGACACTGGCGACCGCATACCCCAGGCTAAGAAGTTGATCAACGCCCGTCGTTGCGTCACCGGCTGCCTTATCGCCCATCAGAAAAGCACCACCGTGGACAAGCAACACTAGCGGAAAGGGCCCATCACCTTCTGGCAAATAGAGATCCAGCTTCTCGGCAGCAGAAAGCGTTGCATAGGCAACATCCGAATAAGTCGGTTTGGCAACCGTTGAAGAAGAAGAGCTACCCGGCATGCCCCCTGGCTTGCCTGGCATTACCGCAGGAGCTGAAGTTGCATCCGCTGCAGGGACAACCGTGGCCTGCAGCGCGATTTCTGTAGCTGCCTCACTGGTGGGAGCTGCGGTTGAAGTTGAGCAACCTGCCAGCCCGACCAAAAACATGATCAGAAGTACTCCAAAAAAGAACCTTCTGCCAACCGATAATGTAAATCTGTGTGCATTCATCTAACTTTTTCCTTTTATTGAAATCATAAATTTGTTGATACTGATGATTATGACATCCGAATGTCAAGAAAATCTGAAGATGATCTATAAAGAACCTGAAGATTTCTTTCTTTCAAATTTCAACTGGATTGAAAGCAATAAACCAAGACTTTCTTGACAATTCCTTAAGAATTTTATGCTACGATAGAAGAATAAATCTTGCCATTACTTGGATATAGGGAATAAGAATGCCTCAAAGAATTTTGGTTGTTGATGACGATCGGGCGATTGTAAAAGTGTTGCGTGGATATCTGGAACAATCGGGGTTCCTGGTGGTCGAGGCATACGATGGGGAGACTGCACTGCATAATCTGCGCCGTGAACGCCCCGACCTGGTCATCCTGGATCTAATGCTGCCACAACGAGATGGCTGGGAGATCACCCAGATTGTCCGTTCAGATAAAACGCTCTCCGCCACTCCTATCATCATGTTGACGGCCCGGGTCGAAGATACCGACAAGATCGTTGGACTGGAATTAGGCGCCGATGATTACATCACCAAACCATTTAATGCCCGTGAGGTGGTTGCCCGCGTCAAGGCTCTCCTGCGCCGGACAAGGCTGGACCAGCAGCAAAATGCCCCCTCACACGTTTTGGTTGTTCAAGACTTGCAGCTTGACCTGGATCATCACACCCTGATGGTGAATGGTAAATTGGTGGAGCTAACCAAAACGGAATTCAACCTCCTGGTGGCATTTATGGAGAACCCGGGGTACACCCTGACACGGGATGAATTACTGGAAAAATCGGTCGGCTATGCCTATGAGGGTATGGGCCGGGCACTCGATACCCACATCCGCAATCTGCGCCGCAAGATTGAACCTGACCCGGAGGATCCAATTCATATTCAGACCATCTATGGTGTGGGTTATCGACTGACAGGAGATCGTTCATGAATCGTCTATGGGTCCGGCTCAGCCTGATGATCGGTGGTGTCTTGTTCTTTGTTTTTTTTCTGCAATTTCTGACCATCCAACTGGATATGAGAGCAAATTCCCAATTCCCAGCTTCGGATGCTATTGGTTCAGATCAAGATGTCCCTGGTGGAGAATCCCCGGCAGAGATTTCCAGACGCTTGCTTGAATTTATGGGGCTCTCCCTTGTCATCGGAGCAATCAGCGGAATTGTCATTGGCCGGGTAGTCAGCAGGCCGATCAATGAGCTGGCAAAAGCTGCCCACGCCGTCGGCCAGGGCGACTTAACCGCCAGGGCGAAAGTGAAAGGCAGCCGGGAACTGGTTGAGCTGGCCACCACCTTCAACCAGATGGCAGCTGAACTGCAACGCACAGAGACATTACGCCAGAACTTGATGGCAGATGTATCGCATGAACTGCGCATACCTCTAACGATTCTTGAGGGAAATCTGCGCGCAGTGCTGGACCGTGTATATACACTGGATGAGGCGGAAATTGCGAATCTCTATTCACAAACCCAACACCTGATTCGCCTGGTCAATGATCTACGTGAACTCTCCCTGGCAGAATCGCAACAATTGCCGATGGAGAAACAGCCATCCGATTTGACCACCATCATCTCTGAAACCCTGCAATCCCTGGAACCACTCGCCCTGGAAAAAGGGATTACCCTCCAGTATCAGGCGGAAGAAATCCCAGAACTCAGCATGGATTCAAATCGAATCCGCCAGGTTCTGTTTAATTTGACCACCAATGCAATTCGCTATACCCCGCAAGGTGGGGAAATCAGCATTCGAACTTCAGTCCAGCCAGGAATTGTGACGGTGGCTGTGCAGGATAATGGCGAAGGCCTGGAACCGGAGCAATTGAATGCGGTTTTTGACCGCTTTTACCGTTCCGATAAATCTCGCAGCCGGGAGACGGGCGGAACTGGCCTGGGACTGGCAATTGTCAAAGCCATCATTGAAGCCCATGGCGGGCAGGTTTCAGCAACTAGCCAGGGCAAAAACCTGGGTAGCACCTTTGAATTCAGCTTACCTTTCGCGTAAACTAGTGTTGAGGCAGTAGATCCAGACCCTATCTGGTCTGGATGACACCATCCACATATTCCATGTCAAACCACCACTGGTCTTCCGGATGACCTTTCCATGGTTTTAACAGATATGCCGCCCGGATCGCAATCTGCTGTGCCAGGCGAGAGTGGGTGACCAGGCTGCGAACCAGATTGTGCGGCCAGGTGGTCGGTTGAGTCCATGGGCAGCTTTTGACACAGGTATTACACATTGTTCCATTTTTGTTGGTGAAGTTATAGCTGGCACAACGTTGCGTATTCAACTTCCAGGTTTCATAGCCGTTGTACATCACTTTATCGCCGGTGGGGATCGCCCGACTTGGGCAGTTCTCTGCGCAAATTTTGCAGCTCTGGCAGAACCTCTGTAGCCCGAAATCGATGGGCTGATCCGAAATTATTGGCATATCCGTAAGAATCACAGCAGCTTTATAGCCAAGCCCAAGGTATGGATTAAGAATGATACCAGCCCGGCTGACTTCACCAATCCCGGCCGCCAGCAACAATGGTGGCAATAATACAGAATATTTATCAACGAAAGATGGCCCGTATTGGGCAGAAGCATCCCAACCCAAGCGGCGGAGATAATTGGCGATTGTTTCAGCAACTATGCCCAGGTGCTGGTAAGCCTGAAAACTAATCGGATCTCCCAACCAATCATGGCCGGTTGAGGCACAGATAGCGTTCAATTCCTTGCGCATCACAATCACAACCGCGTTGGGATAACGGTCTTCGATGGGGTTCCCTTGTTTATCGCATTGATAATACGCACTGGCCGGCACATGACATACGCCAACAATATCAGCCTTCAGAAAATATCCCACCGATTTGATGTGGTGGGTTAATGTGCCTGGATCTTGTGGTATTTCTGGATGTTTCTCTGCCACAGGGATTTCCCCAAATGTGGCAATATGGTCAATCAAATCTTTTTGAGCAGCCGATAACGGATACTTTCCAGGAAGGCTTTTTTGAACTCCCTTTTGGACCACCGGCCCGTATTCACCCCGCCCGGCCAAACCATACGCTGTGTCGCGCATATCAATTCGTTGAATATCCGGAGTGAGTAGATTCGTTGGGCGTTCGACCCGTTTTAACTGGTGAGTTGGAAATGGACCCATCGGATATCCTTCTTGAAGAATTTGTCGCGTCTTATGATCTTTCATTTCCCTTTTCCACAATAATGACTAAATCGCGTTTTTTTTTCATGTGTTTGTTGAAAATTCATCCCTCAACCAACCTGATTATGATTGTGACGATGGAAATCGACTCCATCGTCACAATCCAAAAAAATCAGGAGAGACTAGATGCTTTTATCTCTCATCAAAAGACGGAGCCGGATAGACAAAATCGGCTGTGGCCATGTCGAACGGCCAGATCAGTTCCTGCTGGCCATTGATCCACTGGACCATAGGATTTAATACATTGCCAGTACCATCCGGATTGAAGGTGACAGGGCCAATGACTGTGGTCATATAGGTGGCAATCATGGCATCCCGAATGGCATCCCGATCCAGGGTTCCGGCAGCTTCAATGGCCGCAGCCAGAATCTGGACACAGGAATAAGCCGGGCCTACCAGCAAATCCGCCGGTCGGCCAAATTCTGCCTGATGTTTGGCATTCAGTTCAGTCACACCCGGGTAGGTTTCGCCATGATGCCAGGAGGGGAAGATCGTCAGATAATCGCCATCCTTGCCAAAAGTTTCACCCCAGGTGATACCCTCTGGAGCGCGGATCATCATGGTGAATTTTGGCGCCCAGTTCAGTTCTTTCATCTGCTTCATCATCGCAATTCCGTCTGGTGGGCCAGGCATGGTGAGCAGCGTTTCAGCCCCGGCTGCCTTGGCTTCCAAAATTAGCTGGGAATAATCTGTCGTCCGGGGGGCATATTCCGCATAATAGACAACCTCATAACCATATTGAGGTGCATTATCTCTCCACAATCCTCCCAGCTCAATACCCCAGTCCGTTTTCTCCTGGAAGACGGCAACTTTGAGGGGTCTTTGACCTTCAGGAATCGCTTCGTTCAGGAATTTGTACACATCAACCCCCTGAGCGGGGGATTTAACGAATGGTGAAAACAGGTACTGGTAACCCTGTTGATGGATCTGCCACAGGGCAAAGGCAACACCCAGATAAGGCACTTTATTCTTTTCCGCAATGGCAGCGGTAGCTGCATGCATATCACTGGCTGCGCCACCCAAGTAAGCCACAACTTTCTGGTCCGAATAAAGCGATTCCAGTTTGCTTACGGCCTTGGTGGGGTCGGATTCATCGTCATAGATCGTCAGCTTGAGTGGAACTTTCACGCCATATTCTTTTACAAAGATACCACCTGCTGCATTGATATCTTCCACAGCGTATTTATAACCAGCCTGGACCTGCGTGCCCAGCGAGCCATACTTTCCTGTCAACGGAATGGATGCACCGATTTCAATGGCTTCTGGAGCCGGTGGTAGTGGAACATCGGTTGGCTTGACTTCTACAGTCGGTTGATCCACGGCCGGGACAGCGGTGGCTGGCACTGCCGTCGGTTCCGGAGCCTGGGTTGGCGTTACTTTAGCGCAACCGGCGACAAGTACACAAATCAAGAGTGTGCTTAAGATCAAATTTAGTTTCTTGGTGCTCATGTCTTCCCTCCAAATAGATTGTTGAATATGATGAGTATCCGATTTGACAGAGTAAGCGTCATGTCGATAGGCACCTCCTGGTTTTGCTGCCTATGGTTCTGATGTAGGTTCATACTTTCGGAGATAGCCCGGTTACTTTCACGTCTTTCTTTCGTCTGAATAACCTTCTGATTTTTGTCCAGGCTTCCACCAAACCTCCGGGGAGGAATAAAACAACTGAAATAAATAGGATGGCAAAAACAAGGATGTGGTAATCGGCCAGGTTGATGGCCAGCAACTCCTTGAGAGCCACAAAGAAGATCGCACCGATAATTGGCCCGATGATGGTTCCTGTGCCGCCAATATAAACCATGGTCAACGAGTCAAACGTCCAAACCGGCGAAAACGGAAACTGGGGATAATAACCAACATGGTAAAAGGCGAATGCCCCCCCTGCCAGGCCAGCCAGGAAAGCACTGGCTACCAGTGCCAATAATTTGTGTTTCAAGGCGCTAATACCCAGGGATTCGGCTGCATCCTCTTCCTCCCTGACCGCCATCATTCCCAGGCCATACTTGGATTTGACCAGGAAATAACAGGCACTCACTACGAAAATCGTAAGCCCCAGGATCAGGTAATAGCGTGGGGTTAACTGGTAGGTAGAAAGGTATTTTGCCGGCAATGAGGAGATCGTCGGAAAAATGTTACCGACTGTGACAAACAAAGCCTGGGAAAGTGCCAGCGTGCCAATCGCAAAATAAGCGCCTTTAAGCTTAAAGGCCGGTGCTCCGATCAAGAACGCAAAGGCTACGGCTACCAATGCTCCCGCCAGTAAGCTCAAGAAGATATTCCAACCGGAGAACCATAACAGGCGGGTCGCTAGTGCGCCTAATCCAAAAAAGGCAGCATGACCCAGATTCGTCTGACCGGTAAAGCCACCCAGGATATTCCAACTGCTGGCCATCATGGCATAAATCATGATCAAGATCAACAGGTTAACGATGCTATCGTTTTTAATACCCAGTGGCACAAGAACCAGGAGAATGATGAGAAGCGCAATGAATACCGGGAGTAAAAATTTGGCTCTCATGGCTTACCTGTCCTTCTGCCCGAACAAGCCCTGCGGTCTGAAAATCAGGACCAAGAGGAATAGCAATAGGCCGATCACTTCCCGATAGGTTCCTGAAATCAAAATGGTTGCAGTTGACTCAGTCACCCCAAGGACGATGCCACCCACAAAAGTGCCGACAAAACTTCCCAGCCCTCCTAACACCATCACAATCAGCGCCTTCAAGGTCCAGCCCATCCCCATCGAAGGCTCAATCGAGTAGCTGACACTCACCAGTGCACCGGCAATTCCTGCCAGGGCTGCCCCCATCACAAAAGAAACCAAATATACTTTTTGCACATCGATCCCCATCAGAGAGGCGGATTCCCAATCCTCCACCGTCGCCCGGATCGCTTTGCCAGTGTATGTCCGGCTCAAGAATAGGCTGAGCGCCAGCAACGCCACCAGAGAAATCACCAACCCGGCAATTCGAATTATAGGAAAGCGCACACCCAGCACAGTAAAGACCATTCCTGAGTAATCGGTTGTGATTCCCCGATCGTCCGCAGTCCACAGGCGAAGGGCAAGATTCTGCAGGAGCAACGAAAGGCCGAAACCGATCAGCATGGTGTTCTTGATCTTGACCTCTTCCGTCAGTTTGACCATGCGCACAAAAAGCAATTTATAGATCACCAATCCAAGCAAGGAAAGGAAAAGGATGGTCAGGGGCAGAGAAAGGTAAGGATCCAACCCCAATAATTTGAATATCCAGAAGCAGGCGTAACCCCCCAGCATAATCAATTCACCGTGAGAGACGTTGAGAAACTTGGTTACACCAAACACCAACGATAGCCCAACCGCGGCCAAACCATACAACGCCCCGATGAGTATTCCAAAGACCAAGTTTTGCATCACTAATTGAAGCATAAGGCCTCTTTTCCTTAACAGCCTAGGTAGGCATCGCGGATAGATTCGAAGGACAGCAAGGATTCTGCATTGCCCTGGCCAACAATCTGACCATTCTCAATCACGTACGCCTTGGTTGCCAGGTCTAACGCTACCCGAACATTTTGTTCAACCAACAAGATGGTCACACCCTGCTTATTAATTTCCCCGATCATATCGAACATATTTTGCACCATGATGGGGGCAAGGCCAAAAGAAGGCTCATCCAGCATCAAGAGCCCAGGTTTGGACATCAATGCTCGGCCGATGGCTAACATTTGCCGTTCACCACCACTTAAGGTGCCGGCTCTTTGATCCTTTCGTTCAGCAAGGCGAGGAAAAATATCAAAAACAAATTTCATTGTTTTGTTTTTTTCTTTTCTCGCCTCAGGAATAAAGGCGCCAATCTCAAGGTTTTCCTGTACAGTCATTTTCGTGAAAACCCGACCACCTTCCGGAACCAGTGATATTCCATAGCTGACAATTTTATGAGCAGGGAACTTATTGATCGTTTTCCCCAAGAACTCAACACTGCCCGATGCAGGTTTCAGTAGACCTGTGATGACCCGCATCGTGGTGGTTTTGCCTGCCCCATTTGGGCCAACCAATGCCACCAGTTCACCCTCGTCCACTTCCAGGGAGATGCCCCATAAGGCCTGTAAATCAGCATAAAAGGCGTTGATATCGGTCAGTTTAAGCATGGGCTTGCCCTAAATACACATCAATCACATGGGGATCGCAAATAATCTCATCCGGTGTTCCTTCTGCGATCTTGCCACCCATATTGAGGACCACAATGCGATCAGAAAGACCGGTGATTGCTTTGACAATATGCTCGACAATCACAATGGTGATTTTTGAGTCTCTAATTTTCCGGATCAATTTCATGGCTTCTTCAGCCTCCGCATGGTTCAACCCTGCCATTAATTCATCCAGCAGGAGCAACTGAGGCTTTGTTGCCAGAGCCCGGGCCAATTCCAGGCGTTTACGCTGCATCAGGGAAAGATCTTTGGCCAGTGTGTTGACCTTTTTGGCCAGGCCGATCTGACCAAGAATTTCGCGCGCCTCGTCCGCAGCCAGTTTTAGGTTATTGGTGGGATTTTTTCCGTACACCCGGCCGACCATGACGTTTTGCAGGGCGGTAAATTCCAAGAAAGGTTTGACCAATTGGAAGGTCCTGGCTACCCCTTTCTGGCAAACCTGGTAACGGGGCAGGCCGGTAATATCGTTGCCCATCAGGGTGATCTTGCCAGAATCTGGTTTGAGAAAGCCCGTGAGCAGATTCAGGGTGGTTGTCTTGCCGGAACCATTGGGGCCGATTAAGCCAATTATTTCACCTTCATTAACAGTAAAATCAAGATTTCGAACAGCTTTCAATCCCCCAAACGACTTGTTGAGACCCTGGACGGTAAGAAATTCCATCAACATCCTCCAATCAGAAGATTCAGTCTGCAAGCCAAACGATTGTGAAACGGACTTCTAAATAACTATCCTCCAGATAGGTATGGGAAAAGGGCCAAACGGCAACCGGGCTGCAAGGAATCCGTGAATTCACTTTGAATTCCATTGACAACGATCATGCCGATTTCATCCGGATCTAATCCCAATTGAATAACGGCATCACGCACTGTAAAAGCTGACTGCAACTGCAGCGTGATGGTCTTATTCCGACCTTTTCTCAGCTGGCCAAATAACTCAACCATTATTTCCAAAGGTGAGCTTCCTAAAGGGTGTCAAACACCGTGTCCAATTCTGAATCTGGCACATCAAAGACAGCTTGATGGGGAGCCAGGGGTTCTTCCCGCATGTATTCCGGAATGCGGTAATCTGCAGCCGTAATGCCAGCCCGCCGATTAAACTCAAGTTCCGTCCTCAACACCTCCCGGTTTGCTTGATCGAATTCTTCCTTGGTCCAGCCCCAGCCGTAGATACCGTTCAACATGTCCACCATCATTTGCGGATCGGCAATGATCGGCGGCCTGGCAAACAGGCACAGGCCGGTGCTATCCAGCATGGCTGCAATGATCTGTAACTTGAGAGATAGTGCTTTCTGGCCTTCCACTCCCAGGGGGTTGACCTCCTTGCGAGCGCCAAAAGCATTGCCAGCGGTATGATCCGCCCCCTGGGGGCTGGTGGCGTAGGTCACTCCATTGCCCTTCAAGCTGCGCGGGTCATAACCCGGCATGGCCTGGCCCAGGGCAACCGGTACCCGGCGAATGCCGAATACCCGCCCGGTAACGACTGCACCATTGCCAATCACCCGCCCCAGCGGTGTGCCTTCGCCCACCTGCTTCAGCAGTGCCAGGATGCTTTCGATATTCCCATACTCTGCCTGGCCGGCTTCAATCGCCACGCCCAGGGCTGCACCGGTTTCAATCGTATCCAGGCCGAAATCATTACACATGTAATTGAGCAAAGCTACTTCGTCCAGGCTGCCCAAGCCCAGGTTGGAACCCACCAATGCAATCGTCTCGTATTGAATGGTGCCCCCCATCGGTTTCCCAGCATCACCCACATAAGCGTTCCGACAGGCAATCACACAGCCGGGCATGCAGCGGGTACCAACTTTCCCCTCATGAGCCAGGATCAATTCCCGGAGATTCTCACCACGCAATTCCGCCGCATTCTCAAACTTGCCATCACTGAAGTTGCGGGTCGGCAGTGAGCCCATCTCGTTGACCGCGCCAACAATCGAAGCTGTACCGTACAAGTGCTGCGCACCCTGGGTTCCCAGCTTTGGATCGTTGATCAACTTCTGAGCAAATGCCCGGGAGGCTGTCGTGAATAATTCAGCATCCACCATCTGGATTTTTCGATTGGAAGGCTTGTCAATCACAATTGCCTTCAAGCCCTTGCTGCCCATGACTGCGCCCAGGCCACCCCGGGCAGCATGGTTGCTGCGCTGATCGCCTTCCCCCGTCACGCAAATGCCAGCGCCGGTCATCAAACCCTCACCAGCCTGGCCAATCGAAATGACTGTGGCAGCAGCGCCAAAGCGTTCCTGCAGCCGGTCGGAGGTTGCGTAGGTTCCAAGCCCGCGCACTTCATCGGCTGGCAGGACTTCTGCCGAGCCATTCATGACATGCAGGATGAATAAATCACCTTTGCAGGGTGCTCCTTCGACCACAATTGCCTTGATCCCCATGCGGCCCAGCACGTCTCCCGCAGTCCCACCGGCATTCGATTCCTTGACCCCACCGGTCAGCGGGCTTTTTCCGCCGATGGAAAGGCGGCCGGCCGTGGTAACACCAGCGCCTCCGAGTAAACCCGGGGCAACAATCAACTTGTTGTGTGGTCCCAGCGCATCACAGGTGGCTGGAATCTCCTCCAGTAATAATTTGGCAATCAGCGCCCGCCCACCCAGGCGAGCATAGACTTCAGGAACCGGTTCAAACCTGGCTTCCTTTTTATTGACGTCCAATCGCAGTAATTTCATCACAACCTCCATTCTTGATCAGCAAAGACAATTTTCAATTCATCCATACATCAACAGCATAAACGGGGTTGCAACAAGCCCGACAACAATCGAAAGCGAAATCACTGCTGCTGCAAATTCAGCATCCAAGCCTTCAGAGACAGCGTACACCAGGGTCACCATGCCAACTGGCATGGCAGATCCCAGCCCGACCGCCATCCGTTCCACGCCCTGCAATCGGAACAGGAAAATCAACAACTGGCCGATGCCAAAGCCGATCCCCATTCGCAAAAAAACCGTCAGACCCATCAACTTCCATTTTGGAAACTTGAATTCCAAAAAAGCACCCAGGGCAATCATGGAAAGCGGGGTGTTGGCAGAGCCAACTGGCTCGAGAATTTTCAGCAGAAAAGGCGGTAAAACCAATCCGCTCAAGTTCATGATCACTCCCAACACGGATGCCCATAAAATTGGTACCGTGAATGCCCTTTTGAAGCTATTCTGAATCCCACAGGGGGATTTATTGCCGAAACAGGTTGCCAGGTAGTAGCCATAGCTGCTGGCAACTAACGAATTACCGAGATCAAAAGCTGCGAGTCGGCTGACACCTTCTGCTCCGAACACGGTTTGAACCAATGGAAAGAGAAAAGCGCCAACATTCATCACCGTTGTGCCCAGAACGATGACACCAGCCACCTCCGGCTCCAGGATGAGGGCTTTGGTGGACCGATCGGATAGAAACCGCAAGGTCAGCGCCACCACAACACCCAGGAAGGAGAGCAATGCCAAGCGGATGGGCTCAATATTCGCTCGAGATACCGATAAAAAGATCACGGACGGCAGGGTTATGTTGAGGATGAAGCGTGACATCACGGCTCCGTCCCCAGGTCGAATTAATCCAGTTTTTTTGAGCAAGAACCCAACCATCACCAGACTGATGATTGGCAATGATTGGGCGATGGCTGGGTTCATTAGCTCTTAACTGGACATCAACGATTTAAGGTGGATAGGCAACGGTGTAAATATGCTTGCCGCCATTCAATGGACCTTTGAGCAAGGCTTCGATTTCGGCCGGATCGCGCATGGTCATCCTGTCCACCGGGGGCAATTGCCCGGCCGGGAAGGCGGTCATGATATCGCCGATCAAGCGGACCATGTAATCCAAGAGGGCATTTATGCCGACTGTGGCCTTTTCAGCCTTGGCAAGCGTTGGGTAACCGATCACGCCTTCGGGGAATGTCAATACCTCAATTCCACTCAGACCAATGTGTTCGTGGCCTTTGATCGGAGCATGGTACACTTCGCCGCCCTTGTCCACGTGGCCGGGTGGGATCCAGCCCTTGGACTTGGTATCCACGGCCAGTTCCATGTGCATGAATTCCGGGAAAAGCGCCAGGGAGTAGGAGGCTTCCACTTCGCAAGCATGTTGGAAGGCAGTTTCAAAGGTGCCGCCATGGGCTTTATCTTTAAGGTGCTCATGGATGACCGTCGGCCAGTGTAAGGAAACCAGAATTGCTGGCACCTGGTATTTCTTGGCCCACTGGTGCAACGCCAAGGGGATCACTTCTTCCTGGCCATGTCCGTTTAACAGGATCTGCTTGCGGAAGCCCATGTTCCAGAAACCGGCAATCACGGCCCGCAGGTTGGCGAGGAAGGCATCCTCAGGAACTACCACCGTCCCGGGCATGCCCAGGTGGTTATAGGGATGCGAGCCGTACCAGATCGGTTCGGCGACGGTGCAACCGGTTTTCAAAGCCACCTGTTCCGCCATGCGGGTCACCAGGAAGGTGTCTTCCCCCAGTGGCTGGGCGGCTCCGTGACATTCTGTGCTGCCAACCGGGATGATGATCAGATCGTTTGTTTTTAATCTCTCGTTGATTTCGGTCATATTCATCGTTTGAACGTAAACACCGGTCGGACGATCCATATGACCCGCTTCAGGAAAGTGCCAATCACCCATAAAAGCCTCCTCTCTATAAGATCAGCTCAGCTCACAACCCAATTGCAGACGATTTAGAATACGGGCAGATGCAAATCGCTAGAGCCCTTTGCGGATTGTGTCAGCTCGGGATAATAGGTGCCGAGCATTTCGACCACGATGGAGGCCTGATCAGCCATCTTCCGGCCATCGCTGGCGGAGGTCAACTGGCCATGGCCGGCAACTACTGAATTGCCCGTCTTGCAGTGCAATGGAGCAGCCACACGGACAATCTCGGGAGCTTCAAAAACCCGGATGAAACCACCCGAACCCGGAGGATTGTCCATATGCACATCCAGCGGAACATCCACAGCAGCACGCAAAGCGGCAATCATCGGGATCTGCAGGTCGCGCACTGGGTTGATGCTATCGGCGCCCAGGCTTTCGAGCAGCTTGAAGGAGCACGGGTTGCATTGACCCATATGGGCTGAAGTTTTGAAAATGATATCCTTGGGCAAGGCACCATCCTTGCGCATCTGGCCGATCAGCCAGAGCATGCCTTCGTCATAGATTAAAAAGGCGCGGCAACCCAGATCGTAGCCGCGTTTGATATCTTCCACACCGCGCAGGACCTGTTCCATACCGCGCAGGCGGTAGCTGATGCGAACGCCCTGTTCTGACAGCACCGTTGCTCCGGTGTCATAGGTGGCCCGCGGACCGACTGACAACATCAATTCAGCACCATATTGTCCGCACAAACGGCAATATTCCTTGATTTCATTGCGAGTGTGGCGGAACATGCCATAGGTTTCGGTAACGCGATTGATCGTAATGCCATTCTTGGTGGCTGTATCCAGCAGAGCACCAGCCGCTTCAGCTGTGTTGACTGTCGGCACTTCAATCCGAAAGGCCGCACCATCCGGGAAACGCTTTGTCGAGGAGGGCATATCAAACAGGTCCCCGGTCGGCATTCCCAACTTCTTCAAATAATCACGAGTTGCTTCAAACATCATCTTTTACTCCTCTCAAAAGTTTGAGTAGACTACTTCATATGGGCGGGTAACGGTGGGCTGTAGACCCAGACGATCCGCAACGGTTCATCACCGATATTTTCAACACGGTGCTTGATCCCTCTTGGTGAATAAAACGCAGTCTCTGGGCCAATCTCCCATTCCCCCACCCCTTCAATCACGATCTTTGCCCGGCCGCTGATTAGAAATAAAACTTCTTCTGAGGTATCATGGACATGATCCGGGATCATGCTGCCAACCTCGGTAATGTTCATGCCCATGGATACATTTTCGACGCCACCAAATTTTGGCGCCAACAAGAGCTTGGAAACCCGGGCTGGGATTCGAAATTCGCCTTCAACATCTGCTGCTCTTTTAAAAGGTAGTTGATCCATTGCTTGCTCCATTTTGGAAAATTGATATGTTTCACACAATGAAACACCGTATTATTATTGATACATATACTATAGCAAATGTTTCACTCAATGTCAATCATTTTCATAGAATAAAACTATGATCAATGTCACTTTCTTGGTGTATTATTAGGCTATCAAGCTTGGAGCGCTTGACTTTACCTTTAAAAAATGCTATTCTATTGTATGAAACGGTATTTTACCAGATGATACTAAAATTGTTGCCAACCCATTTTTCAACCCAAATCACCCACCCCACAAGGAGGAAGTATGTCTGACCAGGTTTTTTATGTGCCTGTGAATCAATTACGTAGTTTTATCAAAGATGTTTTGCTGGGCGTTGGCGTTCCTGAAGCGGATGCCGAAACCTGCGCAGATGTCATCATTGCCTCGGATAAAAAAGGCGTTGAGTCTCACGGGATCGGTCGGCTGAAGTATTACTACGACCGCATCAAAGCCGGCCAGCATAAAGTGATCACCAATTTTGAAATTGTGCGGGAAGGTCCTACCACGGCTGTGATCGATGGTCATCATGGCATGGGTATGGTGGTTGCCAAACGCGCCATGCAGATGGCGATTGACAAAGCCCATGCGTATGGCATGGGTTGCGTGGTCGTGCGGGATTCCACTCATTTTGGTATTGCCGGGTATTACCCTTTGATGGCGGCCAGCCAGGGCTGCATCGGCATGTCCTTCACCAATGCCCGGCCCTCGGTTTCCCCAACCTTCGGCGTTCAGCCCATGCTGGGCACCAACCCAATCGCCTTTGCCTGCCCGACCGATGAGGAAAATCCGTTCTCATTCGATGGAGCCACACCGATCATTCAACGTGGCAAGGTTGAAGTGCTGGCGCGGGCCGAGAAACCGATCCCACCGGGCCTGGTGATTGACCAGCAATCCGAATACATAACTGATTCAGCCATCGGTCTTGCTGCCCTGGGTAAGGGGGCTGCAGCATTCTTGCCGCTGGGCGGAGCTGGAGAATCCTTGGGCGGTCACAAAGGCTATGGACTGGGAACCATGGTCGAGATTCTGTCTGCCTCGCTGCAGAGTGGCAGTTTCCTGCTGTCATTAACCGGTGTGGGGCCGGACGGGAAACCGCAGCCCTTCCATGTTGGCCATTTCTTCATGGCCATTGGAATCGAGCACTTCACTTCCCTGGATGACTTCAAAGCCACAACCGGACAGATTCTGCGCGATTTGCGCAACTCGCAGAAAGCTCCCGGTCAGCCCCGCATTTATGTGGCCGGTGAGAAAGAGTTCGAGAACGAAAAGATTACGGCCATGCGCGGCGTTGCCGTCAATGCCAACCTGCAGAAAGAAATCCTTTACCTGAAAAAAGAACTCGGTCTGGACCAATACGATTTTCCATTCTAGGAAACAGAGATAAATGAAGGTTCAATCCATGGTTTCTGAAGTTTGCGTGTGACAAAATGGCCTTGAAGGATCATTCCTTCAAGGCCTGATTGTGCGGAAATATTCGCTCTTCTCAGTACTTTACCAACTTAATTTGAAATCAGGTTATTACGTCCTGCCAAATCGCCTGGAAATGAGCCGGGTGGTTTCGGTCAGCGCTTGAATAATCTCCTGGCTGCGTTCGGGAGTGATGCGGCTGGTCGGGCTGAGAACGCTGACCGCAGCCAGAATCTCGCCACGCTGGTTGAGGATGGGGGCAGACGCAGCCCACAGACCAATCTCAAACTCCTGGTCATCCACCGAATAACCTTGTTGCCGAACGACTTCCATTTGCTGATGGAGTTGTTCCAACGAAGTGATGGTTTTGGGAGTGTAACCGGTTAATTTGACATCAAGCGCCTGGCTAACCACATCGGCAGGCAGATAGGCCAGGAAGAGCTTGCCACTGGCTGTGCAATGCATCGGCAGGCGCTGCCCGGGCGTGGCTGCGACCGTCACTGCATGCCTGCTTTGCAGCACATCCAGGTAGAAGACCCGGCCGTGGTCATAAACGCACAGATCGCAAGTTTCGCCCAACTGATCCAGCATTTGTTGGATCAGGGGCAGGGCTTCCTTGCGCAAGTTCATGCGCCGCACCACCTTGAAACCCAATTCCGAAAGGCGCAAACCCAAACAGTATTTCTGACCATCGGCAGCCCGTTCAATGTAGCCATAATTCATCAGCGTGGTCAGGATGCGGTGCGTGGTGGCTTTATGCAAGCCGATTTCCTCCGAGATCTCGGACACCCCCCGCTCCGGGTGACGGTCATCGAAACATTCCAAAATTTGCAGCGCTCGCTCCACAGCCCGCACATTGTAATCACTTGGGTCCCGCATAAGACACTTCCTTCGGTAAAGGTTATCAGCCCCATTCAGTATGAGTCTGGAATAAGTTTAGCACAAAAAAATAGATGGAGATTGAAATTTTAGAGAAATCTGGTGGAATTATTTGATCATTATCATTTTTGAAATTTCTGATCCAAGGCTAATCGGTGTCAGAAACATCGTGTGCCTGAGCCACACCTCCGGGTGTGTGCGTAGCTTTTCACTCTTTTGATTCAGCAGAGGTGAACTCCTTGAAAGAAAGAATTGAATTCGTTCCTCCCCAAATGGACACCAGCCATCTGCACCGCAAATGGTTAGATGTCGCTTATGCCAGCCAATCACCCACCCAAAAGCTGGATATCTATCTGCCGGAAACCGGGGATGGCCCCTTTCCGGTTCTGGCAGTTTTCCATGGTGGTGCCTGGCTGTTTGGCGACAAGGGCGATGTCCAACACGTCCCGATGCTCAAAGGCCTGGAGCATGGATTCGCGGTGGTGTGCATCAACTACCGGCTGAGCGGTGAAGCCATCTTTCCGGCTCAAATCTACGACTGCAAAGCAGCTATTCGATTCCTGAGAGCCAATGCCGGCCAATACCTGCTGGATACCCGTCGGATTGGCGCCTGGGGTGGTTCAGCCGGCGGACACCTGGTGTCCCTGTTAGGAACATCCGCCAAAGTCAAAGAACTTGAAGACCTTTCGATGGGGAATGCTGAATTCTCCTGTGATGTCCAGGCCGTGGTGGACTGGTGCGGCCCATCTGAGAATTTCTTGAAAATGGACGAGGAATTCCTGCAGAGCGGACTGGGAATTGCCGATCACTCCGGACCCGATTCACCTGAATCCAGGCTGCTTGGACGCCACATCGTTGAAGTTCCCGAGCTGGTCAAATTTGCCAGCCCGATGACCTACATCCACCCGGATGTGCCCCCGTTTTTGATCCAACATGGGGCGTTGGACGAGGTGGTTCCAACGGAACAATCCATTCACTTTGCCGCTGAATTGGAACGCATCGCCGGCCCGGAGAAAGTGACCCTGGAAGTCATCCATGGCCTTCACCACCACGGCGACCCGGCCTTTGAGTCCGACCAGATTGTGGAGCGAGTGTTCGAGTTTCTATCAGATCATCTGAATACATAAACTGCCCGGGCCATTGCCGACCACACAAACGATGTCGTCATGCTGAACGCAGTGAAGCATCTGAGAACGAAAAAGAGTTTCTTCCCCAAGGGGATGCGCGATCGCTGCCGCTCGCCAATGGGCGCACACCGTGCAGAATGACAATCTATCCAATAGGTTTTTAGGATTATCTTTATGACCGCATATCATACCGCTGAATTGATTGGTGACCGCATCTGGCTGATCCATGGCCTGGCCAATGACTTGATGTACCTGGTGGCCGGGACCGAGCGCGCCCTGCTGATTGACACCGGCATGGGCTTTGGCGATCTGGCTGGATTTGTCAAAAGTTTGACCGCGCTGCCCGTAACGGTGGTCAATACGCACGGTCATCCGGACCATGCCGGAGGAAATCCTGGGTTTGAAGAGGTCTGGCTTCATCCAGCGGATATTGAGCTTCTGCCAAAAATGTGCAGCGATGCCTACCGCTTGAACGATATCAAGATTTTTTATGGAGAGACTCATCCAGATTATCAATTTATCTGTGATGGCATCGTTCATTTTCAGCCGACCCGGCTGAATCCGCTCCAGCCGGACCAGGTATTCGACCTGGGGGACCGGCAATTGCGTGTCCTGGAAGTTCCCGGGCATACACCCGGTTGCATCGGGCTATTGAACAGCCGGGAAAAACAGCTCTTCATCGGTGATTCGATTGTCGCTGGCCATGCCTGGTTGTACCTTGATCATTCCCTGCCTCTTGCTACCTACCTGGATTCATTGAAAAAGTTACAGCAGATTGAGAATGAATTCGACTTCATTTTCCCCGGCCATCTGCCCACCCCGTTGGAAAAAGTTGTTCTCCATGATCTGATTACCTGTGCTCAGGAAATCATCCACCAGCCTGAAATGGGTGAACCGATCACCACCTTTGCTGGTTCGGGATTGTTATGGAGCCACGGAGCTGGCCATATCATTTACAATCCCAACAACATGGAGTAATCATCTGTTCAAATTAATGACACAGCCAATTAATCCTGGTTACCAGGAGATTACCAACTGAATAACCCAGAAACATATTTATGAAGGAGTAGTAGATGTCCCCCATTACCAAAGAAACTGCGCTCGCTTATCACCAACTGAATGGCAAACCCGGAAAACTGAGCATTATTCCGAGCAAACCTCTGGTCACCCAGGAAGACCTGGGACTGGCTTACACCCCGGGCGTGGCCTATCCGGTGCTGGAAATTGCCGGGGATCCCCAGACGGCCTATGACTATACTTGCAAGGGCAACCTGGTGGCTGTCATTTCCAACGGCACCGCCATTTTGGGCCTGGGCGACCGCGGCGCCCTGGCCAGTAAACCGGTTATGGAAGGCAAGTGTGCATTGTTCAAACGCTTTGCCGACCTGGATAGCATCGATATCGAGGTCGATTCACATGACCCCGAGGTGATCATCCAGGTGGTGGCTGCCATTGCCCCCACCTTTGGCGGAATCAACCTGGAAGATATCAAATCGCCGGAATGTTTCTACATTGAGCGAAAACTCCAGTCCATGCTGGATATCCCGGTGTTCCACGATGACCAGCACGGAACTGCCATCATTTTAGGTGCGGCTTTACTGAATGCTTTGGTTATCAGCGGAAAGAAGATCGGGGAGATCAAAGTGGTCTTTTCCGGCGCTGGGGCAGCCGCCATCGCCTCCGCGAATCACCTGGTGAAAATCGGCGTACCTCGCGAGCACATCTGGTTCTGCGATCTTCACGGGTTGGTGTACCAGGGCCGCAAGGAAGAAATGTTCCCGGAGAAGGAAATCTTTGCCCAGGGTGACAAACCCGGAACACTGGCGGAAACCCTGGAAGGGGCGGATATGCTGATCGGCCTCTCCGCCGCTAATGTGGTCAAGCCCGAAATGCTGAAGCGGATGGGGTCTTCTCCAGTGATCTTTGCCATGGCCAACCCCGACCCGGAAATCAAGTTTGAGCTGGCCAGGGCTGCCCGCCCGGATGCGATCGTCGGCACCGGCCGTTCGGATTACCCCAACCAAGTCAACAACCTGCTGGGGTTCCCCTACATTTTCCGGGGGGCGCTGGATGTTCGAGCCCGGGCCATCAACGACGAAATGCAAATCGCTGCCAGTTATGCGCTGGCTGCCCTGGCAAAAGAACCGGTCACCCCGGAAGTACTTGAAGCCTACAACCTGGATCACCTGGAGTTCGGCCCGGATTATGTGGTGCCCAAGCCGATTGACCGGCGGGTCTGCCTGTGGGAAGCGCCAGCGGTGGCCCGAGCGGCCATGGAAAGTGGCACAGCCCGCATCAACCTGGATCTGGATCACTACCAGGATCAACTTGCCCGTCGATTTTTAGCAGATTAAGGAGGTTAACATGCATGACCTTACCAAAGAGCTGCTCGAACTTGTACGCCTGACCTCCACCAACCTGCCGGGTGAGGTGGAAAGGCGCTTGCGGCTAGCGCTGGAGCAAGAGGAACCCGGTTCGGCAGCCCACGGCGCCCTGGAAACCATCTTGAAAAACGTGGAAATGACCCGGGTAAATTCCACCCCCATCTGCCAGGACACAGGCACGCCAATTTTCTTTGTGCATTACCCGGAAGGTTGGAGCCCGCGCGAACTGCGCGAGCAAATCAAGGCTGCCATCGCCGAAGCCACCCGCCTGACCTACCTGCGGCCCAACGCAGTGGATTCGTTGAATGGCAAGAACACCGGCAACAACCTGGGTGATCTGCATTTTCCAACCGTCCATTTTGAAGAAGTGGAAGGGGATACCCTGACGATTGACCTGATCCTGAAAGGCGGCGGCTGCGAGAACGTGGGTGCCCAATACTCCCTGCCCAATGACCGCCTGGGAGCCGGCCGCGACCTGGATGGCGTGCGCCGGGCAGCCCTGGATGCCGTCCACCAGGCGCAGGGTGAAGGTTGTGCCCCGGGTTTCCTGGGGGTGGCCATCGGCGGCGACCGGGGAACCGGCTATGTGGCCTCCAAGGAGGCTTTGCTGCGCGATCCGGGGGATACCAACCCCAACCCGGATTTGGCCGGCCTGGAGGAGCGGATCACCCGGGAAGCCAACCAACTGGGGATCGGACCGATGGGCTTTGGCGGCAAGACCACCGTGCTGGGCACGAAAATCAACGCCTCCTATCGTCTGCCGGCTTCGTTTTTTGTGACCGTTTCCTACATGTGCTGGGCCTACCGCCGGCGCAGCTTGAAAGTCAGGAATAACGAGGTGAGCTATGAATAAGCATCTCACTCTTCCGATTTCGGATGCGGATATCCTGGCGCTGCACGTGGGCGATTCAGTCCAACTTTCCGGGTTGATGATCACCGGGCGGGATGCCGTCCATAAATGGCTGGCGGACACCTTCATTAAAAAGACCCGGGTGGCAACCGAGGATGATTTGATGGTTTATGGCGCCATCCAGCCTATCCTGAAAGGTGGGGCGATTTACCACTGCGGCCCGGTGGTGGGCGGCCTGGACACCCAACAGTACCGCTTTGTGGCAGCCGGTCCGACCACCAGCATCCGTGAGGAGCCTTACCAGGCAGAGATCATGCAGCATTTCAACCTGAAGGGCGTCATTGGCAAAGGCGGCATGGCCGGCAAGACCCTAAAAGCCTGCCAGTCCGTCCCGGCGGTGTATTTCCATGCCATCGGCGGAGCCGCTTCCCTGATTGCAGAATCCGTCCAGCGCGTGCTGGGCGTCTACAAGCTTGCGTTCGGTGTGCCGGAAGCCATCTGGTTGATCGAGGTTAAGGACTTCCCGGTGGTGGTCACCATGGATGCCCACGGGGTCAGCCTGCACGACGCCGTGCGGAAACACTCGCAGGAAGTATTGGATCAACTCCTCAAAACCTAGCTGGCGAAATTCAGGCCCCATCAGGTTTTGGCTGAATAGCAGCCAATAAAAAACAGTGGAAATCAGGTTTGTCGCCTGGTTTCCACTGTTTTTGTTTACCACCTGGGCTGAAAGATTCCTAAGAGCGTTGGGTCGTGCCAATCTCCTGCGAAATTTCGTCCGCGGTTGCCCGGAGGGAAGGGCCAATTTGGATCATTTTTTCCCGGGTCAGCCGGTACGCCGGACCGGCTACCGAAACCGCGGCAATCGGCAAACCATTCCGGCCAATCACCGGTGCGCCAATGGCGTTGATGCCATCTTCATACTCTTGTTCAGTAATCGCAAAACCTTGCTGCTGGCACTGGCGCAAATCCTTCAGGATTTGTTCGGGAGCAACCACGGTAAACGCAGTATATTCTTGCAGGTCGTGTTCGAGCAAATGCAGCACGGTGGTCTCAGGCATAAAGGCCAGGATGGCCTTGCCGGAAGCAGTGCAGAAAACCGGCAAGCGTTGACCCACAGCCGCCGCCAGTTTAACCCTTTGCGGGCTTTCCAGCACGCTGATAAAGACGATTTCGTTCCCATCAAAAACCGCCAGGTCGATGGTCTCGCGATGAAGCTCCCAAAGTTTGTGCAGAAACGGCTCGGATACTCGACGTAAATCGTTGGTTTCCATGGCCAGGTAGGCCAACTGCAACAGGTGAATCCCGGCCCGGTAGGTTCCACTGACTGGATCGCGTTCCACAAATCGTTTACGCTCCAGCGTAGCCAGCAAGCGATGGACCGTGCTTTTGTTGATGCCGATTTTTTCGGCAATCTGGGTCATACTCAGTTCAGGAGTTTTAATCGAGAAGCATTCCAGCACATCCAACGCCCGCTCTACAGCCCGGATTGATTCACTCATGGCCTTTTCCTTTATCCAAGATACGTCTATATTTAATCAAATTTCATTCGATGAAATAAATTACCATGCTTCAAAAACCTTGTCAAGCACATCCTGGAAATCCCGGGGATGGGCGCACACCGTGCAGGATGACAGAACATCAAAATGGATCTGATCTACAGGAATCGCCTGGATTGGATCGATCCCCATCCATGACGATACCCCAAGCATTGACCAGGAAATGAAGTTGTTCTATTTCATCCGATCGAACGCCCTCAGTGGCCTTCAACCGCATCAACCACAGCTTCCCTGAGGGTCATGACAGCTAATTCCGCACAATGCAGATGATCATCCGGCAGTCCATCCAGGGCGATTAACAGGTCATCGGGGGTGATTTGCTTCGCCTGTTCCAGGGTTTTTGAGCAAGCCATTTTTGTGAGCATGCTGCCACAGGCCAGGGTGGCTCCACAACCATCCGCCAAAAACCTGGCATCCAGGATCCGGCCGTTCACGATTTGCAGGTCGATTTGCATCCGATCGCCGCACTTACCGAGGAAATGCCCTTGAGCATCCGGATGGCTTAAAGCCCCCATGTTATCTTTATTCTGGATTAATTGGAGGACGATCTGCGAAAATCTTTGGCGGGGTTGCGGCACTGGCTGGGGTGAGGTGAACGGCTCCGGCTGCCGGGGAGCTTCTTCCCGTTCTTTTTGCTCCGCACCCGGATTTTCTTCCTCCCGGGCAGATGATTTTTTAGCTTCAACCCTGGCAAGGGAAGCGATGAAGGCTTGATAGAGCTCCGTTCTTTCGGCCAACTCAACCTCTTCGACCCTGCCCAGGTCGCACAGGCTGACAGCCTGAGGGCTGAAAGGAATGTGAGCTAAAACCGGCGCTCCGGCAAGCGCAGAGAGGGATGCGGCGTGGGATGGCCCAAACAGGGGTTGGTCCTGGCCGGAATTGGCAGCGGAATAAGAAGACATATTCTCGATGATCCCAAGAATATTGACGCCAATTTTCTGCAGGATGCGAACTGCTTTTGAAACAACTTTGAGCGATAATTCCTGCGGTTGGGTAACGATGACCGCGCCTGCAAGCGGCATGCTTTGCAATATCGAAACCGCCAACTCTGAATTTGCCGGTGGAAGATCCAATAAAAGATAGTCCAGGGTTCCCCATTCAACTTCTTTAAAAAGTTCTTGAATGACATTGCCGGCTAATGCCTCTTTCCAAATGATAGGTTGAGCTTTCTCTTCGATTAACAAGTTGGGTGAAATCAGCTTGATCCCGGTTACCGTTTCAAGCGGTAAGAGGCTATATTGACCGGTCAGCAGGGGACCGCTTACGCCAAAAAGCAGTGGAATGCTGGACCCGGTTAATTCCGCGTCCAATATCCCTACCCGATAGCCCATCCTGGTTAATTGACTGGCCAGCAGAGCAGTCACAAACGATTTGCCAACTCCTCCCTTTGAACTGGTTACCGCGATGACGCGCTGGATATTGCTGTGAGCGGGTGAATTCGCCTGGTTCAATGGTTTTGGATCCGTGTTCGGGGGTTTTTGATCTGCCATTCTGATGATGTACCTCCAATAAAAAATTTACCAACATTATTTAAGCATTTGCTAAATCTGGTTTTCACCAGACGCCTGTCCAGAAGCCAACAGCAGCAACCTTTCAGTTTACGGGCGTCCGTTGTCCTCTATTTATTACACTCTTTCGTTTACGTCAAAATTATAATGGCAGTCGCTCCCTGCAACAAGAACAAGACTGGCTTTGATCTTATCAAACCAGGCCCATCATCGTCCCAGCATCCAGGGAGCTGGGAGAGCGTCCAACTGCCTTGCAAGGGTTCGAACCAATTAAAAATCCGTCCTGGCAGACGGATTTTTGAGTAGCGGGGGTTGGATGTAAACCGACGGGCACCTCCGAAGCAAATGGAGCGGGGTGAGCCTTAAACCAGAATCCAGGACAATCGTGCGGGGGGCTAAATAAATCAGCCAAACCGCCGAACGCTGGTTCTTGCTTGCCCGGCACGCAGCAGTAGTGGGTAGAAATTTCTAGTGCATCTCCTCCCATAACCCGCTTCTATTCAGCCGCGCCTGGTTTTCCAGTTGTTCAAATTCGACCTGGTATTTTTAAATTAGGCTGAATGGGCAACACAACCGCATAACCCAAACAGATCATTTCCGCATTCACCATCAGATTGTCCAAATACACATAGCGCAGTAGACGTCCATAACCTCCGTATTCTTTTGGTCGCTAACCAGCCGATTACCCTTCTATTCAATCAATAACTGCAAGACATTGCGCGCCTCAAGCGCAAAAGGCTCAGGGCGGGCTCCATCCCCGCGTCACTCAGGGGCATCGATGCCGATGCAAGGCACTCGCCAACCACCTTCCACTACAAATGAATCGCCATCTGCCATATGCGTCACCCGCGCATTTACAGGCGGTGGCTGATCGGGTTCAGGGACCCGGGGAACCAACCCTTCGATTTCCTTCAGAAAACGCCCGATTTGTTTCAACAGGTCAACCAGGGCTACCAACCCTGTGATCTGGTTTAATCGCTCGAAAAGTTTTCGTAGTCATATCAAATTTTTACAAATTAAATCCGGGAGCCTTCTCCCTGGCGTAGACAGCCTCCTCCAGCGCAAAGTGCAAGGCATGAACTGCCTTCAGCCGCTGTTGGTAGAGTTCTCTTGCGACCGATGAGAGTACACCTTGTTGGTTCGGTTGTTCTTCGTTAACAGCCCCCATCCATCACTCCAACAGCAGAAAAGTTTAAGAGATAGTCTATGACAATACCTTCGCCTCTCGGTACTGTCAATTTTGAGCGGGATTTTAATTCTTGTGGTTCTTGGACAGTCAAAGTCCCCTTGCGGGGATTTTGTTCTTTTTAACCAGAAAGCGCAAGAAGCTGAGGGCTATGTGTTTGAAATTTGTTTCCCAAACTTTGCCTCCTTTGGGTTAAACGAAAAACCCCCGTAAATTTTTTATCTTGACTGATAACAGTTATACAATTTTTGACAGATAAATAAAAGCGATTTTGCATGATTCAGCCAAATATTTTACAAAGTGGGTGGTTGGCAATTTGCTCCGCAGGAGTATTCGTTCCTTTTTCGGGAACAACCCAACAACTTTTGTCCAAAGTGTGGGGCAGTACGAAGTCACTCCGAAGCGTCCTCAGA
>JBGSJZ010000029.1:0-32682 GCA_041741455.1 Anaerolineaceae bacterium | reverse complement strand
CCATGACAGGCAATCCTATTCTATCCCGTTTCCATGCCATCGGGAGCCCATTTCGCACATTGTTTGGCCCGCCACCCACCGCCTGGGCCAACCTGCATACGCTCTGGCTTCACCCTGATCGTCTCCCCAGGTATGCCGTTGAAACCCCGGTCGTCCTGCGCACCCTGGACTTACTCGGTCCGCTGGATTGGACACACTTTCCCGAGCGCAACTTGCAGCGCCACTGGTGCCAGCCAGCCATTTCATATGCCGCCTTTGCCGCCGCCTGCCTGGTCAAGCTCAACGAGGGCTTAGAGTCGATGGGCGATCTGCGCCAGTACCTGGTCGAACACCCCGCTCTCATACCCCTGCTGGGCTTCACCGAATCTCGTTCCAAGGCCCACCCGCATGGCTTTGACCCGCATGCCAGCCTGCCCACCACACGCCACCTGACCCGCATGCTGCGCGAGATGCCAAACGCTGCCTTGCAGTTCCTCCTGGCCGACACGCTGCGCCTGATCCACCAGGAACTGCGTTTGTATCAAATCGAAGTGGGCGAGTGTATCAGCCTGGACACCAAGCACATATTGGCCTGGGTCAAGGAGAACAATCCCAAAGCGTATGTCAACAATCGCTTTGTCAAAACCCAACAGCCTCCCGGCGACCTGGATTGCAAGCTGGGCTGTAAGCGGCGGCACAACCAGAAAAAGAAACAGCCTTTGGGCCAGGATTCCCAGCCTACTCCCACGACCAATCCCCTACCCGGTGACAGGGTCAAGTTTGGCGACTTTTACTGGGGCTACGGATCGGGGGTTGTTGTCTGCAAAGTGCCTGGTTGGGGAGAAATGGTTCTGGCGGAGCTAACCCAGACCTTCGACAAGGCGGATGTGTCTTATTTTTTCCCACTCATGACCGTCATGGAGCAGCGTTTGGGATTTCGACCCCTTTTTGCCACCTTCGATGCCGCTTTTGATGCGTGGTATGTTCATGCTTACTTCCATCGTGAGGACGACCCCGCTGCTTTTGCAGCGGTGCCATTCTCTGAAAAGGGCGGTTACAAAGCCAAAAGTCGCCAGTTCAACCCTGATGGCCTTCCGATGTGTGCGGCCGATCTGCCAATGCCCCTTCAATATATCTACACCGACCGTACCACTTGCATGGTCGAGCATGAACGTGGCAAGTATGTCTGCCCGCTACGCTTCCCGAATCATTCCGACCAATCCTGCCCGGCCAACCACAAAAACTGGAAGAAGCAGGGTTGTACCGTGATGATGCCCACCAGCATTGGTGCCCGTTTGCGTTATTCCCTGGATCGTGACAGCCAGGCTTACAAAGATATTTACAAGCAGCGCTCCGCCACGGAACGGATCAACAGTCAAGCCAAAGCGTTAGGTATTGAACGACCGCACATCCGCAACGGAAAAGCGATAGCCAACTTGAACACCCTGATCTATATCCTGATCAATTTGCGCCTGCTCCAGCGCATCCGCAACCGCCTGTTCGAAACCGATTGAATTGTTAAAGAACTGGATAGCTGATTTTCAAAAGCGTAATCGTCTTTTTGGTTGGTTACGCTTTTTCGTAACCATTCCGTAATCATCTACGGTTGGTCCAACCCTCCTGCTTATAATTACGCCAAGATGGTGGCTTGAAACCGCAATAAATACCTTTGAATTATTTTTAATAATCCCCTGTCATATCAAATCGTTTTTCAGGAATTTCTGATTGAGTGGCTTAGATTTTGGATCAAGCAGCAATCTTAGGATCGTATTCCAGCTGGAAAATCTCAACATTGGCTTTGTGCAGGAAATCCAGGGCGTTTTCATCTTTCCGATAAGCAACATGATAGATCAGGCGGGTGATGCCGGCATTGATCAATACTTTTGTGCAGTTGATGCAGGGGAAATGGGTGACATAACAGGTGGAGCCCCGGGTGGATATGCCGTGCAGGGCGGCCTGGATGATGGCGTTGGTCTCCGCATGGATCGTACGCACGCAATGGTCTTCAACCAACAAATGGCCAATTTCATCACAGTGGGCTTGCCCGGCGGGCGAGCCGTTGAACCCGGTGGTCAGGATGCGTTTCTCCAGCACCAACACACAGCCAACAAAAGCCCGGTCACAGGTGCTGCGTTCCGAAACGGCATAAGCAATCTTCATGAAGTATGAATCCCAATCAGGCCTCATAGACGTATCTCCTTGGGATAATCATAGCACAGCCTGGTAATTCAGATCAACATTACAATCAGGATGGATTAGTCAGTTGTTATCAGGATTTTCTAATCGCTTGCTGGGCTTTCCAATGCTCCCCGGGTCTACTCTTCTTCTACTCGGTTCCAACCCACAATTAAAGTACACAAAATAAGCACACTAAATTGGATCGGCTTCTTTTTGCTGCTGCTTTTTCTGGAAATAAGCGACGCTCAAATAGGCGCCAAAAAGAAAAATTAGACCACTTAAGTAAGCCCAGGTCAGGATGGCGATAATGGCTGCCACTGAACCATAAACCAGGTTGGTTAAAGAAACGTATGTAGAAACAAAGAACAAAAAGGCTTTTTTGGCAACTTCCCAGAGCAGACCGGCCGCAATTGCTCCAGGGAAAACCTCGCGCCAGGTGGAAGCTCCCCGTGGAAGCAAAATGTAAACCACCATGAATAAAGCAACGTCAAGCAAGATAGCCAGCAGAAAACCCAAACTACCCCAAAGCTGTGTGATTTGGGTAGGTAACCAGGTGCGCAGGTTGGTCATCATGCTACCGGCAAACGAAGCCAGGAAAAGTGCCGGGCCAACAAAAATCAGGACAATTAGGATGGATAGACCACGCCGCTTCCAAACTGGGCGACTTCGTTTATGGCCCCAAACCCCATTCAAGGTAACCGTAAGGATGAAAACAATGGTTGAGGCAGACCAGATCAGACTAATCAATGAAACAATGGAAATGGGTCCGCGCGCCAGGATAATTTCATCGATATTCTCGCCAAACAATTGGCCCAGGGCTGGCGCAATAAACTCCAGCCTTTGGATGATGAGATGCTGATCCATCAATGAGCCAAGGCTGAAGCTGGCGATGGCAATACTCAGGAGAATGAGGGGAAAAAGCGAAAAGATGGCAAAGTAAGCAATCGATGCAGCAGAAATCACCGAGCCAGGTCCCAGGGTTTTGCTGGCTGCACCTGCCACCATTCCTAACCAGCCGTGTGTAAAGTTATTAAGCCTGTGGAACCCTTGATGCCAGAGCTGCGCCAGATTTCTAGCCACTTTTGGCGCGATCCTTGTTTTGTTCCTCCTCGAATGGGATGAGAGGTGCAACGGTTTCCGCCGGCAGAGCTGCTTGCAGAATGGGCTCGGCTTTTCCAAGCAAATTGGTAAGCCGCTCCATGCTGCTGGTCACCAAAGGCGGAGGCGCTTCATCCATATTCTTAATGTTTGCTAACACTCGTTCTTGCCGCTCTTTTAGATCTGAAATCTGAGCTGCAGCCCCCAATGGACGGCGGTGGCTGACCAGGCGGCTCCACAGGATCTGGCATACAGCGGATATCGGGGGCGCCAGGATGATGCCAAGGATGCCAAAAGCATCTGCCAGGGCAATGATCAGCACGACGGTCAAAATGGGGTTATCCCATCTGCGGTTGAAAAGCCGTGGTCTGACCCATACTCCCAGGGCAATCAAGATGATGAAGGCATAGAGAACCGTAAAAAGACCGATTTGCCAACTGGTCAGCAGTCCTACTAATAGTACTGGAATGACCACCAGAACTCCCCCAACGACGGGTACCAGACAGGCCAGTGCACCAGCCAGCGCCAGGAGTGCCGGGTATGGGGATCCGATCAGCCAATACCCCAGACCGAATAACAGCCCGGCAAGAAGACTTACGATCACCTGACTGCGAATATAAGAACCAATATCCGGCTCAACAACCCTCCAAATACCGCGTGCCTGTTTACGACGATCAGATGGAAGCAGCGAGAGCCAGAGTCGCTCAAAGAAAATTTGATTGATACTCCAATAGATGCTCAAGAGTAAAATAACAATACTGCCTGTCAACATGCCACCCACGCCTTGAATAAAGCCAAGTATGGTCGGTAAAACAAGCTGCCCCTGGTCACCGGTGATGGCTTCAAAAAGCTTGCTGGGTGTTGGCAGCCGGGCAATCAGTGTCTCTTGGAAAGTTGTGCCTTCCAACCAGATCGGCAAAATCCACGTATCCTGCACCGACACAGTACGCGCCAATAATTGAATCTCACTGACCGCAGTCCGTCCTGTTTGGAAGAATAGGACACCGATACCGCCCAGCACCACTAGATACAGTAGAATCCAAGCTATGCGCACCACAAAACCCCGTCCGACCAGACGATTGACGAATGGGCGAAACGCTGCTGCTAGGATTAAAGAGATTAAGACATAAATAACAACAACCTGGAATTTCCACAGCACTACCAGCGCCAGCAACGTGGTCATTACTGCCAGACTGATCCCAACCAAGCGCTTTGTCATGGCGCACCTGGCGGGCCAACCTGTGCCAGCAGAGCATCCAGGTCGGTGGTTATCGTCTCAATCTCATCCATCACCTGATCAATTTGTTTTATCCTAAGTACCGAGCCGTCTTTCTTTAGGCGCGCCTGTTTACGCAGATCCTGCACCAGGTCTTTTGCCTCATACCGCAAGCGACTGACCATATCTCGTCCGGTCGAGACTTCCGGCTCCTCTGTGCTTGGATGAAAAACATAGCGATTCAGAAAGAGTTGAATAATGGCTGCAATGGGAATTGCCATAAGTGCGCCGGCAATACCCAAAAAAGTACTAAAGGTAAAAATCGACAACAGGGAGACAAACGGATTGACACCCACTGCTTTCCGCATAACACGCGGCACCAGTAAAATATATTCTGCTTGCTGAATAACAAGCGTTGCGACAATCACCCAGACCAACTTTAAAGGTGCGATGGAGAGGGCAATTACCCCAGCAGGGATGGCTCCAAGAAACGGTCCTACCATGGGAACGGCTTCCATCAAGCCTGCCACCAGCGCCAGTACCAGGGCATTGGGTAAGCCGATGATCAGATAAGCAATCAGAGCCATAACGCCGATGATCAGGCAAAGAACCGCCTGTCCGGCAATAAAATAGCCAACCTTAGTTTCGATTGCCGAAATCAGTTCGCTAATACTATCCCGCTGGCCTTTTGAAACCAGCTGCAATAATGATTGAACATTTTTTGGTCCATCGAGTGTCCAATGCAAGGCTAATAATAGGATCGCAATCGCCAAAAATGTAAACCTGGCTGCTGATGAGATATATCCCAGGGCTTGCCCTGCTGAAGTCAGCACCTGCTGTCCCGTTTGTTGGACTGGGCTCAGACCTTGTAAGGTGGCCGGTAAGTATTCACCTAAGGTCACCATCATTTGGTTGGGAAAAGTGAACATCCACTCACGTAAGGTCTGGTAGTATCCCGGTATTGCGGAAGCAATCGTTGCACCTTGCTCAAAAATCAAGGGAAACAACAACAATAAAAAACCAATCAGAAGGGCCAGGAGCAGAAGGTAGATAAGAATGATTCCAGCCAGCTTGGGGAGACCTTTTTTATGCAGCCAGGTTACGACAGGTCTAAGCACCATACCCAAAATGATAGCGACAAAAAAGGAGAAGACGACCATGTAAAAACGATAGAGGAGCCAGAAACCAAGCACAACAAAAACCAGGACAAGCGTTGCCCATGCAACCCGTCGGAATGGCCAGTGATTCGGTTGTGAGGAAGGTTGGATTTCCATACATTCCCTATCCTTTCAACATGGTTGGTGACAAGCCAGGCAAACGGCCACTACCAGCTGATTTAGGAAAATTATTTTTCGGTTCATCATCGTTCTACGTTAAGGATCATGAACTGACATGCAGAGCTGCGACCTGGCGGAAATGAAATCCATAGATTGATAATGTAATCGCCAGGGGGAAGAGGCTTGGACGCCATATCAGAGTCCAAAAAAAGAGCTTCCAGTAATGGACGCGTTCAATCCCACGGATGCCCAGGTGGTAAATGGAGCGCCACAGGGCCAGGAAATATTCGGGGTCTAAATGAGCTTTGATTTGAGGTGGTCTGAATTCGCGCAGAAAGGTCATAACCCGCGCATAATATAACTTGGGCTCATAGATCTGGCTTAAAATATTGCGATACCCTTCCTTAAGGGGTTTTATTCCCATCTTTGGAACGATATTGGTCGAGCCATCGACATTATCCCCGGAAAAGTCAGCCACCAGGCGACCTTCTTCTTGCATGCGGTCGTAAAGACGCGTTCCCAAGGGTGCTTGCAGCAATCCAACCATGGCTGTCACAATGCCACTCTTCTGAATGAAATCAATTTGCTGTTGGAAAATCGAAGAGGAATCATTGTCGAACCCAACGATGAAACCGCCCTGGACCTGGAGGCCTGCCCGCTGTAGTATTTTGACACTCTCCACCAGATCACGCCCCTTATTTTGGTTCTTACTGCATTCAGTCAGGCTGTCTTCATTGGGCGTCTCAATCCCAACAAAAACTGTGTCGAATCCAGCTTGCACCATCAGTCTGAGCAGTTCTGGATCATCCGCCAGGTTAATGGAAGCTTCTGTGCTGAACGGTACCCCTGTTTTCCCCTTGCGCCATTCAATCAGGGCTGGCAACACCTCGGTCTTGATGTACTTCTTATTCCCGATGAAGTTATCATCCACGAAGAAGATGCTGTTGCGCCAACCCATCGCATAAATGCTGTCCAACTCGGCAATAATCTGAACGGCTGTTTTAGTGCGCGGGCGGTGTCCCAACAACGATGTTACATTGCAGAAGTCACAATTGAACGGGCAGCCGCGCGAAAACTGAATGGCGACGGTGCTGTAATGTTTGAGGTTTACCAAACTCCAGAGGGGGACAGGAGTCTGATGGATATCAGGAAATTCTGCTGAGGCATAAACGCGTTGGGCCTGGCCCTGTTCCAGGTCGCGTAAGAATGGCGCAAGGGTTTCCTCAGCCTCGTTCAAGACAAAATAATCCACCTCCGGGTATTTCTCGAATTCCATTGTGAAGAGCGGACCGCCTGCCACTACTTTCACACCCGTTGCTTCACAGCGTTTGAGAATGGTCCGCACCGATTCACGTTGAACCGCCATGGCGCTCAGAAAGACATAATCAGCCCATTTCAAGTCTTCATCCCTGAGGTTGGTCACGTTGAGATCGACCAACCGCTTTTCCCACTCAGGAGGCAACATGGCTGCAACAGTTAACAAACCCAGCGGAGGAGCACCTGCCTTCTTTCGGATAAATTTTAAGGCATGCTTAAAACTCCAAAAAGTGTCTGGGAATTCCGGGTAAACCAGTAATATTTTCATGCCTGCCTCCTCCTAAAATTTATATGGAAAATCTTTTTCTTAGGAAATAGTCCCGAACTTTGGCTTCGATTTGGGGATTTGTCTTCTTATCAATGGCTTGCACACCCACAATCAGTCCTCCGAGGTCTTGAAGCTTGAGACAATTTTCCAATTCCACTTTCGCCTCACCCGGGCCAAATATCAAAATTGAATCAGCACCTCGAACAAAGGAGATGACCCCAGCATAGAAACCATCCAGGTGGTTTCCAAACTGACGGTCGCGCATGTCCTCCGCGGTTGACCCTTGTGGTTTATTTGGAGCTTTCGAACGCGAACCGGCCGAAAATCGGACATGCTTCTCAATGTTCGATTGTATTTCCCGGGTTGTGACAACCTCGTTTTCGATGATCACAATCACCGCCTTGCGGTGATCAATCCATAGACCTACTTCTTTTTTCATGAGACTCCTTGGTTACAACCGTTACAGAAAGGTACCCGAATCTCTTTCTTAAGCCTTTCCAGAATTGCTCTGATTCTCCTTGCGGGTGGAGCAATCCCATGTCAGGAAAATGAGATTGCTCCGCGCAAAGACTTATCTCGTATTAACGCAAAATGCTTATCCGAACACGTTATTTATTGTTTTGGGTTTACAATGACGGCTTCTTTGCGAGCTTCCTGTTTCACCCGGCGGGCGTGCGTTCTCTGCCCTTTGGGTAATCGTTTTGCTTTCGGTTTGTCTGTCTTAATCATTTTTTCTTCCATTGTGTTACTCCGTTTCGTTTTTCAGATTAGTTTCTTGAACCACCGACTTTTTGGAAATCGATAAATCCCATCTCAACATTTATAGAAATAAGCTGTACTTTAATCCGGTCACCAACATCCACCCCTTCGAACCCCTGTACCAATTTTCCTTCGACCGGAACATCGAGACACCGAACCCAGGTGCCTTTCTCGGAAGCACCTGTGACAATCGAGTTAAAATGCTCTCCGATTCTGGATTCAAGGAGAAGCGCGGCTGCAGATTTGCCAACCTGGCGTTCAACTTTATTGGCTGCATCTTCCGCTTTGGTAAAATGAACAGCCAGAGCCTCCAATTCATCCATTCGGTATGGTAAAGGTTCTCCCTTTATGGCAGCTTTCAATAAGCGTTGGGTGACCAGATCGGCAAATCGGCGGTTAGGGGCTGTGGAATGACCGTAATCTTTGACCGCCAGGCCAAAATGTCCTGCAGGTGTTGCGTCTGGAAGCTCCGCAACGTATTCCCCAGATCCTAGCAATTTGATAATTGCCAGTGATAGGTCCGGAAATCGAAGTGGATCGTCTGCTTTCTCTTTAATCAGAAATTCCTCCAGCGCTTTAGAATCCGGCCCGGAAGGAAGCTTGACCCCAAGGTCACTGGCAATCTCGACAATTCGATCCCAGCGTTTTGGCATGCGTACAACCCGGCGAATTGAAGGAAATTTCTTTGATGACAAAAAACGAGCAGTGACACCGTTTGCTGCAATCATAAAATTCTCAATAATTTCTTTGGCGCGATTCTTCTCTTCAATTTCGAGCGCACGGATTTGATCATCATCAAATACCGGTTTGGCTTCAATTGTTTCCAGGCTGAGCGCTCCGTTAACATGGCGTAAATTCTTCATCCGTTGGGCTGCTTTGTCTTGCAAGCGTAGATTTTCAGCCATTCCATTTACAGCAGCTACCTCCTCAGGAACCGTTTCATTCCCTTCCAACCAGGTTGCAAGTCTGTTATAGGCAAGCTTTGCCTGATTGCGGACCTGTGCCAGATAGACATCCGAATCCTGAAGGGATCCATCCACGCCGATAACCATTTCGACGACGACAGCCAGGCGATCTTCCCCTTCATTCAAGGAGGTGAAGTCGGTGGAAAGCTTTTCGGGAATCATCGGGAAAATCATGCCCGCAGTGTAAACAGAGGTGGTATTATGCTGCGCATGTTCGTTAATGGCTGTTCCATTAATAACGAGCGAATCTACATCCGCCACAGCAACCAGGATCTTGACCTGATCTCCGGGCAATGTCTCAGCTACAGCAAGCTGATCCAAGTCGAGAGAATCATCATTGTCGATGGATGCCCATGAAAGCCTCCTGAGATCACGAGTCAATTCATTGGTCAAAGAGACAGGCGCTTGAATCTCTTCAAGTTCAGCAAGAGCTGCGGCTGAGAAATCGGGAAGCAAGCCTCTCTCAAGCATTGCCTTGTGGGCTATGCTCTGTAATATTGACCGATGATGTTTATCGTTCGCAGTCATGGAGGCTCTCCTTTGTAGATTCCAATAATCGTTGCCACCCGCCACCTGAATAGTTGACCAGGCGGCAGGTGGCTTTGCGGTTCAACCTCATCAGCTTCAGCCGACCCGGTTTTATCGTTGAAGCGTGAGAGATCTAGATGATATTCAGCAGCTTCAATACGACGAGGATCAGAGCGATAACGATCAGAGTGTGAATCCAACTACCAGTCTTTGGGAACCTTGGACTAATGTTCCGACCGAAAAAGCCGAGCAGCCACAGAACCACCAGAATCACGATTACAGTCCACATGAGATTTCTCCTTTTAGTTGATCCTATGAAAGCCACCCAACCCGTTGGCCGGGTGGCAGTTGACCTACAGGTCTCACCGGAAAGCCTGGTGAGGTGAAACTTCCAATAGCAGTGACAAGGATCTGCATGGCCGGAGCCCAAGCCACTGTGCTGAATTCAACGAACCCAGGGCAAAATATCTTTGCCCTCCACATCGATTCCAGCGGCCAATCGGTCTTCCTCGGTGAGTGTAAAGAACCACCTCAACCAACTGAAAATACCAGCCAGGACAAGAGTTGATCGAGGAATGAGATCCGATCGATCTTGCTCCAATTTTGATTCATCAGCCAGAGTGTCCATTTTGTATCCTTAAAAATAACAAGAAGTGGTCTGATCGTTTGTTGATGTTGGATTGACTTCCTGTGCAGGATCACCCGGATAATGGAAAATTACCTGGCTGTTTGACAAGATGACCTGCTTGAGTTTGGTCCTGACGGAAAACCAGGATCGATTTTTGAGATTGGCAGGGGTGCCTCACAGCACCCCTGCTTCGCATGGCGTTTGCGATTGAAAATGACCAGATTATCTTCTGCGGCGAATGAAACGGACGATCGCCAACAGGATGATCGCACCCAGCAAAGTCACCAGCATGGTTGGCAGGGTGATCGCATCGTTGATCGTCCCGACTCCGAAAATTGGGCTGAGGAACCAACCTGCCAGGAATGCGCCGACGATAGCCACAATGATGTTCATCAGCAGGTTTGAGCGATCACGCATGATTTCAGTCGCAACCCAACCGATTACAGCAGCAACAACCAGGTAAATAATAATGTTCATTCTTCTCTCCTATGTGATAGTTTTTTGCACGGAATACCGTGCGATTTTTGATGATCTACTTTTCTTTTTTTCTGAAACCGCCTACACAGACGTCGGGCGTGTTTCAATAAATTCCCAAAGGAATACCAACATCATCCAGGGATTAACGGGCTGCTTTTGCGCCAAAACCACCTTGAATTTTATGGGTGACCACTTTTGCGTTAAAGTAGTGTTGACTCCATACTTGTCCAACCTCCTTCTCCATAATCGTCGTAATCCCATCTACTGGCTCTGTTGTGGCACTGGCCAATTCTTCAGTCTCATCCTTTAATTGAGAAGGTTCGTCTTCAAACAGGATGCTGAATTCTTTTTTTGCTTTGCCTGGTTCATGGTTAATCTCATTTTTTAATGGTTGATCGTCCATCCTACAAAATCCTTTTCTGGTCTTCACTGACAATCAGCTCGGACTCGTTATAGGAACGAAGCATCCAGGCCATCTTTTCATGCAGGCGCATCACGCCTATCATCAATTCAAAAGTGCCTTCGTCCTCGTAATCCTCTGAACACTTTTTTGCATCCTCACGCAAAAAACGAATCAATGCTTCATGATCGGCCAAAAGATCCATAAGATCGGGGGTCTTCCCGGGCTGTTCCTGCAGCCGGGTGGAACGAATAATTTCATGAAGGCTGCCAATCGCAATACCGCCCAGCATTCGCGCTCGCTCTGCAATCTCATCAGAGATGTCGTTAAGTTGTTCATATTGAGAGTTGAAAAGCAAATAATGCAACTCTAAGAAGCCTGCTCCACTCACATTCCAATGGGCGTTACGGGTTTTCAGGGTGAGCAATGCTTCATCCGCCAGGGTGATATTTAGGATTTTAACCACAGCCAGTTGGGCCTGGTAATCAAGGCCGATGTTCGGCTGGATCTCAACCTGCATCTTTAAATTGGTTGAATTGTTGCGATTAATTCCCATGCAGTCTCCTTTCATCCCATATTTTTTGCTACATACCATACTATTCGAAAGGAGCTATCTACGTCCCTAATACTACCTAAAAAAAAACTATTAATTTATGGGAATGGGTTGAGAATTATCCCAAGTAACCCCCAGACACCGCCCAGGATGGCGCCTGCCAGCACATCGCGTGGGTAATGCGCCCCGATATACATGCGTGTGATCCCCACTAGAAACGCCGAAGCGAATAACAGAATCACTACCCAGAGACTGGAGTGGAAGTGCTGGGTTATCAGGGTTGCCATAAAAAAGACCTGGCTGGTGTGGCCACTGGGGAAAGAGCGACCTCGGGCCCGGTTCCCAACGATGCGCGTCTGGGTCAATCGGATAAAAGGCCGAGATCGGTGGACAAGAAATTTTATCAACTCGACAACCAGCCATAATGTCAAAGTCCCCAACAAGAGTTTGTATGACAGCATGCGATCGCCAATTAAATAAAGAACCAGGGCAACCGCAAGGGCAACACTTGCACTGCCAATCTGGGTAAGCACTTTCATAATCAAGTCCAGCCAGACGGGGCGCTGACCCCGCACATTAAATAACAAGAAGGCCCAGGCATCCAAACGTTGGCCGGTCGACCATACCAGGGAGATACCCAGTAAGCTAAAAACCAAAAGCATGCCTGCCAGGAATTTGTGAAATTGCAAACCGTTCCAAAAAACAATCCGCATATACGGTGGGAGAAACACGAGAAAAATTGCCAAGCAAATTGTCAGGAGAATCAGCCGGGTAATCTGTTGATGCTGATTCACCCAAAGCGTCAATCGCCCCCAGGCTTGATGAACCTTCCCTTCAGGCAAGCTTTGCTTCATCCGCTGGTTGCTCAGGGCTCGCAGCCGGAGCAGACAAGCCTTCTGATGATCCGACCATCACGGCCAGGACCCGGCGGCGCACTTCGATCCTCACCCGGCCTTCCCCCAGCCCGGTTCCATCTGCCATAACCGGCATGGCAGGGTGGGTATCAATCTCCACCCTGCGCACGTGGAAATGCTGAATACGTGGATCTTCTGGCTTGCCTTCCCCCACACCCTGCAAAACATAACCCAACAGGTCCATCTTGGACAGGTCGGCAAAGAATAAAACATCCAGCAGGCCATCTTTAAACGAGGAAGCAGGACCAACCTGATAATGAAAGCCGATATAGGGCATATTGGAGACTACTACAACATGCCCCAAATTTTGAATCTCTTGATTGTCATCCATGAAGAGACGAATCTCGGCTGGCGGGGAAGAGGCCAATTTTGTCAGAAAATCGCCGATCTGTGCCAGGTTACCGTGCTGAATATCGTCGACAGACGGAAAAAGAGTGGAAACCAGTCCCACCGTGCAAGCTTCCAGGAAAGGTGTGGTAATTTTGCCGCAGACAGCCATACCAACATCCACCTTAATCCGCCGACCCGTCCGCAGGATCTCGATTGCAGCCGGGACATCCGAAGGGATGCCCAGACTGAGAGCTGTGTTATTCTGCGTGCCAATTGGGATTATTCCCAGGGTGGCAGGCGTGCCAGCTAAAGTTCTGGCTACAGCAGAGATGGTACCGTCACCACCGCAGACCACGAACATGCGGATGCCCCGGGCTAGGGCATCCTGGATCACCCCGGGCAGATCGCAGCCTGGTTCAACCAGAAAAGCCTCTGGCACAAGCTTCCAGGTCTGCATCTCGTGGATCACATCTACGATTTTGATGGGTTTTGCTCTGGCTGCGCCCGCGCTGGGATTGAAGATCAGCTTGGCACGCATTGATCGTTTATTCTTGCCACGAATCTCCACATTCATCTTGTTTTCCTCGAAAATCTTATACATAAGCTGCTTGGGCCGATGCCGACCACGCCAAATGAATTTTTGCGGCTAGCCCAGGTTGAAACACCAGATAAGGAAAAACTTCTTTAGCTCTGCTTAAAAATCCATCGAAAATAGCTCCGTTGTTGGCGGGGTGGTGTCAGCCAAATTCCTGGCTGGACTGAGCAGGATGGCATAGCGCAGCCCAAAGGAGTTGCTAAATAATACAACATGCCCTTGTAATACTGCAGACAGGCGAGATAACACACTGGGCAAGGCATAGGAATCGAGGGTTTCTATAACGCTGCCATCCATGACCACAAACAACCAGGCGTCACCGCGCTCGCTTTCGGTCAAAACAAAACGACTAATGAGTGGATTTAGACCCAGGTCGGCCAGGATGCCTGGAAACGCTTCGGCAATAAACTGGGCAGCTGGGAGATAACGATTGACACTCATTGCGAAACCCCTCCCCTATCGGCCAATTGTTGCTCAACCTCAGCAATCCAATGCGCAACCGGGGGTTCAGATGGATCGATAATTTCCACATAAACTGTTTTTTGACCAGACAATCCGGGTGGGTTTGGCGATGGTAGATCATACGAGATTGACGAATCAAACCCTGGATCACGGTCCACAAGCACTCCATCCACCGTTGTCACGGGTACGGAATGATCATTTCCAGCCGCGATACGCAAGCGGCGAGACCAGGGTATCGGGATGATCCGACGATAAACTAAAATTGCTAACAGAATGAAGAGAAAAAATACAAGGATTACAAGAAAAGGTAATAAAGGGGCGACTATCCGTTCCTTAAAAGATTGTTGCTCCCGGTCATATTGTTGCATAAGAAGAGCCGCCTGGGTCATGGCGAAGGGAGTTGCCGTCATCGGGTAAGCCGTTAATGCAGCCACTGCTTGATCGGTTTGTGCAACCCGGGCATCCAATATTGCCTGGACTTGGGCTGTTTGCGAAACACTCACCAAATAGGCGGATTGGGCTGCTGTAGCCGCGTTACTTTGTGCAACTGCAGTAGCATCCATGGCGATTTGTGTTTGTCGCAGGATGAACTGCTGCGTGGCAGCAGCCTGCGTGATATTCCGACTGACGATGGTTGCCTGGTAATCCAAATCCAGCTTCTGGCGTTGGATAAATTCCTGAGTTAATTGGGCAGCTGCATTGGCAGCTTGAGCCAGGTCCAGGCTGACTTGAGTTGCTTTAAAGGATAAGTCCAATAACTGGCTCTGGCCAGCATCGATTGTGGCCTGGGCGGAAAAATAATCGGATTTTGGAGAACCTAACGGTATGGTTACGGTTGAATATTCGGGTATGGTTGAAGAATAATCAGTACACCCCAACAGCATCTGAGCCATTAGGGCTAATATTAACCAGCTTCCAAACCGACGACAGGCCACTTTCATCAAATTACCCTTTGTTTTGGTTTCCCATACCGTGGACCCGCACCTGTATTCATCACACAGCAGCAGGTCCACGTAGGGTATGCTCGCTAACGATAAACTTTTCGCACGCTAACACCCAACATGTGAATCACATCTTGCCTTTGGAGATTGTAGTGTGAGTTGTGCGTACGTTTCCTTCACCGCCAGGTGTCTGTTCACGAGTTGTGCGAGTGAAAGAAAGTACAGATGGACGGTCCGTTATCAGCCTGATAACATATGCGACACCTAAAAATATCAGTGCATAAACAGCCATGGCAATGAGCGTGGTAAGCTCGATGGGTGACCCGCCAGGGGTAGGTGTCCCAATCAATCCATTGAACGGCGCAACAAACACTCCCGTGACTCCGTACATGAGCATGGCAAATCCACTCGCTGGATTGGCTACAATCAATCTCAATAAAAAGCGAGCAGCCAGCAAAATCTCCAATAAGGCTAGAATGCTCCACATGATGCGGTTGACCTGGAACAATTTCATCCGGCGTTCTGCGGCAACATCAACTACAACCTGCTCGGTTGCAGTGTAGCCAGGATGGCGTGTGATTAATGTTTCTTCACGACGATCCACCGCACCATCATTGGACTCTTGATCTTCGAACATTGAATCTCTTTCCTTTTTCCTCAAAAAACGAGGGAAATGGTTCCATTATTGGCATCTACAATGAGCATTTTTTCATCGTTATCAACACTGCTTTGTGTGATGACTTAAGACCTTTTTCAGCTTAATTCCTTACACTCGATTATCCCGTACGTTTCTTCGACCGCCGATCATGCGCAAAACGAGGATCAGCAGTACCGCTCCAGCAAACGCAATCAGGATCGACTCCAGATTGATCCCGGAAACACCACCATCGATATTCAGGAATCTGGACCCAATCCAGCCTCCCAACAATCCGCCAAGGATACCGACAATGATGTCACCGATTAAGCCATAACCCCCACCCCTCATAACCTGGCCCGCCAAAAATCCGGCGATCAAACCTACGACAACCCAAGAAAGTATATTCATGATCATCCTCCAAATATCTATTTCAATTCTGTAATGTATATTTTGACAATCTTTCCGGCGTGTCCGGTTGTTGAAGCGCACACGTGTTCCGCCAGAGAAACCTACCCGTGGATCTAGTTCTTAGCGTTTTACTTTTCGACAGGCACAAGCTTTAGTACCCGCCGCTTTTCTACATCAACCATCCGGCTGGCGAACCAGCCGATAACAGCCCCGGCAGTGAGCCATGCAACGAAATTTATAAAGTTCATTCTATTTCTCCTTTCAGAGTGTTCTTCAACTTCGGGCTTTTCACCGGTTTCACGAAGAAACCGGTATATGCCCATCCTGTGATTAAAGCAAACCTGGCGTCTGGGTATTTGTACTTTCAGTGACAGTCGTTTGACTGGTTCCGATTGGAGCCTGGGTTGTGGTGCGATCCGTTGTGACCGTTTGGCTGACACCCAGGGGTGCTTGCGGTGGGGTATGATCCGAAACACTCGTCTGATTGACACTCACAGGTCCGCGCGGGCGGTAGAAAGCCACCCAGATGATTTTCGCAAGCGCCCAGGCAATCAAAGCATATATGATCATGGCGATGATGGAAGAAATTTCCAACACCATTCCGCCAGCTGCCGGGGCGCCTGTCAAAGATGCAAAAGGAGCCACGAATATGTTGGTTACGCTGTAAAGGAATGCAGCAAAAGAATTAGCCGCATTGACCCCGATCAACTTGAATACCACCCGTAGTGCAATCAGGGCTTCAAGTAATCCAAGCAGTAACCAAACAACCTGTGTGGCTTTAAAGGTGGCCGCTCGTTGTTCTTGTCCCTGTTCATGTGACGTGGTTCGTACTTCTTTGTAATCTGTCATTTTGTTATTCTTTCGTATTCTTCTTCAGCTTGCTGCCGGGTGTAACCATACTTCTCCTGGAGCAAACCGATAAATTTGTCATACTCACCGTTGACTTTATCCAAATCGTCATCCGTAAGTTTGCCCCACCAAACTTTTACCTGGCCGCGAATTTGTTTCCACTTGCCTTGAAAAACATCGTTGTTCATCGTTATTCTCCTTTAAACTGATTGTGAAAAAATTGATCTTATCCAAGAGGCTGTCGGGCGGGTTTGATTAAGCTGCCCAGCAGGAAACCCAGCACGAGGACGATCGCGATTGACACCCAGGGGTATCTGGTCGCCTTCTTGCCGACGCTGCCCAGATATTGGTTGGCAATTTCTTGAGCCTTGACGTTGAAGCGCTTGATCCCACGTCCAACATCTTTCTTAACGGTTGCTGCAGCATTAACCACAGACTCTTTTGTGTCGCTCGTTATTTCTTCAAATCCCTGGTCCACATGAGAGACACTATCTTCCACCAGGGTGCCGATATCTTTTTTGACTCTGGCAGCATCCCGGCGAACTCTGTTTTCTGATCGTTGATCGTTCATCTTTCAATTTCCTTTTCTGGCTTTCACCATAATTTGTTTCTGGCTCAATCTTTGATTGTGACCAAAGGCATCAATCAAAGGATCTGCAATTTTTCATTCATTAGCCCAGGCCCGCCTGGCTCACAAAAACAGTTTCACTGAGCGAACTATAGCCTGCATAGTAGGTTTTTCCATCCACCTTAATTTCGGTCAGGATGATTGAGCGCCCGTCCTCCCCAAACTGCTCGACATACACCGTTTTGTAGTCTGGAATTCGGATGACCTTGATTGGCCCTTCTGCCGGTTCACTCTTCCGGCAAAACCGTTCCACGATCTCGGTAATCTGTATTTCATTCATTCATACCTCTGCATCAACTACTATGCGTCCAGTAAGCCTCCAAAGCCAACCAGAGTGTGACCTTAATTTACACTTTTCTCATCAAAGGTAAGGACTGGCTCAAAATAATTGCGCAGCATCCAGGCCATCTTTTCATGAAAACGCATAACGCTTACCAGTAACTCGAATGTACCTTCGTCCTCATACTCCTCGGTGCACTTTCTGGCGTCTTCACGCAAGAAACGAATCAAGGTTTCATGGTCAGCTAAAAGATTCAAGATATCGGGGATAATCCCGGGCTTCTCTTCCAGCCGAGTGAAATGGATAAATTCCTGGAGACTGCCAATGGCAATCCCACCCAGTATCCGCACCCGCTCGGCTATCTCGTCAGAAATATCATTCAACTGTTGGTATTGTGAATTAAAAAGGATAAACAACTCGAAGAAGCCCACTCCGCTGACATTCCAGTGGGCATTGCGAGTTTTTACGGTTAACACTGCCTCATTAGCCAGAGTCTTGTTGAGAATTTCCACAACCGAATGACGGACATCGCCATCCAGCCCAATATTCGGCTGAATGAGGATATACGGTTTTAAGTTATGGCCGTCGTTACGATCGGGATCCATTGGATGTCCTTTCAATAGATGGTTCTTGCCTACCTACCATCCTATCTGAAAGGAGCTATCGATGTCCCTAATACAACCTGTTAAATAACTATATAAAGTCAGTTCAAGGGAATAATTATTGCCATTGCAAAGCAATCCCGTGATTGAAGACCGAGGCAGCATATGGCAAGGGATGCCCTTGCAGTGACTCAAGATGCTGTCTCGAATTCAAGCAAAAAAACTGCTCGCACACCCGGATGTGTGGGACACACAAAACGATTTTTTGGCAGCTACCTCAGGTCAGGTTTGAATAAAAAACATCAAATAAGGAGTTAGGTTAGTAGATTTTCTTGGAGTGCAAGTTATATCCCATTCCAGGGATTGTCTCGATCAACACGCCATATTCCCCCATTTTTTTGCGCAAACGGCCGAGATAAGTATGCAAATAATGGTTGGATCCCCGATATTCTGAACCCCACACTTCGGTAATCAACTCATCATGAGTCACAATCGAATCCAGGTGACGTGCCAGGTTGGAAAGGATGGCATACTCCGTTTTGGTGAGGTGTAGATCCACCTCGGCGATGAAAACCCGGCGTTCTGCCAGATCAATTCGCAAATCACCGATCTCCACCTTTGTTTCCGATGTTTTAGCAGAGATATAGGTCCGGCGCAGGAAGGCGCGGACGCGCGCCAGCAATTCTTCCTGTCCAAAAGGTTTGGTTACGTAGTCATCCGCTCCGGCATCCAGAGCAGCGACTTTAAGGTCTTCCTCCAACCGGGCACTCAATATGATGATGGGTACATCCGAGCGGGCCCGAATCCAGGCGCAGATATCGACCCCCGAAAGACCGGGCAGCATCAAGTCAAGCAGAACCAGATCCACCGGTTCTTTTTGAAACAGGGCAATTGCCTGATGGCTGTCTGCCGCTTCGCTGACGGAATAACCGCGTTTCACCAGGTTAACCCGCACCAGTTTGCGGATATTTGGGTCATCTTCAACAACTAATATATTCCCCATTCTCTATTCCTCCACTTTTACAAGGTGTGCGGAATGATCTACAGGGACGAGTGGAACTGTGAAGGCGATGGTCGCTCCTGGAGAGTTCTTTTTCTTAATCCAGATTCGGCCGCCATGAGCTTCCACCAGGCCTTTGCAAATTGCCAATCCTAAACCAGCGCCTTGTACCGGGCCATTCTCGATGTTTACACCTCGCCGAAAAGCCTTAAATACCTTTTTATGTTCGTCTACTGGGATACCTGGCCCCTGATCACTAACATTCATCTGGACAAAACCTCCCCGCACCGTGGCTGAGATGCTGATTTCAGTCCCAGTGGGGGCATAGGTGGATGCGTTCCGCACCAGATTGACCAGCACCTGGCCGATCCGCTTTGCATCCACATAAACCGCTGGCAGGTTGGCAGGCAAATGTAAGGTGATTTTATGCCTGTTGGTCAAGATATAAAGTTGCGGTAACACGTCGTCAATGATTTCGTTGAGAAAACTAGGTTTTTGCGAAATCGGCAACATTCCCGCTTCCAGGCGGGAGAGATCCAACAGATGAGCAATGAGCTCCTCGAGGCGGTTGGCTTCCTGCTGAATCGTCAGGATGAAATCGCGCTGTTCGGCAGGCTCCCAGGTGACATCTTCGGCCAACAAGGTGGTCGTGAACCCGATAATGGAGGTCAATGGCGTTCGCAACTCATGTGAGATCATCGCCAGGAATTCTGTCTTAATTTCATTGGCGCGCTCAGCCTCGTGGCGGGATTCTGCCTCCACCTCCAGCAATTGGAGGTTGTAGAGGGAGATCGTGGCTTGATCAACGAGCACTTTCAATTGACGCAATTCGTTATGATTGAGAGGATGGTTATGTTTGTAATAAACCAGCAAACATCCAAGCCAATCCCCCGATGCAACCAAGGGGAAGATTACCAGGGTTTGGATCTGTCCATCCTTCAAAAAGTCACGCAACATGGGCGTTATACGAGGATCGGATTCTATATCTGTGATGACCACCGCCCGGCTGGGTTGTAACAGATCCCATAAGGCAGGCTCCTCATATAAAGTGGTTTCGCTCAACCAGGGAGAAAGGTTTTGGTTGGATAGCCAGGCGGCGGTCAACACCAATCCACGGGCAGAGGCAACCTTTGGATTATCGAAGAAAAGCAGGTTAGCCCGTTGGGCAGAGCGCAGCTCATGCGCAGACATCAATGTTTTGAGCACTGCTTCGGGTTTACGAGCCAGGCTCATCTTGTGACTAATGGTAAATTGTTCACGAATGCGGTCCAGGGTTTTATGCAGCGACAGATCGACCTGCTTTTGGTCAGTGATATCTTGAGCAATACAAAACAGATAGTCAGACTCTCCGATTTCATCATGGAGCCTGAAAGTGCGCTCAAAAATCCAGCGTAAAGTCCCATCTGGGCGAAGAATTCGGTAAGCCTGGTTGAACGGCTTGAGGTCGGAGTGCGGCCGGGCAACCATTACTTGTACCCGATCTTCCGGGTGAACACTTTCGATCAAGATCAACGGGTCGATATACAGACTTTGACAGGAACGACCCCAAACCGACTCAAAAGCCGGGCTTACATAGAGAATGCGGTCGGAACGAATATCTCGCAGCCAGACAACTTGCTCGATGTTTTCTGCAATTTGACTGAGGTGGATTTCGTTTTGAACCAGGTTTTGCATATCCAGCATAATGGGTTCCTGCCTGTTAATCTTCTGGAATAGCGAGGAATGTTCGCTATTTTGCTATTAATTATATAACAGACAAAGGCAATATAAAACATAGGAAAACGGCAGCTGTTTCCACAGCGAGCCAGATTGAATCTGGATAATTGTTAGATATTTTATAGATTGTATCAGGGACAATGATAGGTTCTTTTTCATAAAATAATACCAGGCAGCTTTCGCCCAATCGACCGTCCTGGTAGTCCCTGTGAAATTGCGAAACCAGTGTTCTGCTGAGTCCCGATTGAGCCTCCTTTACTTGCACTCTCAAGAATGGAGAATTTTTTATGTTTAACCGAATCCTAGTTCCATTGGATGGTTCAAAGCTTGCAGAACGAGCGATCCCTCATGCAGAGCAATTCGCCCGCATCTTTGGATCTGCCATTGTCCTATTGCAGGTTCTTGATCCGACTTCTTATCATGAAAACCCAAATCCCGTCGATCCATTGAGCTGGCAAATCCGAAAAACGGAAGCCGATATGTATATGAGTGCAATTGCGGCGCGGATTCGTAGAAACCTGAATGTAAGCTCACTTGAATCCAAAGGCACGCAAACCAGGGGCACAGATGAATTAAAAGACCGGGTAGAATATTCAATTCAGGAGGGAAAACCGGCGGAAAACATCGTCAACTTTGCTTACACCAATAATATAGACCTGCTCGTTATCAGCACGCACGGCTCGGGCGGATTGAGCCGCGTTAACATCAGTAGTGTCACCCAGAAGGTGATCAACTTGATTTATTTGCCTGTTCTGATCGTGCGCGCTTATGACCAACCTGCGATGGAGAATGCCAGGATTCGCTACCGCCGCATTCTCCTCCCGATCGACAGCTCGCGCCGCGCAGAGTGTTCCCTGGCCGCCGGGATTGCTCTGGCTCGCGGAGAAATGTCAACGGGATTGGTATCTGAGCCATATAACCATTCACTCCATAAAATTGTGGCCGCGACCCCATCACCCAAAACAAAGCTTATCCTCGCTGCCGTCATTAAGCCACCGGAAATTCCCGTTCCCGAACCCTACCCTGTTGAGATTGAACAACTCGCTGAACAATTGATGATTGTCAGTCGCCAGTCTATGAGGTTTTACCTGGACGAGATGAAAGGGCGCTTACCCGTCGAATGCGAGACTTGCCTGATTGAGAATATTAGTGTATCTTCCGCCATTCAGGAACTGGCCAGTCAGGATGAGGAGATAGACCTGGTCTTATTGTGTGCCCACGGTTATACCGGGCAAACCACCTGGCCCTACGGCAGCATTTCTCGGAATTACATAGAGCATGGCACCAAGCCCGTCCTGGTGATCCAGGATGTATTGCGTTCCCAGGTCCAGCCAACCGCTGCGGAGATTGCTGCTGAAAAATCCGGGAGACGTTAAGCATGCTTGATGACCGGACAAGCCAGGCCCAGGAACTAGATTTTGATTCCTCGGTGAATTCCCCTGCTACTAAAGCAGAACAGATCCAGGACTTGGTCAATTCTTTGACAAGTAATTACCGGGAGGCCAGCCGAAGCAAACCGAGTCGAGGTTTGAAAGCCAACCTGAGAGGACGTGACTTACCCGGGCACGATCTGGGGTTATATGAGTCCTGGCTGGCCGAGGCCCACAGCTATTTCCGCAAAGTATCACAACAGAAATTATCCCTTACACTTGCCTCTGACTGGGTGCTGGACAACTACTACATAATTCGCCAAGCCCTTTTGCAAATCAAGGAGGATTTACCATCCGGGTTTTATAAGCAGCTGCCCAAGTTAACCAGCGGGCCTCTGATGGGTCTTCCGCGCATTTATGCCATTGCACGGGCGGCAATCTCATATCAACATTTTTTGCTTGACCCAATTGAATTGCAGACGATCCTTATTCAATTCCAGGAACAAGTCCCACTGACAATGGGCGAGTTGTGGGCTTTGCCGATCTTCCTGCGCTATAGCCTGATCGAATTCCTGGCATATGCACTTGTATCAGCGATTCGTCCAGTAAATCCCCCAAAATTGCCCCCGGTTGTTCCACAACTGGCGGGGAACGGCGATCCTCTATCCGCCTGGGAGACTGCGGCTGGAGAAGCCGCAAACAAAGTCAGTATCGCCAATACGATCCTCAGCCTGAGAACCATCTCTGAACAGAATTGGAGCGATTTCTTTGAATCCATAAGCTGCCTGGAACAAACGCTGCGAGAGGACCCGGCCGGGGTTTATCCCCGGATGGATTTCAAAACCCGAGACATGTACCGCAAAGAGATCGAAATGCTCTCCTTTGCAACCGGGCGGGACGAGAACGAGTTGGGGGAGATTGCACTTGTCCTGGCCCGCGCTACTGTCTCGGAACGCTCCAATGCCAACCGGGAGGATTTGACCATCAACTCGGTGGTCGGTGTGGCTCCCCCCACAGGACTGGATGGACGCACAAGCATACTGGACGCCGCCGTTTTACCTAGCAATGCTACGCATATCGGAGAATTTCTAATCGGGAAAGGCCGGGCTACTCTGGAGCAGCAGATTGGTTATCAGCCGGATGCCAAGACAGCTTTTAAGCGTTGGGTGTTCCGGCATGCCAGTACATTCTATTTCTCAAACGTTTTGCTGCTAACCATCGTGATCCTCCTGGTCCTTGCGCTTGCAGTACGACTAACAACAATTCTTTGGAGCGTCCCGTTACAATGGATCCCTGTTTTTTTAATCGGAGCAGCGCTGTGGATCCCGGTGCTGACCATTGCCACAAGCCTGGTCAACTGGTTAATCACCCTGATAATCCGACCGCGCATTCTGCCCAAGCTTAATTTCAAAGACGAAATTCCAGGTTCATTCCGAACTCTGGTTGTGATCCCCTCGATGATTAACAGCCGTGAGGAAATTGATTCGCTCATTGACCAACTCGAATTGCATTATCTTCGCAACCCTGAACCCGGTCTGCTTTTTGCCTTGCTGACTGACTTCCACGACGCTGATGGTGAAACCATGCCTGAAGATGAGAACCTGATTCAGTACGCCATCGCAGCGATCGATACATTGAATGCCAAATATGCATGTCCAGTTTCCAGCAATGATCCCGGTGATTTCTCGGGTGAAGGCCAGGTGGATGGAGACAGACTCTTTTACTTCCTTCATCGAAAGCGGCAATGGAACCCATCCGAAAGCAGTTGGATCGGCTGGGAGCGCAAGCGCGGTAAGCTACATGAGCTCAACTTGCTTCTGCGCGGCGGCAAAAACCTGTCATTCTGCACCCTGACAAGTGATATGACCGCAACAACCAGCCCACTTCAGTGCGTGCGTTTTGTCATTACCCTTGACACAGACACCATCTTACCGCGTGGGGCGGCCTGTCGCCTGGTCGGCACACTGGCTCATCCGCTTAACCAGGCTGTGTTCGATGAAACAACCGGTCAGGTTGTTTCCGGCTACACCATCCTGCAGCCTCGGATGGAGATTCACCCCAAAAGTGTCAACCACTCCTGGTTCACGCGTTTCTTCGCTGGGGATGCCGGGCTGGACCTGTATACTCTCACCGTCTCTGATGCCTACCAGGACCTGTTTGGGGAGGGGAGCTATGTTGGCAAAGGCATTTACGATGTTGACGCCTTCGAGCGTAGCGTGGACAAACTCATCCCTGAAAACACCGTCCTCAGTCACGACCTTTTGGAAGGCCTGATGGGCCGTGCCGGGTTGGTTTCCGACATCACCATGATCGAGGAATACCCGCAGAATTACTACATCCAGGTCATGCGACAGCGGCGTTGGATCCGCGGAGATTGGCAACTCTTACCGTGGTTGTTCCATTCCAATCGAAAAGGGCTGGCTTTCTCGATGATTGATCGTTGGAAGATGTTCGACAATCTGCGCCGGTCGATGCTCGCTCCGGCCCTCCTGTTGATTTTCACTTTGGGTCAAATTTTCCTCCCAAATCTGACTGGACTTTGGACTGCAGTTGTTCTGCTATCCCTTGGCATCCCCCTGCTAACGGGTATTGCCCGCAGCGCACTGCAAATCCTGGGCGGGGAGTATGCAGGGATCGCCCTGCGCCCGTTAGGCTGGAACATCCTGCGCTGGATGCTGGCAGTAGCTTTTCTGCCCTATGAAGCTTATATCTTTATAGACGCTGTTTTCACCGCGCTCTATCGTCTGTTCATTAGTCGGCGCAATCTGTTACAGTGGACGACTGCTGCCCAAACCGCACGGGTTTTCAACTTGCGTGCTCGTCGAAATATGACCTGGTTGAAAATGGGTGTATCAGTATTTCTGGCGCTGATTCTCACAACGGGGATACAGCTCATCAATAATATGACCCGAAGTGGCGTAGCCCCAGCGTTGATTTATGCTTCACCAGTGCTGATGCTGTGGATGCTCTCCCCATTCATTGCGTGGTGGATTAATCGGCCTTTTACTCATCATACTATTCCCTTGAACGAAGAACGGGTGAACCTCCTGCGTCAGGTCACCCGGCGAACCTGGGGATTCTTCGAGCGTTTCGTCGGTCCAGAAGATCATTGGCTGCCGCCCGATCACTACCAGGAGTCGCCCGTTGGGAGGGTTGCCCATCACACTTCGCCAACCAATATCGGTTTGCTACTCACCTCAACCCTGGCCGCCTATGATCTCGGCTATCTGGATCAGCTCGGGCTTGCGACCCGCCTGGTTAACACGATGGACACACTGGACCGGCTTGAACGATACCGAGGGCACTTTTTAAACTGGTACGACACGCTGACTCTGCAACCGCTTCACCCGCGCTATATCTCCACTGTTGATAGTGGTAATTTAGCTGCCAGTCTCATCGTTACCGCCCAGGCCTGCAAGAACATGCCGAATGGACCCATATTTCGATGGGATTTATGGCAAGGCTATCTGGACACACTTGCCAACCTTTCTGAGACGCTGATGGGGATGCGGAAATCCGAGTTTGACCAGCAAGTTGAAGCCATTAGCCGGAAAATTTTGGCCATTAACACCGAAATCCTTTCGGTACAGTTCCAACCCGAGCGCTGGTACCCACTATTTTTGAAAGTAAGTGGGGCATTCTGGCAAGATCTTTCCCACCGTCTGATGGAGCTTGTAGAAGTGGGGCGCTCAGCTTTTGATCTGGCAGCACTGGGGAAGCTGCAAGAAGTTGCTGCGCAAGTTGAGCGGCATCACATCGCCGTGCAACGCACAATCGTCGAGCTGGTACCCTGGATTCCATTATTAGAGAATGTCCCCATATGGTTCCATGAGCCGCAATTCTTACAGGCGATGGTTACTCTGAAAGCCAATCTACCTTTCAACCTTGCGCTTGGAGAGATTCACGCTCAAATCCAGGTTGCTACGGCACAAGTCATAATCTTGCGTTATTTACTGGTTAATGAAGACGTGCCTGACCACGGAGTAGTGGAACCCACATTGCCGAGAAATGCAGCGCTGGAATGGCTTGCGGAGCTTGCCCAAGTCCTCGCCATTGCGGACGCCAATTCGGATTCGCTGATCACCAGGTTCACCCAAATCATGACACGAGCCGAGCAGTATGTGAACGAGATGGACTTCCGCTTCCTCTATCATATGCGGCGGCGCATCTTTCATATTGGTCTTAATCTCGATGCCGGTCAACTTGACCAAAATTATTACGATCTTCTTGCCTCTGAGGCGCGAATCGCCTCAATCATCGCCATCGCAAAGGGAGAAGTGCCGCAGTCGCATTGGATGCAATTGGGCCGGCCGGTGACACGCGTTGAGGATTCCTATGTCCTGCTCTCGTGGAGCGGAACGATGTTTGAATACCTGATGCCACCACTTTATTTACGCTCCTACCCAGGCACTCTGCTGGCCGAAAGCACCCGGGGAGCTGTCCTCCGCCAAATCGAGTATGGCAAAGCGAAGGGAATTCCCTGGGGGATCTCCGAATCGGGTTTTTACCGGTTCGACGCCAATCAGAATTATCAGTACCACGCTTTTGGCGTACCCGGATTGGGTTTTAAGCGTGGTTTGGGTGACGATTTGGTTATTTCCCCCTATGCCTCGCTCATAGCAGTTGGATATGACCCACATTCTGTGGCTCTCAACCTCGCTGATTTGGTTGAGCATAATATGCTCGGGCTATACGGTGTTTATGAGGCGATTGATTTCACCACCGATCGGTTGCTTCTGGATGCAACTTCAGCAGTAGTAAGAGAATATATGGCTCACCATCAGGGCATGATCTTAATGGCGATGAGTAATTTCTTTCACGATAACATTATGGTCCAGAGAATGCATGGCGACCTGCGCATCCAAAGTGTCGAGCTGCTTCTGCAGGAGCAGGTACCCCATCATGTTCCGCTACAAGACCCCTTCGCAGAAGATGTAAAGGGCGTACAGCGGCTAACGGCTGCTCCGGTGGAAATCATTCCCTGGAGAGTACCCGTGCAAACCTCCATTCCCCAGGTCCACCTGCTCTCCAACGGCAGTTTCAATGTGCTCATTTCCAACATGGGCGGCGGATACAGTTCCTGGCGCGATATTGACCTGACCCGTTGGCAGTCAGACGGTGTTTTGGACCCATGGGGAACTTGGATTTATATTCAGGAGTTGGATCTGGATCCACAAGCACAAACTAGACTTTGGTCAGCCGGTCACCAACCTGTTCCCGGCGACGCGACGGAAATGCAGGTGACCTACTTCGCCCACATGGCTGTCTTCCGCCGGACTGAAAACGAAATCATTTCAACGATGGAAGTGACCGTTGCTCCTGAAGACCCAGTGGAGATACGGCGAATACACTTACATAATAATAAAGACACCTCCAGCAATCTGCGCCTGACCTCCTATGGCGAGGTAATTCTCACTCCACAGGCTTCAGATACCCGTCACCCCGCCTTTAATAAGTTGTTTATCGAAAGCGAATTTGTTCCAGAGCTCAATTTGCAGATCTTCATGCGCCGCCCTCGCTCCAATCAGGAAACACCGATCTTCATGGGGCACATGCTCGTGGTTAAAGGTAGCCTGACAATCGTAAAGTATGAATCAGACCGTTACCGCTTCATTGGCCGAGATCAAACTTTACACAGCCCTGCCGCCCTGACCTCGGAGGAGTACTTGACTGGCGCAATGGGGGCGACTCTCGACCCAATCTTCGCACTTGGAGGAGAGATTAGGCTGGAACCTCATGAAAGCGCAGATTTGGCCTTCATGACTTTCGCGGCGGAGAGCCGTGAAGCACTTATTGCGCTGGCCAAACGTTATCTCAGTTGGTCACTGGTTGAGCGCTCCTTCCACCAGGCGAATATCGCTGCCCAAACCTGGCTGGGCAAGCAAGAAATTGCCACCCCAGCCTTCAGGGATACCCTGCAGGTTCTCTCAGCGCTGATTTATCCACTCAAGGAGGTGCGTGCTTCGCCGGACACGATCGCCGCCAACCGGCTCGGTCAATCTGGGTTATGGCGGTTTGGTATCTCTGGAGACCATCCAATCCTACTGGTAGAATTGGATAATGCCATCCAGATTGATCTGGTGCGCGAAGCCCTGCAGGTGCACAAATATCTGCGCAGTCGCCGATTTATGCTGGATGTGGTTATTCTCAATCGCCAACAGACCGATTACGGGGCAGAGTTGACCGGGATGCTCTACCGCCTGGTCAGCAGGATGAATGGTGAAGAGTGGTTGCACCAGCGCGGCGGAATCTACATCATGAATTATGACCAGATGAGGCCCGAGGAACTTACCCTGCTGGAGACTGCCGCGCGTGTTTTGCTGATCGGCGCTAATGGGTCGCTGGGGGATCAACTGCCAGGCTATTCGATCCCGGTGCATCATCTGCCCGACCTTGCACCTACGCGACAGGCGGATGTGACCAAGCAAGAGGCATATCCCCCTCAAGTAGAAATGGGTGATCTGAAGTTCTACAATGGTTACGGAGGCTTTAGCGCCGATGGGCGAGAATACGTCATCAATTTGCCGCCCGGGACGACTACCCCTGCCCCGTGGGTAAATGTAATTGGCTATCCGGAGTTTGGTTTTATGGTCAGCGAAGCCGGCAGCCAGTGCACCTGGGCTGTAAACAGTGGCGAAAACCGCCTCACTCCCTGGTCGAATGACCCGGTCCGCGATCCAACTGGCGAAGCACTTTATTTGCGGGATGAGGAAACCAGCGAGGTCTGGACCCCCACACCCCTCCCCGCCGGTGCGGACCAACCTTACCGTATCACACATGGAGCGGGTTACACCCTCTTTGAGCACAACTCGCACGGACTCCGTCATACACTGACGCTATTTGCCAGTCCTGAAGACCCGGTCAAAATTATCCATCTAAAGGTCGAGAACATCTTAAACCGCACTCGCCGGATCACCGCCACGCAGTATGTCGAGTGGGTGTTGGGCACCACTCATGCAGCAAGCATGGCTTATATCATCCCAGAGTATGACTCGGCTCAAGAATGCCTTCTGGCCAGCAACCCCTACAATGCTGAATTCGAAGGGCGAGTTGCTTTCCTGATTGCCAGCAAAGTAATTCACGGCCTGACTGCAGACCGCATTGAGTTCCTCGGACGCGGTGGAACACCTGCCTCCCCCGTGGCTCTGCATCGCCTGGGGTTGGAAACCCGCATTACCCCTGGTGAAGATCCGTGTGCCGTCCTGCAAATCCACCTCGACCTTCTTCCCGGCGCGGCCGAGGAGATCTACTTCGTTCTCGGCCAGGGGGATAATAAAGAACAGGCCCTTGAATTGGCCAGGAAATACCATGATCCCGCTTTTGTTGGGGCAGCCTACAAACGCACTCACGTATTCTGGAATCATTTACTGGATACCGTGCAGATACATACCCCTGAACCGGCTACTGACCTGATTCTCAACCGCTGGATGCTTTACCAAACCCTTTCCGGTCGCATTTGGGGTCGTACGGGATTCTATCAATCCAGCGGAGCGTTTGGCTTCCGTGATCAGCTTCAGGATGTATTGGCCTTGCTGCCCATAGACCCGGCCATGACCCGCGGTCAGATTCTCAACGCCGCCCAACATCAGTTCGAAGAAGGGGATGTGATGCATTGGTGGCATCCGCCTTCCGGTCGTGGAGTGCGGACACGGATTTCAGACGACCTTCTGTGGCTGCCGTACGTCACTGCGTTGTATGTCGAGGCAACCGGCGACACGAGCCTTCTGGATGAGGAAATTCCTTTTCTTCATGCTCCACCCCTTGCGGAAGGCGAAGACGAGCGCTACAGCGCCTATCCTCAAACAGAGCAATCCTTCTCATTGATGGAACACTGCTTGCGAGCAATCGAAAAGGGTACCACCACCGGCCCGCACGGCCTGCCATTGATCGGCACCGGCGACTGGAATGATGGTCTAAACCGTGTCGGAAAAAATGGCCAAGGGGAGAGCATCTGGTTAGCCTGGTTCCTCTACGACGTACTAAAACGCTTTGCCTCCGTCTGCGAACTGAACGGGGATATTGAAACAGCGGAACGTTATAAGTCCCGGGCAAAGGAATACTCTGCTGCCGTCGAGCAATCCGCCTGGGATGGGGCCTGGTACCGGCGAGGTTTTTACGACAGCGGAGCACCGCTCGGCTCTTTCCAGGACCCGGAAGGTCAGATCGATGCAATCGCCCAATCCTGGGCGGTGCTTAGCGGGGCAGGCGACCTACAACGCAGCCGCCAGGCAATGCAGTCGGTGGTGCAACGGTTGGTGCGTCCATCGGACAGGTTGGTGCTACTCTTTACGCCTCCCTTTGACAAAACCCCACGCGACCCAGGCTACATCAAGGGCTACCTTCCCGGTACTCGTGAGAACGGTGGTCAGTACACGCACGCCGCCATCTGGAGCGCCTGGGCTTTTACATCCCTGGGTGATGGAAAACAAGCCGGAGTGCTCTTTGATCTGCTCAACCCCATCTTCCAATCCGACAGCGAAGAAAAGGCTTCCGTTTACCGCGTGGAGCCGTATGTGATCTGCGCAGATATCTATAGCAGGTCGCCTTATGTGCGCCGAGGCGGGTGGACCTGGTATACAGGTTCAGCTGCCTGGATGTACCGTCTTGGTGTGGAGGCCATTCTTGGCTTCCAGAAGGTAGGAAATACCCTGCACATTCACCCGGTCATTCCGCCTGCCTGGGATGGTTTTGAGATTCGCTATCAATTTGGGGAATCTGTGTACCTGATTCAGGTGCGCAATCCTGAGCATGGGACAAGCTATGTCCAACAGATGCTGCTGGATGGGCAGCGCCTGAATGATGGGTTCATTCCCCTGGTGGATGATAAACAGGAACATCAGGTAGTTGTTACACTGGGAAACAAGGAATAACCAAATACTTTCCTGTTTTCACTCAACAAGAAATATCACAAACTACTTCGACCAATAAAGTCCTACGTCTTTTTATCTCAGGTGAAGTCATGATGCAATGCCCAATATGCCAAACCTTATTATCGGTAAAAATGAACGGGGGATTTACCACCTGCCCCAAGTGCAATTTACTTCTTTTCATCGATAAGAATGGCATCAAACCGGTAGATGAAATTGACATAAGTCAGAAATTTTATCAAGTTAACCGTCGGGTAAGGTGGGCTTGCTCATCCATATTGAATCACCAATGGTCTGATGAAGGCTATCTATTATCCGATTACGAATGCATTAAAGTAACCGTTTGCAAGAGGTGTTTTATTAAAGGATCTATGAAACGAGAGCCTCATGAATTTACTGAAGATTATTTTATTGATGCCTCTTGCAAGAAACGACAGGTTTGTTCAAGATGCGGACAAATCGTAATATCAAGAGATCCGGAACACATATTTAACTACTCTTTCGTAGAAGGAACTTGTGACCAGGAGAGAAGGTGTTCTCGTTGCGGGTTGGTAGAGAAATTGAGTACCGAGCATCTATTTAGCGACTCCGGCTGGGTTGTTTCAGAAATAAATAAATGTAATAAGACTCGCACATGCATAAGGTGCGGACAAATGGAAGTAGCAGTTACTCATTCGGGGAAATGGGTCGTGATTGGGAGGAAAGACATAACACCTAACGGTGAGGAAGTTTTATTCCAAGAAAAACGCATTTGTGAAGTTTGTGATTTTGAAGAATACCAAGAACGCTTTTGGAACTCTCCTTATCATAATTAATCACCAGAAAAGCAATCCAACAATCAGGTGCAATTTCATGCCTTACCAGCGAGATTTCCCTGCAATGGAACTCTTTCTTCACCAACTAGTGGGTGAAGCGGATGTTAAAGTGCTTGGCGTCACACGATTATCAATAACACAGGAAACTGAACCATGTCAAAAATCAATTGTCCACAATTGAAAAGTGAAATTTTGCCCCGCCTGCGGAGTGTAGACCACGAGCCGCGCTTGTTCGCCCATGTATCGTTACCTCTGTTAATCCTACGTACTGCGGGCAGAATGATACCAGCCAAACATTGATTAAAAATGGCATGAACCAGTTGCAGCTATCAGCCTGGGCCTATCACTGCCTGCTGAAGCTGGCGCTAGCCATTGCCGACCTGTCCGCCAGCGAGCACATTTGTCGTCGCAGCTGGCCGAGGCGTTGCAATACCCGCCAAAAGAGATGATGGGACAGATCTTTCCGAATTAGTTCGAGAAGGTGGCAACATCCAAAACAAACTCAACCGTCTCGGCGTATTTCTCTTCCAAATCGATGGTTTCCTGATGTAACCAAGTTAGAAATTCAGCCAGGCTGACCTTAAAAACATCCTCCGGAATATCCCAACTACTGGAGTGCACCCGG
>JBGSJZ010000028.1:0-2996 GCA_041741455.1 Anaerolineaceae bacterium | reverse complement strand
AACCAGACGACGCCCCAAATGATGAGGAAAGCATAAGCGCCACTATTGGAAATGGCGCGACGGGTTTTCTTGACCATAATCTGAATGGCTTCCAGGGCTTCTTCGGCTTCAGTAGGGGATATGCTCATTGCTAGGCTCCTTAAGTAGTAGAGTACTCTGTTATATAGAGTATTCTACATCTCTTTGATCTGAATGTCAATCACCAATTTTTACGCATCAAGCTTTGAAGTTGATCTCATAAATTTGAGGTTCCATTCAGTTTGCTCTATTTTGATAATCACATACAATTACTAGATAATCATTTACCCAGACTGGAATCCATTTTTCAGCTGTTAAAAAACTAAAAGAAACAATCTTTTTGACGGGTAATTCAATGCAAACTGGCTCCATCCACTATAATCAAATCCAAAGGAGACTCCAATGGTAGAAGCAGCAAGAATTCCCATGATCATCATCAGCCTGGCACTGGTTTTTTACTCGGTTGGCGTGTGGAGCGAACGATTTCAAGGCAGGTTAAAAGCCTGGCATTTGGTTTTCTTCTGGCTTGGTCTGGTGTGTGATACCTGGGGGACGGGTCTAATGATCGAAATGGCGGGTGGCCTGACTGCCGATATCCACGGCATCACGGGTGTTATTGCCATCGTATTGATGATGATCCATGCCATCTGGGCGACGGTTGTGCTCATCCGGAAAAACGAGCCTGCCATTCGCAATTTTCACAAGTTCAGCTTGCTGGTCTGGTTCATCTGGCTGGTTCCCTACCTCAGTCCGATGATCTGGAATTTATATTGATCTCTTTGTGGATGGCTAGATGAAAAAGGTTCTCTTTGTCATCATGGCTGCGCTCATTTTGACGGGTTGCAGCCGCCTGGAATCGATTCCCTACAACCCTCCGCAAACGCCAGAATCCTGGCTAACCATTCAGCCGTATCTTCAACTCCAAATAGGGTCGAGAGAAATTCTGGTCATTCAGCCTTCCACTTCGGCTATTGTCTACTTGCTCGGGGTGATTGCGATTGCTGCCGGGTTGAATTTCTTCTACACCCGGAACAATCAATCCTCTCGTCTGTGGTGGGGACTCGCCTTGTTGCTGTGGGGTCTGGGCGCACTGCTGGCTGGCACCAGCTATGAGGCTTTCAGTTACCAAATCAAATGCGCCGGCCGGGAGGTTTGCATTTGGACCAGCTGGTGGGAAATTCTCTATCTGGCACTATCCGTCGCCAGCGTGGATGCCATGCTGATTGCAGAAGCTTATTCCTGCGCTTCAGGTAATTTGCGAAGAGGCTTAATTCGGTATGCCTGGTTGAATTTCGGCGTGTATTTGGCGATCCTGTTAATCGGCTCGCTGGTTCCGGTCAAGTTCCTGATCTCTTTTGAATTATTGGTCCTCGTGCTTGCGCCGAATGTCATCCTGTTTCTCATCCTGAATGGTCGGAGATATGCCCGGCTCAGAAACCGCATGGATCTGGTGCTGCTGGGTGTCTGGGGTTGGTTGATCCTGACGATTGGTGCCTATTTCATTTACTACCTCTCCGGGTTGACGCAGAGGCTTTGGGCGCGGGGCTTCTGGTTCACAGAGAACGATGTGCTCCATATTGGTTTGATCCTCTGGATGGCTTATATTGCATTAGTTGCAGCCCGCTGGATCAAAGATGAGCCTTTAGCGATCTGATCATTGTTCTTGAATAAATCATAACAAGGTGATTTCTATGTCTGAACCCGATCATCCCGAAATCTACCGTACCCAGGCCGAGCAGTACGAAGCCCTTGTTTCGCGCGAGGATTATCAGGGCAATATCTTGCGCGCCATCCAGTCCATTCTCCCCTTAGGCGGCATCGATGTGGTGGAGCTGGGCGCCGGCACCGGTCGCCTGACCTGCCTGCTGGCGCCGCTGGTCCAATCCATCCAGGCCTTCGATATCTCCCCACACATGCTGGAAGTCGCCGCTGCAAAACTGCGGGCCAGCGGTCGGCAAAACTGGCAGACCCGGGTCAGCGATCACCGCCAGATCCCGCTGCCGGATGGCGTGGCCGACCTGGTCATCTCCGGCTGGAGCGTCTGCTACATCGTGGTGGATCACCCCGAGACCTGGCGGGCGGAACTTGCCATAGTAATGCGGGAAATACGCCGTCTGCTGCGACCCGGTGGTACGATCCTCCTGATCGAAACACTGGGCACGGGTTTTGAGATACCGCACCCCCCGCAGCATTTGCTGGAGTATTATGAATATTTGCAGGAAGCTGGATTTCAACAGGCATGGATCCGCACCGATTATCGGTTTGAGAGCCTGGAAAAGGCACAGGAATTGGCCCGCTTCTTCTTTGGCGAGGAAATGCTGGCCAAAATCGTGGTGTCAGACGGTGTCATCACGTTGCCGGAATGTACCGGCTTGTGGTGGCTGAGTATGTGAAATTATTCAATCTCTTGACTTTCATGTTTTGAACCTTTATACTCAGCTTGTGTTCGGGGAGTAGCTGTTCCTCAAGGAAACGGGTGATCGTCAAGACGGAGAAAATTTCCCGGTTGCCCGGATGCCGACCGCATTTGCGAGACCAACACAGTTTGTATTGTGTTGGTTTTTTGTATTAAACCGTTTTATAATCAAAGTAGCCTGATAGTTGAGGTATGAAAATGAACAATTGGTACGAGAAGAGTGCCCAGGAAGCCCTGCAGGATAGTAACACTGATCTGCAACAGGGCCTTGCTACAGCTGAAGTCCTCCAACGGCGGCAGCAATATGGGCTGAATGAACTGGTGGACCGCGGTACCAAGAGCCCGTGGAAGATCCTCTGGGAACAATTGACTGAAACCATGGTGGTCATCCTGATCATCTCGGCGCTCATCACCCTCTTCTTGCGCGAGTACAAGGATGCGATTGCCATCCTGGTGATTGTCGTTTTGAACACGATCCTGGGTTTTTCGCAGGAATACAAAGCCGAGCAGGCCATGGCCGCCTTGAAGAAAATGGCGGTGCCCAAAGTTCGGGTGCGCCGGG
>JBGSJZ010000027.1:0-6858 GCA_041741455.1 Anaerolineaceae bacterium | reverse complement strand
TCTACTGATCCTTTCACGAGACACCTCCTGCTTTCCGCAGAAGATGTCGCGCTTGCATGTTTACTGTGATGTCTCGTACCACCATTCCGCGTCGATCACCTCCTCCTCTTCCTGTTCGCGAACCGAACGCTTCGGGGAACGGGAGGTCGAGTAGGATACCGGTGAATCTGGGACAGTCTGCGGCTTTGCAGCCGGTTGCGCCTGCCAGGGGCGCAGGCGCAGCAGCAGGCTGACCTGTGCGATCAGCGCCGCGAAAGCAGTGATGACGATGACGCCGGCCAAAGCGAAGATCATAACGACCACGCCTAGCGCCGGACCACGCAGTATGTCAAGGATCGAATTCATACATTCCTCCGAGGTTGGAATAGAGACCGAGGTTGACAACAAAAACGCCCGAGGTGTAAAAACAGTTCTCATCCAGGGGGTGAGAAAAGCAAACGGAGCCTGTTCATAAAATGTGAAAGGGTTCCATTTGCGTTCCTTATCGCCTCATCCGGTATCGTTGGATCAGTTCGCTGGCGTTGGCCAGGGGGTTGACCAGCGACCAGGGATTGAGCAGCGCTTGCTGGAGCAGCATAGCGAAATAACCTAGCGGGATCACCAGCCACAGCGCCCAAAGGATGATCGTGGTCACGTTGCTGCGTGTGTTTGCGATCACCTGGGCAGCGCTTTCGGTGCTGCCGATCAGCGCTGCCCATTGTTCTGGGGAGAGTTGCGCGGTAGAAGCCAGGTACAGCCGGCTGCCCAGTACCGCCAGGGCATAAATAAAAATCCCAGATTTCACATTCCAGAGAGTGGTTGTTTCCTGCTGGCGAACCAGAAGCGCCACTCCGAGTCCGGTGACCCACATCGCTGCACCGATCCATGGCACCGGTGCGCCCATCCCCCACTGGCTGGCGATCCAGAAAAGTAGGGCTACACCGGTGATCATCTGAGCCGTGTGAGTTTCAACGAATGCACCCTGTCCCTGCCGTCCGTTTCTGGCTGGCCGGAAGGCAGCCCTGCTTTGCACATGAGCGTCGATCCAGACTGCTATTCCAACAGCGCAGGCAAGGCTGATTAGCGCAGCGCCGGAATCGGCCAACCAATAGAGCGTCGCCAGTAAACCGTTCAACAGGTAGGTTGGCAGCGCTTCTAAGAATTGGGAGAACAGAACGTAGTAGTCGGTCATAGGGCGTCAGGCCAGGAAAACAAGGTTAAGGCACCAGGGCAGGCAGTGTGACGTATACCTGCAATTCGCCGTCCGCGCTCAGACTGCGTGGTTGGGTGATCGTCACCCCGCGGAACTGCGCGCCGGTGGTGGTCACGCGGAGTTTCAGGCCGAATTTACCAGGGTCGGCAAAAGGCACTTTTAGGGCATTGGCCGTTGCTGTGCACGTGCCGCCACTGCACCCGCCGGACCAGTTGGTGATTCCTGGGACAAGTGCAAAACTCTCTTTATGAATGTAAGCGCCGTAGTGGGTCTGTCCCAGGTGGCTGGTGATCCAGGCTTTGCTGGCTCCATCCAATGTAGCGGTGGCTTGCATAATCGCCACAGCATCGGGTAAGAGCTCTACGTGGCGCAGGCACTCTTTGAAGACCTGCCGGGTATCATCAACTCCGTCGTTTACGGCGCTGGCATCGCTGGTCTTACAGTTGGGTATCTCGCCGGCATTTGCCGCCCGACAGAAATCCTCTTCCTCGTAAATAGGTTCATGCCAGACAAAGATTACCGGAGGGATGGTCACCATCGCCTGCACATCCGCTCCTCGCTTTTCCGGATCTTGCCCAACCACCAACGGATTGGCCGGCGATAGTTTTTGGATGGTCAACGTCGGTTGTTGGATGGTCACTTCTGGCCCAGGACAAACCGGAGGGGGTGGCGGCTGGGTTGGGATCACCCCGGAACAGCCACCCGGTATCGAGGCGCAGTTCTGTACGCCATTGAGATATAACAAATATGCGCTGCGCAAAGCCGCATCGTTCCATGACATGGAGAGTAAGTTGGTAATAAAACCCCATCCGGAAAACCAGGTCCAGGCGCTTTCCTGGCCGCTTAGCACTGCGTTCCAGAACTGGCTGGGATCCTGGTACTGTGGGCGCTCCTGTTGGAGCCGGTTCCAATCCAGGCTGTCGCCGGCCACCAATCCCAGAAAGGTGATCATGCTACCGTAGCCGTTGCTCATCATGCCGGCGGAATTGGCCAAACCGCTTTCCTGTGGGTTCATTGCCATGAAGAAAAGGGTCGAGGCCGATGGGAGGACAACCATGTTCCCGTCCGCCGTTTGGAAACGGTGGTAATTGGCGTCCAGCTGAAGCGATTGCCCTAAAGGCAGATCCACATTCATCCAGGAAGGTGTTTCGGTAGTAACACCGAGGTCGACTACGTCTGAGCGCAGGTTGCCATTTTCATCGAATACTTCGCTCCATGGGCTCGGATCCTGTGCGGAGACCGGAGAGAGCGGAATCACGCTCAAGAGGATTGCCAGGATGAGGCATAAACGGAGGACATTTCTCATTGCTGGCCTTCCTTGCCTACCCGTTCTTTCAACACCTGTACTTCCGGTTCAAGCAGGAAGCGGTCGAACTTCCATCCATTCTCCGTTTTGAGAACCAGAACGTAAGCCTCATCTTCTGTCTTGTTGCTGCCCGGCAGTGGCTCAGAGAGGTTGATCTCAACACGCCATACTTGCTCTTTAGCTGTCGAGGAAACACGCTCAAGCGCGCTGACTTCCGCCTGAACCTCAGCTTTCGCTTCTTGATATTTCTGCCACAGGCGATCTGCACCCATGCGAACGAGAGCGCAGCCGCTTTCCGTGCTGGCGGCGCAGAAACGGTTCAACCAGGCGTCCTTCCCCTCGTTCACGTTAATGTGGAAGAAAGCGCGCGTACCAACGACTGCCGCATTGGTTATCTCGGCTTCTTCTGGTGAGGGAGTGGCCACTTCCCCTGAAGGTTGGTGAGAGAACTGCTGGATCAGGATGGTCCCGGCTCCTGTCAGGAAGATGATCAGGAGAATGAGAAAGGCGTTGCGTTTGGAAAAGGTGAATTCTTTCAAAGAGACTCCTTGCAAAGGGATTAAAAAGAGCGACCACCAGCAAACATCTTTGGAAGAAGAGTTTGCAGGCGGTCGCTCCAACGGTAGAAAGAGTTGCGGCCCAGGGACTTCAGGCGACCGGTAATCTTATGACATCATTATTGGTATTGTAGCATCTCGAAATGGGGCTTCCTAGCAAAAGCTGGATTGCACATCATGATCATGAAGAAGCAGATAGCGTCAGAATCCCGACAAATCGCGACATCTCGACATCGATATCGACATAATCATATGGATGCTTAGCTTATCCCACTAGCAGCTTCCCAACTGCTCTCTGAATTGTTCAGCCCTATTCCTGGCCGTTTTACAGCCTTTTCTGGCTGTGGAGCCCCAAAAGCTTACGGAAAGGACCAAATGTTACAGAAACTGTAGCGTTATTGGCGAATGGTAAGACATTCATCCAGCTCAGAAATCTCGCAATTTCGATGCAGAGAGTAGAAGGGGACGAATGATTCTTATGAATTTTTCCCAAGCCTGGCGAGGAGAGCATTTACTCGCTCATACGCATCCCGCTGAACGAACTCACGTTCCTCCGGATCGTTAACGTCGTCAAAGTCCGCGACCTGTTTGGGGCCAATATGATCCGGCGATTCAAATTTATTTGCCAGGTGACCGAGAGCTTCCTGTACCAAACCGTTTTCCAAATGAGGTTCAAATTCCTGTACCATATGATCTATGCCACCTGGATAGTAACGGATGCAATAATAAATATCCCAGGCATCCTTTTCCATGAGCCTTCCTGCCAATGCCATCGCTTTCATGACCAGAAAAGGAACGATTGAAGCAAACCGAATTGTGGCCGAATCTTTTCCACCTTCGGGCAGCGTCCCGCTCAGGGTCGTCTCCGAGGCTAGATCAACTGCAAGATCACATCCCCGCGCTTTTCTCGGCCGCAGATCTTGGACTTTTTGGGTCCGGTGGCCGCGGGTTGTGCCCGAATATTCGCCGGCCAGAAAATCGACTTCGACCTCGTACGTGCGTTCCCCGATCGAAACCGAGCGGAAGAAGATGAACGGCTGCTCTGACGGACGATACCCTCTTGAAAGTAGAAGTTGCAGAATCGTTTTGTAGCCAACTTCTTGCAGGGTGCGATGATTGAGTGCGATATCGACATCCAGGCTGCCGATGTGTTGGCGGGGCGCATGATCAATCAATAATTGCGGCACCCATCCGCCGACGATCACGATACTGTCCCGGTACTCCCCAAGCAAATGCGTCAATTCTAGCAATACACTTCGCGCAGCTTCGACAGCTTCTGCCGTGTAATCTGTTCGTTTTATTGCCATGTTTTCTCCATTGCATTCCGGACTGCATCCGCTGCTTCCTGACCTCGGCCGCGCATGCTTCGCAGGTCGAGATAAGTTTGCACCAGCGAAACAATATTGATCGAGTCTATTTCCTTTCCTTCGAAAAACACGCCTTCATCATAAGGAGCCAGCAGACTGACATTGGAACCACTAGATACAACTTTCCATCCCAATTTTTCAAGTAAAGAGCTGGGATCGCCGCTTATATAAATACTGGCTTTCTGATAGCGCACCATGGGGGCGATTCGCGCAGCACTCGAGAAACCTGTCAAGGCATAACCTAGATCCAGCATCCGGCATGTTTCGGCTACTTTCGCTTCAATCTCTAGAATTTCTGCCAGGGCGTAACATTCAATGGCTTTGTTCCGCTGAAAGTTGTACGATTGGCTCCATTCGTCTAATAAGGTCGATGGATTTGCGAGCGTTATTCCTTTGGCGGTATCTCGCAGCCATTCCCGATCCAGTAATATTTTCTTAATATTCGCTACCTGTCCCAGACTGACATCCGCGGCCTGGGCCAATTCCGCTATTTTCCAGATTCGTTTGGGCTGGGTGAGCAACACCCGTAGGATTCGTTCCCCTTTCGGGGAATATATCGAACGCAACTCTCGCTTCTGCACATTGTTATTTATTGCGCCGGTTTGGCGAATATATACGGTATCGAAAGAGAGCAGGCAGTTGCCTGCCAGGTCCAGGTAACCAATCCCGCTTTCTTCACAGATTTTTCCTGCTTCTTGTGAAATATATGGCGCCACAAAAATGCCATAGGCATTCAGGCTTTGACGCAAATAGTCTTTTATTTGATAAGTTGCCAGGCGAGCTATTCGCGGTTGGCCATTATTTTTTACTTCCACAAACAGGTTACGCTCTTCATCCTGAATACGCACCTTCACGATGATATCCGGTCCGTTGTCGAGGTTGGGTACCAGTATTTGTTCAATCTCAAGAAAGGGCACTTCTTCGAGACACCTTTTTAGAGCGGTTAGTGCAGATTGAATAAAATCTCTTTCTTTCATTGTTTTTAGCCTTTTCAGCATTTGCTGAAAATAATTATATCAATGAAAATCGCAATTGGCAACCGAACAAAAGCTGATGGAATGATCCTTCAGTTAAAGCTAGGATAAGGCATTTTCGCGAAATACAATGGTAATACGATGACGGAGGAGATTTGACAAAAATTCAGAGATCAAGAAAACCGGTAAGTTCTTTTCGCATAAGCGCTGAAGGAACCAGGCAGCTCAAGGTGCTGGCTCAATCAATGGGGCGCAGCGAAAGTAACGTAATCGAAATCGCCATCGACCGGATATATCGTGAGGAGATCCGTTTTGGCTGCCGCTTGGTTCACGAGGCGGAAAACAAATATAACACTGAAGAAAACAAGGATGAAAAATGAAACTGATTGGCCTTCTGTTCAGAACAATTACCAAAATTATTTCACTGGTTGTAATTTTGACCATTGTACTTACCTGTCTGTACATCGGGTACAAGGGCAATCAGCCTATGTCGGTCCCTCAGGCTCCAAAAGGCATGACCTATTTTGAGTTCATGCAGGATCGAGTTGAGGCAGCGAAGGTCGTGAAGCCAACTCGATGTGGCTGGGGAATGTTTCTTTCGCTTGCCACTCTCGGGTCTATCTATTCCGTTGTATATACTGATGTGGCATTACATCCAAATGGTTTTATGGCGAAGGTGACCGCACCCGATCCCGATATTCCCAAAGGTATTCAGAGTGCCTCCTGGCTGGATGCGCCGGATACCTGGTGGACTGTGGTAGAACGCCTTAGCTGGACGATGCTTGGAAAATCGAATGCTGGCTGCCATTTTCGGCCGGTGGCCTCTCAACAATAACCTGTCTGTGTCCAGGCACTGGTTTACTTGTAGCAGTTGCCGCGCCCAGGATTATCCTCTTGACAGATATGTTCAGTTGCTAAAGCAAGACAGGGACATTATTTACATTCATGCTTATTTTTTTATAATATAAGCATGAATGTAAAAACCGAACAGAAACCGATCGAAAGATTACGAATGATCCTACGAGAACAGAACGGTATCCTTTTTACCTCCGATCTGGCGAAACTGGGCATTCCGCGAACTTACCTCTCCATTTTGGAAGCGGCAGGTGAAATCCAGAAGGTCTCCAGAGGGGTTTATTCGGCTGTCAATTCTATGGCCGATGAAATGGCCGGCCTTCAGGTCAGATATAAACGTGCCATTTACTCCCATGAAACTGCTCTCTATTTTTTGGAATTATCCGACCGGACACCCTTGTTTTACTCGGTTACCGTCCCGGCCGGATATAACGCTACTCCTTTAAAGGCAAGTGGGGCCAAAGTATATTTTGTGAAACGCGAATTGCATTTATTGGGTGAAAGCATGGCAAAGACGCCGAACGGGAACGAAATCAAAACCTACAATCTCGAACGAACCATCTGTGACATCCTGCGCAGCCGGAACCAGATGGATATCCAGTTCATA
>JBGSJZ010000026.1:0-36038 GCA_041741455.1 Anaerolineaceae bacterium | reverse complement strand
TGGCGTCCAATCCCGCTTTTCCAAAATCTTGGCTTTGAGAGGGGATCATTCGCTCCCCCTTGGGCTTGGGTGGTCGCCACGGCTGTAGCGATCGCCTATATTTTTTACACCATGAAAGTCATCCCTATTATTTTGGCCAAGCAGAAGGAAATCTAATTCTTCAAACTGTTAGGGATTCTCGCGGCATTTGTTGGCGGAATTGTTGAGGAAGTCTTTTTTAGGCGTTGGATCATGGATATACTCATGTCTGGAGGTGTAACCCCCATCCTACAAGTTGTCATTTCCGGCGTTGCTTTTGGATTAGCCCACACTATTTGGATACTTGTAAAGGGTGATTTCAAGTTTACCCTTCCAGCAATTCTCTCGACATCCATTTTAGGGATTCTTCTGGCCATCATCTATATCGCAGGTGGACGCAACTTAGGACCCTGTATTTTCGCGCACGTGATCATAAATATGATCCTCGAACCGTGGCTGATGTTGTCTTCGGTCTCAAGTAAATGGAGCGCCTCGCAAGTAAATCTAGGCCATTCAACCTGAAGGCTAGGTTTAAGCATTACAATGTGTTTGGTGCAAAAGGATATATTCGAGAGGTTTTTTCATGGCAATCAAACAATTGTTGACAGATGATAATAGGGCTATTCAAAAACTTGCTCATTGGGAACAGCGACGCGAAAGTATCCGAGCACGCCTATTCGAAACCATAGGCATTCCCCCCGTAACAAGAAACACTCGATCGATTCAAATTGTCAATGAAGAAAAGTTGGGCGAATATGTTCGAAGTAAGATTTCCTATATTGCTGGTGAAGGGGAAAGAATTACAGCATACTTATTACGCTCAAAAGATCTGATAAAACCGGCACCAGCTATTCTTGCCTTACATCAAACTGTCAAATATGGGAAAGATGAAGTTGTGGGCTTGAATGGTTATCCTGATTTCGCTTATGGACATGAATTGGCAATGAGGGGGTTTATCGTATTGGCACCTGATCATTTGACAGCAGGAGAACGCATATATCCTGGCAAAGATAGTTTCGATTCTGGCCCTTTCTACGAGCAATATCCTAGTTGGTCAATGGTTGGTAAAAACCTGGAGGATTCAAAATCAGCTATCGATGTTTTATGTGCGCTTGATCATGTGGATAAGGATAGAATTGGGGTCATCGGGCATTCTCTTGGTGGACACAATGCTATCTTTGCCGCGGCGCTTGATGAGCGTATAAAAGTAGCCATCAGTAATTGCGGTTTATCGGTATTTTCTGAAGAAGAAGAGCGAATGGAATGGTCATTGGAAGATGGATATAGTTACATCCCAAAACTGCGCAGGTATTTCCTGGAAAACATAGATCCGCCATTTGATTTGCATGAAGTAGCTGCACTGATCGCCCCCAGACCATGGCTGAACATCTCTTCCTATTTTGACAAAGCCTATGGAAATCAAGAGTTTCTTGCAGAGGTTGGGACGCAATTGTATCAAGTGTACAACCTCTATGAAGAATCTAAAGCCTTCGGTTATTACATGCATGGAAATGACCATAGCTTTCCGAGATCGGCAAGAGAATTGGCTTATGGATGGCTAGACCGATGGTTGAAAACATCAAGCAAGAAAATGGTTTACTGAACTGACAGGGAATCCGTTCGCAGTCTCTATAACCTGATGGACAGGAGCTAAAATGCACCCATATGTAATTGAGATGGAAAATTTTTTTGGACCCCATGCCGATCCCATTAAGGCTGTTCCTATGAAAGCCTACATGCGCAACCAATTCGAATTTCTGGGGATCAGCTCAGGTGGAATCGGTGAACTTCGGCGGGAGTTTCTGGCAGCGCATGGCCTGCCAGCGCTGAGCGAATTGGAACCTGTCCTGCGTGAGCTGTGGGGTTTGCCGCAGAGGGAATACCAGTACTCTGCCATTGGCATCCTTGCCAATTGTGCCAGGCAGCTTCCAGCCGATTTCAGCGAGACGCTGGAATACCTGCTGGTCAATAAATCGTGGTGGGACACGGTGGACACATTAGCAGGCGGCACAATTGGGATCCACTTCAAACGCTTTCCTGAAGTGCGAGAGAAAACCCTGGCTGCCTGGCGCAGATCCAATAATATCTGGCTTCGCCGTACATGCATTCTCTTTCAACTCAGTTACAAGAAAGATACTGATTTTGATTTGTTGAAAGAGATCATCCACGAGAACCTGAGTTCAAAGGAGTTCTTCATAAACAAAGCGATTGGATGGGCATTGCGGACTTATTCGCGGGTGGATGCCCGGGAGGTACGTGAATTCGTGGCTGCCACTCCACTCCACCCTTTGAGCGCCCGGGAGGCTCTAAAGTGGCTGGACAGGCAGGATGAAAAGAACGCCTTGCCTTGATAATGCTGTTGGGGGAGTCATTATTGTGACGGGGAGTAGATTTACATATTGGAGGAATTCTCGCACATATACTCCGTGCCCTTACCTGGCATCAAGGATTTGGAGACCTTGTCTTCGCCGATCTACTAAAAGAGGGTCTGGGTATCGTTTTCCTATGGCGGCGTCTACTTCTTCGCTGAACCGTACTGGACCAAGGCGAACAGGCCTTTGAAAAAGTGGCCATTCATCATCAGCAGCAGCGCTTCCAGTTTCGGGCGGTCGAGCGGGCCAGGCATCATTAAGATGCTGCGCATGGGCATCTCCTGAATCATGGAACGCATCAAGGCTCCCGTAGGAGTGTCTTCCTGACCCTGGATCATCTTTCCCATCCCATCCCCCAACATCTTGTAGAGTTGCCGGCCGATGAACGAGCCGGTCAGCTCACTTACGGGGGTGTTGAGAGTGTATTCACCTTTTTGCGGTTCCACGTTTGCCGGTACAGGATGCCCCAGCAACGCCTCAAAGTCTGACAGGCTGAAGCGGTAGCCTTGGGTGAGGTGATAATAAGCGGAGAGTTTTGTTTTGTCAGCTGGGCTGGCCGCGCCCTGCCCGGCAGTCAGATGAAGGGCAGCCGTCAGGCGGATATCCCGCGAGGAAGCGCCCACCAGGATTTCGAAATCGCCAGGCTCAACCACCCAATCCTTGCTACCTGCATCATAAAACGCAAAGGCGCGCGGGCTTAGTGTGATGATTACTTCAATCTCTTCGCCGGGCTGCATGTCCACCTTGACAAAACCTTTGAGTTCCTTCTCCGGGCGGAAAGCTGTGGACTGCAAATCACGTACGTAGAGCTGGACGGTCTCTTTCCCCGCCACCAGGCCGGTGTTTTTGACCTTGAAGGTGGCAGTCACCGTATCCCCCGATTGGGCCAGCGCCAGGTCGCGGTAGGCGAAGCTGGTGTAGCTCAAGCCGTGCCCGAAGGGGTAGAGCACTTCCACATGGGCGGTGTCGTAATAGCGATAGCCGACGTAGATGCTCTCGCGGTATTCCACCGTGGCTGGGCCGCCGGGGTAGGGATAGGGCAAGGTGTCTTGTAGTTTGATCGGGAAGGTCTCGGCCAGCTTGCCGCTGGGGTTGACCTGGCCGGTCAGGATATCCGCCAAGGCACCGGCGCCGGCCTGCCCGCCGAGATAACCTTCCAGAATGGCGGAAACGTCATTGACCCAGGGCATCTCAATGGGCGAGCCGTTGCTTAGCACTACCACCACCTTTTGGTGGGTTGCAGACAGGCGCCTAATGAGCGCAGCGTGCCCGGCAGGCAGCTGCATATGTTTGCGGTCAATGCCTTCCACTTCATCCATATCGGTCAGCCCAACGCAAACCAGCACCACATCCGCCTGGCCAGCCGCACGTAAAGCCTCCTGGATCAGGGTTTCATCGGCCGCATCGCCTTTTTCGGTGTAACCGGGGGCATAGATGAGGTTGGTTTCGCCGGTGAGCTTCGCCAGTTCCTCATAGAGATTATCGAGGCGAGTCGGGTTCATCAGGGAGCTGCCCGCGCCCTGGTAGCGGGGTGATCTGGCAAAGCGGCCGATCAGGGCGATGCGGGCGCTTGCTTTCAAGGGTAAAAGCTGCTCATCATTCTTGAGCAAGACTGCGCCTTCTCCTGCCACCCGCCGCGCCAGGGCGTGATGCGCCTGGGGGTCGTAAGAGAAATCCTGCGCCAGGGTGGCCTGGGCCTTCAAGATCAGGGTCAGGATGCGTTCAACGGCGCAATCCAGCACGGCTTCGTCCAGTTCACCGGAGCGGACGGCCGCCAGGATTTTCGCGTCGTTGCCGTTCGGTGCGCCGGGCATTTCCAGTTCAACGCCCGCTTTCAGCGCATCCACCCGCTCGTTCATCGCGCCCCAGTCGGTGACCACCAGACCCTGGTGTCCCCATTCATCCTTCAGGATATCGTTCATCAAGTAACGTTTGTCACTGGCGTAGGTGCCGTTAATGCGGTTGTACGAGCACATCACCGTCCAGGGCTGGGCTTCCTTGACGGCAATCTCAAAGCCGGTCAGGTAGATTTCGCGCAGGGTCCGTTCATCCAGGATGGTGTCAATCGTCATGCGCCGGGTTTCCTGGTTGTTGGCCGCGTAGTGTTTCAAGGATGTGCCCACACCCTGGCTTTGTACGCCATTGATGTGGCTTTTGGCGATCTCCCCTGCCAGGTAGGGGTCTTCCGAAAAATATTCAAAGTTGCGGCCGCACAGGGGCGAGCGTTTGATATTCACACCCGGGCCCAAAATCACGCCGACCTTTTCCTGGCGGCATTCTTCACCCAATGCCACTCCCACCTGGTAGACCAGGTCGCGGTTCCAGGTCGCGGCCAGCGCAGAAGCTGTCGGGAAGCAGGTTGCCGGGAGGCTGGCGTTCAGCCCGACATGGTCGGCCTGGCCGGTCTGTTTGCGCAGGCCGTGCGGGCCATCTGTGACCATGATGGAGGGGATGCCCAGTCGTTCGACTCCCTTCAAATACCAGAAGTTCAACCCGGAACAAAGTGCCGCTTTTTCTTCCAAAGTCATTTGCTGAATGAGATGTACGATGTCTTCCATTTTTGCCAATCCAAAAATCAAGGATGAATTGAAAAGAATTCTACCATCTGATCGATTGTCTCACAGCTTTCCTTCTGAGCTGGATAGAAAACACTAAACAGATGCACCCATTGCTTCTCCAATCTCTTCGACCAGGTTAGCAGGCGAATGTTTCTTTGATCATCAAATTTACGGCGCTGATTACCAACAGCAGGGTGGGAAGGCTGCCTTTTAAACCAAGAATAAACCTATAAAATTTATGGTTGGTTATGCCAAACTTCGATCCGGACAGGTGCAGTGAAGAGCAAACGCGCCGGCAACCAGGAGATGGAGGTGGAAGAAGAAATGAACGGCGGGTTCGGAACCTGCCGCTCGCAGAAAAAGGTATCCTGATTAAAACCCTGGGAGGGACGAAGCAGCCGGGGATTCACGCATCTTCCAAAGATTTCTGTTCTTCCAGCTGCTTCGCTCTTACCCGAATATGTTTTTATGAAACAATTTTTTGTGTGATCCACCCCTGCGCTTGGGCGATTGGCTTTTGATAATTTATGTGTAACCGAGGACCGGATGCGGCAGGTAGGCTTCTTCCAGATGCTTGATTTCAGCGGGAGTGAGCTGGACGGTGACCGCCGCGGCAGCATCTTCCAGGTGGTGGGGCTTGGTTGCACCAATAATCGGGGCGGTAATAACCTGTTTGGAGAGCATCCAGGCCAGGGCCACCTGGGCCATCGGTAGTCCGCAGGCTTCAGCCACTTCGTAGACCTGCTGGGCGATAGTTAAATCTTCTGCGTTGTACATGCGCTTTCCGATGGCATCGGTCTGGGCGCGCAGGGTTTCATTGCGTTCTTTATTGGGTTTGCGGGTTAGCAGCCCTTTGGCCACCGGAGAATAAGGGATCACCGCAATTTTCTGATCCTGGCAAAGCGGCAGCATTTCACGTTCTTCTTCGCGGTAGATCAGGTTATAATGGGGCTGCATGGAGACAAAGCGCGTCCAACCGTGTAGATCGGCGGTGAAGAGGGACTTGGCAAACTGCCAGGCATACATTGCGGATGCGCCGATGTAGCGGGCTTTACCGGCTTTCACTACGTCATGCAGGGCCTCCAGGGTTTCCTCGATCGGGGTCTCATAATCCCAGCGGTGGATCTGGTAGAGATCGACATAGTCCGTGCCAAGGCGCTTGAGACTGGCATCGATCGAGCTGAGGATGTGCTTGCGCGAGAGACCGCGGTCGTTGGGGCTGGGACCCATCTCAAAATACACCTTGGTAGCAATCACCACCTCATCCCGGGAAGCAAAATCCCGCAGAGCCTTGCCAATAATCTCTTCGCTGCGGCCCTTCGAGTAGACATTGGCAGTGTCGAAGAAATTAATGCCCAATTCAAGCGCCTGCTGGATAAACGGGCGGCTGGTTTCTTCATCCAGTGCCCAGGGCCAGCGCTCATCCGACCCGCCGTAACTCATGCAGCCCAGGCAGATGCGCGATACTTTCATGCCGGTGGATCCAAAGCGAACGTATTCCATGGTACCTCTCCTCTACTGATGACCAACAATCTGATGAGGCACATAGGGCTCTTCCAGGTAGGCCACATCTTCCGGGGTCAGTTTAACCGAAAGAGCGCCGACGGCTTCCTCCAGGTGGCTGATTTTGGTTGCCCCGATGATCGGTGCCGTCACCGGCTCCTTCTGTAGCAGCCAGGCCAGGGCGATATGAACGCGCGAAGCCCCATGCTTTTCGGCGATTTCCGCGACCCGCTCCACAATCCATCGATCGGTTTCGGCAGTCGCATCGTATTTGCGTTTGGCGATTTGATCCGTTTCAGAGCGAAGCGTTTTTTCAGCTGACCCATCGCGCGTTAATCTTCCGGATGCAAGCGGGCTATACGGGATCACCCCGATCTTTTCTGCGCGGCAGAGCGGCAGCATCTCCCGCTCCTCTTCCCGGTAGATGAGGTTCAGGTGATCCTGCATCGAAACAAAGCGAACCCAGCCGTGATTCTCAGCGACGTGCAATGCCTTCTGGAACTGCCAGGCGAACATGGCGGAAGCGCCGATATAGCGGGCTTTGCCCGCCCGCACCACATCGTTCAGCGCATCCATCGTCTCCTCAATCGGAGTTTCGTAATCCCAACGGTGGATCTGGTAGAGGTCCACATAATCCATCCCAAGTCGCTTCAGGCTATTGTCGATCTCGCTCAGGATCGCTTTCCGCGACAGCCCGGAACCGTTCGGCCCGTCATGCATTTTTCCGTGGACCTTGGTGGCAATGACAACCTCGTCCCGGTGGGCAAAGTTCTTCAACGCGCGGCCAAGAATTTCCTCGCTACTTCCAATGGAATAGACGTTGGCTGTATCAAAGAAATTGATCCCCAGCTCGAGGGCTTTCTGGATGATTGGCCGGCTGTTTTCCTCGTTGAGCACCCACTGGTGGACCCAGCGCGTCGCATCCCCAAATCCCATGCAGCCAAGGCAGATGCGGGACACTTTCATTCCAGTAGAGCCAAGTCGAACGTATTCCATGGTTTATCTCCTCTCGGTTTGTAAATTCCCGTTAGGTATCGCCTTTTTTAGCGACCCGTCAGCTTCTTGATGCTTTCGGGATACCGATCCCCTTGGACCGTGATCTGGGAAATGGCACTTTGAATCTCCTGCAGATCGTCTGAATTGAGCTCGATGGCCAGGGAGCCAATATTCTCATCCAGGCGCGAGAGCTTACGGCTGCCCGGGATGGGAACGATCCACGGCTTTTGAGCCAGCAACCAGGCGAGCGCAATCTGTGCCAGTGTCGCTCTTTTTTGTTCTGCGATCCTGGCCAGCAAATCAATGACCACCCGGTTTGCCTTCAGCGCCTCCGGCGTAAAGCGCGGCAGGCGACTACGGATATCAACACTGGCGAAGGTTGCGTTTTCATCAATTTTCCCCGTGAGATAACCCCTGCCCAGCGGGCTGAATGGCACGAAGCCAATTCCGAGTTCCTCACAGACTGGCAGCACTTCCTCTTCAACGATTCTCCACCACAACGAGTATTCGCTTTGAACGGCTGCTACCGGTTGGACGGCGTGGGCGCGGCGGATGGTTCCAGCGCCTGCTTCCGAAAGGCCAAAGTGCTTCACCTTACCCACCTGAATCAGATCCCTAACCGCCCCCGCCACGTCTTCGATGGGCACTTCCGGATCAACCCGGTGTTGATAAAACAGATCGATGGCGTCCACCCTGAGTCGCTTAAGCGAGGTCTCAGCGACCTGTTTGATGTGTTCCGGCCGGCTGTTGAGCAAAGACAGCCCTGACCCGCCGTTGGCATCCGGGCTAAAGCCAAATTTGGTGGCAATTACCACTTTCCCGCGGAACGGAGCCAGCCCTTCACCCACGAGTTCTTCGTTGATGAACGGACCATACACTTCAGCCGTATCAAAGAAGGTAATGCCACGCTCCACCGCCGCGTGCAGAAAAGAGATCATCTCCTGCCGGTCGGGAAGTGGGCTTTCATCATGGCTCATCCGCATGCAGCCGAGCCCCAGGGCCGAGACTTCCAGATGGCTGTTGCCAAGTGTACGCTTTTGCATTTTTAGGACTCCTTACTTTGTGTCCATCAGATAATCTCTGAAACTTGATCTTCCGTTTGCAGCATTTCTTTCTCTCTTTTTAGCACTGTGTTTTCATACACACTGATTTTGTGATCCATTAGGTCCAGAGTTTTCTGCATTTCACTCACTCGGACCGCCAGCAGCGCCCGCTGCTCCTGCAGGATTTCTTTGCGGGCGGCAATGGTCACGTCACCCTGCTGAACCAGGCCGACATATTCGATTAAAACTTCAATCGGAAGGCCGGCGCTGCGCATGCACTTGATGAATTCAACCCGTTTCAAGTCAATTTCATTGTAATCCCGGATTCCATTTTTATCGCGATTGACGGGCCGGATCAGTCCAATCCGTTCATAGTAGCGCAGTGTATCCGTCGAAATTCCATAGCGTTCACTTACTTCGGTTATCCTCATGTGTGCACCTCTACTGAACAGTTTACCACCTGGAGTTAACTCCAAGTCAAGTGTTTTTTTAGATTCAACAGGAATGCGATTGAAACGGGTTTGAATGCGATCGAAAAGGAGAGAATATTCAACAAACCATGAGACAACGCCCGGTAGTGGAGGGTTCGGAACCCTCCGCTACCGGAGAAAGAGAGGGGATCCAGCCTTTTTTCAGAATCGGGCGACCGGCCGGTCGCCCTTACCTGGCATGCAGACTGCGGTTGGAGGACGGGAAAAATTTTTGTCCTCAGGTGGGTCGCACTTTGGTAGTACAACCCACCTGGAATGAGATTCCCTTAAGGCGGGGAATGGAAACCCGGGCGCTTCGCCCTGCTGTAGAACGACAACCTAATACGGATAGGTGAAGCTGGTGTTGGCAACGGTGAGCATGGCAATCAGCAGGCCGTTGACAATGCCGCCCAGGTAAATGTTGCCGGTCAGTTTGTACATCTTGATGCCGGTGTAGGCTGCGATGGCCAGGATCGGCACGAAGGGGAAGAGCAGGATGGGGATCAAAGCCAGGGCACCGGCCAGCGGACCTTTGACCAGCATGCCAAAGAAAGTGCTGCCGGTGATCAGCAGGGGCAGGTATTGCAGCACCAGGAAGGCGCTGACCCCAACAACGTTGAACAGGACGCTGACCCAGATCTGTTTGCGCTCGCTCCAGGTCTCAAAGCGGTTGCGATTGACCGACAGGCCGTTGAGGATGAAATAGCCGAGGAAGAACGGGGCGTATTTCAGGGCCACCCAGATCTTGCTGGCGGAGAAGACACGGATATCAAAAGACCAGAAGCGGAAATCGGTCTTCAAGAAATAATCCGCGGTGAAGACCAGGAGGTAGGTGAGAGAAACCACGATGGCAGCCAGGAAAACGGTCTTCAGCAAGGGTTTCCAGCCAATTCGGGAGCCAAACTCCTGGCCGCGGCCCTTCATCTTCCCACTGGTGATGCGCACCACCAGCAGTCCGATCAGACCAGAGCCCAGGGCCCAGACCGCAATCGGTCCGGTGGTGTCCTGCGGCCAGACCGGACTGACCAGGTTCATCCCAACCACAAAGAGTGGGATCAGGAAAATCCCCGTCAATAAACCACCCACTATCCCCCAGATCCAGAATTTTCGTTTTTGGGCCGGGGTGGCCAGGGCGGGCACTGCTGGAACGGATCCGGCACGCAAATCCTTAAAGAACGGAATGGAAAGCAGCAACTCGGCCAACGGCACCAGGAACATGAAGAAGCCGATCAGCCCGAGCAGGTTAAACAACTCTTTCAACCACCAGACCTGGTTGGTACCTGGCAAGGGCTGCGGGGCGCCCAGGGTGCCCTCAAAAAAGTCGATGGTATGCCTGGAGGAGACCGTTGAGAAATGGTTCCAGGGGTGAATTTCCCAGGGGGAGTAGAAAACGATGCCATAACCGGTCCGGGTATTGACATAGGTCTGGCCTTCTACTACCTCGGGAACGGAGAGGATGGATGGATCCTCGGTCTGCAGGGCGACCAGGTTTTTGATGATGTCATTTTCCAGAATCGTCACCACCGGCCCCCCCACGAGGGCGATAGCAAATTCATCGTAGCGGCCTTCAATCACGCCGATATCCGCCAGGTAAGGCGCACTGCCCTCCTGGGCAGCCCCCATGATATCCGTTCCGCCCGCCAGCCCGGAGGGCACGTTGCCGATAATCAGCCCGGCTGACACCTTATTGAGCTCCCGGGCTTCGGCAGAGGATTTGCCGGCTGCCAGGGCTTCTTTTTCCAGGTTGCTGTAATAGGCCAGGGTCTTATCGGCAAAGCCGCCGCCCATCGAGTGGCCAGTGACGCCAATGCGGGTTTGATCGACAAAGGGCAGGGTGAACAGGTATTCGACCGCATCCAGCATGCCGCCGTCTGGCACGGAGACCAGATCGCCGTTTTCATCGACCGGCACGGAAGAATCGCCGTGTTTGTAGGCATCCATGGCAAAGACCACATAGCCGCGCCGGGAAAGCTCGACGTAGGTGATATCCTGCATTTCACGATTATTGAGGTAGCCGTGGCTGGTGACCACGGCCGGGGCCGGATGGCTCGGCGTGGCGCTATCGGGTACCAACAAATAGCCCGTCAATGTGCCATTGGAGGTCACCAACGAGATATCCACCACCTTGACTTTACCAAAATCATTCTGGATGAGCCCGGAAAAGAGCATGCTCACCAGGCAAAGCACGAGCGCTGCACTAAACAACCTTTTGGATCTTTTACTGATCTCCATGATTCCCTCCGAACCTGTCTTGATAGATTACCAAAGTCATAATTACTTATTTGATGTTTGTAAATCAAACCTAGCCGTTCTTATAAAAAATATCGTTTTATGTGACCCACACACCGGGTGTGCGAGCAGCTATTTTTGATACTTCATCGCTCACGGTCTGGAAACCGGAGGGTGCTGCGCGAAGACCGGAACGATCAGAACAGATTGCGTGGTGCTTAAAACTCGACCCGCTGATACATGAAATATCTGGCGCGTTCTGCGAACGGCACCCTACCCAAACATCAGCTTATTCCAGTGTCACCAGCACATTGATGGTTTCGGTACCGGCAGGCGGGATGGGAATAACCGTCCCACTGACCGGCTGGTCATCCACCACCAGGCGGACCTGGTTGCCGGGGCCTTTGCGCACCACATGGATTTGATATTTAACGTCGCGGAAAATGCGCACAGCCTGGAAGCCGGGCCAATCCGCCGGGATGACCGGGGAGATCGACAGGCCATCAAAGGTGGCCTTGATGCCCAGGATGTGCTGGGTGATGGCCACATAATTCCAAGAGGCGGTGCCGGTCAGCCAGGAGTTCTTGGCCTCACCGGGGGTGGCGGCCTCGAAGCCGGCAATCATCTGGGCGTAGACATACGGCTCGCAGCGGTGCAGCTCACTGATCTCCTCGCGGGCGGAGGGATTGATGCGCAGGTAATAGTCCAAAGCCCGGTCACCGCGGCCGATGCAGGTCTCGGCAATCATGATCCACGGGTTGGTGTGGCAGAAGACACTGCCGTTCTCCTTGTAGCCCTGGGGATAGGAGGATATCTCACCCAGGTGCAGATAATATTGCTTGTAAGCCGGGTTGAGCAGGACAATCCCGTGTTCATAGGCCAGCAGCTTCTCGACTGAGTCCAGCGCCTGGCGGGCCTTACCATCCTCCACCCCCACCCCGGCCATCACACACATGCCCTGTGGCTCGATGAAGATTTTGCCTTCCGGGCAAACAACCGAGCCAACCGGTTGGCTGTCATTATCATACGCCCGGCAGAACCACTCGCCATCCCAGCCAACGGTTTCGATAACTTTTTCCATTTGTATCCGAAGTTGCTGGTATCGATCAGCCTCCCCAGCCTTGCCAAGCTTCTGCGTGATGGCCTCCATCTCTTTGGAAGCCAAAACGTACAACCCGGCGATGAAGACGCTCTCTGCCACCAGACCATCCCGGTTGGTGGTGGTCTGGAAGGATTGACCGGGGGTTTCCGAGAAGCAATTCAGGTTGAGGCAGTCGTTCCAATCCGCCCGGCCGATCAGCGGCAGGCCGTGTGGACCTAAACGATCGAGGGTGTAGTGCATCGAGCGCTGCAGATGGACATATAGCGGCTGCTCGCTACCCGGCTGGTTGTCAAACTGGGCGGGTTCATCCAGGATCGTCCAATCCCCGGTTTCCTTCAAGTAGGTTGAAACAGCCAGCACCAGCCAGAGCGGATCGTCGTTGAAATTGCTGCCGACATCGTTGTTGCCCAGCTTGGTCAGGGGCTGGTACTGGTGATACGCCCCACCCGAAGGGAGCTGGGTGGCGGCCAGGTCCAGCAGCCGGTCCCGCGCCCTTTCCGGGATGAGGTGGGTGAAGCCCAGCAGATCCTGGTTGGAATCACGGAAGCCCATGCCCCGGCCAGAACCCGACTCGAAGTAGGAGGTGGAGCGCGAGAAATTGAAGGTGATCATCATCTGGTAAGCGTTCCAGATGTTAACCATGCGATTGGTATGGATGGAAGGGGTATCCACGCTCAACTTGTTCAGCAAAGTCTCCCAGTTGGCCTTCAGATCGGCAAAGGCCTGCTCGACGACTGCCGTTTGCAGGTAACGCTGGATGATCGGCTTGACCGAGCGCTTGTTGATCACCTGGCTGCCGGGCGGGTCGAACTTGGCGTCCCTTGGGTTTTCCTGGTAACCGAGCAGGAAGATGACCTGGCGGGTTTCGCCGGGTTTGAGGATCAAGTTGACCTGGTGCGAGCCAATCGGCTGCCAGCCTTGGGCAAACGAGTTGCCCGCCTGGCCATTCTCCACCACCCGGGGGGCATCCCAACCTCGGTAGGGTCCGAGAAAGTCCTCGCGCTGGGTGTCATAACCCGCCAGGGGTTCAGAGCAGGCGAAGAAGGCGAAATGGTCGCGGCGCTCGCGGTACTCCGACTTGTGATAGATCACGCCATCTTCGACCTCCACCTCGCCAATCGAATAGTTGCGCTGGAAGTTGTTGGAATCATCGACTGTATCCCACAGGCAGAACTCGATGGCCGAGAAGACCGAGAGATCCGCCGGTGCGGCGCGCAGGTTGGTCAGGTTGAGCTGCCATACTTCCAGGTTCTGCCCCATCGGCACGAAGTACGTAATCTCCGCCTCAATCCCATTCCGCACGGATTTGATCTTCGTGTATCCCATGCCATGCCGGCACTCATACGCGTCCAACTCCTTGCGGGTGGGCTGCCAGGTTGGCGACCAGAAATCCGGGCGGGCTGCCCCATTATCCCGCAAGTAGATGTAGCGCCCGCCGACATCCAGGGGGGCGTTGTTGTAGCGAAAGCGGGTCAGACGGCGCAGGCGGGCATCTTTATAAAACGAATAGCCGCCGGCCGTGTTCGAGATGATGCCGAAGTAGGCTTCATTACCGAGGTAATTGATCCAGGGCAGCGGAGTATCCGGTCGGGTGATGACATATTCTTTGTTCTGATCGTCAAAGTGTCCGTAGCGCATCAGGTGCCTCCAAAATTTTTAACAGTTATGCAGCTCACACCGGTAAGGGCGAAGCAGCCGGGAATCATCATCTCTACAAACAATCTGCGTTCGGCAGCTTCGCCCCAACCGTTATCTTTTCAGGAAAAACTGGAAGATTTGGTCACTCAACCCGGGCAGTTCTTCATGTCCAAAATCCGGGAAGATGGCCTGGGCTTTGCGGGAGTTGATTTTGTTATAGGCAGCAAACTGGCTGGAAGGCGGACAGATGGTATCCATCAGGCCCGTGCCCCACAGCACGTCCGCCCGGATGCGGGAAGCCAGGTGCTGGATATCCACATAGCCGAGCTGCTCAAAGACGGCCGCTTCTTGATGATGCTGCGGATCAAAGTGCCGGAAGTACTCCCGCAATTCAGCGTAGGCGTCTTTGGCCAGGTCCATTTCCCAGACCCGCTGGTAATCGCTCAGGAAGGGATAGACCGGGGCAGCTTTATGGATGCGGGGTTCAAGGGCGGCACAGGCCACCGTCAGGGCGCCGCCCTGGCTCCAGCCAGTGGCACAGACCTGGTCTGCATCCACTTCTGGCATCTCCATGACAATCTTTGCCAGTTGGGCGGTATCCAGGAAATGCTGGCGGTAGAGCAGTTTCTCCGGCCGCCCGGCCAGCGCATCCGCCAGGCCACGGATGATATGGCCGTTTAGGGTGTTGCCTGTCACCCCACCGACATCTTCGGAGTACCCGCCCTGGCCGCGGCTATCGAGGGCAGCCACGATAAAACCCTGGGCCACATATCCCAGCTTGTGCGACCAATCGTTGGAATCCGATGAATAACCGTGGAACATCAGGACTGCCGGGCAGGGGGAGGTGATTTGCTCGGGTCGCAGGAATTTGGCATGCAGCCGGGCGCCGCCCACACCCGTGAAAGTCAAGTGGAAACATTCCACCCCCGGTGCCTGAAAATCCGCCGGGGCCAGTTCCACCTGGGCATCCAGCGCTCGCATTTCAGCCAGGGCTTTTTGCCAGTAAGCGTCAAAATCAGCCGGCCGGGGGTTGATTCCCGTGTAGGTTCTTAATTGTTCCAGGGGAAAATCAAAGGTCAGGGGCATGTGTTCCTCCGTTAGTAAGTCAGACCAAACCCATACGGGTAGAGTGGATTTTCCGAGTCGTACGGCAGGTCCTCTTTTTGATTGTGGACCGCTTCCATCGAACTGGGAAGCTCAAAGGGCAGCCGGCCCTGGGGTCGGGCTTTGCCGAAGAGGATGTTCATCACGGCCTGATCTGATGCGCCATACTCCCCCACCAGCGCTTTTGCCGACGCGCTGATCTCCGGAATCACCGCCGGGCGATCCAGGTAGATCACCACAATGGTCGGCACAGCCTGCAGGAGGGCCAGGATATCGGCTTTGGCCTGGCCCTTAAAGTCAAGGTCGCCGTGATGGAATCCGTGGGCAAAAGGATTGCCGTTCTCGACTGGCACCCAGGGTGTGTCCAGGCGCAGGATGGCGAAATCGGCCAGCTGCGGGTCGGTCACCACCTCGGCGTAACTGGCGGCGACCGCCGGGTCAATATTTTTGACGAAAATCTTCGGCTGCCCGCCAAACGGCAGGACCTGATCCTCATTTTTGAGCAAGGTCATGGCGCGTTCCTGAGAGGCCAGGCCAGCGGCGGCAGACATTGGATCTCCCAGAACCTGTGGAACCTGATCTTCATCCACGAAGGGATTATCGAACAAGCCCAGCTGGAACTTCAGGCGCAACAAGCGGCGCACGGATTGATCGATTCGCTCCTCGGAAATTCTCCCGGTTTTTACCAGCTCCAGCACGTGTTCCGGGCAGCTTTCACCGCCGAATTGATCCACCCCCGCCTGGAGCGCCTTGAGCACCCGTTCTGGCTCACTCAAATGCTCCACCCCCCAGGCTCGCGCCGGCCAGACCACGCCCATGATATGAGCATCCATGATCAGCCCCCAATCGGTGCAGACCACGCCGTCGAAATGGTACTTCTGGCGCAGCAGGCCGGTGATGATGGACTTATTAAACGACATGGCTACATTTTCATCTGTTTGGTCCATCGGCACGCCATAATAGGGCATAATGGCAGCCGTTCCGGCCTCGAAGGCAGCCTCGAAGGGGATCAGGTGGTAGTCGAAGTTACGGCCTGGATACACCTGACCTCGCTGAAATTCAAAATGCGGATCCAGCCCCTGGTTTTGCGGCCCGCCGCCGGGGAAATGCTTGGTCATGCAGGCCACGCTGTGGGCACCCAGGGTTGCCCCCTGAAAACCGCGGATGTAAGCCTTCACCAGGCGCGCTGCCAGGTGGGCATCTTCGCCGAAGGTGCCGCTGACCCGCGGCCAGCGTGGTTCCGTGGCCAGGTCGATCTGCGGGTGGAGCGAGATGCGAATGCCGACGGCCAGATATTCCCGCCGGGCAACATCTGCAAACTGCTGCACCAGGTCGGTATCATCCAGAGCGCCAAAGCCGAGGGTCTCGCACCACTGCGAAAAGTCGTTGGCGGCCATCGAGAAGATGTTGCGGGTGAAGTGGTTGCGCGGGTCGGAGGCAATGCTGACCGGGATGCCAAGGCGGGTGGTCTCGGCATAGCGCTGCAGGTTGTTGTGCCAGGCAGCCACCGCCCCTGCGGAAGGAATTTCCCAAAGGTTGAAGTGGCTCATCTGCTGATCCGCCATCTGCTGGACGGCATTGCCGGCAAAGCCGGGCGTATCGGGCTTGAATTCGATGGAGCCGTCCGCGTTGACCGCCGAGCCATTGATGAACAACATCCCGGCTTTTTCTGCCAGGGTCATTTGCCTCAGCAGATCCTCCACCCGGGCCTGGATGGGTTGGCGGGGATCTTCGTAAATGTCCAGCTTGCCGTTGTGGTTGAGGTCCCGGAAGGGCAGCCCCTCTGCAAAACGCATCACGCTGGAATGCTGACCCAGGATTGAATTGGAAGCTTCAGGTTTGGCGGTCATCGTTTCCTCTCCCGGTAATTTTCTACTCCAGGTTGTGGGCCTGAATTAACAACTCGTCCACCAGATCTTCCGCGTGTTTGGGAAGCGCCCCCTGCATCCAGAGTAAGATGCTGACCAGCGGCATATCGAGTATCGAGTCTATAATATCCATGCCAATAGCACCTTCGTTGCCGTAGCGTTCGTCGCCACCGCCGAAGAACTTGCGAATTTCTACCTCCATCTGGCCAAAGAAGGGACCGAAGACAACCTTGCCACGCGGATCTTCCATCCACTCGCGGATAGTGGATTCATTATCGAGAATGCAAGGTAGTTTCAAGGTCGATTCGAGGGTCACCGTCAGGGTCTGGCGGATATCCGCCGCAGACGCTGCAATCAGCAGGTCGAAATCGCCATTCTCGGTGATCCACTGCTTGTACTCGGGGTGATAGTAGGCAAAGGCGCGGAAATCAAGGTGAATAGAGACGGTTTTGGTCTCGCCCGGCTGGAGTTCAACCTTGGCGAAGCCCTTTAGCTCCTTTTCGGGGCGCACCAGGCTGGACTTCTGATCATGGACGTAGACCTGGACGATTTCCTTGCCAACCATCGGGCCGGTGTTAGTCACATCCACCGAGACGGTCAAGCCGTCCACGTCTTTGAAGGATGTCTTCGAGGCTTTGGCGTTGCTATAGGTGAAGGTGGTATAGCTCAGGCCATGACCGAAGGGAAAGAGGACAGGCACTTGTTTGGCATCGTAGTAGCGATAACCAATGAACAGGCCTTCGCCATAAATAACTTTCCCGGCACCACCCGGAAAATTGAGATAGGCCGGGGTATCAACCAGCCTGTGCGGGAAAGTTTCGGCCAGCTTGCCAGAGGGGTTGACCTTACCGAACAGCACGTCCGCAATCGCCATGCCGCCAGCCTGACCCATCATCCAGCCTTCCAGCACGGCAGCCACGCCATCGATCCAGGCATCCATGGCCACCGGTGCGCCATTGTTGAGCACCACCACAGTCCTGGGCTGGATTTTAGAGACGGCCTGAATCAGGGCAACCTGATGATCGGTCAAGTCGAGGTCCACCCGGTCGTAGCCTTCGGATTCCTTGAAGGTGGGCAGGGCGATATAGAGCACAGCCACGTCGGCTGTCTCGACGAGTGCCACCGCCCCGTCGATCAGGTCCTGGCGGAAGGAATTATCAGCCGGATAACCCGGGGCGTAGGTGATTTCAGCCGCACCTGCCTGGGCTTTCAACTCCTTGAACGGCACAGCCACTTTGGTCGGGTTGATGTGCGAACTGCCACCGCCCTGGAAGTGAGCCTCCTCGGCTGAACGGCCAATGACTGCGATGTGCTGTTGACCTTTGAGGGGTAGCAGTCCATTGTTTTTGAGCAAGACCAACCCTTCGCTGGCAATTTGGTGAGCCAGTTCATGGTGGGCGTCTACATCGAAGGTTCCATTTTTAGGCGTCTGCTTGGCCTTGAAAATGATGTTCAAGATGCGGCGGACGGATTCGTCCAGAATGGCTTTATCCAATTCACCAGAATGAACGGCATCCACCACGGCCTGAACCCGGCGGGGCTGCGGGCCGGGCATCTCCCAGTCAAGGCCTGCCTTAAGTGCAGCCACCCGATCGCGCACCGCACCCCAATCCGAAACCACCAGGCCTTCAAAGCCCCATTCATCTTTCAGTACCTCGGTCAACAGGAAATGGTGTTCGGAAGCGAAGGTGCCGTTCAGTTTGTTGTAGGAGCACATCACCGTCCAGGGTTTGCCCTGCTTGACGGCCTTTTCAAAGGCGGTCAGGTAAATTTCGCGCAAGGTGCGCTCGTCCACCTCGGAGCTGATGGTGAAACGCTGGAATTCCTGGTTGTTGGCGGCAAAATGCTTGAGAGAAGTGCCGACGCCCTTGCTCTGCACGCCGTTGATGAAGTTGGCGGCCATTTCGCCCGCCAGGAAGGGATCCTCGGAGAAATACTCGAAGTTACGTCCGCACAGCGGGGAGCGTTTCATGTTAGCGCCGGGACCCAGCAATACATCCACGTTCAACGCCAGCGCTTCCTCGCCCAGTGCCTCGCCCAGCTTGCGGATCAAACCCACATCCCAGGTGGAGGCAGTGCAGGAGGCGGTGGGGAAACAGGTGGCGGGCAAACTTTCGTTGGTCATGGAATGGACATCGGCCACGCGCCGCAAGCCGTGCGGCCCATCCGAAACAATCATTTCGGGCACGCCCAGGCGTTCAATCGGGGTGGTCGTCCAGGCTGAAGCGCCGGTACACAGGGCAGCTTTCTCTTCCAGGGTCATCCTGGCGATAATGGCTTGAATTTGATCTGACATGGTTTCCTCCTGAAGGTGTTCTGTTTATTTTGTTATGCCGTGCGCATACGAATCATAGATGGAACGAACCTTGAGCGCGGCCTGGGCCTGGGAGAGGGTCCAACCAACGGGCAGCGGCGCAGAAATAGTCATGATCCGCCCGGCAGGCAGGTCAACGTAATTGTCGCTGAAGACGACATCTGCACCCTCCAGGCCAACTTCCACCTGGCGCGCCAGGGAAGTGGCATTCAATTCGATTTCAAGCTGTCCCTGGTTAATGCGCAGATGGGTCGTGATGGCCGGATCAACCAGACTGAGATGCTTGGTAGGGACAAAAAAGGCCGTCTGGCGGGCTTGAATTTGCCCGTTCTGCATAAGTTCAACGATGAAGACGGTTTCCCGGCGTAAATCATCACCCAGCCGGCCGGAAAAATCAAGCTGGCAAACCGGTGTCACATCGTATGGAGAAACCTCCACCGCTAGCTCGTTTGCCTCGAGCACCCGACCGGATAACGTCTCAAGCGACCAACGGACGGAGCCACTCCAGGCTTCCGGCAAATCACTGGTGAGAACCACATTCTGGGCGGTCGGATGATCCTCAATGGATAGCAGGAGCGGCGCGTAGAAGCGACGGGCGGCGTAATGCAGGGCTTTCCAGCGGCCAAAGTAATCCAGGCTGGACCAGGAAGCCACCGGCCAGCAATCATTGAGCTGCCAGTAAATGATGCCGGAAACGCGCTGGGGATAGCGCCGCCAGTGTTCCACCCCGTAACGGATACCTTCGGCTTGCAGCACCAGACTGAGGTAGACCAGCGATTCAAAATCCTTGGGTAGCCGAAAAGTATCCAACAACTGTGAGACCATCAGGGCGTTGCCGCTGTCATTTTTCTGGTGGCGCTCCATGATGTAGGAAGTCATATTCCAATCAGCCTCCTCGGCGTATGTGCGGATGGTGGCCAGGGGGGGCAGGGCCTGGAAGCCGAATTCGCTCATAAAGCGCGGATACTGGTTGCGGTAAGCTGTGAAGGGTTTGCGCCCGTGCCAGACGTCCCAGTAATGGGCATCGCCTTGCACTTGGCCGTTCGGATTCTCGAAGGGGATGTTTGAAGATGGAGAGCTGGGCCAATAATCATGGTCAGGATCTTCAGCAATCACCCAGTCTGGTAAGGTATGATGGAAGAACTGGTCGTAGAGCGCTTTCATTTGCTCGTACCCGGGTCGTCCTTGCCAGCCCCAGTCCATCAGTCCCCATTCCATCTCATTATTGCCGCACCACAGCGCCAGGCTGGTGCGGTGACGCAGGCGGCGCACGTTCTCAATTACTTCTGTGTGCACGTTTTCAACGAATGCGGGATCATCAAAGGGATAAGCGCTGCAGGAAAAGATACAATCCTGCCAGATCAGGATGCCGTAGCGGTCGCACAGGTCGTAAAAGCGCTCTTCCTCGTAAAATCCACCGCCCCAGACCCTCAGCATGTTCTGGTGTGTTTGCGCCGCCGCCTTGATTAACATTTCCAGATATTCATCCGTGATGCGGGTGGGGAAGGAATCGGCTGGAATCCAGTTGGAGCCCTTGGCGATGATTGGCAGGCCATTGACCACAAACGTGAAGGATTTTCCCCACTCATCCGGCTGCTGGCGTAATTCAAGGGTGCGCAGGCCGAGTTGGTATTCTTTCTTATCCAGCAGGTGATCCCCCTGGTGCAGCTCAACGCTGACCTGGTAAAGCGGTTGAGCGCCGTAGCCATTCGGCCACCACAGCTGTGGGTTTGGGATCACTACCTGAAGCGTAGCTTGGCTGGCAGATGTAACTGTTCCACTGGTTTCGAAAACCTGGCCATCCGGCGCCAGCAAGTGCAGGACTGCCTGACAGGGCATTGAATTGAAACTCTCCAATGTAACTTGAGCCTGGACAGTCACCTGACCGGCTGCATGCTGCTGGCTGAGGTGGACATCCGAGATGCGCACCTCCTGATAGCCTTCCAATCGAATGTCCTTCCAGATGCCGATCGGAGGTAACTGAGGACCCCAATCCCAACCGAATTGGCAGGGCGCTTTGCGCAAGTAGGGTCCGCCCGGAATGGCCTGTGAAACACCCGGCAGCGGGCGGATGGCTTGTTTTTCGGCCGCGTAGCGCACCGGGGAATCAAAAGCGATGTGCAAGTCATTTTCGCCGGCCTGGAGCATGGGCTTCACATCCCAGCGGTATTGCCGAAACATGTTATTGGTGCGACCCAACTCATGCCCATTCAGGCTGACCGTCGCCAGGGTATCCAACCCGGCACACACCAGCCAGACCTGCGGCTGATGAAGGAGTTCAGGCTCAGCTAGAAACGAACGGCGATACTCCCAATCGGCTTCGGCCACCCACTGGACGCGTTTCTCATTGTCGCCAACGAACGGGTCGGGGATGCGACCCAGGGCCAGTAAATCGGTATGCACACCGCCCGGGACTGTGGCGGGGGACCATTCTTGCGTGCCTGCCTGGCGAAATTCCCAGGCGCCGGTTAAAGATTGAAATTTCATGATATCTCTTCCTGTTTTAATTTTTTGGGGCTCATAGAAAACCGGTACAATCCAAACAAAACCAGGAACACCACCACCAGGCAGATCGGGACTATCTCCAACGAAATCTGGCGCGCCAGGACGCCCAACAAGCTGGTGATCAAAACCGTTCCCAGCCCGGAAGCGGCCATCTGCATGCCGATGGTATTGGCGGCATTTTTCATCCCCACCCGCTGGCTGGTGCCGGACATCAAAGCCGGGAAGATAGGCGCAATGGCAAAACCAATCAAAGCCACGGCCAACACATTTGCCAGCTCGGATGGGTTCCAGATCAGCAGGACAGCACCCAATGCGGCTGCCACCAGGCTGCCCTGCACCAGCAAATGCACGCCCGCCCGTTTAGCAAACAAGCCTGCCACTACTCGGCCGATGGTAAAGGTTGCCCAGTAACTGCCAGCAAACAAGCCCGCCATCTCCGGGTCGATGCCACGCGATTCAGTCAACAGGCTGTAGGTCCAGGTTCCGAGAGAGACCTCAGCACCGACGTATAGAAAAAATAACAGGGCGCTCAACCAAGCCCGCGACTGGCGCAGGGTTTCAGCCATTGGCGTTTTGTAATCGGTCAGACGTTTGGGTTCATCACTCCCGGCAGATACTTTTCTTCCGTTCCACATGGCCAGTGTCAGTACGAAGCAAGTAGCTAGGGCTAATTGGAAACCACCCACCACGCGATAGCCGATCCACCAGGAATTCCAGGTCGAGAGGGCCATTGTCATGATGATTGGACCCAGGGTAACCCCAATTCCATAACTGGCGTGCAGCCACTGCATCAAGCCTTCCCCAAAATGGGCTGCGACGTAGCTATTCAGACCGGCATCAATCGCGCCTGCCCCCAAACCAGCCAGCACACCCAGCAACACCATCATCCACCATACCGGGACGAGGGTATAGCCAAGCAGCGCCACACCTGTCAAGGCACAACTGATCGCCAGTACTTTGCCGATGCCCCAGCGGGAAATTACAGGACCACTTAAGAAGCTAGAGGTCAAATAACCTGTCACCGAGGCTGACAGGAGCATGCCAACTGAATCCAATGGGATGGAAAAGCCGGTCCGAATCGAAGGCCAAGCTACGCCCAGCAAACCATCCGGCATGCCCAAGGCAATGAAAGCAACATAAGCCAGAATTACCAGGCCAATTTTCGGGTAATGCTTAATCTTTTCCCAGATTTTCAAGCAGCAATTCCTTTCGATGGCCATCGAATGTGATGATTCTGCCCTTAAAATTATGCAACGGGCATCCTTCGGCCCAGATTATTCAAAGGCTTACCAAGGTTGGTGGTATTCAGAGCACGATGTAATTGAGCTTGGATCTAAACTTGCGAGTAACTCACAGTTGAAAGATCCCATTCTTCATGGATCTTTGGAACATCATTGATCAAGCGTTTCGTATAAGCCTCTTTTGGATGCAGCAGCACTTCTTCGGCTGATCCGCTTTCGACTAACTTTCCATGCTCCATGATATAGACACTGTCAGAGACATAATACGCCAGGCCAATATCATGGGTGATGAAAATAAGGGTCATCCCGGTTTCATTGCGCAGTTTCAGTAACATATCCAGGATGGTGGCACGGGAACAGGCGTCGATCATGGAAGTAGGTTCATCTGCCAGCAGGATCTTTGGTTTTAGCAGGAAAATTCGGGCGATCATCAAGCGCTGCATCTGTCCACCGGAGAGTTCAAACGGATACTTGTTGGTCAATTCCTCGAACTTCAAGTTCACAAAACTGCAGGCTTCGGTCATTAACTCCACTTTTTTTTCGTTGGGTAAATTTCGCCCGCCACGCATGGCAATACAATCTAAAAGAACAGCATCAATCTTGCTAAAAATATTGTAGGACGAGTAAGGATCCTGAAAAATCGCCTGAATATTTTTCCAATATTCCTTTTTCTTCCTTTGAGAACTAATATCGCGTTTCTCACCCTGGAAGTAAATCTCACCTTCTGTCACGCTGATCAATCCCAAGAGCATCTTCGCCAAAGTAGTCTTACCGCTGCCCGATTCACCCACGATCGAAACAATTTCGCCCTCGCAAAAATCGAAATCCACGTGATCAACGGCCACCGTTTTCTGACGGCCAAATCCAAAGACCTTGGTCAGCCCGACACCTTTCAGGCAGGATTTCTTTTCATCAGCCATTTTGATATGCCTTTCTCAGCTGTTCTTCGGAAAAGATACAGCGATAACCGCGGCCGCCTTCAATTTCACGAAAATTAATGGAATTCGTCCTACATTCTGGCAGAACGTATTTGCAACGTGCAGCAAACCGGCAGCCTTGCGGGGGTTTCTTAAGATTGGGTGGCACACCGGGAATGGCGGTTAATTTAACATCCCGCAGACCACTTTCCGGCACAATAATTGAGCCCATCAGACCCCTGGCGTAGGGGTGGAGTGGATCCAGCACAGTTTCCTGGGCTGTGCCCTTTTCTACGATCTGCCCGGCATACATGACCATGATCTCGTCGGTCACATTGTATAGCAGCGGAAGCTCATGCGTGATGAAAATCATGGACTTGATGACACCTTTTTCCATCAGGTCCTTGAGCATCTTAATAACCATCTTCTGGTTGCTCACATCGAGGGCCGAGGAAGGCTCATCCGCAATGAGGACTTTAGGGAAAAGAATCGTGGATATTGCAATCACTGTGCGCTGCTTCATACCCCCCGAAAGTTCCACCGGATATTTTTGCAGGACATCTGCCGGAAGCCCCAGGAGCTCAAAACTTTTCCGAGCAAGTTCAAAAACATCTTTCTTGGACATAAAACGATCATGTGCTTGAACAACATCCTCAATAAAGTTGATGATCTTACGGGTGGGGTTGAGGGCGTTCATGGCGGCCTGGGGAATATAGGCTATTTCCGTCCCGAGAACCGATTTCCGAATTTCATCCGGGTCCATGCCGGTTATTTTCTTCCCATCAATGATGATCTCCCCGCTGGTGTAGTGTAGTGGAGCAAAGTAATAACCCATCAGGCTGAGCGCCAAGGTGGACTTGCCGCAGCCGGATTCACCCGCAATTCCCAGAGACTTGCCTTCTTCGACCTTCAGAGAAACGTGATCAACAGCATAAACGTCTTCCCGAAAGCGGGTGATGTATTTTGTCGTCAGTTCGTTCACCTCTAGTATCACATTTGCCATGTCATTCACCTAATCCCTTAACGCCGGGTTGAATACCTGGTCGAGACCTGTATTCATCAAATTCATTGAGAACGTGATCAAAGCAATGGCTACAATCACAGGGAAATACGCCCACCATTTTCCCAGGATATGCGCCTGGTAGATCATCGCCCAATTCATCATCAACCCCAACGTTGGCACATCGGAAGTTCTCGGTCCCAGCCCAATGATCGACAGACTGGCCTCCTGTAAGATAGCCGAGGAAATCTGCAAGATGAAAGCCATCACGACATAAGAAGCGATGTAAGGCAGAATATCCGTCATGATGATATGGGGGATGGAATGCCCAGAGATCTTGGATAGGTTTACATGATCACGATTGCGCAGGGAAATCACTTGCGACCGCACAGCCCTGGTTGTCCATACCCAGGAGGTAAGCCCGATCACCACTGCTATCGTGACAGCCCCCCGTTTTTCCTGGCCGATGCTGAAGGAGATCAAGATTAGCAACACAAAAGAGGGGATCACGATGAAGAGATTGGTGATGAACATAATCACATCATCCACCCACCCACCGATATAACCCGACAACAATCCCAGGGTCAAGCCGATCAAGGTGGCTACGATACCAGCGACCAGTCCAATCTGCAACGATACACCAATGGCTTTCACCAATTCCGTCAGCACATCCCGACCAAAGTTATCGGTTCCCAGCGGGAGCACCCGAACATTCGCAACCTGGCCGACATTCACGTAATCGGTTTGCTTGACGGCGCCTACTTGCTCCAGAGCGCCTGTTTGCGGGTTGATTTGTGCAAGGATTTTCCCTTCAGAGGATAGAAGCCCTTGAAGCGAAGTATTAAGCCTTTGAAAGTATCTTTGCTGAGAAAGAATCATGCCAGGAACACTTTTCTTGGGGTCATAATTCTTTTCCCACTGATCCAGGAGTTTTGCAATATCCGTGGTATCGATCTGATCCGCCGGAATCCCGTCTGCCACCAACCAGTCCTTCATTGCAACTCGATCTTGATTACTCAATTTGTTGGCAATTCTCTTCGTAGCGGCATTGTCCAGCATCAGTGTATAAGTTGTAGACGCATTGACGGTATCATAAGAATTTACATAGATCCCAGGGGGGAAGAAAGTACCCTGGGCGATGATCGCCAAGGGGGCATCCTTGATGAAGAGCGGATAAAGGAAGACTGTCAGCAGCAATGTCATAAAAATGACAAAGCCAACAATAAATTTCCCAGAGCGAAATACTTGTCGAAGGGTATGTTTCATAGCCGCATCTCCGCTTAATCCGACTGCGCCGCTTTTATGCGCGGGTCAATAAAACCGTAAACGATCTCGATAGCAAAAGTCGCAACCAAGGTCATGATGGTAACGATCAAGGTGGTTGCCGAGATCAACGGATAATCCTGTCCCATGACAGCATTTAGTAGTGTGGTACCAAGCCCCGGATAGCTGAAAATAATCTCAGCCACGAGCGCACCACCCACCATGGTACCGATCGATAACGCCAGGCCGGTTACTTGCGGCAGCATGGCATTCCGAAATACGTAACCAACAATCTTTCGATCCTTGATCCCCAGAAAGCGGGCATATTTTACATAATCGGCATTCAGTTCATAAATGGACATGGAGCGCATACCAATCGCCTGGCCGCCAATCGCGATGATCACGATCGACCAGAATGGTAGTTGGTAGTGAACAATTACTGACCATAAAAAATTCCAACTCAGAGTGGGTATCAGGTCAAATCCGTATCCTCCGGAAGAGGGAAACCATTTAAATCTGACTGCAAAAACAACTAATAAGATAACAGCCATACCAAATGTCGGGAAGTTGCTTACAAAAATACTGACAGGCATGAGTACCTTATCAAAGCCTTTTTTAAGATAAGCTGCCAATGCGCCCAGTGAATTTCCAATAATCCAACCGACGATGATCGCCGGAAATTGTAGACAGATCGTCCACCAGATGGAAGATTTGAGAACGTCTGCAACCGTTCTAGGATATGCACTGAAAGAGAAACCGAAATCGCCTCGGAGTACATTTTTTACATAGATAAAAAATTGCTCCAGCAAGGGTTTGTTGGTGCCAAACAACTCTGTATATTGTTCATAAATCATTTGGACGCCAGAGGTATTGGTCATGCCTTGAGCCTGTCTTGCCACGATAGCTGCCACTGGATCCCCGGGCATCAGGCGGGGCAAGATGAAATTCAACAGGAAGGCGAAAACGAGGGTAACTAAGAACCAGCCAAACTTTTTGAGGAAATACTGTCGGTACCCTTTCAACGGAACACCTCCTCTTTAAAATTACTATACACCATTATATATAATATTCAACAGCCATGTTCCAGGGTTAGTGGAACATGGCTGTTTTCGTACAAAATTACATCTTACTTGCCAACAAGGGTCAGGTTATAGAGACCGGCGACGCTCCAACCGTCCGTCAAGTCCAATGGCGGAACGGGGGGATTGGTGCCATCACCATCGTGCGGGAAGTTCGTCCAAACACTTTCGTTCACAGCATGGAACGATTGAGGGCGGTACATGAGGGTGAAGGAGGGAACGTCGGTCAGGTAAATCTTGACCAATTCTGTATAGGTAGCTTTGATCTCGGCAGCATCGGTCATGGTTGGGATGGCCTTGATCAATTCATCAGCAACAGGGTTGCTATACATACCCCAGTTGCCATTCCAGTTGCTGGACATGCCAATGAATTCAGAGCTCAGCAGCTTGCGGATACGGCCCCAGGGTTGGGTCGGGCCAGCGCCATCGCTCCACATCATGAAGATGTCATAGCCGGCGGGAAGATCGGCATCTGATTTAGTGACAACGGTCTGGTAAACGGACCATTCGGGGTAGTTGGTGGTGATATCCAGGCCGATTTTCTTTCCAGCGGCAGCGACGATTTCAATGGCAGCCTGCCAGTCTGACCAGCCATTGGGGCAGGTGGCGATATAGCTAAGTTTTTGGCCATCGAGGTCGCGCCAGCCATCGCCATCGGAATCTACGATACCGGCTTCATCCAGCAGTGCATTGGCACCAGCGATGTCGTTGCCAGCCCATTGCAGGTCAGCAACCGCAGCTTTATCATACAGAGCCTGCTCACCAGCAGTTGGGTTCATGAGGGAGCGAGGAACCTGATCGAAGGTCGCAGATTGGTTGGTCATGGCGTTGGCAATGATGGTGGGATAATCAACCGCCATGGCGATGGCTTTGCGAACCGCAACATTGTCCAAACCGGGTGATTTCAGGTTATAGAAGGCGGTTGGGAGGCTGGCGCCAATGCCATAGGGAGCTTCCGGCAGGTAGGTGGAGATGGGCAGCGCATAGTTGAGCCACAAAACTTGAATGTTGGAGTTAAACTGCTGGCTGACATCCACTTCGCCCTGCGCCAAAGCCACAGAACCGGCGGCATTATCTTTAAAGATGGTATGCGCCAGGTACTTTGGAGCCGGCAGCTTGCCCCACATGGAGGCATCCTGACCCCAGTAGTTGTCATCCCGGACATAGACGACCTTGGAATCATCTGAGAAGAATTTACCATAGGGGCCGGAGAAAACAACGTCTTCCGCGGGGTCAGCCAACAAGGCTGTGGCATCAGCGGAGCGGGCTTCGAGGGTCATGGTCCATGCCTTCTGGATGACATAGTTGGTGCTCAGGAAAGCCTGAACCAACAGAGGATTGACGGTTTTACCGTCAGCATTCAATTTGGCTTTGAGCAATACTGTCTGGGCATCCACCGCTTCGATGGTATCAACGTAATCCATATTGGCAGCGCCGGTGGGGGTGTTGTACTTGAGATGGGTTGCCCAGGTGTAAGCATAATCTTCCGCAGTTACCGGGGTGCCATCGCTCCACTTTGCGGCGGCTTTGATTTTGAAGGTGATTTCGGTTTGGGCATCGTTCCAGACATAATCGCCATCAGCCAGTAGCGGATACTGCTGGCCATCGAGCATGTTGTACAAGTACGGGGTTTCGAACATGATGACGCGAGAACTATCCTGCTGAGCGATCGCCATCGCATTATTGTTGCTGTTGGAGTATGGATTCCAACCAACAACCGGACCCCATTGTTGACCATTGAAGTACAGAGTCTCTTCGCGGGGCAGCGCAGCCGCAATTGCGGCAGCATCCGGTGGCGGTACTTCAGTCGGGGCTACAACAGGTACAGCAGTTGCCGCAGCAGGTGGCTGAGTAGCCACTGGAGCAGTAGTTGGGGCTTCGGTTGGGGCTACACAGGCTCCGAGCAGCATGGCTGCAACGAGCAAAACAGAGAACAACACAGACAAGCGTTTCATTATCTTTTTCTCCTTCAAGAATGGTTGTTGAATATTACACACGACACAACAAAATTGGTTTGTTCCATCACCTCCTTATTCATCAGATTCTATGAGAGCGCTCTCACTTTCAGGAAAAAACCGAACCTGTTATTACGAAATCGCTCCAATTTTTCCACCGCCACAGGACGCCCGGATGATCAATTCTGTATTCATGATGATATGACTGGGCTGGGTGATTCTATTCTCGATCATGTCGATCAGAGTATCTATGGCGCATATTCCAAACTGTATCACCGGTTGCCGGACCGTTGTTAACGGTATGCTAGAATAGGCTGCTATCGGCAGGTCATCAAAACCAACAAAAGCAATCTCCTCTGGAATTTTGAGGTTGGCATCATGGGCCGCCCGCATGGCACCGATGGCCATGACATCGGAAGCAGCAAAGACAGCATCCGGCTTGGCAGGGAGTAATTTTTGCATCGCATAATATCCGCCAGCTTCTGTAAAATCCCCTTCCACAATTAAGGACTCGTCAATAATCATCCTTCTCTCGTTCAATGCTTTGCGGTAACCTGCAATTCGATCCAGGCCAACCGTACTGCTGACCGGTCCGGTAATGGTTCCAATGCGGCGGCGGCCTAATCGGATGAGGTGGTTGACTGCAATATAAGCGGCATGGATATTATCGATATCGAGATAGGTAACATTATCGGAGCGGAAGGGGCGCCCGGCAACAATCATTGGGATTTTCATGTCAATCATCCGGCCAATGATCCCCTGGTCTCCATGATGACCAGACTGAACGACAACGCCATCCAGAAAGCCTTTCCTGGCGATGCGAGGATACACATTCTGCTCATCCTCTTTGGTTCCCACCAGGAAAAGTGCCAATGTATAGTTTTTTTGGTTGCACGCCTGGGCAATACCTTTGATTAAGTGCGGGTAATAGGGATCCGTGAAGAAAGTACTGACACTGTGCGGTAAAACTAATCCGATGATCCAGGAGCGTTGTGAGGCAAGGGTTCGTGCTGCTGCATTGGGGTGGTAATTCGTTTCTTGAATGACATTTTGAACGCGCGTGCGAGCCTTTGCGCTAACATTGGGTTGGTTATTCACGACACGCGATGCAGTCGATCGTGAAACTCCAGCTTGATCAGCGATTTCCTTCAAGGTCAGATTACTCAACGATTGCTCCTGAAACTGGTAGCGTTTTCAATTTGTCGTTGGAATATATCGATAATTATGTCAATAATGAGAATAAATGGCTGTAAATTGTGCTATAATGGGAGCGCTCCCAGAAATAGTATACATGATTATTTTGCTCGAGTCAATCATTTTGGGAAAATTGGTACAAATAACTGATCGCAAACCGCCAGATGTGGGCTGAGTAAAAAGAACACGAACATAGCGAATCAGATTCCGAATAAACTGGCGGCTGCATCAGACCTTGCAACAACAATCCATCAAGCTAGAAAAGGAAGAAGTGATGACATCCAACAACCTTTTACCAACCATTCCCTGGCAAGAACGTCCGGCGGGCAGCTCCGATATCGTCTGGCGCTATAGTGAAAACCCGATCATCCCCAGAAATCTGATCCCCTCTTCCAACAGTATTTTCAATAGCGCAGTCGTGCCTTTCGAATCAAAATTTGCGGGCGTCTTTCGTTGCGATAACAAGAAACGTGAGATGAACCTCAACCGGGGTTTTAGTGACAACGGATTGGATTGGACGATTGACAATGACCCGATTAACTGGTTGTGTGCTGACCCAGAAATCGGCCAGTTTCAATATCGTTATGATCCGCGAGTTGTGTGGTTGGAGGATCGTTATTATGTCACCTGGTGTAATGGTTATCATGGTCCGACCATCGGCATCGGTTACACATTTGAATTCGAGAAATTCCATTTCCTGGAAAACGCATTGCTGCCGTTCAACCGCAATGGTGTCCTGTTTCCACGCAGAATTAATGGCAAATATGTCATGCTAAGCCGCCCCAGTGATAACGGGCATACCCCTTTTGGTGATATTTATCTGAGCCAGAGTCCAGATATGATCCACTGGGGAGAACATCGGTTTGTCATGGGGGTGAAGGGCGGCTGGCAGAGCACAAAGATCGGGGCAGGACCTGTACCCATTGAAACTCCAGAAGGCTGGCTACTTTTCTATCATGGGGTGCTAACATCGTGCAATGGATTTGTCTATAGTTTCGGCGCGGCCTTACTCGATCTGGATCATCCATGGAAAGTCATCTATCGCGGTGGACCCTACCTGCTTTCGCCGCAGACTTATTATGAGTGTGTGGGCGATGTGCCGAATGTGGCATTCCCCTGTGCGACACTTTATGATGAGCCAACCGGGCGGATTGCAATTTACTACGGTGGTGCCGATACAGTCACCGGGTTGGCCTTTACGCGACTGAATGAAGTCATAGATTTTCTAAAATCCACCTCGGAACTCTAACAACTTTTTCTCTTTTGAAGTTATTTCCCTGTCATTTGAGTCTTTTCACGGCCATCTGCCATTTTCACTCTTGACTTCTGGCAGCTAAAGTCGCCCATAGACATATCAGGTTCCTTGGAGTGTGGCATCGATAACCAACACTGTGCAAGGAACCTGACATTTTTTATAAACCTACCAATTTTGGGGTAGAAATTTAATGAAGAATCAATTTTTTCCCAAATTTGCCAGCCGAATAGCCGTCTGATTTGATAAGAAACAGGTTCTTGTAAATTGTGCTCGAGCAAATGTAATGTATAATGCTTGGATGGCTGTCATCCAAGTGAGAAGGAGAATGTCGTTTGTATGACCTCAACGAATCAGACTCTTCAAAATAATAATCGCGTGATCGATTGGTTCATTCGCCTGGTAAAGGGCATCATGGTCGGCATCGGTTTCATTACACCCGGCCTCTCCGGCGGCGTGCTGGCTGTGGTGTTTGGCTTGTACGAGCCGTTGATGCGCTTCCTGGGAAATTTGAGAGAAAAATTTCTGAAGAACCTGACCTTTTTCCTGCCGGTTGGAATTGGCGGTGTATTGGGTATCCTGGCATTTTCTGCCGTGATTGATTTTGCTTTCAGCAATTACGCGGCCCAGTTCACCTGGTTGTTTATTGGATTTATCTCCGGCACCTTTCCTTCCTTGCTGAAAACATCCGGCAAACAGGGTAGAAAATCGTATCATTGGATGATTTTGGTGTTGGTTACAGCCTTAACCTACTTCTTCATGCGCTGGATGGAAACGATCAACAACGTGGCTCTGGCCCCATCGTTTATCAACTGGCTGATGAGCGGCGCTTTGATCGGTTTGGGGGTGGTGGTGCCTGGGATGAGCCCTTCCAATTTCTTGATCTATCTGGGTTTATACCAACCCATGGCCAGCGGCATCCGCCAGCTGGATTTTGGCGTCATCATCCCGCTGGTTCTGGGCGTGGTGATCTGTGTCTTCACCTTCGCCAGGTTCGTTTCCTGGCTGTTCAAGAAATCCTTCACATTCATGTACCATTTCATTCTGGGGATTGTGGTGGGGTCCACCCTGGCCATCATTCCAAGCAATGTAAGGGGTTGGACCATTCTTGTGTGCGCTTTGATGTTCCTGTTTGGCGCAGCTGGTTCGTATGGGCTTTCCAAGCTGGACGAGAAATACCCACACGAGTCAATTGTCTAGCAGGATTCACCTGTAAAGTAAGCTGCGATGTAAGCATTAAGCATCTCCCCCTCGGATTTGAATGCGACCTGATTGCACTGGGCTGGAGCCTGGTGCAATTTTCTTGATTGGTGAGGGAGTCAATCCCAGCAAAAGTGTCTGATACAATAAATTTATGGACAGGAATTCCTGTAAGTTGGTGATCCTTGAATAAGACTGCCTGGCGGTTGCCCTTCGGCATTCCACGCGATCTGGGTGTCTTGGCAATTTCGATGTTCATCTGGGGGTTAGGGGAAGGCTTATTTATTTATTTTTACCCATTAACTCTCCAACGCTGGGACTCGAACCCTATGGTGATTGGTACAGTGCTCAGCATGATTGGGGTCACCATGGCGGTGGTGCAGATTCCGGCCGGGTATCTTTCCGATCGTTTTGGAACGCGCCCGTTGATTCGTGCCGCTTTGATCCTGGGTGTGATTGCGGCAGTGATTATGTCGGCTGCCCAGACCCTGTCCATATTTATTGTTGGACTGATAGCGTACGGTATGACATCCTTTATTGGTGCCCCCATTAACAGCTATATCACGAATATGCGCGGGAATTGGAGTGTCCAACGAGCGCTGACATTTGTTTCTGGCTCCATGCAGCTAGGCGCGATTGTTGGCCCCATATTGGGCGGATGGATCGGACAAACAGCCGGATTTTCCATCGTCTTCCGGTATTCAGCCGGGCTCTTCCTGGTCGCAACCGTGATAATTTTCTTCGCCCAAAAGCCAGTGGTGCAGGAAACACAGGAACCTGCCGTGCCAATGATCAGCCCGCTCGCCAATCCGCGCTTTATTGGGATGCTGGCCATTATCTTCTTCAGCATTTTTGCCCTCAGTACGCCCCAGCAACTCACCTCGATTTATCTCCAGGAAGTGCACAACCTTTCGCTCCAACAGATTGGGATGACCGGTACAATTGCTGGGATTGGCACGGCCGTCATTATGTTCGCCCTCGGAAGTTTACGCGCCCCAACCGGCATGATCGCCGGTCAGCTGCTGATCGGTCTTTTCTCTATCTTTATGTGGCGTGGGCAAAGCGTGGCAGTTTTTTATTGTGGATACCTGTTTGTCGGTGGATATCGCCTGTATCGTTCGATGGCGCTGGCCGCTGCCCGTCCCCTGGTCAAAGCAGGTGATGTGGGCTTGGCTTACGGTCTGGTTGAGACCGGCAATGCCCTGGCGGTGATCCTGGCTCCAATTGCAGCAGGACTGCTGTACAATTACAAACCAGAAGCAGTCTATACCGTCAGCCTGGTCGCCTTAGCCATTACGATTCTATTAAGTTTGCTCCTGTTGCCTGAGAAGCGCAGGGAGACACAAAACACATGACTATTAATCCCCAGCAACGACCCGGAAAACTTGCCCAGGTTTCCTATATCCTGAAGAATTATGTACTGAGCCAGCACAAGCCCTTCCTGGCCAGCTTTAAGCTTACCTATCGCTGCAACCTAACCTGCCAGCAATGCCCGTTCTACTCCATGGAATCCCCGGAATTAACGTACGAAGCCGCCACCCACATCATCGACCACCTGTACGAGCGCGGCAACCGCATGTTGATCTTTGAGGGCGGTGAACCCATGTTGTGGCGGGATGGTGAGCGGAGCGTCCATGACCTGGTGGCTTACGCCCGTCAATTCTTTTTCAGCGTGGGTATGACCACCAATGGCACCTTGCCGCTGGACGTGCCGACGGATGTGCTGTGGGTCAGCATTGACGGACTGCGGGACACCCACAACGCCTTGCGCGGTGCGCCTATTTTTGAGCGTGTGATTGCCAATGTGCGTGCCAGCAACCACCCGCGCCTGTTGGCCCACATCACGGTCAACTCAGTCAATGCTGCGGAAATCCCGGAACTACTCAAATTTCTGAATGGCCTCTTCCGCGGCATCACCCTGCAGTTTTATTACCCGTACAATCAGCAGGATGCCTTATTCCTGGACTTTGAGCGGCGCGAGGAACTATTGGAAACTTTGATCCAGCTGAAACATAAAGGCATTCGGATTTTGAACTCGACAGCAGCCCTGCAAGTGCTTAAACGCAACTCCTGGACCTGCCGGGATGCCTTGATCGACAATGCCAACCCGGATGGCAGCCTGCTACAGGGTTGTTATCTGAAAGGCCGGGCAGATATCGATTGCAGCCGCTGCGGCTTTTCTCCACACACCGAAATCTCGCTGGCCTGCCGCGGGGTGCCCGGGGCGATTCTGGCCGGGATGAAGATTTTCATGTAAGGTAGATACGACCAGGGGAAAAATTTGCTCATTCCGGTCTCCTCGGGCAGCACCCTACGGGGAACCTTGAGCGATGATACATTGCGCTCAGTCTGGACCTAGGGTGCTTACCCTTCAGGCACACTGCCAATGGCAGTGATTGCAATGGCGAAGATTGGCGCAATCACTCGGTATCAATCTACTAATTGGTTTTTAAAAACAATCCATAAATGCCTTATAATGATTATGTCATATTCAATACAGGGGTTTATTAAGGTTAGCAAAAAGCAAATGAAGGAGAGCGAAATGGCATACACACTGGATACTAAAGTTGGCGAAATTTTGAAAGACGCTCATGCGGTGGAAATTCTGGAAAAATATGTTCCGGGCATTTCAAAGAATCCATTAATCGGATTGGCAAAAGGAATGACCCTGAAAAGACTCGTTTCCATGCCGCAAGCCAAACAAGCTGGAATCACAGAAGAGATGGTAGTAAAGGTATTGGAAGAGATTAACGCGCCAAAATAATAAAGTGTGACTGCTAAAAATCTATCGGAATTAAAAACTGGATCTGGATCCTCCAGCTGGTTTTTTGTTCCCGGTGGCAGGGAAAATCAGTTATGCCAGTTCTGCAAGCGCAAAGAATGATCTGACGAACTGCGGGCAGAATGATACCGGTCGAACGTTGATTAAAATGCCATGAACCAGTTGCAGCTATCAGCCTGAGCCTATCTCTGCCTGCTGAAGCTGGCGCTAGCAATTGCCGACCTGGTCGAGGCGTTGCAATACCCACCAAAAGAGATGATGGGACAGATCTTTCCGAATTAGTTCGAGAAGGTAGCAACATCCAAAACAAACTCAACCGTCTCGGCGTATTTCTCTTCCAAATCGATGGTTTCCTGATGTAACCAAGTTAGAAATTCAGCCAGGCTGACCTTAAAAACATCCTCCGGAATATCCCAACTACTGGAGTGCACCCGG
>JBGSJZ010000025.1:0-73953 GCA_041741455.1 Anaerolineaceae bacterium | reverse complement strand
TTGGATCAGATTTTCGCTTGTTGTCAGAACTCTTCAGGATTTGTGAGAACTTAGCCTTTCCACTCCCATTTTTCCAGCGCAGGGATCATCGCATGGGCAGTCAGATCCAATTGCAGTGGGGTGATGGAGACATATCCATCTGCCAGGGCGCCGATGTCGGTGCCATCTTCTTGCACCCCGGTTGGTAGATCTCCACCGATCCAGTAATACGGCCGGCCGCGCGGGTCTTCGCGCCGAACCAGGGCATCCCGGTAAATGCGCAACCCCTGCCGGGTGATGCGGATGCCCTTGATCTCCTCCAACGGGCGGAAGGGTACGTTCACGTTGAACAGTACACCGGTTGGCAGACCACGTTGTAGAACCACTTCCACCACCCGACGGGCAATGAGGCTGGAGACCGAAAAGCGTTCGGCTGTGATCGGCGAATCCGGTCCATCCACCGAAAACGCCAGGGCCGGAATGCCGTCGATGGCGGCTTCCATAGCGGCCGTGACCGTGCCGGAATAGGTGACATCGTGGCTCAGGTTGGCGTAAGGATTGATGCCAGAAACTACCAGGTCAACTGGCTGCTCAACCAGTCCCAGCAGACCGAGGGCGACACAATCACTGGGTGCGCCATCCGACGCCAAGGCCGGAGTGCCATCCGCCAGTTGGGTTTCCTTGACCCGCAGCGGTCGGTGCAGGGTTTTAACATGCCCGGAAGCGCTCCAGTTATGGTCCGGGGCGAGCACGCTGACCTTTCCGAGTGGTTGCATAGCCTGGACCAGCGCCATCAAGCCGGGCGCTTGAACGCCGTCATCATTGGTGACCAGAATGTTCATCGGAGATCCCCTCCTGCCAGAGATAATCAAATTGTACATCAATCAGAGTTGCTGAGTGTCGATTATGGTTATTCTTGGGAAGATCACCAATATATGGTGGCTGATAAAAGCTGGCCATAGCGATAATACTTCCCTGCCCGCCAGATTTCCCCGTTTTCAGCGGGCAGGAGTCAGAAAACTATTCCCAGTAATTCCCCTTGAGATGGTCGCGCTCCAATTTGCGCAGGATATGCTTTAGCCCACTGCGCCGGTTGCGCCAAACAGTGATGATTGTGCGCTGATCCCGCGCCATGACCACAGCTGTGCCAATCAACCGACATGCGTACTGCTGATTGTGGTCTACCAGGGGTAGGTCCACTTCCCGCAGGTAGTAGATGATGGCGCCTGCCCGGTGGTGCCGGCTGGCGTAATAGAGTACATATTCCAGTTCGTCATGCGACAGGCCCCGTCTTGCCGCCTGCCTTTTTGAGTGATCTGTCCATTGGTACGACATACCCGCCTCCTTTTGGCATTTGGTGTTACTGGTTGACACCAATATAACCGAACGGAGGCGGGTGAAGGCTTGGATTATCTGTGGATTGAGTTTCGAAAAAATTAGGGATAAATCTCCATCTCTGGCATGGTAAGCACGTGGAAGGCCAGGGTTTCCATATCCTTGGCTTTGCGGGAGGAGCTGGCTTTCAGATCATCAATAATTCGTTGCAAGTGCGCCAGCGCCAACGGATTGTTGCCGAGAGCCTCGCTTGGTGCTGTTTCACCCTTGAGCAATTCTTCCAGACCGAGTTTCTTGTATATGGCACTGACCAGACCGTAGCTCCAATCTTCGGTGATCATCATCTCATCAGCCAGGTCGCGCCGTTCCAGTGAGAACAGGAAGGCTAGCCGGGCAACGTCCAGCTCGTGCGGGGTGAAGTCATAATTTTGTGTGTGCCCGTTGATGCACACCCGGTTGCCTGGCAAGCGGAAGCTCATGTCTGAGGCCAGGTTCTCCACGCCCGGGGTGGACACCCAGTGTCCCTCCATGGCCAGGCTGACAGCCCAGACCAGTGAATTGCCGATCTCGCTTTTCAGAATGTAACCACAGACGTGCTCATTCAGGGTTTGCTCCAGAATGTAGTCCTCAGAGTGAATACCGGTCAACAGGATGCGCACGCCGGGTTTGAGCTCAGCCGCCAGCTTGCGGATATCCATGCCTGAGCCCGGCCGCTCACCAAAGTGATCCACATCCAGCAAGATCAGATCCACCTTGCCGGTTAACTTCTTGAGGAATGGCAGTACATCCATTTTGGCGCTTAACTCTCCGGCCAGGTGGGTACGCCAATCGCGCACCAGCAGCATCGCTGTCCAGTTGCGGGCAAAGGGGTCATCTTCCACTACCACAACGCGAATATCTTTCATTAAAAAACCTGCCTATGAAAATGGATTGGAATGGGTTGATTATATTCTTTTTTAGATAGAAGAGGGTGATAATTTATGGAACACAAATAGTCCAAAAATCATCATTGAATCATTTGCAAAGAGTGCTAATATAGTATTAAACAATATATCGTGTCACGACATATCGACCAAAAGATTTACTCAACGAGAATTTATGAACCCAGAATCCTACCTTCCCCTCTCTGAAGCTGTTTTTTTCATCCTGCTTTCTCTCGCCCCTGGACCACGGCATGGTTATGCTATCCTCAAGGAGGTAGCCACCCTGAGCCAGGAGCGGGTAAACCTCAGCACCGGCACGCTGTATGGCGCCCTCAAGCGCATGCTGGAACAAAACTGGATCGAACGGGTGGACGATCCGCAACCCAATCCTACTGATCGCGAACGCAAAGCCTATATCCTCACTCCGTTTGGGCGCAGTGTATTGAAGGCCGAGCTGGTCCGCTTGCGCCGGCTGGTAGATGTGGCCGGTTTACAGCCGCTGGAGGAGGGGGGATGAGCACTCCGGTCCTCTGGGTGACTCGCTTGTATGCTTCTTTGCTGCGCCTTTACCCGCCTGCCTACCGCCAAGAGTTGGGGGCAGAGATGCAGACCGTCTTTCATCAAGTTGCAGTCGACGCAGAGCGGAGCGGATGGCTGTCCTTATTATTTGTTTGCTGGCGGGAGTTGCGCGATCTGCCTGGCAGCCTGGTCGAGGCACACCGCAACCAGTCGCAAGGAGGATTTCACATGAGAACCCCGGATTATTCTCGCTGGTTTGGTGATCCGCAATCACCTCCGAATGAGGTTGAACCGCGCCCCTGGCGTGAGGTCTCACAATGCGTAAGTTTCTTTGTTATTTTTATCCTGATAATAATATCAGATATTTGGGCCCGTTATGGTTTCGATCCAGGCATCAACCCAAAAATGTTTAGTAACATATTATCAATCACTGGCTTGGGCTTAATCCTGGGATTCCTGATTTTAGGTGTGGTACGGAAATTTCCAGATTGGTCACTTCCTTATGTAGGTTTTGCAGTTTCTATACTAAGCGCACTGACATTATTGGCTATTAATCATTCTCAGCCAACACTTCTGGTTGGGATTCTCTTCTTTATTTCACCAGTCGTTGCCATCCTGATATCCAGTTTCGTCAAGCCCTTGCAGCCCTTGTGGCAAGCCATCTGGCAGGACCCCACCCGGTTAAGTTTAGTTTATATGGGATTAATGGCTTTGGGCTATACGTTAGTATTGGATGATGTGCCGTATGAAGAATTTGTAGTTAGCACCTGTATCCTCCTTGTCATCCCGTTTGCTATTCTTTACTTGCGCAGCAACCACCTATGGCAACGGATTGTCATTCAACCTATCGGATTTCTGGTTGCATGGGTCTATTGTATTTGTTTTAGCTATGATATCTTTCACCGGCCCATTTGGTATGGATGGAATGTCGGCGTAGGAGTACTATTACGAATTGGTTTGCTGATCCTGATTTGGTTTCTGTTGCCTGGACTTTGGATTCTATTGCGCCGGGTAAAGTGGATCACGCCGATAGACGCTTAGTGGTAAGTCTCTGAAAATTTTCAATTTTTTTAGAAAATATTCAGGACTTCTTAATCAAAAAACTATTGACTCTTTAACCTGTTTTTTGTTATATTTGAGGGGTGTTGTGAAAGTCGGCGGAGAAACAGCGGCTGAACCCCGAAGTGGTTTCGGGGCGACGAGGAGGAGGTTCCTCCCTGCGAAGGGAGCGCTAACCCTGCATTGCCAGGGGAAAATCGAAAGATCAGCGGATGCCTCTGGAGCCAGACAACAGGTTCCCATTCTCCCCCAGACAAGGTCGTTGCCCGTTGATACGGGCATTTTCCAGGAGCGCAGAAAGCGCCCCTGAATGAATGGTATTTGGAGGTGAAAATGGACGGACGGTTTGATTATACTGATGAAGATGTCATGGTAGTCAAGAATTATGCGATTGACGAAACCTGCGAAGGCATGGATGTTGAAACAGCCCAGATTTTAATGGAAGATCGGGTTTCCACTGGCGGTTGAGTTTTTGCTGCGGGAGCTTTCCCTGGCTTTCACACACACGTAGCGGGTCTGAGGATTAAACCTCAGGCCCGTTTTCGTTTTAAGAATTCCATAATTTTCTGCGGCTGCCAGGTAGTGATGACCTTCTGCGGGGTCAACCAGGCACGGCGAGCCACCGAAACGCCGTACTCCGCCAGGTCAAACTGGTCCGGAGCGTGCGAATCGGTATTAATGGCGATCGGGATGCCCATTTCTGCCGCCCTGCGGGAATACACTTCATCTAGGTCCAGGCGGGAGGGATTTGCGTTGATCTCCAACGCCACGCCAGAGTCTCGGGCGGCGGGTAGAACCTGCTCCCAATCCAGGTCGGCCCCCTCGCGGTAACCCAGCAAGCGTCCGCTGGGGTGGCCGATGATATCCACATACGGATTACGAATGGCGTTCAGCAAGCGTGCAGTGACCTGCTCGCGCGGTTGGCGCAGGCTGATGTGAAGGGAGGCCACCACGATATCCAATTCGTCCAGAACCTCGTCCGGGTAGTCCAGGCTGCCATCCGCTCGAATTTCAACCTCGGCACCTTGCAGCAGCAGAATTTGATTACCCAGTTTAGCCTGAACTGAGTCGATCTCGACCCGTTGCTGATGCAGGCGCTCCACGCTCAAGCCGCCGGTGATGGATAAACCACCGGAATGGTCGGTGATGGCCAGTACTTTACGGCCGCGGGCGATCGCCCCCAGCGCCATTTCCTCAATGCTGGCTGCGCCATCACTCCAACTGGTGTGGTTGTGTAAATCTGCAATTAAGTCGGAAGTCTGGATTAATTCCGGTAGGCGTCCAGCCAGGGCAGCCTGGATCTCGCCGCGATCCTCGCGCAACTCAGGTGCAATCCAAGGGAGGCCCAGGGCAGCGTAGACTTCCGGTTCGCTGGCACACAGGATTTCACTACCATCCGGGCGCAGGATGGATTGCTCGGAGAGGGATACCCCCTGCTTTTGCGCCAGCTCGCGCAGCCGGACGTTGTGGTCTTTGCTGCCGCTGACAAATTGCAGCAAGGTACCGAAGCGTTCCGGCGGCTGTACCCAGATTTGCAGGTTGATGCCGTTGGACAGCTCGACGCTGGATTTGTTCTCACCCTGCCCGGCTATCCGCACCACATCCGGATGGTGGATGAAGGCTTCCATCAGCGGTTTGGGGTTCCGGCTGGCAGCCACCAGGTCCAGGTCGCCGATGGTGGATTTCCAGCGGCGCAGGCTGCCGGCTACCTCGGCTTGTTCCACCCATGGTTGACTTTTCAACCAGGCCAGCCAGCGTAATGCCAGCGGCCGGGCGTTCCCCAGCAGCATGCGCTTGGAGCGCCGCGCCAGGGCAGCCAGCCCGGCCAGGATGCGCTCTTCGCTTTTAGCGCCCATGCCGGGCAAATTCCGCAATTGACCGGCGCGGGCCGCAGCTTCCAACCCGGCCAGGTTGATGATGCCCAATTCCTTCCAGAACAGGGCGGCTTTCTTGGGGCCGACATCTGGTACTTCCAGCAGGGTCTCCAGGGTGGGAGGTACTTCCTGCTCCAGCGTTTCCAAAAAGCGCAATGAGCCGGTTGTCAATAATTCGGTGATCTTATCCGCAATCGCCTTGCCCACCCCGGGAATTTCCTGCAGGCGGTTTTCGGCTAGCACCGTGTGGATGTCCTCCGGCAGGTTACGCAGGGTTTCGGCGGCCCGACGGTAGGCCAGGGTTTTAAACACCAACTCGCCCTTGATTTCGAGCAAGTTGGCGATGTGATCGAAAATTTCAGCCAGGTCATGATTGGTCATCTTGTTCTCCGTCCCAGCGCATCAGGCTGAAGGATTCATTTGATCGGCGAAACCAGTTGAAAATCCGCACCAGTTGGTCCAGGCGGCGGTAGTAAGTGGGATAATCTGGCAGCGTTAGGCTGTGGAAGTCAAAGCGCGTGTAGAAGGTCTGCAACTCTGGCCGGCAGGTCAGGTACAGCGGCGGTTTTTCCACCAGCATCAGGTGGGTGATGATCAAGCGGGCAATCCCATGGCCGCGCCCATCCGGGATGACGGCAATGGACGCCAATTCGCGCAGGCCGCTGCCGTGGGGCTTGACCTGGCCGCAGCCTTGCATTCGACCCTTCTCATCCACAGCCAAAACAAACCGCCGCCAATTTAACCCGATCGGGTTGATCCCTACCTGCCAGATCAACTTACGAATGGCGGGGGAGTCATCGGCGGTGGCAGGTCGTAAGGTGAACACGGCTCAGGCCGCGAGCAAGTCTTCCAGGATATTGCGGGCCAATGCCGGGTCAGCCTTGCCGCGCATCTTTTTCATTACCTGGCCAACAAAGTAGCCGATCAAAGTTGTTTTTCCCGCCTGATAGGATTCGACCTCCTTGGGGCTTTCGGCCAGCACTTCCTGGCAGATGCTGCGAATCGCTGCATCATCGCTGACTTTGGCCAGACCTTCCGCCGCTACAATTTCTGTCGGGGTCTTCCCAGTTTCCTCTACTTTAGTCAGCAGGGATTTTCCAGTGGAGTTGTTAATCGTCCCGCTATCCACCATTTTGATGATGGCGGCCAGGTGGGTAGGTGTTATTTTCAACTGGCTGGGGGATTTGCCGGATTCGTTTAGCATGCGCAGCAGGTCATTCATCAGCCAATTGGAGACGCGCTTGGGGTCGCCAGCATAGGCCTTAACCGCTTGCTCAAAGTAATCGGAAAGCTGGCGTTCGCTGGTCAGGATGTCGGCATCATATTCCGGCAGGCCATACTCGCTGATAAAACGAGCCCGGCGTTCAAGCGGCAGCTCGGGGAAATCGGCCAGGATGGCATCCCGCCAGGCATCGTCCAGGCGGATGGGCAGCAAGTCCGGCTCACGGAAGTAGCGGTAATCGGCCTCGGTCTCCTTGGAACGCATCTTTTTCAGCACGCCGGCATCTTCATCCCATTCCAGGGTCCAGGCTTCGATCCTATGACCGGCTTCCACCTCGCGCACCTGGCGCTCAAATTCCTTCAGAATGGCTTCACGCACGGCGTCGATCGAGTTGACGTTCTTGATCTCGGTCTTGGGGTTCAGATAGGTGGCACCCACCGGGCGGATGGAGACATTGGCATCACAGCGCAGGTGGCCTTTTTCCATGTCTGCTTCGGAGACACCCAGCCAGCGCAACAACTGGCGTAAGCGGATCAGGTACTGGGCGGCTTCATCGGCTGAGCGCAGGTCCGGATCAGTTACCATCTCAACCAGCGGCACACCGCAGCGGTTGAAATCAATTAACCGTTCATTTCGTTCATTCTTGGTTTTACCGGCATCCTCTTCCAGGTGGGCCTTCGTGATGTTAACTCGCCGGATGTAGCCCTGCGGCATTGGCAGGTCCAGGTAGCCACCGCGCGCCAGCGATCGATCGAACTGCGAAATCTGAAATCCCTTGGGAAGGTCCGGGTAGAAGTAATTTTTACGGTCGAAGAAGGAAATAGGTGGGATGTTGGAGTGCATGGCGTGGGCCAGCAATACTCCTTTTTCCACCACGGCTTTATTCAACACGGGCAGCACACCGGGCAATCCACAACAGACCGGGCAGATATTGGTGTTCGGTGGGTCATTTGATGAATCAGCCTTGCAGGAGCAGAAAATCTTGGTGGTAGTGTTGAGCTGGATGTGCGTCTCCAGGCCGATGATCAGTTCGTAATCAGGCATCGTAGCCCTCCTCGGGAGATTCCGCTATTCCGTGAGCGGAGATATTTCGATAATCGGTAAACTTCTTCCCTGCATAAAGGTCCGGGAATGTGTAAATGCCATTGACCTGTAAGAAGCAAAGATCTGGAAACCTGGCCCAGCCCCTGGAAAGCCCAATCCGTAAATAAACAACCTTCTTTTTCAACTCTTTGGTTAATCGATCTGCTTTTTCCTTCGGTTGAGAATCCTCGCTGCGCAGGCTGGTCAGAAAATAAAGGAAGGTCAGGTCCGTGATCTTGATCCGATAATAGGTGCCGGAATGATCATAAAAACTGAGCCGGTAATCCCAGGTGTCCTCGGGACCCTGGTCAAAATGCACCCCGACAATGGTCTTGGCATGAATGGTTCCCACGCTGCGCGGACCCTGGCCATCCTGGACATGGGAACCTGGCTTGTGCAGGATCGTTTGTTCAAAGATATCCTGGACACTGTCAAAAAGTGACCAGGCCAAAACTTTTTTGTGATCCTTAACTTCCTGAACAAACCGAAAGGAGCCGGGAATGAAATACTGATCCTCGGTGTGGGGAGGTTCGGGTCTTTCTTCCAGTAAATCCATCTCAACCAGGGCAAATGGATAAACCATCGGCTGGTCGCCTTTGAGGATGGTGTTTTCAAGGATGCCGGGGTAGGCGGCAATCGGGCGGATGCAGTGATGTTCCTTATCGTAACCTGAAATGCAGACTGCTCCACGGCGCATCCTGGTCAGGTCAGTGACCACAATGCGTTTCTTCATAGATGAACGATCTCCACACTGGGCCAGGCAGCTGCCATCCGCTCTGCAACCAGGCGCCGGTGACAATGCTCCGGGGTTGCCTCGCTGCACAACAATGCGCTGCTCGCTTCGAAATCTTTCCGATTCAACGCATCCGGGATATTTCTTTCATCCATCAATGCATGGAATTGCAGTAGATATCTTGTCCAATTCTTGTCCTTGCGGTATTCATCCAGGATTTCGCTGGTGGGGGCTAATTCCGGCATATGGATATAATGGCAGCCATTCGCCAGTTCTCTCAAAAAATACCCCAGGTCAGCTTTTTTTGCAAATCCGGCCAGTTGACCATCCGGGCGCAGCCGAATATCCACCAACCTTTGGATTTGGTGGGAGCGCAACAATACGAAAAATTGCTCCGCAGTTTTTTGGGTAGAACCGATCGTGTAAATCTTCATGCTTGGCCTAAAAAAGACTCAATTGCTCGGAAGGCGGTTCATCGACCGTGGTGTGAATCTGAGATGCCTTGACTAGATTGCCATCGCCCCGGATATGCAAGATTTCCACCTCGGGGTGGGCTTGTATCAGGTAGCGGGCAATCAAATGGTGGCGGTGACAGTGGGCGGGATCCTCTTCACTGCACATGATACAGGTGGTACTTCCAGCCACTAATTCCAACAGATGACCGATGCCCTGCTGGAACCAATTCCGATTCATCACTTCCGGATAATTCACTTCGTGAAGGTAATCGGTAGCTGCGTCCCGGATTTGACTGGCCTTAAAACAGGTCGGGTCGGTAGGCCGGCCACCGAGTTCTTTACCGGTGTACACATAACGAATTTCAACTTTCGGCAGCTGAGTGGAAAGTTCTTCCATATTGAATTGCGGATTGTATTTACTGTACGGTGCCGAGCGCACATCCACCAGCACCTGGATGCCGTTCATCTGTAGCAGACGCACGAATTTTTCCAGCGGGTGATTGCTGTGACCAATGGTGAACAGGCGAATCGGCTCAGATTCCATCAATTGGTTCCTAACCCAGCACCTGCGGCCTCACCTTGCGCCAATCAGCGCCCAATGTGGCCTGTTCGTAGGCGTAAGATAGTTGCAGCAAGGTGGCCTCACTATAATCTGGGCCGAGAAATTGGATGCCAATCGGCAATCCGGCTGCATCCAGCCCGGCCGGAATCGAGATGCCCGGTACTCCGGCGTGGTTGGCCGGCACGGTCAACTGATCAGCATACTGCATCAGCACCGAGTCACCATAGACGGCGTCTATTTCAAAGGCCGTGGTGGGTGTGGTCGGGGTGAGCAGGGCGTTTAGACGGAACTTGCCGTTGGGATCGAAGGCTTCGTCGAAATCACGGCGGATGAGCGAGCGGACGCGCAGGGCGCGCTGGTAATATTGTTCCGAGTATTGGGCTGCCGAAACGTACATGCCCATCAGGATGCGCAACTTGGGTTGCGGGCCGAAGCCCTGGCCACGTGTCCGGCGGTACATGCTTTTCAGATCCAGATGCTGGTCCGGGGTGCGGTAGCCGTACTTGACCCCATCGAAGCGGTGCAGGTTGGAGGCGGCCTCTACCCGGCTGATAACGAAATAAGCCGGGATGCCATAACGGGTATTCGGCATCGGTACATCTTCCACGATCTCCGCTCCAAGGCTGGCCAGTAACTTGGCTGCCTGGCGCACCGAAGCTTCCATCTCTGCCGGGATGGGAGATTGTTCGTATTCCCCGGTCTGTGGGTTGGGAAACTCGATCCGGAAGTAATCCGGCGAAAGACCGATACGCAGGCCGCGCACCGATTGTTCGAGAGCAGCCAGGTAATCCTCCACCGGTACCGTAGCCGCAGTGCTGTCGCGCCGGTCCGGGCCAGCGATGACTTTCAGCATCAGGGCCGCATCTTTGACCGTGCGGGCTACCGGGCCGGGGCAATCCAGCGAAGAGCCGAAGGCAATCAGACCATAGCGAGAGACCCGCCCGTAGGTGGGTTTCACCCCTACCACACCGCAGAAGGCGGCCGGCTGGCGGATGGATCCAGCCGTATCCGTGCCGAGCGACAGGGCAGCTTCGCCGGCTGCCACCGAAGCGGTCGAACCGCCGGAGGAGCCACCCGGCACCCGGCTGAGTTCCCACGGGTTGCGCGGGGCGGGTTGGAAGGCCGAGGATTCGTTGGAGGAGCCGTAGGTAAACTCATCCAGGTTGACCTTGCCAACCACCACTGCACCAGCGGCTTCCATGCGTTCCACCGGAGTGGCAGTGTAGGGAGCCTTGTAATTGGCCAGGATGCGCGAGGCAGCTGTGGAGGGTGTGCCTTTGACGTTAAAGATATCTTTGATGGACACCGGGATACCAGCCAGCAGGCCAGCATCTTCCCCGGCGGCCAGTTTGCGATCAACCTCAGCGGCCTGTTGACGGGCGCGTTCTTCTGTGACGGTGATAAATGCGTGAACGCGCTGGAGGTCCTCGGCCGTAAGTTCGCCAGAATTCAATCTGCCAGGGCGGCCATCCACCGCTTCAATACGCTTGAGGTGGGAATCAAGGAGTTCGCCGGCAGAGACTTTGCGCTGGCGCAGCAGGGCAGACATTTCAAGTGCGGATAGATCGCAGAGTTCCATGGGGGTCATCCTAGGGTGGTATGGGGAATGTCCGGCACGATGATGTAGCCGTCTTCGGTTTCTGGCGCTTGAACCAGAATTCCTGCCGGATCGTCATAGGGCAGCCATTCGTCTGGCCGTGGCGCCGGGCTGTTTAGCAGGGTGTAGGGCACTCCATGCGCTGCGGGTAAAATGCTGTCATCCAGCGGGATGGCAGCTAATTCATTGATGGCTTTAAGCTGGTTATTGAGCTGGCGGCGGATGTATTCGGCTTCTTCTGGATTGAGCTCCAGGGCAGCCAATTCCACCAGGTGGTTGAAGATTTCGGGAGTGATTGGATCGCTCATCGTTTGACCTTTGACGCGAGGTTGGCAGGCATTAAAAACCTGCTTCTGAATTTTACCTGAAAGTTGGCAGAAAAGATAAGGTGCAAGGCATAAACAAAGAATGCCTTGCACCTCTTCAGGAAATACGATGAAAATGATGTGCTGAAGAATTACTCTGTCGAGATGAGCGTGCCAGCCGGTTCCCCAAGTAAGGCACGTGTCAGGGCAGTTTCATCCCACAGGTTGAGGACGAGAATGGGAAGTTTATTTTCCATGCATAGCGAAATGGCGGTGCTATCCATCACTTCCAACTGGCGGTTGAGGGTGTCGATGTAGGTTAGATGGTCAAATTTGACAGCGTTTGGGTTTTTCTTGGGATCGCTGTCATAGACGCCATCCACCTTTGTAGCCTTGATCACCACTTCAGCGTCGATTTCCATTGCGCGCAGGGCAGCCGCAGTATCCGTGGAGAAGTAAGGGTTGCCGGTGCCGCCACCGAAGATCACCACCCGGCCTTTTTCCAGGTGGCGGATGGCGCGTCGGCGGATATACGGCTCAGCCACCGTCCGCATTTCGATGGCGGATTGAACGCGGGTTATCACGCCGATTGACTCGAGGGCATCCATCAGGGCCAGGGCATTCATGACAGTAGCCAGCATGCCCATGTAATCGGCAGTGGCTCGATCCATGCCCAGGTCCAGGCCTTCCTTGCCACGCCACAAGTTGCCAGCACCGATCACCAGGGCCAGTTCAACACCCATGCGGTGAACTTCCTCCACCCGAGCGGCAATCTCGCGGGCGCGCGCCGGGTCGATGCCAAAACCCTGTGGAGAAGACAACGCCTCGCCACCCAATTTGAGTAAAATCCGGCGGTATTTGAGTTCTGCCATTCTGCCTCCTGTTTTTATTCCTGGTAAAAAAAAGCCAACCTTGCGGTTGGCTTTAATTCATTATTCGGCTGCCGCTTCTTCCGAGGCTTCGCCAAGTGCCCAGCGAACCATGCGCCGGATGACGATTTTTTCGCCCAGGGAGGCAACGGTCTGGTTGACGAGCTGCTGAACAGTCAGCTTATCATCGCGAATGTAGGGTTGGCGCAGCAGAACATTCTCGTCCTTGAACTTATTGACGTACCCTTCAGCGATGCGGGGTAGGATGGCTTCGGGCTTGCCTTCTTCGCGGGCCCGGGCAAGGGCAATCTGGGTTTCTTTTTCCAGCACTTCCGCCGGGATGTCTTCGTCCCGAATGTAAGCCGGGTTGCTGAAGGCAATCTGCAGGGCCAATTCGTGGGCCAGGGTGCGGAAGGATTCGGAGCGGCCAACAAAATCAGTTTCGCAGTTTAACTCCACCATCACACCCACCCGGCCATTGCCGTGAGCATAGAGTTCTACGACGCCTTCGGATGCCTTGCGGTCAGCCCGCTTGGCAGCCATGGCCAGGCCTTTTTCTCGCAGAAAATCGAGAGCTTTCTGCAAATCACCATCGGTTTGCTCGAGTGCCTTGCGGCAGTCAAGAATGCCTGCGCCAGTTTGTTCGCGCAGTTGCTTGATCATCTCAGTCGTAATTGCCATTCCAAATACCTCATACGTTTGTTAAACCCATTGCTGGGGTAATTGCAGATTAAGCTTCAGGAGCAACTTCGTCGTGGTGCTCAAGCTTGGCCAGGGTGGAGGAACCGAGCAGGTCGTCATCAGTCAGTTCGGGTTCCACAATGCTCATTGGGCGGGACATCGGGCTAGTCGGGCGAATGATGGCATCGGTCTCAGCTGCTGCAAATTCGTTTTCTTCGTCCTTGCGCATGCCACGGCCTTCGATGGCGGCATCAGCGATCTTGCCAACCAGCAGCTTGATGGCCCGGATGGCATCATCGTTAGAGGGGATGATGTAATCCACGCCATCGGGATTGCAGTTGGTATCCACCAGGGCGATGACCGGGATACCTTTGACATTCGCTTCATGGATAGCAGTTGCTTCCCGCATAATGTCGACAACAAAGAGCAAATCAGGGGTGGTTTTCTGCTTGCGCACACCACCCAGGCGGGTTTCGAGGCGGAGGATTTCACGTTCAATCAACAGGCCTTCTTTCTTGGTCAGCTTGTTGATTTCACCGGTGTCACGCATCTTCTCCAACCGTTCCAGTTCTTGGATGCGTTGGAACATGGTTGACCAGTTGGTGAGCATGCCACCCATCCAGCGTTCGGTCACGTAGGGCATACCGCAGCGGATAGCTTCTTCTTTGATAGTTTCCTGCGCCTGGCGTTTGGTGCCAACAAACATGATCGTGCCGCCCTTTTGGACGGTATCCCGAACCAGGTTGTAGGCGGTGGTGATCGTTTTGACGGTTTGTTGCAGGTCAATGATATGGATGCCGTTGCGTTCAGTGAAGATGAACGGCTTCATCGCGGGGTTCCACTTGTTTGTGCGGTGACCGAAATGGACGCCGCTTTCCAAGAGGGCCTTCATGGAAATTACAGATGCCATTTGCTATTCTCCTTTAGCGTTTTGTCCGCCGCCTCCGTCTTACCCGGCCGCAACTGCCATGATGGGCAGCACGCACGGTCAGGTCGGGAGGCGTGTGGTTTATTAAGCGGGTGGATTATAACACGAATTTTATAGAATCTTGGGGAACCAGCTTCTCAGAATTTTCTGTTAAAAATCAATAATAATATATGGAGTATACAAGCCGTCCCAACCAGTACCCAGAAATATGGCTTTCGGATTTTGTGGCGAAAGACGACCATCCCAGCCAGTGCACCAAAGGCGCCGCCAATCAGGGAAAGGATTAGTAAAAATCGCTCCGGGATGCGCCATTGTCTGGCCCGGGCGCGGTATTTATCAATTCCCCAAAGTAAAAATGTAACCAGGCTGAAGATGATGAAATAGACCACAAACATGAATTTTCCAATCTACGGGTATTCGAATTTGGTCCAACGACTAAACAAATGATGATGATCAACCGAGTGGGAATTCGCCAATCCAGAAAAAACTTTGATGTCTAATCGGTAGTAGAATGAATTGTCAAAATTGTACCGCAAATCACAACTCCAGGGTTCAACGATCCCTGGAGTTGTGAAGTTATTCGGTGTGAGTAAAATTCAGATTTGTCGGAAGCTGACCATTTTTCCTGCTGCTTCATCAAACAATGCCAGCTGGATGCATTGGAGGCTCTGGCGAATATTCAGCGTGGGTGATTGTCGCAGAATATCTGCAGAATGATAGGCTTTTACCAATTGGTAATTGGGAACACTCGGATTTAAGTGGTGAATATGGTGAAAGCCGATATAGCCGCTAAACCATTGCAGAATATGCGGCAGTTGATAGTAAGAAGCACCCAGAAATGCCGAAGCGATATAATTCCAACGATCAGACCGTGCCCAGTAAACGTTTTCAAACTGGTGTTGAACATAGAACAACCAGATCCCAGCCATGCCAGCCAGCCAGATGATGGGCAATTGGATCAGGACGTAATTCTTAAATCCAATCAACAAACTGATCCCTGTTGCCAGGGCCAGGATGGCCAGGTTGGCCCAGATCACGCTCCAAGTTTCTTTTTTGCCATGACGCGGCAGTGGGAACCGGTGCGAGATCAGGAACATCCAGATCGGTCCCAGGCCGAACATGATCAGGGGATTCCGAAAGAGCCGGTATCCCAACTGACCGAAGGGCGTTAATTTGTGGAACTCATCAACCGTCAGCGTGGTCACATCTCCCACCCCGCGCTTATCCAGGTTCCCGCTGGTGGCGTGGTGGATGGCATGGGACTTCCACCACTGTTCACCCGGGGTGAAGACCAGCACACCCAGCCAGAATCCGATCCGCCGGTTCCATTTTGTCGATGGGAAGAATGAATTGTGGCCGCAGTCATGGAAAAAGATGAAAATACGTACCAGAAAGCCGGCAGTGGGAATAGCTAACAGGAGTGTCAACCAATAACTTACCTGCAAACTAAAAACCATCAACACCCATCCAGCAATATATAAGAATAGGGTCACAAGCATCTGACCCAGGGCAATTCTTGTGTTACTCTTGGCATAAGGGGCCAGAGTAGCTTTTAATTCCTTCATCGCAGGAAGGGAAGAACTGTTTGAATCAATTGTCATATTAAGCCTCCTGCTTAATTTTAAAACATTAAGTGGAGGAATAAAATATGACTCCAGTCACAATTCAGGATATATCTAGAAGAGATGTTGCCAGGTTTTTACCAATGAACGTATTCTGTTGGTTGATAGCGTTTGCCAAATAGCAATCCGAGTACCACTCCGGAAACGAAGCCACCAATGTGCGCCCAGAAGGCGACGCCACCCACATCCGGCCCACCCAGGGACAGGAACCCGCTGAACAACTGCAGGACAAACCATAATCCAAGCACAATGCTAGCGGGCAGCAGGGTCAGGCGCATGAAGAACCCAAGGGGGATAAAGGTTACCACCCGGCTTTGCGGGAACATCACCAGGTAAGCCCCCAGCACTGCCGCGATCGCCCCGCTGGCACCCACTGTCGGGATCTGGGAGCCTGGATTGGTCAGAACATGGGTCAATGAGGCAATCACACCGCCGACCAGGTAAAATACCAAATAGCCAAATCGCCCCAGGCGGTCTTCCACGTTATCGCCAAAAATCCACAGGTAGAGCATGTTGCCGGCCAGGTGGGCCAGCCCGCCGTGCATGAACATGCTGGTGAAGATATCCGTCATGTTGGCCGCGTTGATGTTCGCCAGGAAATTAGCCGGAATGAGGGCGAACTGGTAGACAATCGCATCCTGCCTGGAGCCCGCCAGCCACATCCAGATAAAAACCAGCACATTCGCCAGGATTAGTAGATAATTAACCACTGGTACCCGTCGGGTTGGAAGCCTGTCACTGATCGGTATCATTTTTGCTCTCCACCATATTTTCTAAGATTGTAGCAGACGGACAGCCTGCCCGTCAAATCAAAGTTTTTTGACGGATGATTTTATTGAAGAATCTATCCGCAGATGAACTCAGAAACCGTAGATAATCATTGAATTGATTATCTTCTTCCGTGGCTTGTTTCAATATTATAGATTAATTGGATTTTTTCTATTACTCCAGTCTCTCGCAAAACACCTCCGAAGGAGGCTGATCCTGGGCAATCGTTTTTTCTGGCCGGTTATCGGCTGAATGACTTATTGTAATCCTTGGATAACCCTCTATAATTATTTTAAAGATCTTTTCATTGCAGTGCATATCACCGTCCAGGTCTTTTTCCCCGGAGAGGCTGCTATGAAAATTCACCGGTTCCTTTCTGCCCTGCTAGTCCTGTTAATTACCCTCGGCTGTTCACTCGCCAATTTCATCCCCTCTGCGAATTCCGTCGAAACGGAGACTCTCGACCCGGATGCCTTCGAATCTGCCCAGGAGCAAATCGGTTTAGACCTGGCTTTTCGCGAGGCGGCCGGCGGATTTTTTGAGTCTGACACCACCGGCGACGGCCAGCCAGACCAGGTCATGATCCGCTATCCCGAGCAGGAGGTCATCCCCGGGGTCTATGCCCGTTCCAGCCTGATTTTTAATTTTGATAACTTTGCCCCCAACCCGCGCCAGATGGTGATCGAGTTCTCCAATGTTACCGGGGAGGAACAGGCATTTAAATTTTTCTTGAAAATTCCCAAATACTTTGCCGAATCCATGGACGACCTGGCATTTTCTCTTCAGCCGGATGAAATCATCAATCCCGATCCCGATGTAGCATACAATCTCGTCGCAAGCGGGGGAGATCCAGGATGGGGAACCGGGCTGGAAGTGGCAGGCCTGGTTTATATTGGCATTGCCAAATACGATGAAGCCCAGCGGAGACTGAAAGAAAGCGCGGCAGCCGACCTGGCTGGGATTTGTGATCAACTAAAAGCAGAAGAAAGCCGCAATGCCTGCTGGCTTGCCCTGGTGGAGGATTATGAGGATGTCCTGACCAAAGAGCAGCGCCTGGATAAATGCAAATACATCAGCGGCGCCATGAAGATGATGTGCACCTCCATCGTTCTGCAAAACGTCAACGAGTGCAACTCGGCCGCCTCGCTGGAGGAGCAAATGGCCTGCCGGGGCTATTATGTCCTCAATAAATGTAAGAATCTCTCAGGCGGCGAGTATCAGAACTGCCTGAAAACCACCTCCATTGCCAGCAAGGCGCCATTGGGCTGCCTTGACCTCGAAGATGCGGATGTCCGCAATGAATGTGTCGCTCTGGCTAGTAAGGACCCGGAATTCTGCAAGCAAATTGCCAATGATGCCCGACGAGAATCCTGCCAGAAAGCGCTAGGCGTAAAAGCCAATCAGCCGTGGGAACCCCTGGGCGGCAAAGGCAGCGACCAGGAATGGTTTACCGGTGACCAGGCAAAGAAAGACTGCGAATATTTCCATGGCTCGTTCAGCGTTTATACAGTTGATTATGCCCTGGGAGAATATTTTCACGATATCAATAAGCTGTCCTGTTCTTTTGTGGCTAAGTTTAAGGATGGAACAATCTCAACCGTCAATATCTGGATCGAGGGGTATCCGACCACCCAGGAGGCCCAGGTGATCTGGGAGGAGCAGAACGGCCCTAATTCAGATTGGTTGAAAACGATGAAGGAACGGGCAGTTAATGAAAGTGACCGTCTCGTGTTTTCCTATAATGAGGATTGGACTTTTAGTTCATACTTTCAGCTTTTTTCTCAAGGGACAAACACTTATATCAATGATGGGAAATCAATTTATCAAAACACAATCATTTGGTTTATTGAGGATAATGTACCGACAGGCAGTAATGCCACCTGGCTGTATGTCAAACAGGCTGCTGAATTCTTAATTGACCAGAAAAACCGGCGCTAGAGGAGTATCTGATTATGAAGAAATCAATTCTCGTCATCTTAGGTCTCTTGGGCATCTTGATCTTGCTTGCTTTCAGTCTGCTGCAGATCCAGCAAGAATTCACGCGGGAACAGCAAATCAAAAATCTGGAAGGCACCAAGATTGCTCTATTGCAGACAATCACTGCGTTCCCGACCATAGACTTTAATAGCCTTCCCCCGCGAATAGATACTTTTGGAGGAGAAATAATCTACATCACAGTGGCTCCTCCACCATAGGAAAATGGAGTCGTTCCCCAATCATAAAAATAGAAAGACGAATGCTCAAGAATGGCATTCGTCTTTTTTTGGATAGAAGGGTTGAATTACTTAATCACACCCAGCTTGCGGCCGACTTTTTCGAAGGCAGCCAGGCCAGCATCCAGGTCTGCCCGGCTGTGGCTGGCGGAAATCATCACGCGGATGCGAGCTTTGCCGCGCGGCACGGTGGGGAAGCCAAGGGCCATGGCGAAGACGCCTTCATCGAAAAGTTCACGGCTGAATTGCTGCGCCAGCGGTGCCTCACCCAACATAACCGGGGTGATGGGGGTGGTGGAAAGGCCAGTGTCGAATCCCAATTTCTTCATCCTGCCCTTGAAATAAGCGGCATTTTCCCACAGCCGGTCCACCAGATCAGTCGAACCTTCCAGCAGGTCGATGGCCGCGATGGTGGCAGCCACGTCTGCCGGGGGTACCGCCGAGGAGAACAGGAACGGTCGGCCCCGCAACCGCAGCCACTCGATGATCAGCGCATTACCAGCCACCACGCCACCCACCACACCAAAGGCCTTGGAGAGCGTGCCGACCTCGATATCCACCTTGCCATGCAGGTGGAAGTGGTCCACGATCCCGCGCCCGCCTTTGCCCAGTACGCCTTCGCCGTGGGCGTCATCCACCATCAGTAGGATGTCATAACGGTTGGCAATCTCACAGATTTGGTCCAGTGGGGCATAGTCACCATCCATGCTAAACACGCCATCTGTGACGATCAATGCCCGGCGGTAGGTTCCCTGGGCATCGTTGATCTGCTTTTCCAGGTCTACCGGGTCCACGTGGTTGTAGCGGATGATCTTGGCGCCGGACAGCCGGCTGCCATCGATGATGCTGGCATGGTTCAATTCGTCGGAGAAAATCACGTCATCCTTCCCGACCAGGACCGGGATGGTGGCCAGGTTGGCACTGAAACCGGATTGGAAGGTGATAGCCGCTTCCACACCTTTGAAATGGGCCAGGCGGCGTTCTAGTTCCAGGTGGATATCCATCGTCCCGGCAATGGTGCGGACTGCGCCCGGGCCCACACCGTAGGTATTCATGATCTCCTGGGCAGCTTTGACCATCGCTGGGTGATTGGCCAGGCCCAGGTAGTTGTTGGAGCAAAAATTCAACACTCGTTTGCCATCCACCACCAGCCAGGCGCCCTGGGCAGAGCCGATGGTGCGGATGCGGTTATACAGCCCGGCTTCTTTCAGGCCGGCAATCTCATCTTGAATCCAATCCATCCGGTGGTACATGCTATCTCCTAAGTATGTTGATTTTTCTTACAATCCGTCCGGAGACATCGAAAACTGTGAGATTACAGGTTTTCCTCAGTCTTTCTCCGTTTTCTCTGTGGCTCCGTGGTTTGATTAACCTGATTATACGGCTATTCCCTGCGCTTATCCTCTGTCAAATAGCCAATTTCCAGTAGTGCATTGATCACTGATTCTTCACTGCCTGGACGGATCAGCACTGTCGTCGGATTTAACTCTTCGAGAATGTAACGGGCAGCACCGGTTTTGCGAAGGGCTGCCAGAATCTCGACTGAGCCAAGCCGCAGTAGGGTGCCGCTTTGCAGGCTGGCCTGGGCATCCAGCTTTTCCCAGCGTTCCAAAGCTTTCACCAGCAGTGGTGATAGTGGATCGGCTGAATGTTTGCGCAACAGGCTGATCAGGTGGCTGGTGCGCAATCCCTGCTGGCGGGCAGCCGAAAGCGAGGCAGGGGTGATCGAACACAGGGTTTCCTGGTTGCTTTCACCATCCCAGCGGCAGAAACGCAGCAGAGTGTAACGGGCTGGGCGCGGCAGACGGTCTGGCAGGCGCATCCGGCCGGTGGAGGTCAGGCGTAATTGGCCTTCCTCAGCCAACAGGCCAATTGGCTGGCTGCCATTCAGTAGACTGGCAGCCATGGGGGAGGGCCGGAAGGCCGTGGCCAATGCACCCGCCTGTGGAGCCGCCAGGTCGTACAACCCCAGCCAATGCAGCGGACCAGTGATGAAAAAGCGCAACAGAGCGCCATCCACTTCATCCCAACTGGAAAAGCCGCGCAAATAGGTCTCGCTGTCCTTGCGCCGGATAAACCAGGAATCATAATCCCCGCCCGGGCGCAGATAATCTGGCTGGCGGTCCTTAATGGCAGCGATGAAGGCGGAAAGACTCCACCAGCGGTCTGCGGGCAGAGAGTTCAATAAATCCAGTAAAGTGCGGCGGGTGGCCAGCACATCATTCGCCCAATTGCCCTCAAAGGTCAAACCGGGCAACAGGCGCAGTTCATTAAAAATAGGACTGGTCAGCCAGCTTTGCACCAGCAGGGATAGCGCTTCAGCGGTTTTGGCTTCCAGAAAACTCCGTACCTCCTCCGGTTGGGGTTGGTTGGAGGCGTCCAACAGGCAGGCCGCGTTCAGCAAGCGGATCAGAACAGGGATTGGGATGTGCAGGGTCAGGGGCAGGCTATCCAGCGGGTTGCCCAGGCGCAGCCAGGCCAGTAAGGTGCAAGCCTGCTGCAGGATGGCATCGGAAGCCGGGATTGAAAAGGCGCTTTCTGTCGGGGAGGCCGTCCGGCCGGGCGGAGGGCTGGATTCAACGGCCAGGTGCTGCATGGCCGGTAGAAAATCATCCGGAATGAAGGCGTATTCCTGTGGTTCTGGGGGCAGGTTAAGGAAGGCTTTACCAATCAGACCGCGGTACCATAAACGCTCAGCCGGGTTGGCCGGGGCGAGATCAGGTCGCTCACGGTCGCGCTTGCCGGCACCCATCACCCGCAGCTCACCAAACTGACGTGCAAAGGTAGACCACAACAAGCGGCCTTCATTTTCCATCAATAACTGCAAAGCCCGCCTGGCATCTGCAGGCAGACTCTCGATGATTTCTTCCACCAATCCAGGGGCACGTAGTGCGTTGACCAGGGCGGGCAGGGCGGTGTAGGCGTCCGGGGCGGTTAACTCCACGCCCCATGCCAGCGCCACCATACGCAGGAAACCGAGATCAGAACCTTGCAGGGTATGCAGCAAGTCGGGCATAGATTGGCTGGGCTCTCTTCCCACAACCTAAGGATCTCCAAGACGCTTAAGGTGTGGCATTGAGGATGGCATAACAACACTGAGATGATGATTATACTCAATGTTAATCATCTGTAAGGCCACAACTGCCTGCAAGGTTTGACGCTCGCCTGGCTTAACTGTATAATCTTTTTGACCCATCCATCCAATATTAAAAGGTTGAGGCCGTCTATGGCTTTAAAGGGTAACTTACGCGATTTTTCCTTCACCCAGTTGCTGAATCTGATTAACCTGGCCCGCAAAACGGGAACGTTAATTCTGGATGGCACCGGCGAGGTGGCGCGTGTCGTCTTTTTTGAAGGCAAACTGGCATTTGCCCAGTTCTCCCAGGATGACGCCAGCCTGCCCGGTGTCTTGCAACGCAGCAACCGTATCACTCCCAGCCAGTACCGCATCCTCAAAGAAAAAACCGCCAATATGTCTGATAAAGAGCTGGGTCTGATGTTGATCAATGCTGGTTATGTCACACGCGATGATATTCTTAGCAGCCTGCAGACTTATGCTACCGGGGTGGTGCGCAAGTTGTTCACCTGGGGGGAGGGCTTTTTCCACTTTGAACAGGATTCCGTACCGCTGGATGGCAAGATTCTGGTGCGGGTGGACCTGGAAAACCTGATCATCGAAGGCGCACGCCAGCAACGTGAACTGGAACATCTGCAGGACGAAATTCCCAGCCTGGATATGGCGCTCAAGTTCACCGACCGCCCCGGCACCAATCTGCGCAACATCAACTTGAGCGTGGAGGAGTGGCGGGTGGTTTCATTTGTCAACCCGAAGAACTCGATCCGCCAGATTGCCAGGGCCACCAAGTTAAATGATAACGAAATCCGCAAGGTGGTGTATGGTTTGCTGCAGGCAGGCCTGGTGGAATTGGTACGCACGAGCTCCGTACCTCCGCCGCAAGCAGGCCGGCAATTCCCGACCCAGAATAAAACTGAGCAAAAGTCGTTGGTCAACCGGCTGATTAACCGCATCCGGTCTATCTAAACCCTCTCCAAACAAGGAATTTACTCAATGCAAACGGTCAAAATTGTCGTGACAGGACCCTTCAATGCAGGCAAGACCGAGTTTATCCGCTCGATCAGCGAAATTGATGTGGTTTCCACCGAACGCAAAATCACCCTTGAGGCAGAGAAGGTAAAGAATTCCACCACAGTGGCGATGGATTTTGGTCGCATAACGGTGGATGACGACCTGGTGCTGTACCTATTTGGCACACCTGGCCAAAAGCGGTTCGATTTTATGTGGGAAATTCTCTCCGAAGGCATGCTCGGCTTTGTGGTGGCAGTGGATTCCACCCGTCCAGAAACCTTCCGTGAGGCCCGCACCATTTTAGAGACCTTCAAAGCCTATGCGCCCACCCCGTTTGTGGTGGCAGCCAACAAGCAGGATCACAAGGATGCCTGGGATGTGGACGATATGCGACTGGCGCTGCGCCTGGATCCATCGGTCAAGATGTTGCCATGCGTGGCAAAGGATAAGGAAACAGTAAAAAAAGTGCTGTTGGAATTGTTGTTCAGCATTCTGGCGGAAATGGATGAAAAGGCCTAAGGCGGAAAAACAACGTGTCTTCAATCACTACCGATCAGGGCATCTTGCATTATGAAACCTTCGGGCGGGGAAAACCGGTCATCCTATTGCATGGCTGGCTGGGCTCTTGGGGCCTCTGGCGCGAGGTGATGACCTGGCTTGGGCAATACTACCGCACGTACGCATTAGATTTTTGGGGTTTTGGCGAATCCGGGCGAAAGTTGAACACCTACCAGGTGGCAGATTTCGTTGGGATGGTGAACCAGTTTATGGATCAAATGGGCATCCTGTCCGCACCCCTGGTGGGGCACAGCATGGGTGGAACGGTCAGCCTGTCGGTCGCCATCAAACATCCGGAGAAGGTAAAAAAGGTTGTCATCATTGGTTCACCGATCGTGGGTTCCTCGCTGGCATTGCCGCTCAAAGTTGCCGGTTATCGCCCAATCGCTTTCCTGCTATTTTCGCTCTTTCCAACTTTTCGCAAGTTGATGAAAGTCGCCTCTCCGTTTATTTGCCGGGACCCGGAATTTCCGCAGATGATGGACCGCGACCTATCCAAAACCACGCTCGAATCCTTTCTGGTTTCGATTGCCACACTGCACAAGACTGATTTACGCCCGCACATCGGCGAGATTAAAGTGCCGGTGATGGGTATGTTTGGCGACCGGGATAACATCGTCAGCCCGTGCCAGTGGAAGACCCTCAAAGAAGGCCTGCCAGATGCCCGCATTGAACGCTACAAGCACGCCGGCCACTTCATCATGCTGGATGAACCCCGTCCCTTCATGAATACTCTCAAAGACTTTTTGGATGCTCCCACAGGTACTCAGATATGATTAACTCCCCACAAACTTGCTGTACCAGTCAAATCGGCCAATTGATGGCAGAGGGGGTGGAAAAAATAATTGGAAAGACAGGCGCTCAGGCGGTTAACCATCTGGCTGGCGAACTTCTCCTGCACCACCCTCCGCTGGAAGTGGATCGGCCCTTTGCAGAATTAACTGCTTTGCAGGCGGCTCTGGAAGAGAAATTCGGTGGGAGTGGCGGTCGGGGAATTGCCCTGCGCGCCGGCCAGGCAGCCTTCACCCGTTTGATGCACCATCATGAAACTGCATTGGGCTGGGACCAGGTCATGTTCCGCCTCCAACCCACCCCGCTGCGCCTGACCAGAGGGTTGCAAAGTCTGGCAGGTCTGCTCAGCCAGCTGATCGGCACGGAGTTTGCAGTGGAAAAAGATGAACGCGGCTGGCGCCTGCGCTCAACTCGCTGCCCGTTCTGCTACCAGCGAGAGGCCAGTGAGTCGGTCTGTCATTTTGTGCTGGGTCTGTTGCAGGAATATTTTGCCTGGGCTGGCAGCGGTAAAGTCTACCAGGTGAGTGAAGTCGAATGTCGAGCAACCGGTGGAGAAGCCTGTGTCTTCATCATCGATAAAGTACCGTTAAACTGAGGAAAAGTATGTTCAAGATTATTCTGGAACATAAGCATTCGATCCCGCCGTTCAACGAACCGGCGCGGGATTTACGCATCCAGAATAAACCGCTCTGGCTGTATCAAAGGGATGTGCTGGCACCGTACACCACGCATGAACTGGAATTGCCGTCGAGCGCCCGGCTGCCTCAAACACATGAAGCCTGCCTGGTGTACCGAGACAACCTGTGGTTCGACGAGTTTTTTATGCAAACTTTCATCTCGGAAGCAAAAAAACATGGTCGGCCAGTGCGGGCTGCGTTTTCGGTCAAAGACCCAGCATTTCGCGAGCATTGTTTGCCGCTTTCAATCTCTTATACCCGGGCTGGCGACCTGTACTTCGCTGATTTGTGGTACTATCCGGCCGGACCGACTGCGGATGTGGAACCACTCATCATTGATTTACAGGCGCGCGAGATTGGCTATTACCATGTACCGACCTACATGGCATCAGAAAGCGGCGACCTGATTTATCAGGTGCCGTTGCGCAGCCTGATAGCCATTGATTCTTGGGTGCACGTCTTTATTGCTGAAACTGTTTTTGGCCTATTCGGCCGTGGCGCTCGTTTTGAAGACCGGCTGAATCGGGATCTGCCGTTTAAATTGAGGGTGTTGGCGAAGGCCATTTACGAAGGAAAACAGGTGCTGGAATCATCCGGGGTGGTCCAGATGGGACGCAATTGCGTGATCGACCCCAGCGCCGTCATTCACGGTCCAACCACCATCGGTGACAATGTCACGGTGGGTGCCAATGCCGTGATTGAAAATTGCATCATCGGTGATAATGTTAACGTCTCGCAAGGTTGCCAGTTGATGCTTTCGGTCGTGGGGGATGGCACTTTCCTGCCTTTCCGGGCTTCCCTGTTCATGTCCTCCATCATGGATAACAGCATGATTGCCCAGAATACCTGCTTGCAAATGTGTGTCGTGGGCCGCAATTCCTTTGTCGGTGCTGGAAATACCTTCACGGATTTCAATCTACTCTCAGCCCAGATCAAGGCCCGGGATGGCAATGGCGAATTAAAGCCATCCAACCGCCCGGTACTGGGAGGTTGTGTCGGTCACAATTGCCGGATTGGCTCCGGGATGATCATCTTCCCGGCTCGCACCATTGAGAGTGACGTGGTGCTGGTAGCTCGCGAAGACCGCCGGGTGATTGATCGGGATATCCGCTACGAGGATAGCGATCATCATCATTTGCTTGCTAAAACAAATCATAAACGGTTATATCCTCGCCCGGGTGAGTCATCTGGTGAGAGTTGGTAAACAACGATATTAAGCAATTGTATTCTTGAGCAAGGAGGCTCTGATGGGAAAAGCCCGCCTTTTGATTGTGGAAGATGATGTCGACATCGCCAATATGTTGAAGATTTACTTTACCAGCCAGGGGTACGATGTTGACCTGGCTTTACGAGGTAACGATGCGCTGGAGAAAACCCGGCACACCATGCCGCACCTGATTGTGCTGGATATCATGTTGCCGGATATCGACGGCTATGAGGTCTGCCGCAACCTGCGCACTAATACCCGCACCAGCCATATTCCAGTCATTTTCCTGACGCAGAAGGACGAGCGCAGCGATAAACTGCAGGGTTTGGAACTTGGGGCGGATAACTACATCACCAAGCCCTTTGACATTGAAGAGCTTAAGCTGTATGTCCAGAATGCTATTGCCCGTTCAGAACGCGAAAGCCTGACCGATCCGCAATCCGGTCTGCCCTCCGGCCGCCTGATTGAAGACCAGTTGCGCCGCATCATCCGCCAGAAGGGTTGGGCTTTCATGGATATCCGTCTGAACTACTTTGAACCCTTCCGGGATATCTATGGTTTCATTGCGGCCAGCGACGTACTGCGCTTCACTGGCATGTTACTGGGAGAGGTGGTGGACCAACTTGGGTCTGCGACGGATTTCATCGGTCATGCTGGCGGGGATAACTTCATCATTATCACCAATGAGGAAAAAGCAATTGGCATCAAGGCGCGCTTGAAGGAGCGTTTTGCAACTGAAGTACAGACACATTACTCGTTCATGGATCGCCAGCAGGGTTACATTATTGCCCCGGATGATGCCGGCAAGATGGAACAGACTCCGCTGATGACCCTGGCTATTGGTATCATTTCGCCAACCACCCATTCGGCATCTGATATTCGCGAAATTACGGAGCTGGCGGCAGAAGAACGCCGGTTGGACTCCGCCAAAGGATAAATCTGCTTTATGTCCACCCCCCAATTGCTTAGCCTGGCGCTTTTGTTCCTCCTCACTGGATTGATTCTCTGGCTGGTTGTCAGCCTGGTGATCCGCTTTGGAGCGCGCCGGTTGGCGGAATCTCGCGAATTTAGCGAAGCTGCGAATTCCCCAGCCGAAGGCACAGAAGCCTGCATCGTATTGGAGCCCGGTGGACACCTGGTCGAGATCAATCCGACCGCCCGCCAGTTGTTTGATATTCCAACAGATGAAGTTGTCACCCTCGAGCGGCTGGCACGCCGCGCCCGCCCATCCGAAGTGTTTTTTGGCTTATGTGCGGTTGAGGGCAAAGCAACTTTTGTCCTGCAGGGTCGGAATCTGCAGGGTGTTTCACATTTCCTGGCACACCCCCATCCATTGATGGTGATCACTTTGCGCCCGGTGGATGAGACTCAGTCTGGCCAAACCTTGGAAAATACCCCCGGGCTGCCAGTCTACGAGTTCAACCTGAGTCTGGATTTGGATGCCACATTGGAAGCGATCTTCCAGACTGCTCAACGGGTTTTACCCTGTGAGGTCTTGGAAATAACGATCTGGGAAGAGGGTAGCGAATCCTTCATCCCCTACCGTTTTCTGGAAGTGGATGGTGGCGGACGCCAGGTTATCCGGGCGGATGAGCGTTATCAAAAAGGACAGGGTTTGACGGGCCGCCTGGCCGAGAGCCGTCAAACCTTGCTGATTACCGATGTGGCTGCCCGCCCGGACCTTCGACCAGCCATCGAACGATCACTGGTGCCTTTCCGGGCATACCTGGGAGTGCCATTGATGCTGGGACAGAAACTGCTGGGTACTCTGGAACTGGGTGCGTTGACCCCGGAGACCTTCCAACAGAACGACCTGCCAATTTTAGAAGCAATTGCCACAGAAGCTTCCATTGCCGTAAATAATGCTCTGCGTTTTCGCAATGAGCAAAACCGCTCAGCAGAGCTGGCCGGTTTGGCACAATTGGCGCAGGCTTTTAGTGCCGCCCGTGATCCATTGACGCTGTTTTCCCGCTTGATTGATAGTATCCTGCCGTTGATTCCGGTGGAAGTCCTGGGTTTCCTGATCTATAACGAATACCAGCATGCGCTCGAAGGCCGTGCTCCATTCCATGGTTTGCCGGATCAATTTATAGATGTCTATCGCGTCCCAATGACCTCCAACAGCCGGCTGGAACAGATCATGCTTGACCAGGATGTGCTTCTCTCCGAGAATGCTTTCGATGATCCACAGTGGGAGGAGCTCGGACTGGCTGTTCTTTCGCAATCCGCCAGCCTGCGTGAAACGGTATTAATTCCGCTGACCTCCGGTGGGCGCATGCTGGGCTATTTGCAGGCATCCAACCATACAGATGGAGCCCGACCGTTCTCTAATAACGAAGTCCGGTTGCTGACTATTATTGCCAACCAGGCTGCACCGATTATCGAAAATGCAGGCCTGGTGCAACAATCTCGCCAGCGGGCTCAACGCGCCGAGGGGTTGCGGCGCATCGCCAGCCTGGCCGGTTCTTCTGCAAACCTGGATGAGATCCTGCGCTTTTCTCTGCAAGAATTATTGCGCTTGTTGCAGGCAGATGCAGCCTTTGTCTTGCTTTACGACCAACAGAAGGGTACGTTGATTGTGCACCGCGCATCGATTCTTGCTAAGGGGGCTGATCTGCCGGATGAATTGTCGCTCATTTCTATTGATGATCCGCAATTTCACTTCACCATCACCGACCATCAGCGACCGTTGGTGTTGCAAAAACGTCTGAGCGCCCAACCAGTCATCCCGTTCTATCAGAACCTGCTCAACCACTGGCAATTGGAATCTGCACTGGCTGCGCCGCTGATTGTGCGCGACCAGGGCATCGGTGAGGTTTGGATTTGCAGTAAGGATGATTATTTTTATGATCAAACCGATCTGCAGGTGGTGGTAACAGCTGCCAGCCAATTGGCGGGTGTGGTAGAACAAGGTTATCTCTCTACCCAGACGGACGAAAGTCTACGCCGACAGGTGGACCAACTAACCGCACTGACCCGTATCAGTCGTGAACTCAGCACCACACTGGATCTGACTTATTTATTACAGATGGTGTACGATGAGGCCTTGCGCACCACCCGGGCTGACTGCGGTACCATCATGCTGTTTGATCTCTCACGACCGGTGGAGCAAATACCGTCAGTGCGGTTTTATGTCGGTGATGCACCGCCCCGTGAATTATCAGCACAGGAAATCCAGGTGCTGCGTCGCAGCGAATTGATTAACATCCCGGACACCAACCTGGAGAGCATTCCACTAGCGCATAGTGGGATCCAATCGGCGTTGTTGGTGCCCATCGTTTACCAGGGGCGTCCGGCAGGATTGATCGTGATGCACGCCAATACTCCGGGTCGGTTTGATCTGGCTGCCATGGAAATCAGCCAGGCGCTGGCGGCACAGGCTGCGGTAGCCCTGGGCAATGCTGTGCAATACGAAGAACAAATGCGCCGTAGCGAACTGTTAAAACGCCAGTTGGATACCACTGGCCGGTTGTTTCAGGTTTCGCAAGTGCTGCGTCCCGGCCAGCCATTGGAAGAGGCCCTTTCAGCGATTTCAGCCGCCATCCGTGAGATTACGCCGTTTCAAGTGGTGTTAATCAGTGTTTATGATGCGGCAACGGATTCGCTGGAACGGGTGCATGGGGTTGGGATGGATGAAGCAACCTGGCAGGAAATGCATAGTCGTACCCAACCCTGGCCAGCGGTTGCTTCTTTGTTACAGGATCAATTCAAAGCTGGTTCTGCTTATTTTATTCCCTATGATCAGAGCCCAGCAGTACCGGATGATGTTCATTTTGTGTCTGTGCTGCCCCTTCCAGAACGTTCTGAAAGCAGCGCCTGGCATCCAGACGACTTTTTACTGGTACCTCTGTATGATGCCAGTGGTACGCCGCTGGGTCTGGTCAGCCTGGATGCACCCAGTGACAATCAACGACCGGATCGTCCAACGCTGGATGCACTCGAGCTTTTTGCCAGTCAGGCTGCCCTGATGATTGAAACCCATCACAAGCTGAATGCCCTGCAGAACGAATTGCAGGTCATGCTCTCCGAGCAGGAGCAGGTGCGCGCTGAGCGAGATCAGTCGGTACGCTTAAAGTCCCGGGTGGAAGATCAGGAATCTGACATAAAACACATGAACCGGCAGATGGATAATTTGCAGGCAGGTTTGGAGGCCGCTGAAGCTTTTGGCCGGCAGGGAGACCTCCAGGCTGCCTTGCGTTCGCTCGGGTTGCAACTCATGGAGCAGGTAGGGATGCAGACTGTGTTGATTGCTGAAAAATCCCCGGGTGGCCTGCGCCTGCGCGAGATGCTCGGCCAGCCGCCGGCCGGGGTGAACCCTGAGGCTTTCTTCGGCCAGCGCAATCCGATCCGCCAGTCGCTGATCGAAGGTCGCGTGATCCTTTCTGGCAATATGGTTGCTGAGGGGCAATGGCGTGGCGATACCCTGCTGAACAGCCTGAGCGCCCGCAGTTTTATCGTTTTACCGCTTGGCATCACCCGCGAAACAAGTTACGCTGTGATGGCAGTCGGCCAATCCCCGGTTCAATTAGAAGAAAGCGACGCCCAAATCTACCAACAACTGGCTCGCCAGGTCAGCCTGAGCTTGCAAAATATTCACCTGCTGGGCGAGACCAATCGTCGCTTGAACGAAGTAAACCTCTTATTGGAATTCACCCGGCAGATCGGCAGCCTGGATGAGAATGATGTGCTCCAAGCGCTGGTGAACCTTACCCTGGAAGCCATGCCGGAAGCAGATAGCGCCTGGGTGGCTCTATGGCAGCCCAAGGAAAATGCCCTGGCGATTCGGGCGGCAGCCGGTTTAGTCCAAAACGGAAGCCTGATCGGCATCCAACTTTCAGGTAAGGATACATCTTGTCTGCCGGTGCGGGTTTTCAATTCTGGCCAGTCGTTACGGGTCAGTGAAGTCCATTTTGTTCAAGATTACATTCTCTCCGCCGGGGATTTGCTTCTCTACCGCCAGGCGACCGGAGCCAGATTGCCGGTTTCCACAATGGTGGTTCCGTTGCGCCGGGCAGATGAGACCCTGGGCGTACTGGTGCTGGATAGTTATGACCAGGTGGCTGCCTTTAGCGAGGAGAATGAAATGCTGGCGTTATCCCTCACCCAGCAGAGTGCCCTGGCCCTGGAAAATGCCCGATTGTATTCATCCGCCCAGAGTCGGGCTGCTCAACTGCAGGCGTTGAACTCTGTTGCCAGTGCTATGACAGCCAGCCTGGCCACCAGTGAGTTGGAAACATCCCTGTTGGATCGACTGGCTCCAGTTTTGTCGTTTGATACGGCCACTCTCTGGCTGCGCCGCGGTAATGAGTTACAGGTTTGCGCGGCTAGTGGTTTCCCGCAGGGTGAGGTACCGCTAGGCGTTACCGTCAGCGTGCAGGATAGCACCCTGTTCCAGGAGATGATCCGCTCCGGTCAGGCCATTCATGTTCCAGATGTGCGGGAGGATATCCGCTTCCCCTCATTGCTCGAACCGGAGCGCCTGTCCTGGCTGGGGATTCCATTGCTGGCCAAGGCCGAATTGATTGGCGTGATTGCCATTGAAAAAAAGGAACCAGAATATTACACCTCGGAGCAGATCCAGGCAGCGACGACCTTTGCCAGCCAGTCTGCCATTTCCCTGGAAAATGCCCGCTTGTATGAGGAGAGTGTTCGACGAACTACCGAGTTGACCGAGCGTTCGCAACGGTTGGCGTTGCTTAACCGCCTGTCTACTGAACTTGGTCAAACCCTGGATGTGGATTTGATCATGCAGTTGACTGCCGAAGAGATGCTCAGTGCTCTGACGCCGGATCGGGTGGCGATCATCCAATGGAAACCTCAAGAGCGCTGTACGGTGCAGGTGGAAATTCCAGTGCCGTCAGAAAATCTGCCGATCATGTTGCCGGATACTGCCCTGTTTGCCCGCCTGGGTGAAACTCGCGGCACCTTCAGCACTCAGGATGTGGAAATCGAACCGGAACTGCGCCCGTTATGGGAGGCCTTTTTGCAGCCACGCCAGGTGGTCAGCCTGTTGATGCTGCCCCTGGTTACTGGCAGCAATTTGCTGGGGTGGGTGATGTGCGCAAATTCGGCGGAACGCCGCTATGCTGGTGCAGAAATGGACCTGGCCCGTACCATTTGCAACCAGGCTGCGGTGGCCATGCAGAATGCGCGACTGTATGCTGAAACCCGCTTGTTGACCGAAGATTTGGAAAAACGCGTCTCGGAACGCACAACTGAACTGCGCCACGAGCATCAGAATACCCAGACTCTACTTCGGATCATCACCGAGTTGTCTGCCAGCCTGGAGATCAATGCTGTATTGGCGCGAACCATGGCCGTGCTCAATGAATCCACTGGCGCTGAGCAATCGCTGATCCTGCTGGCAGCCAACCCCAAACAGGTTTACCAGGCTGGGGTGGAACTGGCGCCCCTGGATCGCAGTTTGCCTGCTGCAAAAATTGAACAAGAGATCTCGCGCTGGGTGGTACGTAAACGCACGCCAACGCTGGCTACCGATATCAATCTGGACTCGCGCTGGCCAATGGCTGCAGGCGGTAAAACAACTTATCGCAGTGTTCTGGCTGTACCGTTGATTGTTGGCGAGGATGTGTTGGGCTCGTTACTGCTCTTCCACCGTCAACCTGGCTTTTTTGACTTTGAAATGGCCAACCTGGTGGAAGCGGCCGCTCGACAGATTGCCGTGGCTTTGAACAACGCCGAGCTTTTCAACCTGATCCGCGATCAATCGGAACGGCTGGGCGGGATGCTCCGTGACCAGCAAATTGAGGCCAGCCGCTCGCGGGCCATTCTGGAAGCGGTAGCGGATGGTGTACTGGTCACAGATGCAAATAATCGCATCACCCTGGTTAACGCCTCCTGTGAGCGGATTTTGGATCTGCAGGCCGCCAAAGCCATCAACCAGCCGCTGGAGCAATATACCGGCTTATTCAGCAGCGCAGGCGGGGAGTGGATGCAGACGATCGAACGCTGGTCCGCCAACCCGGAAGCCTACCAAACTGGTGATTCTTACGGGGGACAGATCACCCTGGACAATGACCGGGTGGTGGCGGTCAACCTGGCGCCGGTTATTTGGCGCTCCACCTTCCTCGGCACGGTCTCAATCTTCCGTGATATCACCCATGAAGTGCGGGTGGATCGTCTGAAATCAGAATTCATCGCCAATGTCAGCCATGAGTTGCGCACCCCATTGACCTCCATCAAGGGCTACGCCGAGGTAATGCTGATGGGCGCTTCCGGACAGATCAGTGATCAGCAGCGTCACTTCCTGACCATCATCAAAACAAATGCCGAGCGGTTGGGCATGCTTGTCAACGAGCTGCTGGACGTTTCGCGCATTGAGAGCGGCCGGGTGACACTGGCCTCCCAGGCGGTGGATGTCCGCCCGCTGGCTAGAACGGTGGTGGAAGCCATGCGCTCGCGCGCCAGTGAGGAAGGCAAGCCGATGGAGTTCAGCCTGAGCTTGCCGAAAGAATTGCCGATGGTGCGCGGCGATGGCGAACGCATTCAACAGGTGTTAATGCACCTGGTTTCGAATGGTTACAACTACACCCCGGCTGGAGGCCTGGTGCAGGTGCATATCCTGGTTGTAAAAGATCAAGTACAGATGGAAGTGCAGGATAACGGAATTGGAATCTTGATGGATGATCAACCGCGCATTTTTGAGCGGTTTTATCGCGGCGAGGATCCACTGGTGCTGGCAACCCCCGGCACCGGGTTGGGGCTCGCCAATTCCCGCACGCTGGTGGAGATGCATCACGGTAAAATCTGGTTTACCAGCAGCGGTGTCCGCGGGGAGGGCAGCCTCTTCGCCTTTACCCTGCCGGTCTATCAACCTGAGGATTAAACATTATGAGCAAAATATTAGTAACCGAAGATGAACGCGATATTCGAGAGCTGATTGCCTTCACCCTGCGTTTCGCCGGATATGAAGTCGTCACTGCAGAAAACGGGGAGGAAGGCGTGCTGCTGGCCGCTCAGGAGAAGCCTGACATGATCTTAATGGATGTGCGCATGCCCAAATTGACAGGGTATGAAGCCTGCGCCCGTATCAAAGCCGACCCGGAACTGGCGGATATCCCGGTGGTTTTTCTTTCGGCCAAAGGTCAGGAAACGGAGATTCGCACTGGCTTGGATGCCGGAGCATCGGAATACCTCCTGAAGCCATTCGGCCCGATGGAACTGGTGGAACGCGTTAAGGAATTGATGGTGAAATTCGGCAAAGCCTAGATGAGTGCAATTATCCTGGAACGGGAAGTGGTGCATTACGAGGTCCTCGGTCGCGGACGGCCGGTGGTCTTCCTGCACGGCTGGGTGGGCTCGTGGCGTTACTGGATTCCAGTGATGCAGGCCGCCTCGCTGACCTTCCGGGCCTATGCGCTGGACCTGTGGGGCTTTGGCGATACCGCAAAAGATCCGGGTCGTTACAGCCTGGATTGGCAACTGGCTCTGCTGGATGGATTTTTGGATCAGATGGGTATTGGCCGGGTGGCGCTGGTCGGTCACGGGTTGGGTGGTACCCTGGCCATGATGTACGCCCGGGCTCACCCGGAGATCGTCGACCGCGTAATGGTAGTCAGCCTGCCTTTTGAGGAAACTATGATCACCCCCCGCCTGCGCAGTTACCTGCCAGGGGATGCCGCTGAATGGCTCCTGGGAAAATCACCCACCCTCGAGGCGGTGCGACTGGAAGCGCCGCGGGCGGACGCCCGGGCATTGCAAGCCTCCTTCAGTGGGTTGAGTGGTGTGGGTTTGGCTGACCTGATGCGCAGCCCTGTGGTTAATACGCTGCTGGTGCATGGAGAAAAGGACCTGGCAGTCGAAATGCCGCACTCGGAGCAATTGGCAGAGCTGACGGATCAATCTCACATCGTTTTCTTCGAAGGTTCCGGTCATTTCCCGATGCTGGATGAGGGCAGCAAATTCAACCGCCTGCTGGGGGATTTTACCGCTTTGATTTCTGGTGAAAGCCCGCGCCAACTGACGCTCAAGGAAGAGTGGAAGCGTCGCGTCCGGTAAGATTGACGATTACCGGTTGCTAAAAACGTTTTCAAAAATCGCAACAAACATCAAAACAGTCAAAATTAGCAGCAAGTCAGCCAGCACCATCCAGCCAGCCAGGTTGGCAAGGATGTTCAACCCGGTAATGCCAGTCAGCCAGGCCATAATACCTAGTCCTCGGACTTCGCGGCGAATGCGTAAAATGCTGAATCTGCGCCAGAGCAGGATACCAATGACCATGCCGAGTATACTGCTGCCGGAAGCCAAACCAATGATTTGATTTCCATCCAGGTTACCAAAATCTGCCATGATGATGCCACAATGCCGGGTGATTGATGGGGGATGATAATAAGATTGCAATAGAAAAACCCGTACGAATACAAACCGTCTATACATCAAATTTTGATTGGTCACCTGCCAGCTTATTTCAGCCGTCTCCCCTGGCCCAAGCTTAAGTTCTTGCTTTTCTCGAAGGATGTCGAGTTGGTTGGGTTGGCTGAATGTGGCTACAACCCAGGGGTTGATCGGATAATCCTTGGGATTCCTGACCTTTATCTTGACAGTCTTACTCTCCTGCGTTCCCATAATAACCGGGCACTGCAGACTGCCAAAACGTCCGTCCGTTTCGATGGTGGAGTCAAAACTGGCGACATCTGAGATTTCCCAGAAGGAGGTGCCCTCCAGATCGGCATAGATTGTCACCGCATTCAAGGCGAAGCCCAACAGTGTGGACAGAATAAACAGGATCATCCCCAGGATCGAGATAAGTTTCTTTTTCATAAAAATGTCACTTCATCTTTCACTCAGAAAAGTGCGGATATTTTAACACAAATCAAACTGAATGATGAGAACCTGCTCGTCACCAATCCGTCGGGATGAATTTGACATTCTATCCCATCCGGCATATACTATGTTTGCAAACAATGCTGGGGAGCCTGGCAGACCAGGCTGAGAGGAGAACCGATGGTTCTCGACCCACGGAACCTGAACCGGGTAATGCCGGCGGAGGGAGCGAATAGCGGCGCTGCTCAACCACCCTCCCCGACGAAGGTGGTTTTTTATTGATGACAAAAAAACGAGCTGTGATTTTTGTTAACGGGGAGCTGGTCAACCCACATGCTGTGAGGGCGCGAATTCGACCTTATGACTTCTTTATTGCAGTGGATGGTGGGCTGAAAATAATGAAGATACTCGGGTTGCACCCAGACCTGTTGATTGGCGATTTGGACTCAGTCAATCTTTCGGATGTGACGGAACTCAACCCTGATATGGTGGAGATCCTCCAGTACCCACCTGAAAAGGATGAGACCGACCTGGAACTGGCGCTGCTGGAGGCTGCCCGCTCAGGTTTTCACGCCATTTGGCTGGTGGCAGCCCTCGGTGGACGGCTGGACCAGACCCTGTCCAATCTCAACTTGCTGCTGCTACCTGAATTGGCGGAGCGTGATGTTCGGTTGTTTGATGGGAAAGAGGAAGTCTTCCTGATTCGCGACCATGCCACCCTACACGGCCAACCGGGTGAAATTATCTCTCTCATCCCCCTGCAAGGCCCGGTGACAGGTATCACCACCCGCGGGTTGCAATATCCCCTGAAGGATGAAACACTCTACCCGGAGCGCTCCCGTGGCATCAGCAATCACCTATTGGGGAAAACTGCCCGGGTCCAGGTGGAATCGGGCGTTCTATTGTGCATCCATACCCATTCAATGTGAATCTAGTAGGGGCGGGTTTTAAACCCTCCCGGTCGGATTGATTTCTGTTAAGGTTTTCTCGCTGTTCTCTGTGTTTCTATTAATTGGAGGAAAAAATGAAACGCTTGTCCCTCTTCCTTTTACTGATACTGTTACTGGTAGCCAGCCTCTCAGCCTGTGCACCTCAATATACCCCGACGCTGAAAGTCATGGTGCACGACTCCTTCGCCATCAGCGAGGATGTGGCCGCTGCCTTTGAGCAGCAGAATAACGTCAAGCTGGTCTTCGTCAAGAGTGGCGACGCAGGTTCAATGGTCAATCGGGCGGTGCTCTCCAAGGACGCTCCGCAGGCGGACGTGCTCTACGGCGTGGACAACACATTCCTCTCCCGGGCGTTGCAATCCGGTATCTTCGAAGCCTATGAATCTCCGCTTTTGACCCAAATTCCAGCTGAATTCAAGTTGGATGCAAGCAATTCCGCCCTGCCAGTGGACTATGGGGATGTCTGCCTGAACTATGACAAAGCCTGGTTCACTGAAAGGGAGCTGGCCTTGCCCGCCTCTCTGGAGGATCTGCTCAAGCCGGAGTACAACGGCCTGCTGGTGGTGGAAAATCCGGCCACTTCCTCGCCCGGGCTGGCCTTTCTGCTGGCGACGGTTGCCCACTTTGGCGAAGATGGCTGGCAAGCCTACTGGCAAGCCCTGCGTGGTAATGGTCTTGTCGTAGTCAACGATTGGAACACTGCCTACAGCACCAATTTTTCAGGTTCTTCTGGCAAGGGATCCCAGCCGCTGGTCGTTTCCTACGCCTCCAGCCCGGTAGCTGAGGTGGTCTTTGCCGAAACCCCGCCTGCCGAAGCTCCAACCGGCTCTGTGGTAGCTGCAGATACCTGCTTCCGCCAGATCGAGTTCGTCGGCATCCTGAAAGGTACGCCCAACCGGTCCCTGGCCGAGAAGTTCATCGACTTCATGCTTTCCACCCAATTTCAGGAAGATATGCCGCTCCAGATGTTTGTCTACCCGGTCAATCCACAGGCCAAACTACCGGATGCCTTCTTGCAGCACTCGCAGATCCCCGATCAGCCAGCCACCCTAGTCCCTGAGACGATCAGCGCCAATCGCGAGGCCTGGATTCAAAGCTGGACGGAGATCGTCCTGCGGTGAGTTGGTTCAATCGCCGGCCAACCCGCCGCGCCCTGGTCTTGTGGCTGCTGCCGCTCGGTTTTGTAGCTGCCTTTTTCTTCTACCCACTGCTCAAGTTTCTGACGCTGGCGGGGGAGAGTGGGGCAGGTGCGGTAACCTGGCTGGCAGTCTGGCGGCCGCTGCGTTTCACGCTTTTCCAGGCCGGGCTGTCCACCCTGCTGACCCTATTGGTGGGTCTGCCAGCAGCCTTTGTCTTCGGCCGCTTTGATTTCCCCGGCAAACGCCTGCTCTCCGCTCTCACTACCCTGCCATTCATCCTGCCGGTGGTGACGGCCGCCGCTGGCTTCAACGCCCTGATTGGCCCCAACGGCTGGCTGAATCTACTGATGATGCAAATCTTCGGATTGGAAAATCCGCCGATCACCTTGCTCAACACCCTCGCTGCGATCCTGCTCGGGCATGTCTTCTACAACACAGCCATCGTCATCCGCCTGGTCGGCTCCGCCTGGGCTGGGTTGGACCTGCGCCTGGAACATGCCGCCCGTGTCCTGGGAGCTTCGCCCTGGCAGGCGCTGAAGGAAGTGACTCTGCCCTTGTTGCGTCCGGCCATCTTCTCGGCGACCATGCTGGTTTTTCTGTTTGATTTCACCAGTTTTGGCGTGGTGCTCATGCTGGGCGGTCCACAATTTGCCACCCTGGAGGTGGAAATCTACATCCAGACCTTGCAGATGCTCAACCTGCCGCTGGCCGGGGTGCTCAGCTTGATTCAACTCGGCTTTACCGGGCTGTTCATCGTACTTTCCGTTCGCCTGGGTGGAGCGTCTGTTCCATTGGTTCCGCGCCTCTCGGGCGAGGGCATTCGCCGGCCACACTCGGCCAGGGAGTGGCTGGTTGTGCTGGGTGGGGTGCTGACCCTGGCTGGCCTGTTGCTGTCACCCCTGTTGGCCTTGGTGGCGCGCTCGTTGATCTCGCTGGAGAGTGGCAATCTGACCCTGGTTTATTACCGGGAGTTGTTCATCAACCGTCGCCAGAGCTTGTTCTATGTTCCACCCGCCCAGGCAGCCCTCAACTCGTTGTTGGTGGCTGTACTGGCAACCGGGCTGGCCTTGCTGCTGGGCATGCTGGCGGCGTATGCAGCCCGGGAGAAAACTGGGCTTTCACGTGCTGCAGAGGCGGCCCTGATGCTGCCATTGGGTGCTTCGGCCGTCACCCTTGGGCTGGGTTTTATCATCACCTATGGTAAATTGGCCGGTGCGCCAGGCTTCCCAGTGCTGCTGCCGGTGGCCCATGCCCTGGCCGGATTGCCTTTCGTGCTGCGAGCCTTGCAGCCAGCCCTGGCCTCCATCCCGCCTTCCCTTGGGCAGGCCGCAGCCGTGCTGGGTGCCTCGCCCTGGCGCGTCTGGCGCGAGGTCGATCTGCCGATCCTCAGCCGGGCTGCCCTGGTCGGCGGGGTCTTTGCCTTCACCATCAGCCTGGGCGAGTTTGGTGCCACCACTTTTTTGACCAAGCCGGATTTCCCCACCCTGCCGATTGCAGTCTATCGCTACCTGGGTCAGCCAGGTGCCCTCAATTACGGCCAGGCCATGGCCATGGCGACTCTGTTGCTGCTGGTGTGTGCAGCGGCGTTGCTAGTGGTGGAAAATCAAACGCCTGAAAACAGAAATTTATGAAAATTAACCGGGCTACTCTTGCAACCTGCCAGTCTGCCACAGATTTGGTTGTCGCAATTGATGTTTTGCGAGCCTTTACGACAGCAGCTTATCTGTTTCATGCCGGCGTAGTGGAGATCATTCTCGTTTCAGGTATCCAGGAAGCTTTTAATCTTCGCAATCAAATGCCGGATTGTCTTTTGGCCGGGGAAGTGAAAGGGATAATGATTCCAGGGTTTGACCTGGGAAATTCTTCAGCAAATATCGATGTCGGGAAAGTAAAAGGCAAGCGCATTATTCAGCGAACCTCATCCGGTACTCAGGGAGTGGTGTTGGCCATCAATGCAACCACCATTCTTGCTGCTGCATTGACGAATGTAACTGCTACATTGCGATATATCCAGCGGGCAAACCCCGAAAGTGTTACATTTATCCAAACCGGATTGTATCCAGAAGCTGGTTGGGGTGATGAAGATGTGGCTTGTGCGGACACGATCGAAAGTTTATGGCTGGGGCAGCCTGTGGATTGGCAAAAAATTACTGAAAGGGTGCGTAATTCTCGTGCAGGAACCCTTTTTGATGGCTCACGAGTTGACTTCCCGGTCGAAGATTTGGAACTGGCTCTCCAGGTGGATCGATTCAATTTTGCTATGGTTGTGGAAAAGCGGATTAATTTACATATTTTACACAGGGTGGATTTATAAAAAAAAAGTGCAGGGCACCTCCGAGTGCCTTGCACTTGATGGTCCTTGCCAATCTCTATTTCCCTAGCCGTTCCCGTTCTTTTTTTAATATCCTTCTGGCAATCGCCAGGCTGGTGGCGTAGGTCGAGTCCATCCCGAAGTAAGAGAGTGTTCCGGCACCCAGGTTCTTGCCCTTGCTGAGAGGTGTGTCCGAGGTGTAGTGCAGCACGCCCAAGTCAAACGGCACGCCGTACAGGTTGACCACTTCATCGACCGGGTGGCGCTGCGGCCGGAACATCTCATACACTGCCGAAAGGTACGGTCCAGCCTCCATCTCGATATCCGTGTAACCCTCCTGATAAATAACGTCCATCACTCGGGCGTTTTGTAGAAAAGTGCCATACACACTGACGGCCTTCTGATTATCCAGCACGGTCCCGTACATCAGGAAAGGTGCTACATCAGCAGCGCTGAAGGCGTTTTGGTACAGGTAAGTGTTCTGCGAGTGTTCGTCCTGCACTACGTTGGGGATCAGTACATCGCCGCGCACGCAGTTGAGGGCAGCCGCCTTACCCATGATGTACACCCCCAGCACGTAAGCTGTATGCTCGGCCACCTTGGCCAGCACATTGTAAGCCGCCATCCCCAACGGGTAATCGATGTTCAGGATCAAGGCGTTTGAGTCTATAAGGAAACCCCATTCCTCCGGCCGGGTACTACCCAGCAGGCGCGGATCAAAATACTCCGGCTGCAACAGGTTGATTTCGATGGTCTGGGCTTCGATATCAAATGAGTGGATACTCGGAATTCGCTGGATCCCGCATTCTTTTTCGAAGACCTTTTGCTCGCCGATGAGGGCTGACCCGCCGGGGGAGGATTGGTATTTTTTTAATACGTAATAAAGAAAGTTTTCCATCGAGGAGGGCACTGCGCTGGATTGGATTTGGCGCCATTCATCCAGCAAATCCGGGTGGCTGCCGGATTCGACAAAGGCGATCAAATCATCTTTCTTCTGCAAGGCATAACCAGTTAGCAGGTTGGGCAAGCTGTGCGGGTTGCTGGAGACGAAATAGACTGGCCGCTCCAGGATATTCGGAACATATTGCTCGATGTTGTCCCACCACATGCGGGTGGCTCGCCAATACTCGCTGAGTGAGCTGCTCAGTAGATGCAGACGCAGGTTGCTGGTGCGACTGGCGATCTTTTGCAAATTCTCGCCAAAACGCAAACCCCATATGGTGCGCAGGCGCTCCAAATCCTCGATCGGCATCTCGAGCGTCTGCGCCAGCTGGCGGAAGGAAATCGGGTTGGTTTCAGCCTTTTCCAACATGGCTGGCGATACCCGTTGTAGCAGGAAGAAAAGTTTGTTCCACTCGATCTGGAAGGCGGTCAGGGTCGGCACCAGGTCGTCAATATCCGAGCGGCTGGCGATGAAGCAGGCCAGGGTGTCCTTGCCATTGAACAGGCAACGCCGGCGTCGCGCCCGTGCACTCACTTCCTGCCAGGTTTCGACATCTGCAAAGCCGTGGCGAATGAAGGTCGAGGTGGTTTGTCCCATCACTACCTTGTTGACCGAGAGCATCTCGTCCGGCAGGCGCAACAGAGAGTATATGAAAGCCGAGGTATCGGGCGATTCCTTTCGGGCATCCGGATGCAGCGAGGAATTCATCCCGGCGTGCGTTTCCTCCAGGGTGCGGATTTGCACTTCGGTGGTGGAGCGCAGCAGGGAGTAGATGGTGCGCAGGTACAGTTCGATTTCATCGCTGGCAGTGCTGGGGACGGTTCGATCCATGGTTACCTCATGCGTGATGGAGTTGACTGTATTGTAACTTAATCCACCCATTTTTCCTCTCCCTTTCAGGGAGAGGTTCGGTGAGTGTATGTTTCTGATTGGGTACCAAAAACGCATTACAATTGGGGGGTTCTAGAATTCAGAAAACTTAAAGTTTTCTGAATTCTTATACTTTTGTTTTCTGGGTTCTCCGCGGCAAATCATTACACAATCGAGGTAAGAAAAATGTTAAAAGTTGGTTACATTGGTCTGGGTCTGATGGGCAAGAGCATCGCCCGCAATATTCACAAAGCCGGCTTCCCGCTGGTGGTGCACAACCGCAGCCGGGCAGCCATCGACGAACTGGTCGCCGAAGGCGCCATCGCCGCCTTCTCTCCGGCGGAGGTCGCCGCCCAGGTGGACGTGGTTTTCACCAACCTGCCGGATTCTTCGGACGTGGAGCTGGTTGCCCTCAGCGAACATGGCATCATCGCAGGCGCCCACCCCGGTCTGATCATGATCGATAACTCGACCATCAAGCCTGCCACCGCCCGCAAAATTGCCGCTGCCTTGGCTGCTGCCGGCGTGGACGCTCTGGATGCGCCGGTCAGCGGTGGGGATATCGGCGCCCGGAATGCCACCCTGACTGTCATGGTCGGCGGTTCGGCTGCTGCCCTCGAAAAAGTACTGCCGGTGCTGCAGGCTATGGGCAAAACCATCACTTACATTGGTGAATCAGGCGCCGGGCAGATCGCCAAGGCTGCCAACCAAATCATGGTGGCAGCCCAGATGGTGGCCATGGCTGAACTGCTTGTCTTTGCCCAGAAGGCCGGGGCGGATCCTGTTAAATTGGTGCAGGCCATTAAAGGCGGCGCTGCCCAGTGTTGGACGCTGGATGTCAAACCGCCGCGCCTGTTTGCCGGTAACCGCCAGCCGGGTTTCAAGGCTCACATGCAGGCCAAAGATTTGAACATCATCCTCGAAACTGCCCGTGAATATGGCATTCCACTGCCATCGGCTGCTGTCGATTCGCAGTTGTTCAACGCCATGCTGCAAGTGGGTATGGGTGAACTGGATAACAGCGCCGTGTTGGGCATTATCGAGAAACTGGCCGGGGTGGAGCTGGGAACTGTTTCAGAGTAGAAACCGTCAGGAGTAAAGCAGCGCTCAATAGTTGATCCAGGCGCCGCGCCTGGGTCGATTTATTCCTGCATAAACGAATAAGGATAAATGATATGAAAAGATTGGCTTTCTTATTGACCCTTTTCCTCCTGGCTGGCTGTGTTTCCAGTCTGCAAACCCCCACAGTCGGAGCGCCAAAACCGACCCCCACTAAGTCAGTTGTGTTGGCACCAACCCTTACCCAGACACAGGCCTTGCCGACATCAGCCATCACAAACACCCCGGTCACCCTGCCAACGCCTGCTCTGCTGCCCTCCTCGATGAAAGGGTATGAACTCTATTCCTGGCAGGTGGGGGATGAATGGTTCTTCACCCTCATCACCGGCACGAATCGCAACAAGACCGTCGAGGAAATCAAGGCCAGCGAAAATATTGAAGGCGCGGATGGCTGGGTCAAAATCACTGTCAACCGCACGGATGACTTGAAAGCTTTGTTGGCCCGACTGCTGGAGGGTGAAAACGTTTTCTGGGTGGATGGATTAATCGCACCGGAAGAATTTAGTAAACCGCCCGCGGAAACGATTGACGATATTCAAACCTATTGCCAACAGTTGGGGGTGACCCTGTACGTCAGCCGGTAATCGGTTGGCTAGCAATGGTTGAATTAGCGGCGGCTGAGATTCCTAATCTTCCCCGGCATTGCTCTTCCACGCCCTAACAGGTGACCGCTTTCATCCAGCACGACCACCATTTTTCCGCTCAACAGCCCGCTTTCAATCGCCACATCTTCCCCCCGTATCCAGGCAGGAAACAACTCTTTCGGCAGGCAGACCTGTCCGGTCGGGAAGCCGCGCCAGAAGCGGTTGACGAACTCAGCCGCGGGCAGCAAGCCCTCCGGTGTCTCTTCAGCAAACAGGAGCCCGGCCGCCTGCACCGGGAAATCGCCAAAGCGGCTCAGGAACAATTCTGGGAAGGCAAAGATCAGCCGATTGCGCCGGTAGAGTGTCAGGCTGTGCTGCTCCAGCAGGGCGGGCAAATCCAAATCATAATCCTGCTGGATCATTCCCGTCAATGCCTGCAGTTCCTTGTGCTCCAGCAGAAAGAAACTAGCTTTCTCCAATGGCCGGAAAGGCGGGTCCAGCCGTTCCACCGGTGTTTCTCCCACCTTGCGCAACAGGGCGGCGAAGAAGCCGGCTGTATGATACAGGTGCGGCCACAGGCGGGCAGCTTTCTTCACCTGCGGATTAAATTCAAGGCCGTCAAATTCGGTCAGCCCTGGGGCCGGGAAGGGCAGGTGCGGTTCCACGACTTCGAGTGCGTCAGGATAGCGTTTGAGCAGGGCGTCCAAAACGCCTTCATCCTCCTCGGGCGAAAGGGTACAGGTCGAGTACACCACCTGTCCGCCAGTTTTGGCGGCCCGCAGGCCGGATTCTAATAGTTGAGTCTGGCGGCGCGCCAGGCTGCTTTGCTCACGCGGGGTGATTGGGCGGAGGGGATGGGCATCCGTGGCGCGCAGCCCCTGCATCGAGCAGGGGGCATCCAGCAGCACGAAATCAAATGTCTCCGGGAACCACGCTCCGAAGCGCTCGCCGGGGAAGTTGCTGACGGCCGTGTTGGGAGCACCCCAGGTTTGCAGCACCAGGCGCAGGGCGGTGATGCGATCCGTTGAAGAATCATTGGCGAGCACCAGGCCGCGCTCCATGGAACGGGCTGCCAGGTGGGTGGTCTTGCCGCCCGGCGAGGCCGCCAGGTCAAGGATTAACGGCTGCTCGACTGTTTCCAGACCATCGAACAGTTCCACCGGCAGCATCGAGGCCGCTTCCTGGATGTAAAACTGCCCCAGGCGATGTTCAATGGTCCCGCTGGGCAACACTCCATCGGGCGAGGGTTCCACCCGCCAGCCGTCCGGGCAGTAGGGGATGTTCTCGACCGTCCAGCCGTAACGCGCTGCCCACTCGTGGATGGCGTCGGGACGGGTCTTATGTGGGTTCACCCGCAGGGATTGCCTCAGCGGGAGTAGCAAGTCAGCCAGCAGGGCGGCCTGGTCGGCGTCCGCCAGCAGCGGCAAAAACCGCCCCAGGCTCTCCTCCAGCGGATTGGCGGTACCAGCCGGGGCCTGGGGGGTCTTTTTGCGCTTCATCCGGTCCCTTTGTGAATGCAAAAGATTAACTCGTTGCCGACCAATTGCTCGTTGACCGGCCAATCCAGTCCGGCCAGTGTCTCATAGACCAGTTTGCGGTGACTCACGGCCAGGTCATGCCGCCCGGTCAGGCTGTTGGCAGGCAGCGTCACCACCAACCAGTTGACGTTCAAAGCCAGCCAGAAATCCCGGTTGCAGCCGCGCCGCCGCTGCTCGAAGCGGTGGGCTTCCTTGAAGAAAAAAGCCACTTCTGCCTGGATCTGTGGCGTGTTCACCAGGATATCCCCGTGTTCAGCCAACTCTCCCAGCCCCTGCAATTTGAAATAATGATTGATCAGTTCGATCCGCGGTTGGTGCAGGTCGTAGGCGTGGTATTGAGTCGTCAACGGCAGCCCCATCCACCCGAAGGCCAGCGGATTTAGTCCGCAGGCCAGGTCGAGCAGGGTGCTGGGCACTCCGGTGACCGCGAAGATGGCTGCGTAAAATTCCAACTGGTAGGCCAACCGCTCACGGGTGGAGGCGTGGGTTTTTAACAGTTCTGCGCAGATTATTTGGATGGCTTCCGGATTTCCGCTGGAATAAGCCGCGTCCAGTTGCACTTTCGCTTCCGGGTAATCCGGGTTGCCCAGGTAGGGGGCTACCAGGTTATGCAGCCGCTCGCGGGCGGCTTGAAGCGTTTCTCGCTCGGATTTATGCCGGCCGCTCTCCTGCTCGATCAAGTCGCGCAGGGTTTCGTCCGGCAGGTCCAGCTCGCGGTACTTGCGGCTCTTGCGCACTTCGGCAATGAAGGCGGAAGTTAAATCGGTCATTTGCGGATCAGGTAAGCCAATTCGCCGGGAAAATCGAAGCGCTGGATCTGCCAGGGCTTGCCTGCGCTCAGCGCTTCAAAGCGGGCGGCGTAATTGGTGACCATGCCCTTGGAGCGCCCGCCCAGGGAGTGACCGGGATAACTCACCAAGATATATTCGGCGTTCAGTCCTCCCAGCAAACGGGTGGGTAGGTCTTTCTCGAGCTGCTCCAGCACCGGCAGGGTTTTCAGGACCAGAGCAAGCTGGACGGAATGGGATGGAATCTCTTCGGTCAGGTCGCACAAAAAGGCATTGCCGGGCATGGAAATTTGGTCTAAAAATTCATCCAGGAAGGTCATCAGGTCGATATAGATATCCCCGGCGAAATATGCGGCACCGGGGGCCAGCGGCATCCAGGGGATGGCGAGCGGATTGAGTCCGCAGGCCAGGTCGAGCACCGAGTGGATCGGGGGTAGGCTGGCGAAAACCTGGGAATAGAATTCCATCAGGATCGGCAGTCGCTCGCGGGTGGAGGCGTGGGTTTTCATGACTTGTTCGCAAAAACTGCGCATAGCCGTATTTGATGGTTCGTGGGGTAAATCCACCAGTTGCCTGCGCCAGCCGGGGAAATCCATGCCTTTTTCCTGGTAAGCCCCGGCTACCTGGTGCAGCTTGGAGCGCACGGCCTTGATCGTTTCCTTGCCGGAGCGGCCTTTGGCCAGTTCGCGCTCGGCTAACCGCAACACCAGCGTGGGGGCAATCCCGGCATAAGCCGGGTTGGCAGTGACCTGGGCGATCAAATCCTCGAGATGCATGGGAGGGCTAGCCTTCGTCCTTCAAACGTTCGGTCAGGCGGGTCATGAAGCGCAGGTTGTGCAGGGTTGCCAGCCGGGTATAAAGCGTCTCGTTCAGCTTGAACAGGTGATGCAGGTAACCCAGTGAATAATGGGCACAAGCCGGGCAGTCGCAGCCGGGTGAGACCGGCAGATCCGCCTTGATATGGCGCTCATCCTCAATATAAATAAACTTGAGCCATTTGCCAGTCAGTGGGGTATCTGCTTTGGGTACAGCGTACAGGCGACCATGCCGGGCATCCCGGGTCGGCATAGCGCTGTCGTACATGTCGTAGCCCAGCCGGAAACAGGCCGCCACGTTCTCCGGGTGACCCACGCCCAGTGCGTGCATCGGGTATTCCTCTGGGATCAGTTCGCGCGTCAGGCCAAGAATATCCGTCAGTAGGTGGTTGTCCGCATCCAGCGGCCAGCCGCCGAAGCCGTAACCGTCAAAACCGATCTCCAGCAGCTTTTCGGCGCATTCCTTGCGCAGGTCCGGGTAGCCGCCACCCTGCACCACGCCAAATAGGCGCGGCCGGGCTTCCTCGGTCAGTTTCTTCTGCTTCAGCAGGCGTTCAAACTCCTGCTTGGAACGACGCGCCCAGTCCACGGTTCGCCGCACGGAAAGTTGTTGATCCTGAAGTGAGGCATCCACGTGGGTACAGTCATCCAGGCAGACCAGGATATCCGCACCGTAGCTGAATTGCAACTGGATGCTTTTCTCAGGCGTCAGCAGGAATTTGCGCTCAGCGCCTTCCGGCTGAAAACTCAAGCCCTTTTCGGTTAAAGTACCGAACTTGGAATTCTGGCGGATTAGCGAATAGGCCTGGAAGCCACCCGAATCAGTCACGATCGGAGCTTGCCAATCTGTCATCTTGTGCAGACCGCCCAGGGCGCTGATGGTGGTGGAGCCGGGTTTCTGCATCAGGTGAAAGGTGTTCATTACCAGCGCCCGCACCGCACAATTGCGCAGGTCGTCGGCATCCGCTGCGCGGACTACGCCGTAGGTGGCATCCGGTAGATAGACTGGAAATTCCAGCCGGCCATGCAGGGTATCGAGGTGGGTGCGGGGTGATCTCATGGATTAACCGGGGTACAGCACCGGGATCAACTCCGGGGTGAATTCATTGACCAGGTCGTAGGAGATGCGGTTTTCATGGCAAATCCGTTCGTAGAGATCCACGCTGCGTCGACGGATGCGGGTCTGGGTTTGTACATCCAGCCCCCACAGACCAAAGCGTTTGCTCCAGCCCTTGTCCCATTCAAAATTATCCACCAACGACCAGTGGAAGAAACCCTTGATCTGCCAGTTGAAATTGACCGCCCGCCAGACCTGGTGCAGGTGGCTGACCAGGTAGCGCGGCCGCATGCCATCCCGGCTGTCATCGATGCCGTTTTCGGTAATCAGGATCGGCAGCCCGTAGCTTTTGGCCCACTTAAGCGAACTGAACATGCCATCCGGCTGGTTGGCGTTCATGCCATCCCCGCTTATCTCCACACCTTTTGGGAATTCCCGGCGCATGAAAATGGCTTTGGGGTCGATCACAAAGCGCACTTCTTCATACGAGTAATAATTCACACCGATGAAGTCCTGGGTGTTGCGGGCTTCCGGGATGTTTACACTCTTCAAGGCAAAGCTCAACTTACCCGTCGTGATCGCATCTGCAAAGGCCCGGTTGAAGGACTGATTGATCAAATTCGTCATCCAGAGATCCGGTGGGAAGGCTGGCCGGGCGGGTTTGAACGGCCGGTAGTGGTGTGCTACCCCGACCCGGGCGGTTTTTTGGATTTCATGAATGATCTTATAAGCCAGGGCATGGCCGCGCAACAGGTTGGCAAGCACCGTGAAAGCCGCGGTCTGATCATTCTTGCCCGGTGGCCAATCACCACCCAGGTAACTCCCGGCCACATAGACGTTGGGTTCATTTATGGTACACCACAGGCTGACGTATTCTTTCAGCGCCTCCACCACCTTGCGGGTGTAGACGGCGAACCACTCCGGTGCCTGTGGATTTTCCCAGCCACCCTGCCCGGCCAGCCACAGCGGATTGGTGAAGTGATGCAGGGTGACCATCGGGGTCAGGCCGCGCTGCACCAGCCCGCGGACAATTTCACGGTAGTGATCCAGGGCGTCCTCATCCCAGCGGTCGGGGGCTGGCTGGATACGGCTCCACTCGATTGAAAGGCGATGGGCATTCTGGCCGGTCTCGGCCGCCCGCTCAAAGTCTTCCTTCCAACGCCCGCTCCACCAGTCGCTGGCGCGTTCTGAGCTACTGCCATCCTGGATCTTGCCGGGCAGTTGCTCCCAGGCATACCAGTCGTTGTTGGTGTTGCGGCCTTCCACCTGGTGGGCAGCAGTTGCGCTACCCCACAGGAAGCCAGGTGGAAAGATGTAATCGGCTTTGGGCATGGTGGTCATCCTTGTGATGCACGGAATGATTGTGCCGGTCATTGCGCAGCAACCGAACTCAATCAATCCATACTGGTTGCGTCGTAATAGACAGGATAAACGATCGAAAAAACAGACAAATCCTCTTTGCTATTATAATCAACCGTGAGGATAAACACGTATGGAAAACAAAGTTGATCTCAAACGAATCTTGATTTTTCTGGCCTTTGCCTTTGGTATCGCCTGGTTGTGGGCACTTTTATTGGCTTTTAATGGTGGTTTGGCTAACTCACCGATCATCATCCCTTTCACCAACTACACCCTGGCGTTTTTTGTACTGGCCTTTGGCTATATGTTTGCCCCGGGGCTGGCTCACATCCTGACCCGCCTGGTCACCCGTGAAGGTTGGAGCAACCTTTATCTCCGGCCGAAAATCAAGCGGGGTTGGCCATACTGGCTGGCGGCCTGGGTACTTCCTGCCGCCTTAACGGTGATCGGGGCAGTTGTGTTTTATCTGGTCATGCCGCAGTTCTATGATCCAGAAATGAAACTTTTCTCCGAGCAGATGGCTGGCCTGGCCGGGGATACTCCCATTCCCATGTCGATGTTGACGCTTGTCTTCATCCAATTCATTCAGGCGGTTTTGCTTTCGCCGATCTTGAACGGCATTTTTACCTTCGGCGAGGAGTTCGGCTGGCGGGCCTACCTGCTGCCCAAGTTGATGCCGCTGGGTGGTCGTAAGGCGGTGTTGATTTCGGGTGTGATCTGGGGCATCTGGCACTGGCCGATTATTGCCATGGGTCACAACTATGGTCTGGAATATACCGGTGCGCCCTGGCTGGGCATGCTGATGATGGTGGTGGTTTGTATTTGTCTGGGCGCCCTGTTGAGCTGGGTAACTTTGCGCGGCGGATCGGTTTGGCCGGCTGTCATCGGGCATGCGGCCATTAATGGAATTGCCGCAATCGGAATGTTGTTCCTGGCCAGCGAGCCGAATCCCCTGATCGGCCCGGCACCAACTGGTCTGATTGGTGGTATCGCCTTTTTTGTAGTCACTATCTTAATATTGGTCAGCAGCAAGGCTTTGCAACCAGTAGAGGAGTCTGTATGAGCGAAACACTTGTCACCGCAATGGAATTATGGGTTTATCACCGTCCTAAGGGCGGACTGGACGACACCTGGTTTGAGTTGGACCGCGGCCCCGGAATTATTCACTTTCCGGAGGGTGAAGAAATCCAGGTGCGCGCCCGGCTGCGGGACGACGCCGAACTGAAGGCGCTGGTCAAGGAGTTGGACGGTTTGAAGCAGGTGATCTATCTCAACCTTTCCGAGAACCGCAGCGTGACGGATGAGGGCCTGAAAAAGTTGATCCTGCTAAAACACCTGCAGTATTTGAATTTGTCTTCCTGCGATGTGGGAAACCAGGGCATGCCGTATCTGGAAGCATTCACCCGGCTGATCTGGCTGGATCTCAGTTTTTGCAACCGCATTACCGATGATGGTTTGAAGTTCCTCAAAAAATTGAATAATTTGCTGTACCTCAGCCTGCAGGGCTGCGTCAAGACCTCTCATGGCGGGATTGTGCGCTTGGCGCGTCCGACTTTGCAGGTAAAACGCTAGGATCGCTTACAGGAAATCTTCATGGCGATTCGCGACCTGGTCATTCAGAGCCAGTTGATCCCACCCCAGGCGGGGCGCAAGGGGTTATTGCCGCGCCCGCGCTTGCTGAAGCGCCTGCAGGTCGTTTTTGAATACCCGGTGGTGCTCGTGCAAGCGGGCACCGGCTATGGAAAATCCACCCTGCTGGCAGAACTGGCCGGGCAGGTCAAGAATTTTTTCTGGTACACCATCACCGAACCTGACCGCGACCCGCTGCTTTTTTTGGCCCACTTACTTTCTGCCTTCAATCAAGCCGGGGCTGGCCTGGGGGAGAGCGCATTGCGGGCGCTGGAGGAAAGCGGCAGCCGGGTCTCCACGGCAGCCCTGACGCCATTGATCAATGCTTTAACCATTGGACTCGATGGGCCGGCGGTGCTGGTGCTGGATGATTATCACCTGGTGATGGACATTCCTGAGATTGCTGCCCTGGTGGAACGGCTGGTGGATTACCACCCGCCGAATTTCTGCCTGATCCTGGCCAGCCGGCAGATCCCGGCTACGCCTGCCATGAAACGCTGGCGAGTCAAGGGCAAGGTCCACACCATCCTGAGCGCCGACCTGGCTTTCACGGTCGAAGAGATTCAAAATCTGTTCACCGACCAGTACAGCCTGCCGATGCAGCGTGAACAGGCGGAACGGCTGGCGCAGGAGACCGATGGCTGGGTGATTGCCCTTCAGATGGTCTGGCAAAGTCTGCAAAGCGGTGCCATGTCCGGGTTGGATCAGGCCTTGGAGCATTTCCCGGATACCCTCGAAGATTTGTTTGATTATCTGGCCAACGATGTGCTGGCTCGTCAACCGGCCCCTTTGCAAAATTTTCTGCTTACCACCGCCGTTCTGCGGCAGATGGACGTTCGGGTTTGCGACACACTGACCGGCGGCAGTAGTGCCGGGATGCTGGCCTGGCTCTACGAAACTGGTTTCTTCATCGAGCAAGTGGGTGAGGGCGCTTACCGCTATCAACGCCTGTTTCATGATTTTCTGCGTACCCAGCTCCAGTGTGATCCAGAAAGGGCGCGTCATTTGCACCGTCTGGCGGCGGATTATTATGACGGACGCCATCCTGAGGAAGGCATCTATCACTTGTTACAGGCGGGTGATTTTGACGCGGTGGCCGCCTGGGTGGAGCGTTTGGGTGATGATATGCTGGCTCTTGGGCGGTATGACTCATTGCTCAGCTGGCTGGCGCCTTTGCCGGTCGAGATCTGGCAAAGCCACCCGGGCTTGCATCTATTGAAGGGGGATGTGTTGCGTCTGCGCAACGATTTTGAAGGGGCGTTGGAGGAGTACCAGCAGGCGGAGACGAACTATACCCGGCAAATGAATCGGCTGGGCCATGCCTTGGCCCTGCGCGGCCAGGCCCAGGTCTACCTGGACACCATTCGCCCAATGAAGGCGGACAGCCTGCTGGAAAATGCCCTGCGTTTGCTCGAACCACAGGAATATCGCAGCATCACCGCCAGCTTGCTGGACCAACTGGCCGAAAACCGCCTCAATCTCGGGCATCCCGACCAGGCCCAGGCCTTGCACCATGAGGCGCAGTTGTTGCGGGCAGAAAGCGACCCGGGTGATCTCTATTTAGAGGCGCGCGCCCTGCTCCGCACCGGTCAACTGGCCGCCGGGCGCAAGATTTTGGAGGAGCGCGCCGAACAGGAACGCCAGAATGCCGGCAGCCGGCCGCAGCGATTCCATCGCGAAACCCTGATGTTGCTCTCCTTGATTTGTGTTTTACAGGGCGATGTCGAGACAGCTGAATCCGCTGCTCGCGAGGGCATCCGTATTGGCCAGCGCTTGCAATCTGGATTCGTGGAATCGGTCGGGTTGATGCGCCTGGGACATCCGATCCAGATGGCCAGCGACCAACCCTGGAACGCCAATGCCTGCCGTTCGGCGCTGCCTATCTACGAACAATCCATCGAAAAAAGTCGGCCGTTCAAAGTGATGCGCGTGCACGTGGAGCCTTTGTGGGGACTGGCCCGCGCCACTGGCTATAGCGGAGATCTTGTCTCTGCCCGGGCGTATGCCGAAAGGGCCTTGGAGATTGCCGGGCAGGCCGGGGATGTTTGGATGGGGAACCTGGTCCGGGTGGCGCTGGGTTCTGCCTTCACATTGGCCGGGGAGGCTGCCGAAGCCCAAACCTGGTTGGAGGAAGCCGCCTTGCGCTTCGAACAGGTGGAAGATGCCTATGGCTGGTGCGCCACCCAGATTTGGTTAGCGCTGAATGCCTGGCGGCTGGGGAGCCGGGAAAAGGCTATGACCTGCGTCGCCTGTTTGCTGCCGGTGGTGCGGCAGAACGGCTATATCAGCTTGCTGACCCGCCCGACTTTCATTGGCTTGCGGGATGGCCAGTCCTTCTGGCCCTTGCTGTTGGAAGCCCGACGCCATGGGATTGAGCCGGTTACCATCACCGAATTGTTGCGGGATGCCGGCCTGGAAGAAGTTGAAACACACCCTGGTTACACGCTCTGGGTGCGCCTGTTTGGGCCATTCACTGCCTGGCGCGGCACTGAGTTAATCCGCCCGGCAGAGTGGCAGCGCGAGAAAGCCCGGCAGTTATTCCAGTTGTTGCTGCTGCATCGCGGCCAATGGTTGGGGCGTGAGCAAATTGCTGACCGGCTGTGGCCGGAGTCCCCTGGGGATGCGGCGGTGCGCGATTTTAAGGTGGCCTTAAATGCGCTGAACAAAGCTCTCGAACCAGAGCGTCCGCAGGGCAGCCCGGCATTTTTCATCGCCCGGCGGGAAAACTTCTACATGCTCAATCCGCAGGCCGTTATCCGCTTGGATGGGGATGAGTTTGAACGGCTGGCCGCCAGCGAAGGATTGGAAGGGTTGCGCCAGGCCTTGGCGCTGGGCGCGGATGAGTTTTTACCGGACAGTCTGAACGAGGGATGGACCCAGGTCGAACGTGAGCGCTTGAACAGGGTCTGGCTGTCCGCCGGGGATCGATTGTGCGAACTGCTGGTGACCACCGGCAACCGGGAGGAAGCCATCCAGGTTTGCCAGGCCATGATCCGTCGCGACCCGACCGATGAACCGGCGTACCGTTACTTAATGGAAATCTACGGCACCCTGGGCAACCGGGCCCAGGTCCAGAATATCTACAATCGCTATTCCGCTACCTTGCGTGAGCACCTGGGGATTGAGCCTTCCGGCGAGATGCAAGCTCTCCTGCAACGCATGACGCGCAATTAATTCAGACAATTTCCCAATTTGTAACGATTTTGTAACCACTGTGCAACCTTTGCCTGCTATTCTAGTCATGGTAGGCACCGTCTGCATCTCAATCTGCCTGCCCAATCCCCACAATATCTTTGCCGTTGGTTTTAGCGGCCTGCTAGTAAAAATTTCATACCATTCTACACTGGGCAAAGCGCCCAAAGGAGTCTCGTCATGCGTCTGAAGGATAAGGTTTGTCTCATCACCGGTGGAGCAGCCGGCATCGGCAAAGCCACTGCCATTCGTTTCGCTGAAGAAGGGGCGAAAGTTGTCATTTGTGATGTCAATGAAGAAGTTGGTCAGGCAGCTGCTGTGGAAATTGGCCACGAGGCTGTGTTCTACAAGGTGAATGTGGCGGACCGAGCCGAAGTGCAGGCTTGGGTGGAAGATGTGGTAACCAGGCTTGGTCGGGTGGATGTGCTGGTTAACAATGCCGGCATCACTCGGGATGCGTTGTTCGTCAAAGTGAAGGATGGTCAACTGGTCAAGCAGATGGATGAGAGCGCATTTGACCTGGTGGTGGATGTCAACCTGAAAGGCGTCTTCAACTGCGCCCAGGCAGTTTCACCATTCATGATCAAGCAGCATGGTGGTGTCATCCTCAACGCCTCCTCGGTAGTGGGCCTGTATGGCAACATGGGCCAGACCAACTATGTCGCCACCAAGGCCGGTGTAATCGGCATGACCAAGGTTTGGGCGCGTGAACTCGGCCGCTTCAACATTCGCGTCAATGCCATCTGCCCGGGCTTCATTGCCACCGAAATGGTACAGAAGATGCCGGAAGAAGTATTGGCCGGCATGCGCGCCAAGACTCCCCTCGGCCGCCTGGGCGACCCGGTGGAAATTGCCAATGTCTATCTTTGGCTGGCGAGCGATGAGGCCAGCTTCGTGCATGGCGCCACCATCAGTGCAGATGGCGGAATTGTGCTCGGATCATAACAGGCAGTAAAGGATAGAGGAGCAGATGATGGCACGCTATGCAACGATTATCGGCACGGGCATGTACCTGCCGCCGATTGAAGTTCCCAACAGCGTTTTAGCTGAAAAATTTGGCCCGGTGATTGGCAAATTCGAAGCTTCCGGAGGGATCAAAACTCGCTTCTATGCACCTGACGATTGGGCGACCTCTGACCTGGCGGTGGAAGCCGGCAAGGCAGCCCTGGCGGATGCCGGGATCAAGCCGGAAGATCTGGATTTGATCATCGTTGGCACCGACAGCCCGGATTACGTCACCCCGGCCACCTCAGTCGTGGTGCAGCACAAGTTGGGTGCGCTCAAGGCCGGCACCTTTGATGTCGGCTGTGCCTGCGCTTCTTTCCCGACCGGCCTGAACCTGGCGGCGGGCTTGATTGGCAGTAACCTGAACCTGAAATACGTACTGGTCATTGGCGCTTACATGATGCACAAGCTGGCTGACCTGGAAAAGGACGTCATGTCCTTCTTCTATGGTGATGGCGCCGGAGCGGCTGTGCTTACTGGAGCGGATAAACCTGGCTTTGTCACCTCGACCTTTGCCGCCGATGGCTCTTACCACAAACATTGGGGCATTTATTCAGGCGGAACCTATGAACCGGTTACGGCCGATTCGTTTGCAGCCGGGCGCACCAAAGTCAAATTGATCACCCCCTTCCCAGCCACGGTCAATGATGAGGGTTGGCCTGCCCGCTTGCAAGAATTGGCGGCCAACGGTCATTTTGACCTGAACGACCTGGATATGATCATCTTCACCCAGGTGCGTATGAACACCATCAAGCAGGTTATGGAAACCCTCGGCCTGCCGATTGAAAAAGCTCACTGGATCATGCACAAGTGGGGCTATACTGGCTCTGCCTGCCTACCGATGGCCTTTGATGATGCTCGCAAGCAGGGCAAAATCAAATCCGGTGATATGGTAGCCTTTGTTGGTTCTGGCGTGGGTTACAACCAGGCCGGTTCCGTCTTCATCATGCCTTAGCCATGGACCATAAACAACTCTACAAGCAAAAATTACTCAGCATTCCGGAAGCGGTGGCTCTGGTGCAATCGCATCAGACAATTGGAGCGGCCATGGCTGGCTCCGAACCACCGGGACTGCTGTCAGAATTGGGCAATCACCGTGACCGATTGGAAGATGTAACGGTCTGGGTTTGCTTGCCGTTGCGCCAGTATGATTTCATCCTCAAGCCGGAGATGAGCGGCCATTTCTTTGTTCAAAACTGGTTCTACGGCGCTCCGGACCGCCGGGTGCACCCGGAAGGCCGCACATCCTATATCCCCAACAACCTGCATCAGGCAGCTACCGTTAAGCTGGCAGCAGCTGGCGGCAGGGTCAATGTCTTTTGGGGCACGGCCACCCCGCCGGATGCGCGCGGTTATATGTCGCTTTCACTCGGCCTCGTCATGGAAAAGCAATTGATCGAAAAGGCAGACCTGGTGGTGCTGGAGATCAACGAAAACCTGCCCTGGACCCTGGGCGACACCCAGATTCACATTTCCGAAGTGGATCATGTGGTGGAAAATCACGTTCCCTGCCCGCTCTTCCCGCCGGCACCTTCGTCTGAGGCTGAACAGGCCATCGGCGGCTACATCGCTGATTTGATCGAAGACGGCTCTACCCTGCAACTCGGCATTGGCGGCATTCCCAACGCCATCACCGCCTTCCTGGGCGACCGCAAAGACCTCGGCATCCACACCGAAATGTTCACCGATGGCATGGTCGATCTCTACGAAGCGGGGATTGTCACCAACCGCCGCAAGACCCTCTGGAAGGGAAAAATGGTCGGGGCTTTTGCCCTGGGCACTCAAAAGCTCTATGACTTTGTTAACAACAACATCGGCGTCGAGTTCCAGCAGGGCAAGGTAACCAATGATCCGTATGTGATTGGCCAGAACTACAAGATGGTCAGCGTCAATACCGCCCTTCAGGTGGATATCTTCGGTCAGGTGTGCTCGCAGAGCATCGGCTACCGCCATTTTAGCGGCACTGGCGGACAGTTGGATACCCACCGCGGCGCCCAGCGTTCTCCAGGCGGACGCGGCATTATCGCCCTGCGCTCCACTGCCAAAGATGGCACCATTTCGACCATCACCCCAGTCCTCTCAGAAGGTTCCGAAGTGACGGTTCCCTGTCATGAGGTGGATACCATTGTTACCGAATATGGTGTGGCTGAACTGCGCGGCCGTTGTGTCAAGGAACGCCTGGAAGCCCTCATCAAAGTAGCCCACCCGGATTTCCGTGACTGGCTGCGGGATGAAGCCGCCCGCCTGGGCATCGTTCCCCGCCTGGTCGTCCCTGGTATTTAGTTAAGGAGAAAAGACGTGAGTGACATTCTTGGTAAATGGCAACAACCTGCAGGCCAGGCTTTCCCGGGCTTATGGTTTGAGTTCCACCCGGATGGCACCTTCATGGCCTGCCTGGAAGAGATGGGCATCACCTCCAGCGGCACCTACACAGCCGAAGCCGGCCAGATTGATATGGATCAGACCCAGCATACGCTCGGCCTGGTCGGGCAATTTGTCGGCGTGTACGGTGTGGAAGGGGATACCCTGATCATCAACCTGGCCGACCCAGGCGCAGCCCGGCCAACCAGCCTGGAAGGCAAGAACAAACGATTGTACAAAAAGATTGGCTGAGAACTGTCATTAGAGGAGGCATAGCTAAAAAAGCAAACTTATGCTTGGCTCTGCTTACTCATTAGAAAACAGATTGTTGTTTAGATAAAGATGAAAGGAGAAACGATGAACGCACCCGCTCCGCTTAAGGGAATCACCACCCGCATGGTGGAAACCACCCGCCTGAAGATGCACACGTACTTCAGTGGCCCGCAAGATGGCATTCCGGTCATCTTCCTGCATGGAAATTTTGCCTCCGCACTGTACTGGCAGGAAACCATGCTAGCCCTGCCGGCCGGTTACCGTGGCATTGCCCCGGATCTGCGCGGTTATGGCTGGACTGAGTTCAAGCCGGTGGATGCCCGGCGCGGCTATCGTGATTGGGCGGAAGACCTGCTGGCTTTGATGGATGCTCTCCAGATCCAAAAAACCCACCTGGTCGGCTGGTCGCTGGGCGGTGGTATTCTCTACCGCGTCCTGGCGGATCACCCCGAAAAAGCTCTTTCCATCACCCTGGTCTGCCCGGTCTCCCCGTTTGGCTTCGGCGGAACCAAGGGTGAAACCGGGGAACCCTGCTTCCCAGATTTTGCCGGGTCGGGCGGTGGAGTGGTCAACCCAGATTTCATCCGCCGGATTAAAGAAGGTGATCGCACGGCTGAAGATCCCAATTCGCCGCGCAACGTGATCTCTGCGTTCTACTATAAAGCCGGATTCAAACCCGAAATGGAAGAGGATTTCCTGACCGGTTCGCTGCGTGAGGTGATTGGCCCGGAGAATTACCCCGGCGATGCTGTGCCCTCAGCCAACTGGCCGATGACTGCCCCGGGTGATTGGGGCGTGATCAATGCTGGTGCACCCAAGTACATCCTGGGCGACCTGCAGGACATGGAAAAAGCCGCCATCAAGCTGCCGATCCTTTGGCTGCGCGGCGACTCGGACATGATTGTCTCTGACAATTCCATGTTCGACCTGGGTGCCCTGGGTAAATTGGGCTATGTGCCCGGCTGGCCCGGGGATGACATCTACCCGCCCCAGCCCATGGTGGCCCAGACCCGCTATGCGCTCAACCGCTATGCCGCGGCTGGCGGTTGGTTCGAGGAAGTGGTGATTGCGGATGCAGCCCATAGCCCGCACATTGAAAAACCGGAAGTGGTTAACCCCGCTTTCCATGCCTTTTTGAAGAAACATTCCTAATCAACTTCTCCGGTTTGAAGGTGAGCGGGTTCACGCTCACCTTCAAACCCAGGGGATGGCAATTCGACTCTCTCTCGGTCTACCCGGACTGCGGGAAAACTAATGGAGGATTTATGGCAGGACGCAAATTAAGCCGCGGTGTTGCCGTGGTCGGCGCGGGGATGACCAAGTTTGGCACCTTCCGCTGCCGCACCAGCCGCGAATTGTTTGTCACGGCATTCCAGGAGATGCTGGCCAGCGTTGACAAGGGCTTTGATCCCAAAGATATCAAAGCATTATATATTGGCAATTTCTCCAGCGACTTGTTCGAGTCGCAGGGGCACATCGCACCGATCATGGCTGATTGGGTTGGACTGACGCCCCGCCCGGCGACCCGGATCGAGGATGCCTGTGCCAGTGGCGGGGTTGCCCTGCGTCAGGGGATGATTGGTATTGCTTCCGGCCTGTACGATATCGTGCTGGTGGGTGGCATCGAGAAAATGACCGATTTGCCCGGCGAAAAAGTTACCGATGCTCTCGGCACCGCTGCGGATGCGGTTTATGAAATCCCTTCCGGCTTTACCTTCCCTGGTTTCTATGCCTCGATGGCCAGCGCTTATATGCACGCCTATGGCGCCACGCCACAGACCTTTATGAAGGTCGGGTTGAAGAATCATGAGAACGGTGCCCTGAATAACAAAGCCCAGTTCGGCCAGCGCATCCGCGACATCATGGAAGCCCGCAAGGCTTCGGCGGTCAAAAAAGGCCTGCCGATGCCCACCTGGCAGACCGAGCTCGATTTTCTCAATGATGACCGGGGCAACCCGATGGTCGCCTGGCCGATGCGCCTGTTTGACTGCTCCCCGGTTTCAGATGGGGCGGCCACAGTTCTGCTGGTCAGTGAAGAGCTGGCTCACCACTTTACCGATACCCCGCTGCATATCATCGGCACCGGCCAGGGCAGCGATGGGGCCTTGCATAGCCGCTCCACCCTGACTTCCATCCCCTCCGCCCGCGTTGCGGCCAAAGAGGCCTATGAGATGGCGGGCGTGACCCCGGATGATATCGATCTGGCTGAAGTGCATGACTGCTTCACCATTGCTGAAATCATGGCCACCGAAGACCTGGGCTTTTTCGCTCCGGGTACCGGCGGCAAAGCCGCTGAAGCGGGTGAGACTGCCCGCACTGGCCGCCACCCCATCAACACCTCCGGCGGCCTTAAATCCAAAGGTCACCCGGTTGGCGCCTCGGGCATTGGCCAGGTGGTGGAAATCTGGAAGCAGTTGCGCGGCTCGGCTGGCGAACGCCAGCTCCCCGGCAATCCGACCCTCGGCCTGACCCATAATGTGGGCGGCACCGGTCAGACTTGCACCGTGCACATCTTTGAGCGGAGATAAGCCATGGCAACCGATATTAATAGTTACGACTTTTACGTAGGCCTGGGTCAGCACAAGCTGATGGGCTCGCGCGAGCTTTCCAGTGGGCATGTGTTTTTACCGCCGCGCATGCTGGATCCAGACACCCTGGCCGCGGACATGGAATGGGTGGAGTTCTCCGGCAAGGGCAAATTGGTAGCCTTCACCGTGATTTATGTCGGCTCCTCCGCCATGATCAGCGCCGGTTATGATCGCAAGAACCCCTACTGCGTGGGCATCGTGGAAACGGAAGAAGGCCCGAAAATTAGCGGCCAGATTGTCGAAATCGACTTGAGCAAACCGGAAACAATTCAAATTGGCATGGCACTGGAAGCGGTCTTCATTGACCGGGGTGAAGGTGAAGCGAAAAAGACCTTCCTCGGATTCAAACCAGCTGCGTAAACAAGAGGTCAAAAAATGCCGCGTATTGAAGCCAACGGAATCGAGATCTACTACGAACTGCACGGGCTGCAGGATGAGAAAGCCCCGGTATTGGTGCTTTCCAATGGCATCCTGATGTCGACCGCCAGTTGGGGTCTCAACTTGCCTGGGTTAGCCAAACACTTGCGGGTGCTGCTCTACGATTGCCGCGGCATGTGGCGCTCGGAACATCCGGCCGGTCCGTACACCATGAATTTGCATGCCATGGACCTGGCTGCCCTGCTGGATGCCCTGCAGATTCCGCAGGCCATTATTGGCGGCATCTCCTATGGAGGCGAAGTCAGCCTGGCCTTTGCCCTGCAATTCCCGCAGCGTACAAAGGCTTTGCTGCTCTCCTCGTGTGTCAGCCAGGTGGACCCGGTGTTGGAAACTGCCGCCCGCACTTGGGCGGAGGCCGCCAAGGCTCGCGATCCACGCCGCCTGTTCGAGGTGACCGCCCCCTGGAATTTCTCCGATGCCTGGACGGCCGCCAACCAAGCCGCTATCGCTGCGGCTGCCGGCCGCTATAGCGAGTTGGACTTTGACGCCTTTCAGGAATTGCTGGCCTGCTTCCTGAAGTTAAACCTGACCGCGGATCTACCGCGCATCACTGCGCCGACCCTGGTCATGGTGGGCGAACAGGACATCCTCAAGCCTCGCCGCTATGCTGAAATTATTGTCAACGTCATTCCCAACGCCCAATTGGCGGTGGTGCCTGGCGCCGGCCATGCCCTGTGCATGGAAAAACCAGGTGTGTTCAATGCCCTGGCGATTGGTTTTGCCTTGCAAAACTGGGGCTGATGGAGGACAGGGTGACGTTTTGGGTAGGTCAACATGCCAGCGCGGTGCGCGAGGTGACTGAACAGGACCTGACTGCAATCAGTGAATTCTTGCTGCAGGCAGAATCGACCTGTGGTGGATCCTCCAGCGACCTGCATGGCCACCGCACCTGCCAGGAGTTGTTTCTCAGCAGCCTGGTCAATGGGCTGCTGAACATGTGTCTCCCTGGATCCGGCAGCACCTTGCTCAGCCAGCAAGTTGAGTACCTGGCGCCCATTATTTCCGGAGATACAGTGACCGCCCGGGTGGAAGTAACCACCTGGCAGCCGGAAAAGCGCCTGATCACTTTAAAAACCGATTGTTTCAATCAGGCCGGGAGGCAGATCCTGACAGGCCAGGCAGTTTTGGTCGTGTCAGGTTGATCCTCTGGATGGAATCCCCGCCCGTCGGCGAAGTTTGAAAGGAGGTGTTGCAATCTGGGATAGTAACGGTAATACTCACAACCTAGTTGTCAAAATCGGTTCTATAATCGATTTATACAAAAAATTTCTTGGAGGAAAAGATGAAGAAACTAACCACTATTTTGAGCGTCCTTGTGCTCCTCAGCATGCTGCTGGCAGCCTGCACGACGCCCACCGCGGAACCCACTGCTGAACCCACCGCGGTCCCGACCGAAGCCCCTGTTGTTGAACAGCCCACCGCTGTTCCGACCGAAGCCCCCACCGCCGCCCCGACCGAAGTCCCCCTGGGTGAAGTCCTCAAGATTGGACAAATCACCTCGGCTTCCGGTGCTATGGCCCTCTACAGCCTGCAGCAGCAGCGCGGCTTCCAGATTGGCTTGGAATACGCCTCTGGTGGCAAGATGGATGCTGAAGGCCGCTACATCATCGCCAACCGCCCCGTCGAAGTCATCGTCAAGGATGACGAACTGACCCCCGATAAGGGTGTTGCTCTGGCTCGTGAACTGATTGAAAAAGACGGCGTTGAAATCTTGCAGGGACCGGTCTCCTCGGCTGTTGCTGTGGCTTTGACCACAGTCGCCCTCGAAAACAAGATGATCCTGATGATCGACCCGGCCGCTTCTGCCTTCACCACCGGCGCCAACTTCAATCCGTATGTCTTCCGCACCTCCCGCACCAGCTATGATGACACCCTGGTCATCGCCAAGTACCTGGTGGAAAACGTCAGCACCAAGTTCGCCCACATCTACATTGACAACGCTTTTGGTCAGGGCAGCAATGTTGCCCTCGAATTTGCCGTGGGTAAATATGGCGGCGAAGTGATCGCCCCCGTCCCCGCCCCGGCTGAGACCACCGATTACACCGCCTACATTCAGCAGGCGATGGATTCCGGCGCTGGCTGTCTCTTCCTGACCTGGTCCGGCATCGGCTACGTCACCCTCTTCCAGCAGTTGACCGATATGGGCACCCTGGATCAGATGACCGTTTCCACCGGCTTCGGTGACAATGCTTCCTTCGCTGCCGTCTACTCGAACGCTCTCGGTACGGTTGGTTTGAATGTCTATCACTACACGGTTCCCGAGAACGCCGTCAACGACTATCTCGTGAAGCGCCACCTGGAACTCTTCAATGAGCCCCCGGACCTGTTCACCGCAGGTGGTATGGCTTCTGCCATTGCCCTGGCCGCTGCCCTGGAAAAGACCGCTGGCGACGCCACTGGTGATGCCATGATCCTGGCTCTGGAAGGTCTGCAGTTTGAAGGCCCCAAGGGCACCTATTACATCCGCCCGGGTGATCATGTCTGTGAGCAGCCGATGAACGTCCTCAAGCTCGTCAACGTCAATCCCGATAGTGATGGCGATGGTGTCAACGATTACAAATTCTTCGAGAAGATTTATGTCAGTGCCTTCGATGAATTGGATATCCCCTGCACCCTCGTGGATCCTTATGCCACTCGCTGCGAGATGAATAAGAAGTAGATTCTGAAACTTTGATTCTCACAATGGTAGGTAAGGGCAGCAATGCCCTTACCTACCAGGTTTGCTAAATATTGGGTCGGCTCAACATTGTCCAAAAAACCTAACAATCCGAGCCGCCAAATGCGGTGTGGCAAACTCCCCCAGGTCGGGATTGAATGGCCAATGGGCCCACACCGTGCACAGCGTTCGCAATGATGAGCTATTGCATAGCTGAATTTGATCTATTATTTAGTGTTTTTATCTGCGCTATCTGCGGTTAAGTTTTTTGAATAACAATCGAACAAGGATAACTAGATGGAGTCTGAACAGAAACCCCTTCTGGAAGCAAGACATCTTCGCAAAGAATTTGGTGGATTGGTTGCAGTGGATGACGTCAGCCTCGGCATCCAAGAACTCAGCCTGCATTCCATCATCGGCCCGAACGGCGCTGGAAAGACGACCCTCTTCAACATGATTTCGGGAGTCCTTCGACCAACCCGGGGAGAGGTGATCTTTCGAGGACGGAACATTACCCACCTGCCGGTTCACCGCATTGCCCACCAGGGGATTGGCAGGTCCTTCCAGATCACGAATATCTTCCCCACCCTCTCGGTACTGGAGAATATCCGGTTATCTGCTCAGGCCCTGGGCAAAGATAATCTGCGTTTCTTCCAGGCTGCTGATAACTTCAAACAATACGTCACCCGGGCCGAAGAAATTATTGATTTGGTCGGGTTGAATGGCAAGGAATACGCCCTGGCCCTCAACCTATCGCACGGTGAAAAGCGCAAGCTGGAACTGGCCATCATGCTGGCATCCGATCCAGCCTTGTTGCTGCTGGATGAGCCAACTGCCGGCATGTCCAGCGAACAGGTGCCAGCCTTGCTGGAAATCATCATGAAAATTCGCGGTTTGGGAACCAAGACCATCGTGTTGGTGGAACACCGCATGGATATGGTCATGAGTATTTCGGACCGCATCACCGTCATGCATCTGGGAAACATTCTTGCGGAGGGCACCCCCCGTGAGATTTCCAATACGCAATCCGTCCAGGATGCGTATCTGGGTGCATTGTACGGAGACATCACCAAGAAGCAGGAGGCATGAGTGGAACCCATTCTCACGCTTGAATCCATCCATACCTTTATCGGCCAATTTCATATCCTGGAAGGGGTGTCCATTACTGTCCCCCGCGATAGCATCACCGTCTTGCTGGGCAGGAATGGGGCAGGCAAGACCACGACCCTCAAATCGATTCTCGGCCTGACCCCGCCGCGCCATGGAAAAGTGATCTTTGATGGCCGGGAAGTCCAGGGCAAACGCGCCTATGACATCGCCAATTTTGGCATTGGCTATGTCCCGGAGCATCGGGCGGTTTTTCGGAATCTCTCGGTGTTGGAAAACCTTAAAATTGCTGAAAAGAAACGCGGCGACCTGGACCGCAAGGCAGATTTTATTTTTGGCCTGTTCCCGGACCTGAAGCGACTTTACAAGCTGCCGGGCAACCATCTCTCCGGCGGCCAACAGCAAATGCTGGCGGTCGCCCGCGCCCTGGTGGCTGATAATAAGTTATTGCTCATCGATGAGCCCAGCGAAGGTCTGGCGCCCATCCTGATTGAGCAGATGATGGTGGCCATCAAAGAGCTCAGCAAAACCACCACCATCCTGCTGGTGGAACAGAACTTCATCATGGCCAGCCAGTTGGGCGAGGCCTTCTACATCATCGATGACGGCAAGACGGTTGAAAACGGAAAAATGGCCGATCTGGTCACCAACCCGGAACTGGTAAAACGCTACCTTGGCGTCGATATTGGCACGGCTGGAGGTGAAAAATGATCCAGAAAAGTTTATTAAGGCGTGCCATCCCCACCCTCATCATCCTGGCGGTTATTTTGGCCCTGGGTGTGGCCGGCGTCAAGTTCATGGGACAGCAGAGTTTCATCCGCACGACCCTTTCCGGCCTGACCCTGGGCGCCCTCTACTTTATGGTCGCGGCTGGCCTCACCATCATCTTTGGCTTGATGGATGTCCTCAATTTTGCCCACGGCGCCATGTTCATGACCGGCGCTTACATGGGCTGGCAGTTTTATACCAACCCGACCTTCTTGTTTGGTATCCTTCCCCTGGTACTGGCTTTTGCCGTCGGCATTACCACCACCAGTTTATGGTTGCCGATCGTCATGAAGTGGGATCTCTCGGAGGCCTGGCAGAAACGGCTGCGCACCATTCTGGTCCTGTCCGGCCTGGTTTTGGTGGTTCTCGGATTCGTCAAGTTCGATGTGCTGGGCCTGGCAGAAACCGCCATGGTTGCCGCCATGAACGCAGGTAATCCCCTGGCTGAGGCCACACCCCAGGAAGCGCTAGCGATCTTCTGGAGAAGGCCTGCCTTGCTCTTCCTGAGCGGCTTGTTGTTTGCCCTGGCAACCGCTCGGCCGGGAGATAAGACCCAGGTTGTGCATGCCGGCAAAGCTTGGGCTCCCTGGGCTCGCCTGGCCGGCTTGCTGGTCCTGACGATTTTGGCTGTTTTGTTCCGCGAGAGCGCCCCCATCGCCGTCCTGAAGATGAATGGCGATCTCCGCTTTGTCCTGGCGCTCATCGTCGGCACTGGCATCGGGGCTGCTCTGGGTATCATCGCGGAAGTCAGCCTGATCCGTCCCCTGTATTCCCGCCCGTTTTATATCGTCCTGTTGACCCTGGGATTGGGATATGTCCTGCGCGAAACCGTCCAACTGTTATGGGATCCAGTGGCCTATGCCATGGAGCGGCCACCCTTGTTTTCACAACCAGGGAAAGCTGATAGTTTGCTGGCCTGGTTCAGCGGCCGCAACGTCACTATTGACATCCTGGGCGTTACCTTTCCCAGTTACCGCCTGTTCATCATCGTCCTGGGTGTCCTGATGTTAATCGGCCTCTTCATCCTCATGCGCTACAGCCGCCTGGGCATGATCATCCGCGCCGGAGTCCAGGACCGCAACATGGTGGAAGCCCTCGGCATCAATGTCAAAAGAGTCTTCTCGATTGTCTTTGCCATCGGCGTTGGTCTGGCCGCCCTGGGTGGCATCGGCGCCGCTCCTTTTGTTCCGGTTCAGCCTGGCATGGGTGACGCCTACCAGATGCAGGGCTTCATCACTGTGGTGATTGGTGGCATGGGCAGCTATGGCGGGGCTGGTGTCGGCGCCCTGCTGCTGGGCATGGCGCGCGCCTTTGGCGATTTCCTGGCGCTTAAATTCAAAATGTCTCCGGCCATTGCCGAAGCCTCCACTGTGATCGTTATGATCATCGTCCTCCTGGTGCGACCTTCCGGTATTTTTGGGAAGAAGGAGTAACCATGACAGAGAATAACCTGAAACCCACCCTGGCTGAGAGGAAAACCGGTTTATTTGCCGCAGGCCTCAAGCGGGACGCTGGCCTGCTTATAATGCTCGCGATTTTTGTCGCCTTCCCCTTTGTCTTTTCCTGGGTCACCGGTGGATCCCCCACGGCAGGACCTTCCAAATACTGGCAGGGTCAGCTCATTGCCTTTTTCATCCTGGCCGTCTATGCCATGAGCTACGACCTTCTGATCGGCTATTCCGGCATCCTTTCCTTCGGCCACGCCGCCTTCTTTGGCGGTGGCGCTTATGCCATGGCCATCTTTTACAAGCACGTCGTCCCGGGCTGGCTGGCGGACGGCAAGTTTAGCATCCAGATTGGCAGCCTGGACCTGACCCAGCTGGTGATCTTCCTGATTGCTATGCTATTGGTGGCTGTAGTGGTCATCTTGATCGGCCTGCTCTTTACGATCGTCTCGGTCCGCGTCAAGGGTGTCTACTTTGCCATGATCACCCTGGCCATGGCTAATGCCCTCTTCATCCTCTCCAAGGCCACCGATTTTGTCGAGTGGACCGGCGCAGATGAAGGCTTGCACGGCGTCCCCTTCCCGGATTGGATGAACCCCAACACCCATCGCCTGACTTTTTACTTCATCACCCTGGGCTTCCTGGTCCTCATGTACCTGGTCATGCGCCGGGTGGTTAATTCACCCACCGGCCGGGTCATGGTGGCGATTCGCGATAACGAAGACCGGGTCAGCATGATCGGCTACAACCCGGCCATCTATCGCTCCGCCGCCTTCCTTATTTCCGGGTTGGTGGCAGGCCTGGCCGGGGCCATGAATGCTGTCTGGAACCTGGGCGCCACCCCCAACATGGCCTCTGCCCTGACCACCATCAACGCCCTCATCATCACCATCCTGGGTGGCATGGGCACCCTGATTGGCCCGATCCTGGGCTCTGGCATCTGGCAGTTGATCTCCCTCTTCTTCTTTGATTGGTTCGGGCCGCGCTGGCCGCTGGTCTTTGGCATCTTGTTTGTCGTCCTGGTCATCTTCCTGCCGTACGGCGTCGTCGGAACCTATCGCATGCGCCGCAACGACATCCGCGCCGGCTGGAAGCGCCTGCTGGGCTTGCTGACCGGGAAAAAAGGCTAACGGTCGTTTCTCCAATCAGATTTCAGAAATTTAGTGACATAGGTCGTAGGGGAGGGTCTTAGGCCCTCCCCTACGACTTTTGACTGGGGGCAGGCAGGACACCCTTACCAATATCCAGATCGCGGCATGTGTTGTTCGGGTTGGGATAATCCAATTTTCATTTCTATGACGGATCAATCAAACATCCCTCAATCCTTCTTGTTCTGTGATGTACAATAATATAGGTGTATTTCAACGCAGGAGGCAGGGCATGAATGAGGCACTCAGAGCAACCATGCGTGTGGTGGTTTCAACGGCTGGCGGCGTTCTGGCTGGCCCGGCCGGCGTATTGGCCGGAACGCTGGTGGGGGGCCTGCTCACGGCGGTTTTACCGGGCGGCTCTGCACTGGTTGAGACTTTGGCAAAAGAGCTGGCAAAAAAGGGAGTCGAGCTGGCCAGCAGCCAGTTGACAGATCGTCTCACCCCCCAGGAAAAACAAACCATCAACCACGATTTGCAAACCGCCTTCAGGGATGCCCTGCGGGAGGCGTTGTTCGATGTTGGCGGAAAACAGTGCTTCCCGGAGTTGGAAAAAACTGCCCGACGGGATGTGCCTGTTGGAGTGTGCTATGCGGATAGCGGGCAGGGCAGGCAGTTTTGGCGCCAATCCAACCCGTTGGCCGGGCAAGTTGCCGGGCTTCTGCAAAGCCTGCGCAAAGCGCTGGATGAGGACAAAATCCTGCCGCTGAATCCACCGGCCGATCAACTTGCAGCCAGCGCCCAGGCTTTTCTGCAGGCGCAAACTCCGCAGGAACTGGAAAAGGCTTTTTTTACCTTCAATATCCAGCCACACCTGGCGAAATACCCATCTCTGTTGCGGGAAATCCCGGATTTTGAGACCCATTTACGGCAGCATCTCTACCCGCGCACCATGGTCCATTTTGCCGAGCATCTCAAGCATCGCACCCCAGCCTGGCGCGCCTTCAATCGCATGGTGTTGGAGGACCTGCAGGGGAATGTCAACGAAATCAAGGAAGGCCAGACGGAGATTTTGGCCCGGCTGGATGTGTTGCTAAAGCAACAGGATGGCCGGGCCTTGACAGAATTCTCTGCTGGCATGGCGGACTTTATGGCCGCCACTGCCCAGGTGGAGAAGGTGGTCGGCGAAAGCTTCGAAGCGCTCTCCTTGCGGGTGGTTGCCCAGCATCAAGAAATCCTGGAACGCTTTGATCGGTTGGATGGGACAACCACCCGGATTGAAGAAAAGGTGGACCAGGTACTCTCCGTCTTGCAGGCTGGCCAGCCGGGTTGGAGGGAAAATCAGTCTGCCATTCCTTTGCGGAAGCCTCCCGCCCCTGGCGAGGCGCCATACAAAGGGTTGCAAGAATTCAACGAAGCCGATGCAGACTGGTTTTTTGGCCGCGAGTTATTGACGGCTCACTTGGTTGAGCGATTGCAGGTTTGCCGATTCTTGACCATCATCGGCGCTTCCGGCAGCGGCAAATCCTCCCTGGTGCGGGCTGGCCTGGTGCCGGTCCTGAAAGGCGTGAAAGCCCTGCAGGAAGTGCCGGTTACCCCCCAGGGTTCGACGCGCTGGCCAGTCCACATCATCACACCCGGCGAACGACCGCTGGAAGCGCTGGCGGTCAGTTTCACCCGCGGCGGTGAGGCCAGCCAGGCGCAGAAGCTGATGCTGGATCTACGTCAGGAGCCGCGCACATTGGCGCTGGTTGCCGGCCAACAGGCCGCTGAAAACAACGCCTCGGGTGTCTTGCTGGTGGTGGATCAATTTGAGGAACTGTTCACCCAGTGCAATGATCCGGCAGAGCGGGCTTCATTTGTGAATGCCTTGCTGGCATCTGGCGGGCCGCATACCAATGGGCCGCTGGTGCTGGTGCTGGTGTTGAGGGCGGATTTCTATGCTGAGTGTGCCCAGTTTGATGATCTGCGCGTGGCAATTTCGGCTCATCAGGAATACATCGGCCCGATGACCCCCGAGGAATTAAAGCGGGCGATTGAAATGCCAGCCCGCAAGGGTGGCTGGACCTTTGAACCCGGCCTGGTGGATTTGATGATTCAAGATGCCGGGAGCGAACCCGGGGCACTGCCGCTGCTATCCCATGCTTTGCTGGAGACCTGGAAACGCCGCAGCGGACATACCCTGCTGCTGTCCTCCTATCACGAGGCGGGCGGGGTCAAGGGGGCGATTGCACTGACCGCGGAATGGATTTTAACCCAGCGCTTCAGCTCCGAGCAACAAGGCCTGGCGCGCAACATCTTTCTGCGCCTGACGAATGTGGTCGAGGGGGTGCAGGAAACCCGCCGCCGAGCGACGTTGGTTGAGCTCCTTAGTGGGGGTGTTCAGGACGATGCCCGGCACGAGGTGCTGGATCTGTTGGTGGAGGCGCGCCTGATTACGGTGGAGGAGGATAATGTCCAGGTTTCGCACGAGGCGTTAATCCGCGAATGGCCGCGCCTGCGGGAATGGATTGCCGAAAATCGAGCCGGCCTGAGAATTCAACACCGCATCACCGAAGCAGCCGCCGAGTGGAATCGCTCTCTGAAGGATGAGGGCTTGCTTTTCCGCGGATCCCGGCTGGCTGAGGCGCGTGAATTCTTCCAATCCAACCCGGATTTACTCAACCCGCTGGAAGTGGAATTTCTGAACGCATCCATCCAATTGGAAGAGCGGCAGAAACGCCAGCAGGAGGAGCAGCAGCGCCGCGAACTGGAAGCAGCCCAACAACTGGCCGAGGCCCAAAAAGAACGCGCCGAAACCCAGGCCCGCTCGGCGGCCCAGTTGAAGCGCCGGGCGATGTACCTGACCGCTGCCCTGGCCGGGGTGGGGGTGATGGTACTACTGGCGGTCATTCTATTGATATCTGCACTAAGAAGCGAGAAACAAGCTGCAGATAATGCGGCCACGGCGGAGGCCGCCAGCACGCAAGCAGTAGCCCAGCAGGCCACCGCGGAAGCCGCCAGCAGGCTAGCGGTCGCCCAGCAGGCCACCGCGGAGGCGGAACGCGCCCGGGCGGAACAATCGGCAGAACAGGCGCGTGCCCGCCAGTTGGCTGCCCTGTCCCAAAGCGCCCTGCTGGAAAATTCACCCCAGCGCAGCCTGTTACTGGCCGTGGAGGCGGTGGACCTGGCCCAATCCAGCGCGGACCCTGGCAAACTTTCGGTGGCGAATGCGCTTTGGGAATCCGTGGTGAACACTGGCGGTACACCCATCCTGCATCAGGAGCACTCGATCTACCAGCTAGCCCTCAGCCCGGATGGCCGCTGGCTGGCCTCAGCCGCGCTGCAGGAATCCATCCTGGTCTGGGATCTGCAGGCCGCCGATCCGCAAGCGAATCCGATCCAACTGACCGGCCATACGGAATATATTAGTGGGCTGGCCTTCACCCCGGATGGCCGTTACCTGTTCTCCGCCAGCTATGATGGCTCCTTGCGCCGTTGGGATTTGTCGGAAGCCGATCCTGCCTTGACGGCCATCCAGGTGAATATGGACGCCGGGAAAATCTTGCAGATGGCGGTCAGTTCGGATGGACTCAGGATATACACAGGCGGTGAGGATGGTTCCATCGCCAAGTGGGATTTTGCGAATGTTTCCGCCACCCGGCCCGAGTGGAAGTTGACCGGGCATCAGGCTCTCATCTTTGCGCTGGCGTTGAGTTTAGATGAACATTGGCTGGTCAGCGGTGATTCAACCGGGGGGGTTCGCCTGTGGGATCTTCAGTCGGCGGATCCAGGGGCCTCCGGGGTATTGCTTTCCGGGCACACCGCCGGGATTTATACGGCCGCCATCAGCCCGGATGCCCACTGGGCTGCCACTGCCGGGGAAGATGATTCCATCCTGCTCTGGGATTTGACCGCTGACAACCCGGCAGATGCACCCGTGGCCTTGGTGGGACATGGGGAATACATCAGCCAGGTCGTATTCAGCCCGGATTCCCACTGGTTGGTCAGCGCCAGTGGCGATAAAACCCTTCGCCGCTGGAACCTGTTGGCCCCCTCCATCCCGGAATCCAGCCTGGTGCTCAGTGGTCATACGGATGCTGTCTGGGGGGTGCGCATCAGCCCGGATGGCAAATGGCTGATATCCAACAGCCTGGACCACACGGCTCACGTCTGGTCGATGGAATTGGGGGAGGACAGCAAGGGGGTGGCGCTCAAAGGCCATGATGCGACGGTCGCAGCGGCCGTGGTCAGCGGGGATAGCCATTATCTCTACACCTCCAGCGACGACGCCTCCATCCGCCGCTGGGAGCTAACTGCTGCTTCACCGCAGGCTTTGCCGATTTTATTGAACGGGCACACGGTCGGCATCAACGGACTGTTCTTCACCCAGGATGGGAGTGGACTTTATTCTGCCAGCGTCGACCGGACGACTGGTGTCTGGGATGTGAGCACCGGGCAGTTGCTGCAAAAATTGGCAGGCCACGACAAGGCGGTCTACTCGCTCAGCCTGAATGCTGATGAAACCCGCCTGGCGACCGTTGGCTTTGATGGACAGGTGCTGGTTTATGATCTCACCCGGAGCGATCGCCCGCTGCTGTGGCGCCTGGGTGGATTTGCGGATATTGCCACCGCCGCCCGCTTCTCGCCGGATGGCCGCTGGTTGTACACCTCCTGCCACGATGGCACCCTGCGCAGCTATGATCTGACGGCAGCCAATGTGGAATCCAGTGGCAAGTCATTCATAGCCCACCCAGACGGCATCCAATTTATGGAACTCAGCCCGGATGGACACTGGCTGGTGACCGGCGGTTGGGATTGGTTTGTCCGCCTGTGGGATGTAAGCGCGGGTGAATTGGCGGATCCGGCTTATGAGTTTTCGGATTGTACCGGCCCACTTGCCTTTAGCCAGGATGGCGCTCGCCTGGCTGCGGTCTGTGATTTGGATTCGCGGGTCTGGAACATGGCGGATCCGGCTGCCGAACCGCTGATCCTGACCGGGGCGGAAGGCCTGGTGTTCATCGTCGCCCTCAGCCCGGATGGCCGCTGGCTGGCAACGGGTGGGGATTATCGCTCCGTTTATTTGTGGGATTTGGCTTCCGGGAATTCCGAACCGGCCGCGGTTTTACGCGGTCACCTGAACGATATCAACACCATCAAGTTCACCCCCGATTCAGCCTTTGTACTCTCCGCCAGCAAGGATCAAACCGTCCGGGTCTGGGATTTGTCCAGCCCGGATCCAGAATCGGCTGTCCTGACCTTGCGAACCCCGGAAGCAGTTTATGCACTGGGTGTCGATCCGACCGGGAACTGGCTGGCAACGGGCAACATGGGCGGGGAAATTCGCCTGTGGCCGTTGAACCTGACCGAAGTGCGCCGCGTGGCCTGTGCCCTCGCCGGGCGGAGTTTCTATCCAGTTGAGTGGGATGTTTATTTCCCCGATCAGGAGTACCAAACAACGTGTCCATAAATAAATCAGACGTCCTCATCATCGGTGGCGGAGCGGCCGGTTACTATGCCGCTCTCATCTGCGCCGAGGCGGCGCCCGGGGCCAAAATCGTCATCCTCGAGCGCGCCGGTTCGCCGCTTGGCAAGGTGCGCATCTCCGGCGGCGGACGCTGCAACGTGACCCACGCCTGCTACGAGCCGATCAAACTGGTGGCCTTCTACCCGCACGGCGGCAAAGCCCTGCGTGGACCCTTCACCCGCTTTGGACCGCAGCACCTGACCCAGTGGTTTGTTGACCGCGGCGTGGCCCTCAAGACCGAACCCGACGGCCGGGTCTTCCCGATTACCGACCGCTCCGAGACGATCATCGGCTGTTTTGAGTCCGAGGCCAAGCGCCTGGGGGTGAATATCCGCCTGCATGCCGTCGTCGAGGATGTGCGCCCCGCTCTCGGCGGCTTTGAGGTTTCCCTGGATAATGAAGAAACCTGGCAGGCCAAATGCGTCCTGCTCGCCACCGGTGGAGCCCGCCCGGGCCACATCATCGCCCAGCGCCTGGGCCATACCATCGTCGAGCCGGTGCCCTCCCTCTTCACCTTCAACGTCACCGACCCGCGCCTCAGCGGCCTGGCCGGCCTCTCCGTTCCGGATGCCCGCCTGAGCCTGCCGACCGCC
>JBGSJZ010000024.1:0-54069 GCA_041741455.1 Anaerolineaceae bacterium | reverse complement strand
TGGATATTTTCATAACTTAGGGCTGAAGAGTATTAGAAGTCGGTATCTAGAACTGCGTATTGCTTGATGAACCGCCGGATGCGGACCCGCATGTCCGGTGGTGTGAGAGGGGGCGGTTAGTCGCCGCTCCCTACTCTATTTTATGGTTTATCTGTGAATATCTGTGTCATCTGTGGTTTCAGGCCTTATTACTTCCAAATGAAGGTTAACGTTCCTTCCGTTGGCAGGCTGAAGTTGATGGAGACCGGGTCCGGGCCGTTGCAGGCGCCTACCCGGCAATTGCAGTTGGCATCCATCAGTGGGCTATCGCAACTGATGGCGGTAAAAGAGGCTACCCATTCTCCACTGGCATCGGATGGCAGAAAAACGTAGAAGATTCCTTGGGCATCGGTCATGCCATCTGAACGAAGATCGCCTTGCTCAACCGCAAACTGCACTCCCATCACTGGTTGGCCAGCTTTGTCCGTCAACTGGCCGCGCACGGTCTGTATCCCTTCCGGGATCAGCACCGGGCAAGCCCGCAGGTCAGTGTCTGAGGTGATCAGTTGCCAGAAGACCCATCCGGTGATTCCTTCTGTTGTCTGGACGAAAATCCATTCCCCTCCGGGAGTTTGTCCAAGGATAGTCAGCGGAGTATCCAGAACAAGCATGCGCACGATCTCGGAAAGATGACCGGGCTGGATACGTAAGTTGAGGCTGTCCACCGCAGTGCGCGCAGAAAAGGGTGTATAGGGAGTGGTTGCTGTGGTAGGCACGCCATTGGTTGGCATACTGGTTACATTTCCAGCCGGGAGATTAGTAGCAGCCTGGCCAGGGAGGGGCGAGGCTGTAATCAATTGAACTGGCACCGGGGTGGTACTGGGAGGCGCGGATACCGGCAGGGTGGGCATGGGCGGCAGGGTCGGTAGGTTGCTGCAGCCGGCAGCGAGTAAAAGAATGACAATCAACAACCATGATAGTCGGATGAGGCGCATTTTTGTATCCCTTCCGAGTGGAATCGAGAGCATGTAATGATTATACAGAAAATTCGTTAATAAAGCTGGTTCAAGAGATTATAAATTGAAAATGGTGGTTGGATGGTTGATAAATAGTACATAAACTGATCATTTTCTACTTGTATTCTTACGACTTCCGTGCAAGAATATTGAGGGGGAAGGAATCGTTTTTCAAATATTCTTACATATTCATTAATTGGAGGGGTAGTATGAACTTTTATGCGAAGTCCCAAAAGAAATCGTTCACATTGTTCAGTCTGGCAGGCATATGCTTGCTCATTGTCGCCTTGCTGCTGGCAGGGACCCCCCTATCTGCGTCAGCCCGTTCCAATGCAGATACTTCGGTTGGCGGGACGATTTCAGTGGATACTCATTGGACGATATCCGGAAGCCCTTATATCGTGACGGGTGACTTGACCATTAACGCAGGAGTTACGTTAACCATCGATGCCGGGGTGGAGGTCAGAAACTCAGGGATGGTTGGCATTATCGTCAATGGTACATTGGTTGCCACGGGCAACAGCGGAGCCCATGTGATTTTCACCAGTGCAGCAGGTACTCCAGCGCCGGGCGACTGGAAGGGTATTTATGTGGCGGATGGCGGAAACGCAAGTCTGGACTACACTGAAATCCGCTATGGTGGTGGGTCATTTTGGTTGAGTTGGCCTGAACGTCATTACGGCAATCTACGTAAAGATGCCACCGGAACGCTGACGGTCACCAATTCACTAATTATTCAATCCGCTGCCTGTGGGTTACGTTTTGAAAATGCGTCTGGTACGCACACTTTCACCAGCACCATTATCAGCGATAATCAAAATTATGGCGCCTGTCTGAATGGCAATACCGCCAACACCATCACCTTCACCAGCACCACCTTCAGCGGGAACTTGCCACAATCGATTGTCACCACCCCGCACAGCTCCGGTTTCAGCATCGGAACCGGGAACACACTGGACAAAGCGATCTATGTCACTGGTGGGACGATCGATGTAAACACCACCTGGTGCCCACAGGTTTATCTTCTCGATGATGTTTCCGTCAATTCAGGCAACACACTGGCTCTCCCAGCAGGAGTAGTCGTCAAATTCAATGGCATGACCGGGTTGATTGTGAACGGTACATTGAATAGTAATGGCGTGGATGGATCGAAAGTTGTCTTCACATCCCTGAAGGATGATACGCGGGGCGATACCAATGGGGATAGTGGCGCCACTACCCCGGCCGCTGGCGACTGGAAGGGTATTTATGTGGCGGATGGCGGAAACGCAAGTCTGGACTACACTGAAATCCGCTATGGTGGTGGGTCATTTTGGTTGAGTTGGCCTGAACGTCATTACGGCAATCTGCGCAAGGATGCCACTGGAACACTGACGGTCACCAATTCACTAATCACTCAATCCGCTGCCTGTGGGTTACGTTTTGAAAATGCGTCTGGTACGCACACTTTCACCAGCACCATTATCAGCGACAATCAAAATTATGGCACTTGTCTGAATGGTACTACATCCAACACCATCACTTTCTCGAATTCCACCTTTACCGGCAACCTGCCGCAGTCGATTATCACCACCCCGCACAGCTCCGGGTTCAGCATCGGAACTGGGAACACATTGGACAAGGCGATTTATGTCACGGGCGGGGATATTGATGTAAACAGTAGCTGGAGCCCGCAGGTTTATCTGCTTGATGATGTTTCTGTCCATGCAGGCCAGACTCTGACCATTCCAGAGGGAGCAGTGGTCAAGTTCAATGGCATGACCGGGTTGATTGTGAATGGCACACTGAACGCCACCGGAACCAATAGTTCGCTTGTGGTATTTACCAGTGGGGCAACCAGCCCGGCGTCGGGCGATTGGAAGGGGATTTATGTGGCGGATGGCGGGACTGCCAACCTGGATTACACTGAAATTCATTATGGTGGGGGTGATTTCTGGTGGGGTGGGGGGCCTGGACGTCATTACGGAAACCTGCGCAAAGATGCTTCTGGAACGCTGACGGTCACCAATTCACTAATTACTCAATCTGCCGGAAATGGTTTGCGAATCATTAGCAGTTCGGCCACTGTACAGATCAGCAATTTGCATATTTTCGATAATGCCGGATGGGGCCTATTAGTGGAAAACTCCAGCAGCAACCTGATGCTTGCAAGTTCACTGGTTGACCATAATGGGGCAGGTGGTATTTCATTGAACAATCCGGGTGCAACCGTCCACGTTTACAGCAATTCAATCGTTGCCAACACCGGGGTGGGCATCTGGTTGGGCGGTGACACCCCGGCTGTAATCGGTGGAACAGATGCAACTGGCAACAATATTTATGGAAACAGCTCCTTGCAACTCCAAAACACTTCTGTTATCAGCGTGGATGCCAGCAACAACTGGTGGGGGATCAATCCGCCAATTTATTCTGGGATTGCCGGTAACGTGGATACTTCATCGCCACTGAGTGCTCCGGCTACCAATGCTCCGGCTTACCTGGCGGATATCGCCATCAGTGGAACAGGGTTGCCGGGCACGGGGTTAATTGGGGAGGCAATCACCTATCCGTTGCAGATTGAAAATAACGGCCCGCGCGAGGCATATTACTTGAAAGTGAGTGCCACCCTGCCGGATGGGGTATCAATGACTGGCTTCAACGGCACAGGCTGGTCTTGCAGCCAGGTGGATCAACAACTGACCTGCGTGCTAGCCTATCTGGATTCCGGAGCTGAATCTGCGCTTGAGCTGACCCTGGTTTCTCCGCAGACAGTTCACCTGGTCTTTGACTTTACCGTCAGCCAGGCCAACAATGATGTTGTACCAGCCAATAATGTTCTGTCAATTAATACCCAGGTCAATACCCGGATCTTCCTGCCGTTGATTACGCGATAATAGATAAACCTTTGCAGACGGGTATGAACGTCTGAGATGAAATAAACTCTGGAGGGCGGTGTGCGCACTCCAGAGTTTATTTACATGTGTCAGAGTTGGGTTTTGCTTGGTAACCGTTCGATGGATGGATCGCTCAGCCCGCCCTATGGGGTGGGTAAGGTGGTCATAAGCAATTCCAAAGTTTGCAATGCGTTCAAATTCCGCACGGGCCAGGCAAACAGCAGGTTATTCGGATCATCAAACAGGTTGGGCGCCCAGGTTAGGTGGGCTTTGTCCTCCTGTAGGCCAGCATTCGGCAGGCTTTGGACGGCTGCCCAGTAATTCCACAGCGGTACATTATACTCGTTGGCAATGGCAGCAATGGTGGCGTTCAGGCTGTTGTCACCTTCCAGGTTGTCAGCTTTGGTGACCAGCACCGGGATGACGCCGAGTTCGATCGAACGTTCCACTACTTTGCGCAGGTTGGGTTCAAAAGTTGCCCGGTGGTTGTAATCGTTGGTACCGAGGATAATGAAGGCCAGGACCGGTTTGTTAACCCGGTATTCGCACTCCAACGGGGTTTCACCCTTTTGACACTTGTAAGGGTCAGCCCAGAGTGCGGAGAGCGCACTGGCAGCGGTGAAGCCAGCTTTAGCGGCCAGGCTTTCTCGCTCGAAGGAACCCTTGTAGTAATCAATAACAGATTGCAGGCTGGCATACTCGCCCAGGTTGTAGTAGCGATCACCCAGGTCAAAATCCTTCAGGAACCAGCTGGCTACTGCTTCGCAATCACCAATCTTGGAAAAAGCCCGTGGGTTGTTACCCAGTTCCTGGCCACGGGCGAAAATCTCCAGCACCATTTGACTGGGTTCGTCTGGAATGACCGGCAGGTTCATCCAGGCATCCGGAGCCAGGGTCGGGCGTGGGGTGGCGGTCAGGGTCGGGGTGATGGTCGGGGTTTCAGTCGGTGGGCGGAAGGCAGTCGGGGTGCGCGTCCAAAGCAAGGCCGGGGTGGCGCTCTGGGTATCCCGCAGGCTACCCTCTGGGCGGGCGCTGCCAGGAGCTTCCGGGGTCAAATTCGGCGCTGGGGCGGCGGCGCAAGACGCCTGGATCAGTAGGAGAATCAATGCGCCAAGCGCGGTGAGTGTGCGGGTGTGGTTCGGTTTCATGTCGGCTGAATTATACCGTAAGTTTTAAGGTGAGCAGGGGCGGCGTTGGGCTTTGAGAAATCAAAGCAGTTCCAAAATACCCTCAGATAATCTGCGGGTTTTATAAGAATCCTCTCAGAATGGGTTGTACATACCTTGTGACAGGAAATTGAACCTGCTATAGTTAGCTTAATCCGGGGCAGACTGGTATCAAGCCTGACCGAGTTACAGGTAGACAACTGATAAGCCGGCGCCCTCCCCGGAGGTGCGCCGGATTGACTTACAAGGAGTGTGTTCGATGTTTTTCGACCCGATGTATTTCGTCTTTGCCCTACCCGCCCTGCTGTTTGGTTTGTGGGCGCAATGGCGGGTTAAATCTGCTCTAAAGAAATATTCACAGGAAAGAACCTACAGCGGGATGAGCGGAGCAGAGATTGCCCGGCGTATTTTGGACAGCCGTGGCTTGCGGGATGTGCGAGTGGAGCCAACCCAGGGTTTCCTTTCGGACCATTATGACCCGTCCGCGCGGGTGTTGCGTCTCTCACCGGATGTCTACCGGGGTGTCAGTGTGGCTGCCGCCGGCATCGCCGCCCATGAGGCCGGCCATGCCCTGCAGCAGGCTGATTCCTACTTTCCGCTGCAAATCCGATCATTCATGGTGCCGACCGTGCAGATTGGTTCGTGGTTGGGCCCGATTATTTTCATGGTTGGTTTGTTCACCACTCGCCTGTTTGGCACCACCCTGGCCTGGGTTGGGTTGGCTTTATTTGCTGCCACTGCCCTGTTTGCGTTGGTAACCCTGCCAGTGGAACTTAACGCCAGCCGCCGTGCCAAAGAAGTTCTGGCAACAGATGGCTACATCTTTCAGAGCCAGGCTGTGGGTGTCAACCGGGTGCTGGATGCGGCCGCCCTGACCTATGTGGCAGCCGCCGTGCAAAGCCTTTCCACATTGTTGTATTACGCCTTCCTGCTGACTGGAATCAGCCGGAATGACTAAAGGTAGGAGGAAATAATGAGATTGAATGCGGGTTTTCGTATTGCCACGGTCTGGGGCATCCCGATCCGGTTGCATGCCAGTTGGTTTGTCATCTTCGGCCTGGTTACCTGGTCGCTGGCTTCCGGTTTTCTGCCGGAAGCTTACCCGCAATTGCCCAGAGTTGCTCACTGGGCGATTGGCGCACTGACCAGCCTGCTGTTCGCGGCCTCGGTATTGCTGCACGAATTGGGCCATGCCTGGCAGGCTCGCCGGGATGGGGTGCCGGTGCGTCAAGTGACCCTCTTTCTATTCGGCGGGGTGGCAGAAATCACTCGCGAGCCTTCTTCAGCGGGCAGTGAATTTCGGGTCGCAATTGCCGGTCCCCTGGTCAGCCTGGGGTTGGCTGGCATTTTCGGCGGACTGTTCTTGATTGACCGCTCGATGGCGGTGCTGGCGGCCCCCAGTGAATGGCTGGCGCGCATCAATCTGACCCTGGCCGTGTTCAATCTGATTCCGGGCTTCCCACTGGATGGCGGGCGAGTGCTGCGGGCGATTGTCTGGCGGGTCACCAAAAATCCACGCCGGGCCACCGAGGTGGCGGCCACGGCCGGGCAGGTTGTGGCCTTCGGATTTATAGCGATTGGAATCTTCATTATTTTCCAGGGGAACCTCTTCAACGGTTTGTGGCTGGCGTTCATTGGCTGGTTCCTGCAGAATGCAGCTGCTTCCAGCCTGGCACAATCCACCGTGCAGGAAGCCTTGCGCGGGGTGAAAGTCTCCCAGGTGATGGATACCAGTGTTGTGAGTGTCGCTTCCTTCCATAGCCTGGAGCGAGTGGTGGAGGAGAATGTATTGACCGGCGGGGAGAGTGTCTTTCTGGTGACCGATTCGATCGGCAGCAGCATTCGCGGCATCCTGACCTTGCGGGAAATCACCCTCCAACCCCGCCCGGAGTGGAAGAACCTGACGGCGGCAGATGTGATGATCCCGTGCGACCGCCTGGCTCCATTGAATCCGCAGACCGAACTTTTGCAAGCCTTGCGCCAGATGGATGAAGCGGGCTACCCCCAATTGCCGGTGACGGAAGGCGGCGAGGTGCGCGGAATTTTGACCCGGGACCGTATTTTGCACTACCTGCGCCTGCGAGCAGAGGTCGGCTTCTAGCAGAAATCCACACAACCTGTGCACAATCTTCACAACTTCTTCACAACTATGTTGTAAGATCAAGATCAAGCAGTGAGAACACTGCAAATTAAAAAGTACGGAGCAATGCTCCACACAGGAGATTTAGAAATGAAAAAAATCTGGATCGCAATCGCAGTTGTAGCAGTTGTGTTCGCCGCCGGATTAGGCGCGGCCAATATAGTTTCTGCGCAGGCTGGTAACCCACCGACGGTGGACGGAACGGTTTCCCCGCTGGGCGGGATGATGAGCCACCGCTGGGGCGGCACCGGTATGTTGGGCGGCGGCACGGAAGTGCTGCATGATTTGACCGTGAGCGCCTGGGCAGTCGAACTGAATTTGAGCGTTGATGAATTGAATGCCAAGATGGCTGATGGTTTGACATTGGCAGAAATTGCTGCGGAGCAGGGCATCACGGGTGAAGCTTTTACCACCCTTTGGGTTGAAGTTCGGTTTGCTGTATTGGATGAAGCCGTAGCCCAGGGCTTAATCACTCCCGAACAGGCGCAACTCATGAAAGATCGCCTGCAGGCTCGCCTGGATGCTGGTTGGGTGATGGGGATGGGCAGTGGTGCAGATTGCACGATGCAAGATGGCACCCGCACACCTCGCATGGGCGGCATGGGCATGAGCCGTGGGTCACAGGGCGGCATGATGGGCGGCGGAAACCGCTAAATCAACGGTTATTTGTGAACTTTGAACACCCTGAAGGGGTTGAAACCTTCAGGGTGTTCTATTTATTTGGCGGATTTCATCAAAAATTATTGCCAAATAAACCAAATATAAATTTGTGCTGAGTATCATATCAATCAAGCAACACAGGCACGGCAAACAAGGATGAAAAATGAGATTGATCCAAGACCATCATGGAAACCTAGCCGCCGACCAGGCAAGGGCCGGCTAGGCCAGGATCTGTGGAACGGCCGTGGAGGTTGGTCGGCTCGCGCCCGGGAGGAATCCAACCTGCTGAACTGTGCTGCGCTCCCGGATAGTAGTAAATTATGCATCGGCGATCACAGACAATTTGGGATGAATGTCGAATACAAAACCAGCCATGCGGACAGATGGCAGAAAAGGAGATGACGATCGAGCCAGTAGAATCTGAAGAGAACGCCCCCGTTCCGGGTTGGAGCGGGGGCGTTTACCTTGATTATTGAGGCCAGCGGTGAAGGATAAAAATCACAGTGCGGTTGGCAGCCCGCCCGGCAAAACTATTGTTGTCAAATGGTGCCGGCCGCCCGGCGGCTGGCCGAATTCGGATCATCTCATCCGGTAAGCCGGCCGCACTTAAAACATCCGAAACCAGTACCGCCCGGATCATACCGAGGTTGAAATTTGGATCCTGCTCATCTTCAGCCGCATAACCGACCAGTTCCAATTGGGTCTGGCCAGCCCAGGGGGCCAGTTCCCGCGCCAGTTGCTCCAGCAACGGTTGGGCTTCATCACTCAGCAGCCAGCCATAGCGAAACAATCCACTTTCAGGGGTGATGATCCAATTATCCCCTTCACTAGTAATGATCAATCCTGGAATATCTAATTTCAGTTCCACCAAAGATTCAATCGTTTGCAGTTTGTCAATTTTATTGGATAACTTAAGCTGTTCAACATCCAGGTTTGTGAGGCGGGAATTGATTGAATTAAAAACATTATCGAAGTTGACCTGAAAGTTTTGAAGAGATAATTGGGTGTCGCTGATCCCGCTATTCGCACTCTCCAGGTCAGTCTGGATGTCCGTCAAGCTTGTTTCGAGGACCCCCAGGCGGGTTTCAAGACTGCTTAAATCCACCCCTGGTTGGCTGGCGGCTACCGGTGTTGGCACTTCCAGGGCTTTTATCTGTTTTTCCAACCCACCCAGCCGCACCAGGACGGCAATGAACAAACCGAGCACGAGCAACCCGGCCAGCAGGCGCAGGATCAGCCCGGGCAGGCGGGAGGGATGGAAAGGTCCTTTGGAGGCTTTTTCAACATAAGCCAGGCCTGCCCGGTATTCGGGGTTGGCCGGGTCCATCTGGACGGCCATCTGCCAGAGTTCAACCGCTTCGGCAGGGCGGCCCTGCTGGGCGCGGATGCGCGCCAGCAGATCCAACACCGGGGCATGCTTGCGGCCATCCGGGATGGCGGTCAGACGGGCTTCCGCTTCGACGTAGTGACCGGCCGCGGCCAGTTCGGTGGCTTCCGCCAGCAGGAACTGCAGCGTCAAGTGCTCCAGTCCCTCCAGTGTGCGCATGGATGGCTTGGGAGGAACGACAGGTTCTGCTTCTGCGGCAGGCAGGTCGCTGGCGCCGGGTAGTTGCAGGGAATTGTTCTCGGGTTCCGGTTGGTTGGGTGGTACGGGTGTGTCGCTCATAGATTCTCTCTTTCACAAACCGACCTTCGGACTGATTATGATCCCACACCGGATCCCATACCGCCTGGCAGGGGTGGGCGGGCATCTTCGGGCAGCAAGCCAATCAGCTGGCGGACAGCTTCTTTCAGCCCGGTCACATTGTTGGTCTGGATTGCCCGGTCACCCTGGGTGATGAGCTGGTTGGCGGCGAATTGATCGCGCATCAGTTGGCGCCGGTTTTTCAGGTCATCAAACAGGGCCACCCAAAAGCCGGGTTGATCGAGTAAAACCTGTAAGGCCAGGCGGTCCATCTCATCCAGCTTGCGACGCAGCATTTCCGGTTCGTGGTTTTGCAGGGCGGCGCGGGCTTCGCGCTCCAAATTTTCGATGCGGCGGCGGGCTTCATCTGTGCCAAAATCCTTCATTACATCTTTAGCGTTCTGGATCTTCTTGTCCGCATCCGCGGCCAGGGCTGGCCAGGAAAGTTGGTCCTCAACTTCATCTAAAGTGATGCGCAAATCCAGTAGGCGATTCTGGGCCTTGTCGGCGGCATCCGGGTCGCCGGCGGCGGCTGCCAGGGCGCTTTCAACGTTGTGGATCATATTCTCACCATCCACCTTTTCCCGTAGCAGCCTCTGGGCGCTTGGGTCATTAGTTTTCTCTGCATCCTCCCGCAGTTCCTGCAGGCGTTTCTTTTCGAAATCTAATGTCTGTCGCAGTAAAACAAGATCAGGTTTTGGCTTTAAGATTTCCAAAACGGTCTCAAATTCCTGGTCGAGATGAGGGATATAAGCCGAGGTGGTAACCAGGCGACTGACATCCATTTCGATGGTAATTTCAATTTCGCTGCCAGCTGGCAGGTCGCGCCGCAGGCTCTGGCCGGGGATGGTCAGGTAGCCGATCAGACGGTTACGGTCGGCGCGCTCGTTTTGACCTTCGATGACCGGAACGCGCAGGACATCGGTAGTACCGTTGCGCAGATCGGTTATCGAGCGTAGCACCTGGCGCTGGCGGGTAGGCAGGGGTGTCCCTTTGATCATATACCAGGCCACTTCATTATTAGCCAGGGCTACACCAACAGAGTGGATGAGGGGTGGGTTGGGGGGTGTGTTTCCAACAATGTATGTCAACTCATTCGGCGTGCATGGCACTGCCCGGCCGGAGGCATCCGTCAACTCAATGCGGAATATGTTTTGTGTGCCGGAGCGGGCCAACAGGGTGGTCATAAAAGCCCCAGTCGGTCCGACGGGTACCTTCCCGCTGCGGTATTGACCGGAGCTATCGATGAACTCAATCGAGAAGCCGTTGAAACTTTCACCATTGGCTGTAATGATCTTGCCACCGATCAGCGGTTCCTGATCAGCGCCGACCGGATTGTATTCAAGATCCAACGTATAGGTTCCGGGTTTGGATGGTTGTTGGCCAATATCACCGCCGGTTGAACCGCTGCCTGGCCCCACACCCACTCGCTGGGTGCCGGCGAAAATGGCTGCACCCATCGCCACCACGGTCAATGGATCGTAGGAGAAATCCAATTTGATCCCAAGGCCTTCCTTGGGATCTGAGAGTTGCTCCCGGACATATGGCGCCAGGCTGGGACCGCCCACCAGGATCACTTTTTCAATATCGGCAGGGTTGAGCCGGGCTTCCGATAACGCCTGGCGTGAGATGTTGACCGAACGCTGGATGTAAGGCAGCGCGATGCGTGCCAGGTCAGCCCGGGTGATATCAAAATCGAAGGCAACCGGCTCACCCCGGTCATCCAAGCAGAGGAAATCGATCACGATCGAATACTTTTGATCGTGGGAGAGCTTGATCTTGGCTTCCTCTGCCGCCCATTTGAGCTTGGCGAAAGCGGTGCGCCACTTGGGATTGGCGCGACTGAAATTGGTCAGAGGAGCAGCTTTTTGCACGGCCGGCACAAGCAGATTTTCCACCAGTTCCCAGTCGATCAACTTGCCACCCAGGTGATTATCGCCGGCATGGTTGACGATGCGGAAGTTGCCATCCAGCAACTGGATGACAGCCGCGTCAAAAGTTCCGCCACCCAGGTCGTAGACCAGCCAGAAGACCCGGTTGGATTTACTCTGGAAAGCATGCGCCATGGCGGCGGCCGTCGGTTCCATGATCAGCGGAGAAACTTTGAAACCCGCCAGTTGGGCAGACCGCTCCGTGGCTTTGCACTGGGGCAACTCGAAGGCGGCAGGCACCGTGATGACGACAGCCTCCAGGTCTTCTCCATGCCGCTGTTGGACATCCGAGCGCAGGGACTTCAGCACCTCAGCGGAAAGCTCCTCAGGGCGCATCTGCCGGCCGCTGCGCTTGAAGGTATAAACCGTGTCGGCGCCCATTTGTAATTTGAATTCGGCATAGACATCTTCCGGTTCCATCTCCAGCCGATTTTTGGCTGTTTTCCCGACATGTAATGTGCCATTTTTGTCGATGTGGACAACCGAAGGCGTGTAATCCATGCTGTCATTGTTCTTGATGATTTTGGCTTGAGTACCATTCAGCATGGCAATGGCGCTGTTTGTGGTGCCGAGGTCTATTCCATAATCGATGGTCGTGCGCATTTTTCCTCCCGAAAAACAAATTATTTCATGATTCAAAGAAAATTAAAAATTATCAAATCTAACCATCATTGACAGGGGTATTCGTTTGATGAGTTTTATCTACTTTCTTCCTGCAAATACTTTAGTAGTAATTGTGAGACGTTTTGAATGGATTTAACCGCGGATTGTAAATCAGCATTGAACATTTGCCGATTTAGCTGGCGGAATAATTCTGCCATTTCACTGGTTTGAATACCCAATAATTCTACCCTTCGTTTCAGACTTTCTGATCGCCAGATGAGAAAATTCATTTCCTCACCAAAGGTGCTGGTAATTCCCTGGTCAAAACTGGTTATGGCTTGGATCAACTCAGGCAGGGAAGGGTTCTGACAGGCATTGGTCAATTGCTTGCCGGCTGATTGAACTTGTTTGGCCTTGGCACTTGGAAGGTTTGCCTCTGCCAGTTGAATCACTTCCTTCACTTCGTCTGGCAACCCCTGGCGCAAATTATTGATTTGCAAATGGATGGCTTGGATCGGTTGGACGATTGCCGGCTTTACCGGTGTCGCTGGCTTATTGCGAGCTTGGAAGATCTGAATTGCCTGTTCCACCTCATCCAGTGCAATTTGCATATCCAATAGGAGATTTTGAGCTTTATCCGCAGCGTCTGGGTCACCCGTAGCAGCAGCCAGGGTGCCTTCCAGATTGTGAATCAAGTTCCCAGCGTCCACTTTTTCACGTAGCAGGCGCAGGGCGGTGGGATCGTTTGTCTGACTGGCATCCTCTCGCAGGTTTTGCAAGCGTTTAATTTCAGCGTCCAGCGTCTGGCGCAATAAAACAAGATCAGGTTTTGGCTTTAAGATTTCCAAAACGGTCTCAAATTCCTGGTCGAGATGAGGGATGTAAGCCGAGGTGGTAATCAGGCGACTGGCATCCATTTCGATGGTAATTTCAATCTCGCTGCCAGCTGGCAGATCACCTTTCAGGCAATGACCACGAATGGTGAGGTAACCAATCAATCGATTACGATCGGCGCGCTGATTCTGACCTTCCAGGAGGGGCAAACTAATCGCATCCATTCTTCCACTGCGAATGCTAACCTCTGTGCGCAATACCTGGCGCGTGCGGGCTGGCAAAGACGCACCCTTGTCAATCAACCAGGTAACTTGGTTACCTGGTAAAGCCAAGCCGATTGAGTGTATCAAAATGGATGGCTCGCGTTGGATGTCGCGGGTGTATTTCACCTCGTTGGGCTTGCATTGCACTTTCCGACCAGAGGCATCGGTTAGCTCAATCTGGTACACATTTTCTGTGCCGGCGCGGGCCAACAGGCTGGTCGAGAAAGTGCCATTGGGGCTGACGGAGATTTTCCCACTACGGGAAAGATTGGAATGTTCGTTGAGCTCGATCGAGAAGCCGCTGAAGTCCTCGCCATTGCTGCCCACGATCTTGCCACGTATCTGCAATTCTGAATCAGCGCCACGAGGGTTATATTCCAGTTCTAATTGATAACTGCCAGGAGGGGGTGGAGGTGGAGGAGGGGGGCCAATTCTCTGGGTGCCGGCAAAAATGGCAGCGCCCTGAGCCACCACGGTCATTGGATCGCAGGAGAAATCCAGCTTAATCCCCAGCCCTTCTTTTGGGTCGGTCAGGTGCTCCCTCACATAGGGCGCCAGGCTGGGGCCGCCTACCAGGATCACTTTTTCAATATCGGCAGGGTTGAGCCGGGCTTCCGATAACACCAGGCGCGCGATGTTGACCGAACGCTGGATGTAAGGCAGCGCGATGCGTGCCAGGTCAGCCCGGGTGATGTCAAAATCAAAGGAAACCGGTTCGCCCCGGTCATCCAGGCAGAGGAAATCGATCACGATCGAATACTTTTGATCGTGGGAGAGCTTGATCTTGGCTTCCTCCGCCGCCCATTTGAGCTTGGCAAAAGCAGCACGCCACTTCGGGTTCGCGCGCGTAAAGTTTGTGAGCGGAGCGATCCTTTGGACTGCAGGAACGAGCAGGTTTTCCACCACATCCCAGTCGATCAACTTGCCGCCCAGGTGATTATCGCCAGCGTGGTTGACGATGCGGAAGTTGCCATCTAGCAATTGGATGACAGCCGCGTCAAAGGTTCCACCACTCAGGTCGTAAACCAGCCAAAAGACCCGGTTGGATTTACTCTGGAAAGCATGCGCTATGGCGGCAGCCGTCGGCTCCATGATCAGGGGAGAGATTTTGAATCCCGCCAGTTGGGCAGACCGCTCGGTAGCTTTACACTGGGGTAGCTCGAAGGCGGCAGGCACCGTGATGACAGCTGCTTGAATATCTTCACCCATTCGTTGCTGGACATCGGAACGCAGGGATTTGAGGACTTCGGCTGTCAGTTCTTCCGGGCGCATCTGCCGGCCGCTGCGTTTGAAAGTGTAGACGGTTTCAGTGCCCATCTGCAGCTTAAATTCACCGTATGCATCCTCAGGTTCATGCTCCAGTCGGTTTTTGGCTGCCTTGCCGATATGCAGAATCCCCTTCCTATCAATATGGACAACACATGGCGTGAAATCCATATCATCATTATTTTTGATGATTTTGGCATGGTTATCTTCCAGCACTGCGATGGCGCTGTTATGAATACCGAGGTAAATTCCAAAATCGATGGTTGTCCGCATAAAAACCTTTCAAAAAATCCAGTTATGACTGACTTTCCGGAATACCAACAATCACCTCACCACGCTGAATAAGGACATCGTTATAGAAAATCCCGGGCTTTACCGTTTCCAGGATGATTTCAGAAGGTATGCCAGGCACTTCTTCGTGGGCTAGAACTTCAACCTCCAACCCGGTGCGGAAAGGTTGTTTTGTGTAATCCTCAACCCGATAGCCAGCGTTAACCAGGGCATCCCAGGCGGTTTCAAAGTGACGGAAAGCCCGCTTGGTTTCCTCCAGCGGCTCCTCTGTACCGGGTTTTAGCAGGCGGCCGCGCAACCGCCACAGGCCGGTCAGCACTTCGGACTGCAGGCGCATGTGACTCTTGTAGAAACCGGTCTCTTCTACTTTGAGGGCTGGCACACCGGGGATGGCGCTGGCGCGCCGGACAGCAGAGCTATCGGCTTCCTGCGCCATGCGGCGTTGCTCCAGTTCCAGTAACTCGCCCAGTGAATTCTGCAGGTACTCTTCCAACTCCTCCTGGTTCAGTGGCCGCTGGATGCGAATTTCCTTGCCATAGATCATTTGGCTCAGGCTGTAGGCCATGTTATCGATGAATGATTTTTTACGGGCGTTACCTTTGGTTTGCCGATGACTGCTCATGAAAATTCTCCTCAAACTTTCATTAACCAGGTGCCGGCCAGCATATCCGCCAGCGAGCGATGGTCTTTGGTGAACAAGATGATGGCGATCAGCGCCAGCAACAGGATGATCGACCCTCCCGGGATCAGGAAAGTGGCGGTGCACAGGCTGGTAAAGATCAGGGTGCGGAAGAAGGCTTTGCCTGCATTCCATTGGTTATCGCTGTGCGCCACCAGGCGGGCTTTGATGGCGGCTTCACCGAAGGTGCGTTTGGCCAACACATAACACAGGGTGTAGTAGCCGAACATTCCGGCAGCAAACACCCAGGGGACGGTGGCTGAATCATTTCCGGTGTTGCCAAACCCGATAATAGCGCCCATGGCGATTAGGATGAAGATTGAGTCAATCAAGAATGCACCGAGGCGGGCCAGGCTGCTCACCGCTTGCCCGTAGCCGGCGGAACGCGCTGCGGGGGCTGTGCGAACCGGCGGGGTGGTGGCGCGCGGCGCAGCCGGGGTGGTGGTCCGCGGTGGCGGAGGTGTAGAGGTTGGCTGGCGAGCAGGGGTTCCGCCAGTCAACCCGGGGATGGAAAGGCTTAAATCGCTGGCGATCTTGCGCAATTCATCAAGATTTTCAGTCACGGTCTTGTTTTCAGGGTCCAGGTCGCGGGCTTTCAGCATGTCAGTGGCAATACCGGCCAGTTTGGTGCTGAAGCGCTGCTTGCGCTGGCTGCGTTCGTTATCGTCGCGCGCCGAGCAATTACGACAGATCAAAAAGCGCAGCTCTTTGTAAGTAAAAGTGATCCATTCCATCACCGGTGAACCGCAATCCATACAATAAAGCTGGTTGCGGCGGGCTGCACCTTGTTCGTCATTAGTCGAAAGGGCTGCAGCGGTCAAGCCGAAGCGCCAATCCTTGTTCTCCACCCGTTGCATGATGTTCACGATGACAGTCGGGGTGGCTGTGAAATCATCCAGGCCGGCTTTGAGCTGTTCATTGCAGCGCATATTGAGGCAATAAGCAATCGGTTTGTTGATCAGGCGGCGCTGGCCGGCGGTCACCGGGCGGGCAGAAAGGTCGTTTAGGATGCGCAGGGCGGCATCCCAGCTTTTCTGGCGGGCCAGGTCGTGCGCCTGCTCCAGTGGTGTGAATAACTCGGCCGGCAGATCAAAGTAGCCGGAGCCGCACCAGTCATTGCCAGATTTGGCGTTCTCTTCCAGCGTCTTGATGTTTTCTTCCATGCGCTGGCGGCCGGAGGTGGACATGACCAGCGGGCGGATGCGGTTGGTGAGCAGCAGGGCGCCCTTCCAGTCCTCGGTCTTGTTGCCGTAGGGAATCAGGCATTCCAGGGCGCCCAGGGCGACCTCATCGTGACTGGCCTCACGGGCCGGGGCATCCACCGGCAGCAGTTGGTCGATGGCGGAGAGCACCGGGGTGGCCAGGTTAATCAAGCGTTCCGCTGTGCGGTTGGCGTGGATCGGGTCTGTTTCAGATTCTTTCTTGGCGTTACTGACGTAGGTTTTCAGCCGGTCGCGCAGGCTATCCACGGCTGCAGTTAGCACGTTTAGGATGGCGCTCTTCTCAAAGCCCGAGTCGTTCATCACCTTGGTGTGGCGCTGGGTGGTGTTGTAATCGCCCCGGTCCGCTGCAGCTACTGCCAGGCGGGCATTGATCATCAACAACAATTGGGTGGTTCCCCGGCGTAAATCCCCTACGGCTTCCGGGCGCAGGCGGGTGTCGCCAAAAGAGCGGATGCGCTCCTCCAAGCGGTGCCAGAAGGAATCCGAATTGATCAGGGTACTCCAGCGGCGAAAGGACTGGCGCCAGAAAAGATTCAGGTTATTCTTCTCCACATCCGTCAGGGTGCGCTCGGCACCGAGGGATTCCAGGTCCATGGCCATGATGTGATAGAGCACGGCCAGGTTATGCACAGCGGCCGAGTCGCTCAAAGGCTGGGCACCCCATTGATCCACAGCGGATTGCACATCGCCGTTGCGCAGGGACTGCAAGGCAGGATCGTTTGCGACATTGCCTGGTTGGGAAGGCCAGAACCAGAAGAATTCATCGATCAGGCGCGAGAACGGATCCTGCAGGCGCTGGATGGCAGCTGTGATGCTAAAATTGTCTGGCAGGGTGGCCAGCGGCATGGCCCGCCCGCTGCCTGGTGGGGTGGGTGCGCCGGTTTTAGCGGCAATCTCAAGCATCTTCTGGCGTTTTGCAGCTTCTGCCAGATTACATTCGGCGTGCAATTCCAGCACCCGGAAGGCATTGACCTGATACAGGTTGGGCTGGGCGGCATCCGTCAGCAGCTTGGTCAGGCTGGTGGTAGTGGTTCCATTGGTATAAGCGCACATAAAAAACTCCTTACGAAAAGATCGGTGACGATAAGGGTCTGTGAAGATCATCTCCCTGCCGGGATCATAAAGGCAGGGGGGAGTTTTTCTTAGCTCATAATTCCTCTGCGCCACAGGCGCACATTGTATTCATACTGACTGCGCAGAGCCGGCCACAGGTTGAAGGCTTCTTCCATCATATCGGCAGCTTCACCCAGGCCAGCAGCGGATTGCGCCAGCGAGAGGGCACGACGCGCCATGCCATCCGCGGCGGACTGGTTGGGGCTGGTTGCCGGGCCAAGGGCAGCTTTGCTGGAGGGTTGCTCATAGGCCGGGACGGTAGATGAAGTGGAAGCTGGTCGCCAGGTTTCCAGGTCGGCCAGCAGTTCGCGGGCGGATGGGTAGCGTTTCTCCGGCTGGATGGCCAGGCAGCGGGTGATGATCTGTTCCAGGTGGGGATCCACCTTGTAATTTAGCATCCCGGGTGCTAGCAACGGCCGGTTGTAATCGGGCATATCCTCCAGGCCGCGCCCGGCCGGGTCGGTGTAGGGCAGGCGGTCGCCGGTCAGCAGGTAGAGGGTGCAGCCCAGCGCCCAGACATCCCCGGCGCACGAATCGGCCTGAAAGTTGCGCAGCGCCTCCGGGCTTTTGAAGCAGCGTGTGCCGCGGGCGGAAGCCAGCAGGGTCAGCGGATTGACCCGCTTGGCCAGGCCAAAATCCGAGATGCGCACCCGCAGCCCGCCCGGGTCGTAGCCGACCAGCAGGTTCTGCGGCTTGATGTCGCGGTGGATGATGGGGGGTTGTTCGGCGTGGGCCACGCTCAAGCCGCGGCAGGCCTGGCGCAGCACCTCCACCGCGCTTTCAATCGGCATGCGCTTGCTGCCAAAGGAGCGCCAGAATTGATCCAGGCTGCCGCCGGCCACATATTCCATGGTGAAGTAACCCAGCATACCAGCCGGGCTTTCGGTGATGTTGGCGTCAAATACACGGATGATGTTGGGGTGGCCGATCTGCGAGAGCAGCACGGCTTCATCGAGCATGGTCTCGATCTCGGGCAGGGTCAGGCCGGTGGCCTTGAAGACTTTCATGGCCTGGCGGCCGAGGAAACGGTGACGCACGCGATAGACCTCGGCGAAGGCTCCCTCGCCCAGGAAGCGCTCCACCTGGTAGGTGCTGCCAATCCATTGACCATCCTGCAAAAGGGTCATCGAATCATCCCCCGCGCGTTCCGCGGTACGTCTGGAAAGCTTAATAGATGCCAGGGAAAGAATGGATAATGAAGTTAGTGTTCGATGATCCACCATCCCTTGAGCTATTTGAGATTATACATTAATTCGAGGTTAAGATAGCTAATAGAATCTGGGTAAAGTTATCAATTGTGTAGAGTGGTGACAAATGACAGAAAAAACGGTTGTCCAGAAGTTGTTGATCAAAGAAAATCAACATCTGCTGCTGGTTAATGCCCCGGCAGAATTGTTACCATCGCTCGGCTTGCTGCCGACTGGTCTAGCCTTGGTTAACGATATGGAAACCGTGGTCGATACCATCTTATTTTTTACCGCCAACCAGGCGGAATTGGAAAAGCACTTGCCTGGGCTCAAGGTGCGCCTATCACCGAAGGGCATGCTGTGGGTGTTCTATTACAAGTTAACTTCCAAAAAGCGCGGGAATATCAACCGGGACTCGATCAATGCCTATGCCAAAGGTCTGGGTCTGGAGGGGATTGCCATCATTTCGGTGGATGAGGATGTTTCGGCGTTGCGCCTGAAGCTGGTCTCGTAAAAATCTCTGTAAGTACGGTAAGGGCGAACGGCAGGTCGCCTGGCCGAATAAAAAAACCGGTAGGGAAGGGTTTCAAAACCCTCCCACCGGTACTCTCAAGGTTTGGATGGTGACGGATCAGTCACCATCCTAGATTTATTTCTTCAAGAACCAGAACAAACCTTCCAATTGAATGGCATAAACGCGCGGGGGTTTGGGGCCGACCAACCCCTCGCCATTGATGAAAACGGTCGGGGTGCCGTAGAAATTGGTATCCATAATTTGCTTGAGCTGATCTTTGACGGTGTTGATCGTCTGTAGGTCGCTGGTACAGCCGTTGATCACAGCCGGGTTAAGCCCCAGCTCTGTTAGCATCTGGTTTACATAACCAGGCTGGTTGATCTCTTCGATTGTGCCGGAGAACAACCGGTCGTTCATCTCCCAGAACTTGGCCGGGTCTTTTTGGTTGACGCAATAACCCAGCCGTGCCAGGTAATCGTTTTGCTCGTTGATCGGGAAGTCCAGGAAGATCAGGTTGACGTCGTAGCGCTCGGCCATTTCCCGCACGGAGGAATACACGTCACGGGTGTATTCGCAATGGTACGAACCGATGAAGACAATGTCCTTCTCCGCGCCGGGGTTGCTGGCAGGGTAACCGGCAAGCTGAATGTCCTCCAGGGTCAGGGCGGCCGCGCCGTAGGTCAGGGCCTCCACCGAGCAATTGGGTGCGCCGGAAACTTGGGTGGTAGCGCCTGAGGGGTCAAAGATGCAGAAGGCATCCTGCTGTTTCGGACCATTGCAATTGCCATAGGTGTAAAAGAAGTACAGGCCGCGGGCAAACAGGATGGAGGCGGCCAGCATCGATAGGATGAAAACCCAGGCGATGATTTCAAAATATTTATTCAAAAAGCGGGCAGCGCTTTCCGAGCGGGTGATGACCACGCCGAGTAGCTTGGCTTTCATTTTCTGGTCAAAGCCAGTGGTGCAGGGCCGGAAGGTCACCCGGCGCAGAACGCAATCCAGGGCTTCGCGGGCCAGGATGCGGTTGGACGCGCTGAAAATACCGAGGATGGAAAGGACAATGAACGAAGCAATACAAAACATGCTAGAGCACCTTTCGAATCTTTTTTAGGTTACCAATAAACACCTGGGCTTCTTCTTCGGTGTTGTAGAAATAGACGGAAGCCCGCACGGAGCCTTTGATCTGGCGCGCATGGAACCACGAGTGCACACAATGCTGGCCGGAGCGTACCTGGATATCCGCCATCTGGTCCAGCATGATCGCCACCTGGTGTGAATCAACCCCGTCGATATAGAAGGTGGTGATTCCGCCGCGCTTCTTCGGGTCGGGTGTGCCGATCCAGCACAGGCCAGGCAGGTCTTTAATGCCGTCCATGATCATTTGGGTCAGGATCTGCTCCTGTTTCTGAATGGCGTCGAAGCCGACCTGCATCAGGAATTGGGCAGCCGCCCCCATACCGATCATGCCGGCGTAATCTTGCAGACCAGCTTCGAATTTTTCCGGCGGGGGCAGGAACTGGCAGGTGTCGTAGGTCGAACTGGCGACGGTATCCCCACCGACCAGGAAGGGGTTTAGTTTTTCCAGCAGACTCAGCTTGCCATATAGCACGCCCATGCCGGAGGGTCCAAGCATCTTGTGGCCGGAGAAGGCCACGAAATCCACATCCAATCCGCGCACATTGATCTTCTGGTGCGGGGCGGATTGGGCGGCATCTAAAAGCACCAGGGCGCCTTTCTGGTGGGCTTTCTTGATGATCTCCGCTGCCGGGACGCTAACGCCATCCAGGTTGGAGGTCCAGCCGATGGAGATCAGCTTGACCCGGCCATCCAGCAAGGCCTCAAAATTGGCCAGGCTGAAGGTTTCATCCGCAGCCGAGGGGATAATTTTAAGCATAATGCCGCGGTTTTTAACTGCCATCTGCCAGGGGATCAGGTTGGAGTTGTGTTCCTTGTCACCGATCAGCACCACGTCACCGGGTTGAAGGGTCAGGGCATTGGCAACCAGGTTTATGCTCTCGGTGGTGTTACGGGTGAAGACGATTTCCTTCAAACTGGCGGCATTCAGCAGTTTGGCCAGGCTCTGGCGGGCGGCAGCCACCTGGTTGGTGACCCCGGTCGAGAGCTGGTGGTTGCTGCGTCCCCCGCAGGCTGACCAGTCGCGGTAATAAGTGGTGATGGATTCAATCACCGAGCGTGGCCGCAGGCTCTGGCAGGCATTGTCGAGGTAGATGTATGATTTGTGTTTGGAATTTTCTTCAAGCAGTGGAAATTCACGGCGGATTTTTTTTACATCCATGGATGATCCTCAGGGTGCAACAAGGTATGACACAGACAGAGTGCAGCTAATTTCTTATCATAACGGTATGGATTATAAACGAAAACTGCCGATCGATCCGGCGCTTTATTAGCTTTATGATAGGGGATGAATTTAAGAACTGGGTGAATCACGGGCCGGCATTGAGCTTTCGCGGAAATGGATCACCGCAGGTTGAATAATGCTTCATTTGCCTGTGATACAATCCTGTCTACCTGAACTGTGAGGATGCCATGAGATTTCAACCCGTCATCGGTCTGGAAGTCCATGCCGAACTGCTGACCCACTCCAAGATGTTTTGCGCCTGCCCGGTGGTTGATTCTACTCAGGTCAGGCCAAATACAGCGGTCTGCCCGGTCTGCGCTGGGATGCCTGGCGCCTTGCCAGTGCTCAACCGGCAGGCAGTGGGGTATGGTCTGCGGGTTGCCCTGGCGCTGGAATGCAGCATTGCTCATACCAGTTTGTTTGCCCGCAAGAACTACTTCTATCCGGACCTGCCCAAGGGCTACCAGATTTCGCAGTTTGAATATCCGCTGGCGGTCAATGGCCTTTTTGTGATTGAGGCTGGTGACGTTGAGAGAGCCATCCGCATCCGGCGTGTCCACCTGGAAGAGGATACCGGCAAGCTGACCCATGTTCGCAAAGAAAGTGGTGATTACTCCCTGGTGGATTTGAACCGGGCCGGGGTGCCGCTGCTGGAGATTGTCTCCGAGCCGGATTTACATTCGGTGGAGGAGGTGCGGGGTTATGCGATGGGGCTGCGAGCGTTGCTGCGGGCGCTCAGCGTCAACTCCGGCGACATGGAAAAGGGCGTCATCCGCTTTGAGGCGAATGTCTCCTTGCGCCCGCTGGGGGTGGAGGAGCTGGGCACGCGGGTCGAGATCAAGAACCTGAACAGCTTCCGGTCGATGGAACGCGCAATCCTCTACGAACTGGAACGCCAGGCAGCCATACTGGATGCGGGCAGCCGCGTCAACCAGGAGACGCTGGGTTGGGATGAGACCGCCGGTTCTACCTACGCTCAGCGCAGCAAGGAAGAGGCGCATGATTACCGTTACTTCCCGGAGCCGGATTTGCCCCCGTTGGTGGTGGAAAAAGATTGGATCGAGCGGGTGGCGGCCGGGCTGCCGGAACTGCCACGCCAGAAGAAGCAGCGCCTGATTAGCCAGTTCGGCCTGAGTGAATATGACGCCCGCCTGTTGGGGGAAGATCCGGACGTAGCGCGCTATTTTGAGCAGGCCGCCGCGGCCGCCCCGGAAGTGCCAGCGAAAACGATTGCCAACTGGTTGCTGGGGGAAGTGTTCGGCTGGCTGAAGCAATCCGGGCTTACCCTGGTGCAAGCGCCCATTTCTCCGTCCGGGCTGGCCGGGCTGGCGCGGGCAGTCAACAGCGGGCAGATCAACCTGACCACCGGCAAAACCGTACTATCAGAAATGCTAAATAGCGGTGGCTCAGCCGATGAGATCATCCAGGCGCGCGGCCTGGAGCAGATCAGTGATGAACGGGTGGTCACAGACCTGGTGGGCAAGGTATTGGTGGATCATCCGCAGGAACTGGCAGCCTACCTGAACGGTAAGGAAACGTTGGTCAACTGGTTCTTCGGCCAGGTTATGAAAGCCGGCGGGGGACAGGTCAACCCCGGGCTGGTGCGGGCCGAACTAGCCCGACAACTGAGGGAACACAAAAAGAGCTAATCAGGGGATTTTTTGCACGGAGTTGACGGATCAAAACAGAAGGCCACGGAAAACCCGAGAAATCCATTTTTTTCGTGTTTTTCTGTAGATTCCAAAAACCTCCGTGCTAAAATGGTTAATCAAACATTCTCACTGAAGCAAGCATATTGTTGAGGAGCCCTAAAATGTTAACGAAAATCACTCGCCTGGCCTTGGCTGCAATCCTGATCCTGCTGTTAGTCATCCCTACGGCAACCACCTCCGCCGATGACCCGGGACCCTGGGTCTACACGGTGGATAGCTTTGCTGATCTGCCGGATTTTGTCCAAAACAGTGTTTGCTCGACGGGTTCCCCAACTGGCGGTCCATGCACACTGCGGGCGGCCCTGATGGAGGCGAATCGCACCCCCATTGACTGGCTCTGGGATGGAGTCCTTATTCAAGTGGCAGCGGGTACCTATTCCGTAACCATTCCACCCGTGGACCCGTATGCCAATACGGATGCGGATGGAGATTTGGATATCGCCAATATAAACGAAATCCAGATCACCGTCGAAGGCTCAGCCAACGGACAAACGGTGATCGCGGCCAACAACCAGGACCGGGTCTTTGATGTAGCTGGCAACGGCATGGTAGTGTTACGCAACCTGGTCATCACCGGCGGCCGACTGCAATTGCAGGGCTCGTTCATGCCCACCGGCGCCGGTATCCTAAACTTTGGCACGCTGGATTTGCAGCAGGTGACCCTGGAGGACAATCGCCTCACTTGCCTGCCCCCTGAGGATACCAATTGTTACCAGGCTGTGGGCGGGGCTATTAAGAATCATGGCACCATGACCATCAACATGTCCACTATCCGCAATAACCAGGCGGTGCGCGGTGGCGGAATTTTTAACACCACGGGTTCCGGCGGGGTACTGAGAATCCTCAATACCTCCATTTATGATAACCTGGCTACCCAATCGGGCGGCGGGGCGCAAAATTATGCCACCTTCTCCATCCTCAACTCCACCATCAGCAATAATGTTTCCCAGCAAAATTATGGTGGGCTAGTCAATGACGGTGTGGGCAGTATGAGCCTGGCGAATGTGACCATTGCTAGCAATTTTGCCCAATTTTATGGTGGAGGTAATTTATATAATGCTGCCACCTTGCGAATCCGTAATTCGATTGTGGCTGATCCCCTGGGGCCAGGGGGGCAGAATAATTGTTCAGATTCCTCTGGTGGAGGCTGGATATCCAGCGGCTACAACCTGTTCAGCGATGCCTCCTGTGCGGTGACAGGAACCGGAGACCTGGCGACCACCGACCCCAAGTTATCCCTTCTCGGAGATTTTGGGGGTTGGAATTTAACGCGCGGTTTGCTGGCTGGATCCCCAGCCCATGACCGGCGGCCCGGTTTCTGCACAGAGTTTGATACTGGATTTACGGTCACCATAGACCAGCGCGGAGTTAATCGGGATAGCCTGTGCGATATCGGCGCGTTTGAAGGGCAGGCTGACATTCTCTATTTACCGCTCGTGCGCCGATAAACCGGGTTGGCCTGGCAAATGAGATGGTTTGCAGGATTGGAAAGGATCCACAGCCTAAAGGGTGCGTTATTTGTGCAATTCGTCACATATACAGGTAATCCATCACGCACAACAGGCGATTTAAGACATATTGAAATATCCACGGCTTTCGGGTACCTTTAAGCTATCAGATTGCGGCGGAGGCGTGGCATGCTGATCCGGTTTTCTTGCTATAATGATTGCGGGCTTCTTCCGAGGCGCCCGCATATTTTTTGCCTACCCCATGATTAACCGCCCATAAACCAACTCAATACAGGAGAGTAGAGGATGGCTGGAACAACTAATGCTTTTGAAATGGCTCAACGCCAATTTGACCATGTGGCTGAGCTGCTGAACCTGGACCCACAGGTACGTGAACTCCTGCGCTGGCCGATGCGCGAATTCCAATTCCGTATCCCCGTGCGCATGGATGATGGCACCATCCGTGTCTTCCAGGGCTTTCGCGTTCAGCACAATGACGCTCGCGGCCCGAACAAGGGCGGCATCCGCTTCCACCCGGCTGAGACAATTGACACTGTGCGCGCCTTGGCCACCTGGATGACCTGGAAATGCGCCGTGGCGGATATCCCGCTGGGCGGCGGTAAGGGCGGCGTGATTGTTGACCCGGCCACGCTCTCTGCTGGCGAAAAAGAACGCCTGGTGCGCGGTTGGGTACGCTGCATCTGGAAGAATATTGGCAATCGCCAGGACGTGCCGGCTCCGGATGTTGGCACCACGCCGCAGATGATGGGCTGGATGATGGATGAATACTCATTGCTAAATGGCGAATACACCCCCGGTGTGATTACCGGCAAGCCGGTTGGCGGTGGCGGTTCTCTCGGCCGCACCGAAGCCACGGGCTATGGTGTCATTTTCACCGTTCGCGAAGCAATGAAGCATTTGAAGATGGATTCTAAGACCTGTGTTGCCGCCATTCAGGGTTTTGGCAACGTGGCCCAGTACGCGGCGATCGGCTTCATTGAGAAATTGGGCGGCAAGGTGGTTTGCGTCTCCTGCTGGGATCGCGAGGACCGGGCTTCCTACACCTTCAGCAAGGAAGATGGCGTTGATCCGCATTTCCTGATGACCATCACCGACCAATACGGTTCGATTGATAAAGCCAAAGCGCGCACTGCCGGTTATCAAATCGAAGATGGCGATGCCTGGATTGCCAAGGAAGCGGATGTGCTGATCCCGGCTGCCCTTGAAGGGCAAATCAATTCTGATTCCGTCATGCGCATTCACCCACGGGTCAAGTTAATTGCCGAAGGCGCCAATGGCCCGACGACCCCCGAGGCTGACGAAGTGCTTAAGTCTCATGGCGTCTTCATGGTCCCGGACTTCCTGTGCAATGCGGGTGGCGTGACCGTTTCCTACTTTGAAGGCGTGCAGAACGATATGAACTTCTACTGGACCCGGGAAGAAGTGCTGGAGAAGCTGGATACCAAGATGACCCAGGCCTTCAACGGTGTGTTGGATATGGCCGAGAAGGAAAAAGTTTATATGCGCGATGCAGCCTATATGGTGGCTATCGCCCGCGTCGCCAAGGCGATGGAACTGCGCGGCTGGATCTAATCCAACTGGATGGCGCTGGTCGCTCGCGATAGCGAACACTGCCTAAGCAGTGCACCCTTGGGTAAGCATCCCATGGGCAGACTGTGCGCCATTGACACAACATAAAACGACGCCTCAAGGGTCTCAAAGATCCTTGGGGTGTTCTGTTTTTGGCAGAGTAGGTTGGATATAATGAATATATGGAATTCTCTCCCAATTTCTTTGCCCTGAATTTTGCGTTTGCTCACCGGGTGGCAGATTTTGCAGGGATGGAGTTGGAGCAAGCATTGCTGGAGCATACCTATTGCTACCTGGCGCTTGGCCTGGGACGGGATTTCAACCCGGATCATCCCCTCTGGCGGGAATTTTTAACGGCAACCAGCACCCTTGAAACACAAATCAGCCAGGCACATAACTTTTACTTGGTACGCCGTTTGCCAAAAGCCCTTCCTTCACCGGAGCAATCTTGTGGTTGTTTTTATTATAGCGTCTGGGCGGATGGGAGAATTCGTCTGCACTTTCGAAATATAGAGGAAGGAATCACCAGTCCATTGAGCCCGGCACGATTTCAACTTAGGCGAACAGAATTGTATGAATTAATTCAGCGCATCCGGCAGGATGTCCGTGAGGCGAGAACCCTGGTGGGGGGTTCATGGTTGTATCACATGCCAGCCTACCGCCAGTTATTCCCCATTGCTTTTCTACAAACCGCTGAACCCAGCCTTGATCCCCAGGAGACCCGCTACCTGGCGTTGTGGGGACAGTTTGTCAATCGGTTGGGGGAGGTGCGTTCAGTCGAGGCTCGGGCTTTCATGGTGGGATTGGAAAAGGCTAAATCTTTGGCGGAGAGTATGCTGGCATTTCCATATAGTGTGTTACACCTGGAAGCGCCCTTGGAGGTGTTTGAAGAGGGGTGAGGAACTAACGATTTTTATTCTAAGCTTGCGAGATTACACTGCATCGCCAATTTTTGTCAGGTCGTTGATCCACTTCTTTGAGAAGACGCGGATATAGCCGATAATCAGCTTGACCAGCTCATCCCCCATCACTAAAGTATAGACCCAGTAAACGGGCAGGTGGAAGACAAAAGCGCCCACCGCCGCCAGTGGGATGCCAACCAACCAGACCGTTCCAACATCCAGCACCAGGCCAAAGCGGGTATCACCCCCGCTGCGCAGAACACCCACAATGATGATCATGTTGCTGATGCGGATCCAGAGGAACAGGCTGATCACCAATAGTACGCTGCGGGCGTATTCTTTGACCTCTGGGGAGACATTGTAGAAAGTCAGCACGGTGCCGGAAAGGCTGTAGATTAACCCGCCGATCAGCCAGGCGCCGATGGTGGCAATAATCAATGTGCGGCGGGCGTAACCAAAGGCTTCTTGTGGCTTACCGGAACCGATCTGGTTGCCGACCATGATCCCGCAGGCGTTGGAGATGCCTATGAAAATGGTAAAGGCCAGCCCCTCAATGGTGGCCGTGATATTAATCGCAGCGACCGCCTCGGTGGAGATTCTTGCATAGATCAGGTTATAGCCGGTGATGCCCAGAGACCAAAGTGCCTCATTGAAAACGACCGGCAGAGCAGTTTTGAGGTAACTGCTCCAGAATGCAGACTGGAAAGTGAATAATTCCGCTGGCCGGCCAGCGACAACTGTCTTGCGGCGATAGGCAAGAATGAGCAGAATCGTTGTTTCAAGGATGCGGGCGATGACCGTACCGAGTGCCGCCCCCGGGATTCCAAGGGCGGGGAAACCGAATTTACCAAAGATGAGTACATAACTCAGGGCGGTCTTGATGATGATTGCAATCACACTGACGATCACCGGCAAGCGCACCTCACCGGAACTGCGCAGGATGCTGCCAAAGGAAAATGAGATGGCAAGAAAGGGATAACTGAATGCAACCATGCGTAAGTACTGGCTGCCAAGGTTGATAACAGCTGCATCTTTGGTGTAGATGGAGAGTGCAGTATGGGGGAAGATCATTCCAAAAAGGGAAAAGAAGAGGGCTCCACCCACCGACATCATCAGCGCTGCCCCCAACACCTTGCGGATGTTGGCAATGTCTCGCTTTCCCCACAGTTGGGCGGCGAAGATTGCAGATCCGCTGGTAATGCCGAAGATCAGGAAGTTTGTCAGGAAGGTAATCTGGTTGGCCAACCCGACGGAGGCCACCGCGGTTTCGCCCATCTGGCCGATCATGATGATGTCAATTGCATTCAGCGCCGAAGCGACGAAGTTTTGAATAATGATCGGGATGGCAATGGTCACCAGCCCCTTGTAGTAATCGCGGTTGATCGACATGCAAAAATCCCGGGGGAAAAGTAGACCGATAATTATATCAGACTGTCAGGTAGGGCGCTGTTCAGGGTTCTGAGTTATCAGAAGTAATCTTCTCAATCCGATCTTCTATAAGTTTTTGAATCATCGGATTGTCACTAAACACAGGTTCAGCTAGCAGGCTCACTGGTTCTGGCACAGCTTTCCGCGAGCTCAGCGAGCTGACCTGGTTTGGTAGCAGGACGACTGAGCCGTCCCCGATCAGGGATGCCGAACCCGTAGTGCAAATCACGCGGGTGGAAGTATCCTGTGTGATAAGCATGCTGCCACTTTGCTGGGTGACCACGCCATTGGTGGTGCGGATTTCAAATGAACCCTTTCCGATGGAATGGGAAACATCTACAAAGATGGAACCGAACTCCAAATCCATGGTAACCCACAAATCGCCTTGCTCTGTCGTCTTTACTTTCCGAACGGAAGCCTGCGAATCGGGCAACAGGATAAAAGAGGTGTAGACAATGCCAAATTCTGCATACGAATTGGAATCAAGCGATTGAACAGGTTCTCTTAATTTTACTGATTGATATGTATAAATGCGGGAGAAATCGTTGCTCCAGTGTCGTTTTATATAAATTTTACCTGCCACAATGGCAGCACCAGCGGCTTCTGGAATGGAGCAACTACTCAGAGAAAAGCTAAGCATCAAGAGGATGAACAATAATTTACGTATTTCAACCTCATAATTGGATCGATTTATCAAGAGTATAGCACGCTTCAAACAAGCTTCAATCCTCCACCAAATTGCTCATCGAATGCTTGGGTAAAAATCACCATTTTTTCTGACAAAATTTAATAAAATTGGTTATTGACTTTTGAGAAAAAAGTTGCTAATCTTATACTATATTACTAATACGTGTTACCTAAGGTGGTGGGGTTTGAGTGCTCATATGGCCAGGCGTGTGACCAGCAAGGATGTTGCAGAGCGCGCAGGGGTTTCCCGCACGACGGTCTCCTTGGTTTTAAATCGCGTACCCAATACCAACATCAGCCGGGAAACGATGGATCGTGTCATTCAGGCAGCGGACGAATTGGGGTATGTTCCGAACGCCGCCGCCCAGGCTTTGGTCAACCGTAACTCCGGCACGATCGGCTTGGTCCTGACTCGCCGCAATCACACTCTGGCAACCGACGCCTTTTTCTTCCAGTTGGTGGAAGGATTGCTGGAGGTTTTGCGCCAGCATGGTTTGCGTCTGTTGGTCGATATGATTGAGGATGAAAACAACCACAGCTACCTGCGCCTGGCGCGCTCACACCAGGTGGATGGAATTCTCCTTTCTGGACCGCGTTACGACGATGCCGCCCTGGCCGCCCTGGCCCAGCGAAAATTCCCCCTGGTGCTGAATGGCACCGTGGCCGATGACCAATTTAACACGGTGGATGTGGACAATATCGCCTCTGCCCACCTGGCGGTGGAGCACCTGATCCGATTGGGACACCAGCGGATTGGCTGCATCACCAATGCCCCGTTGACCTTTACCGCTGCCAGCGACCGCCTGGCAGGCTACCGCCGGGCCTTGGAAGCGGCAGGTTTGACCTACGATGAACGCCTGGTGGGGCAGGGCGCTTTTGATCCGCAATCCGGCTATGAGCAGATGAACCGTCTACTCGACCAACCTGAAAGACCAACGGCAGTTTTTGTGGCCAGCGATGTGGTGGCTTTTGGGGCCCTGGCAGCTCTGGCCAATCGCGGCTTGCGGGTTCCGCAGGATATGGCGCTGGTGGGTTTTGATGATGTGCCAATGGCGGCTTACAGCATTCCGCAATTGACGACCGTCCATTTGCCAACCCTCGGGCTGGCTCAGGCGGCTGCGGAGCGATTGGTGGAATTGCTGCAGGGCCGGAACGAAGCGCCACGTCAAATTATACTGGAAACGCACCTGGTGATCCGCCAGTCGTGTGGAGCAAATCAGGATGAAGGAAAATTTGGTAGTTGACTTTTATAAATTATGATGTAAGATAAATGTAAGCGCTTACATGTAAGCATTTACATCGGAGGGTGATGGTTAACAAACAGCGTCCAACCATTTATGATGTCGCACAGGCTGCGGGGGTCAGCATTGCTACGGTTTCGCGCGTCATCAACGCCTCTGACCCTGTCAACCCTGTAACCCGCAAAAATGTTCTGGGGGCTATCGACCAGCTGGGTTTCATCCCGCGGCCGGATGCTCGTAACAGCCACTCCGTTGCGCGCATCGGGGTGGTAGCGCCATTTTTTACGGCTCCCTCATTTGTGCAGCGCTTGCGCGGCATTTCGGCCGCGCTGGACCCGGCTAGCACTGAGTTGATGATCTACACCGTCAGCTCTCAGCTGCAGTTGGAACACTATTTGTCTTCCCTGCCATTGGTGGGGAACTTGGATGGCCTGATCGTTATTTCGTTAAGGGTGAGCGATGAAGTAGTGGAACGCCTTCTGAAACAACACTTATCCACGGTTCTCATCGAATGTCCCCAACCCCGGCTTTCGGCGGTGGTCATCGATGACCGGGAAGGTGGGTTCCAGGTGGGGGAATACCTGGCTCGACGCGGCCATCGCCGGATGGCTTACCTCGGCATCAGCCAGAAGCCGGATTATTCCATCTATCCTGAGCGCGAACGCCTGGATGGTTTCCGGCAAGCATTGCAACAGGTTGGGTTGGAATTACGATCAGAGGATAACCGCGAGGCACCTTTTTCAGTGGAAGACAACTACCGGGTGGCGTTGGAAATATTGGCTGAGGCAGAACGGCCCAGCGCAGTGTTTGCTGCTTCGGATCTGCAGGCGGTGGGTGTGATGAAAGCAGCCCGACAACTTGGCTTGTGCATCCCTGATGATTTGGCAGTGGTAGGTTTTGATGATTTGGATTTGGCCGGCTACCTCGGTCTGACCACTATCAGCCAACAACTGGATGAATCCGGCCGGACGGCGGTGGAGTTGCTGCAAGATGAACTGGCAAACCCCGGGCGCTCCATCCGCCAGATCAAACTTCCGCTGCTTTTGATTGAGCGGGAGACAGCATGAAATGCAGGAGGTGTATCATCTGGAATGACTCGCAAGTTTTTCCCATTGTATGCACGGCGGAACGACCCGCCTGGCAAAATTTTGTTTCCCAATCCTATGGAGGAGAAAAATGAAGAAGTTGATGTTTGGTTTGTTGATTGTTTTAACAGTGGCTTCCATGTTGCTTGCGGCCTGCCAGCCAAAAGCCACAGAAGAACCTACGAAAACCGGCAATGAGCTGGATCGTGCATTCGCCGGCGAATTTAAGGGCACCGTGGTCACCATGGCTGGCCCGTTCACCGATAACGATGCTGTGAAATTCGACGAATCGGTTAAATCCTTTGAGGAAAAAACCGGCATCGATATCCAGTACACCGGCTCGAAGGAATTCGAAGCATCCATCGGTATCACAATTGAAGGTGGCAATCCGCCCGATATCGTGGACTTCCCGCAGCCCGGTCTGTTGTCAACCTTCGTTGCCAAGGGCCTGGCAGTAGACCTGGGTACCTTCCTGGATATGAACGACCTCAAGACCCACTATATCCAGTCCTGGATCGATATGGGCACCATGCCTTCCAAAGATGGCAACAAGATCCTGGCAGGCATCTGGAGCCGGGTTAATGGCAAGTCGCTGGTCTGGTATCCCAAGGCGAAATTCGATGCGGCTGGATACAAAGTCCCCACAACCTGGGATGAACTAATTGCCCTCTCCGACCAAATTGTGGCCGATGGCGATGCCCCGTGGTGTATCGGCATCGAATCCGGTGCAGCCACTGGCTGGGCGGCGACTGACTGGATGGAAGAGATCATGCTGCGCACCACCACGCTTGAGAATTATGACAAGTGGGTTGCTGGTGAGCTGAAGTTCGATTCACCCGAAGTGAAGCATGCTGCGGAAGTGATGTCGGATTTGTGGTTCAAAGAAGGTTATGCCTACGGCGGCCGCGCTGCCATCGTGACCACTAACTTTGGTGACTCTCCCAAAGCCATGTTTGAAGATCAGCCAAAATGCTGGCTTCACAAGCAGGGCAACTTTATCACCACCTTCTTCCCCGAAGGTATGGTTGCTGGAACTGATTACTCGTTCTTCTATCTGCCCCCCATTGACTCGGCATACGGCAAGCCCGTGCTCGTGGCTGGCGATATCTACGCCATGTTCAATGACCGGCCGGAAGTGCGCGCTGTGATGGAATACTTTACCACGGCCGCTTCCGTGGAAGGCTGGGTCAAGGCGGGTGGAATGATCTCGCCTCACCTGGATAGCAGCCTGGATTGGTACACCAATGATGTAGACCGCGGTGTGGCCGATATCATCCTGAATGCAACCTCGTTGCGCTTCGATGCCTCGGACTTGATGCCGGGTGAAGTTGGCGCTGGTTCCTTCTGGAAGAGCATGACCAGCTACGTCAGTGACTCCATCGACCTGGATACTGCACTCAAAGAAATTGATGCAGCCTGGCCGAAGTAAGATTTGATTTTCCCGGATGGGCAGGGAGCTTCGTTTCCCTGCCCACTCCCCTCCGGGCCGAGCGGGTTTCCCCCTGAAAAATTTTCCTGGGAGGAGAGCGTATGCAAGCAAAACAATCTCGTAGTTCACTGGTTCAGAGTGTTTTGAGTTGGTTTGGCACCACCGTTGGACGGGTGGTTGTTGCATTAATTGTCCCCCTCATCACATTTGTCGTTCTCTGGCAGGGTTACATCTTCCTGCGGGATACGAATGCCCCGAAATTGGTGGTAGCCTTGATTGCCATTATCTGGGGGGTGGGTGGTGTGGCATTGCTGTATTATGCCACCAATTTCTTGGTCGAAAAGCTGCCAAAGGAATGGACCCGCCGGCTGCAACCGTTCATCTTTATCGGTCCAGCCCTGGCAATTTTAGCCTGGTTCCTTTTCATCCCCACTTTGCGGACCTTGTATCTCAGTTTCATGAGTGCAACTGGTTTTGATTTTGTCTGGTTTAAGAACTATGTCTTTGCACTCACCGATCGTATCATGTTGGAAGCATTCCGCAACAATTTGCTCTGGATGATCCTGGGAACCGGTTTATCGGTCGGCCTGGGATTAATTATCGCGGTTCTGGCGGATCGTTCCAAATTTGAGAAAGTCTACAAAGCCATCATCTTCATGCCAATGGCTATCTCGTTTGTTGGCGCAGGTGTGATCTGGAAATTCGTTTATACCTATCGCGGTGAAGGTATAGGCATCCAGGAGATTGGTTTATTAAATGCCATCGTAATGGCCTTTGGAGCCAAAAGCCAGCCCTGGCTGCTCATGCCACCCTGGAATAATTTCTTCCTGATTGTCATCATGGTCTGGCTGCAGACGGGTTACGCCATGGTGATTATTTCCTCGGCCATCAAGGGCATTCCGGCTGAGTTGCTGGAAGCCGCCCGGGTGGATGGAGCTACGGAAATTCAGGTGTTTTTTAGAATTATCATCCCGACGATCCAGGGGACTTTGCTAACGGTTGCTACGACCATTATCATATTCAGTTTGAAGCTGTTTGATATTGTTCGGGTGATGACGGGAGGCAATAACGGTAGTAACGTGATTGCAAATGAATTCTATATACAGCAATTCACTTACAATAACTCCGGTCGGGCTTCGGCCATTGCCATCATCCTGTTGCTTGCAGTCATTCCAGTGATGATTTACAACCTGCGGCAGTTCCGCGAAAGGAAGGCGTTCTCATGAGCGAGAAACCCCGCAGCTTCAAGGGTCAGAAAAAAAGTTCCAGCTTTTTGGTTAACTTTGTATTGATCCTGATTTGCCTGGTCTGGTTGGTACCGACATTCGGGATTTTCATCACCTCCTTCCGCGATCCCACCCAAATATATAGCAGTGGTTGGTGGACTATATTCCCGCACAAGGGTCTGGTTCAAACAGACACGATCACTCTTCCAGATGCGACCGATCCCAATGCACCCATTACGATTGAAGGCTACACCGCCTCATTTGATGAGTGGCGTAACAGCATCACTTTGCCGGATGGTCGGATTTTAACCTGGGAAGGCAATAAACGCAGCCGTACGGTTTCGGTGAAGTCAGAAAAATGGCTGTGGTTTGACACCCGCCTGACCCTGCAGAATTATAAAGATACGCTTTCAGGCAAGGTGATTACTTATCAGGATGCGAATGGCAATACAATCCAACGCCAGGGCAATAACCTGGGTGGGGCCTTCATTAACTCCATCGCTGTGGCCGTTCCCAGCACGATCATCCCGATTTTGATTGCCACGTTTGCTGCCTATGGCTTTGCCTGGATGACATTCCCCGGCCGCAAGCTGCTGTTCACGATTGTGGTTGCCCTGTTGGTGGTACCGCTGCAACTGGCTCTGGTCCCGATCTTACGCGACTATACCAGCCTGGGCTTAAATGGCACCTATTTGGCGATGTGGCTGGCGCATACCGGTTTTGGCCTGCCGCTGGCCATCTACCTGCTATTCAACTACATCGGTACGTTGCCGCGGGATATTCTGGAATCGGCTTTCATTGATGGTGCATCCCACTTCACCATCTTCCAGAAATTGATCATTCCACTTTCCATCCCGGCCCTGGCCTCGTTTGCCATCTTCCAGTTCCTGTGGGTCTGGAATGACTACCTGGTGGCGTTGGTCTTCTTGGGTGACAAGAACCGGGTGGTCACCAGCGCATTGGCGGCCATGGTGGGTGAAAAAGGCCAGGACTGGCACCTGCTCACTTCCGGCGCTTTCATCAGCATGCTGCTGCCGCTGGCAGTTTTCTTTGCCCTGCAGCGCTACTTTGTGCGCGGGCTGATGGCTGGCAGCGTCAAAGGATAACCTGTAGTCAAAGATATTCAGGGGCATGGGGTGTCGAAAATCCAATTTCCACCCCATGCCCTTTTTTTGAGAGAAGAACATGTGGTATAAGAACGCAGTTTTTTACGAAGTCAATGTGCGCGCCTTTGCGGATGGCAATGGTGATGGCCATGGTGATTTAATCGGCCTGACCCAGCGCTTGGATTATTTGAAGGACCTGGGCGTGGATTGCCTGTGGCTGATGCCCATCTTCCAATCTCCGCTGCGGGATGATGGTTATGACATCTCGGATTACTTTAGCATCCAACCGGTATTTGGTACGCTGGTGGATTTCAAGCACCTGTTGGATGAAGCCCACAAGCGGGGCATGAAGGTTCTGACGGACCTGGTGATGAACCACACCTCGGATCAGCACCCGTGGTTCCAGGCTGCCCGCAGCAGCCGCAACTCACCCTACCGGGATTATTACGTCTGGTCGGATAAGGATGATAAATACCCGGATGCCCGCATCATCTTCCTCGATACGGAAAAATCCAACTGGACCTGGGACGAGCAAGCCGGTCAGTACTTCTGGCACCGCTTTTATTCCTCCCAGCCGGATTTGAACTTTGACAACCCGGCCGTACGCCAGGCGATCCTGGAAGCGCTGATCTTCTGGATGGACCTGGGCATTGATGGCTTCCGGGCGGATGCCGTGCCCTATCTGTTCGAGCGCGAAGGCACGATCGGTGAGAACCTGCCGGAAACCCATGCTTACTTAAAAGAAGTCCGCAAATACATGGAGGAGCATTATCCGGGCACCATCTTGCTGGCAGAAGCCAACCAGTGGCCGGAGGAAGTGCGCCCGTATTTTGGCGATGGCGACGAGTTTCACATGGGCTTTCACTTCCCGGTGATGCCGCGCATCTATATGGCCTTGCGCAAGCAGAGCAAGGAAGACCTGGTTTGGATATTGAATCGCACCCCGCAGATCCCGGAAAACTGCCAGTGGTGCACCTTCCTGCGCAATCACGACGAGTTGACGCTGGAGATGGTGACCCCGCAGGAGCGCGAGTGGATGTGGCAGGAATACGCCCCACAGCCGCGTATGCGCCTCAACCTGGGCATCCGCCGGCGCTTTGCTCCCCTGCTGGACAACGACCCGGCCCGTATGCGCCTGGCCTATGCCCTGTTGTTCTCCCTGCCTGGCTCGCCGATCATCTACTACGGTGATGAGATCGGCATGGGTGACAATATCGATTTATTCGACCGCAACGGGGTGCGCACACCGATGCAGTGGGAGGACGAGGTCAATGCCGGTTTTTCCACCGCCCGGCCGGAGCAGCTCTATGCACCCGTCATTGACAACTCCGAATATGGGCCGCAGCGGGTGAATGTCGCCCGGCAAATTGCCGACCCGCACAGCTTGTTGAATGCCATCAAGCACATGCTGGTCGTGCGCAAGAGCCGCCCGGAGATGGGTTGGGGTAGCTTTGCCTGGATTGACACGGGCGACCCGGCAGTGATTGCCTGCCGGCGGGACTGGCAGGGCCAAACCCTGGTGGCGGTCAGCAACCTGTCAGTATCTGAGGTGGATGTGCAGTTGGAAATGCCCATGCCAGGCCTCTGGAGGAATTTATTGGCCGGTGGAAAGTGGCAGACACAAAGTTCCCAATTACACCTCCACCTGCCTGGTAGTGGATTCGTCTGGTTGGCAATCGAGTAACCTGGAATTTTCGCCGTTGAAATAAACAGACACCCAAATGGATGTCTGTTTTTTCAACGATACCGAATCTTTACTTGACAACAGAAGGCAGGAATAACCAGTAATCCAGAACGATCACGTCCACCGGAACATGACTTTCATCATAAGTACCATCTCCCAACTGACCTGAACTATTATCCCCCCAGGCCATCATATTGCCGGGAAGTGTCTTGCCGGTATTCATCAAGGCTCCAGTGAAATAACCACCACAGGAGATAGCTGCCACACCACTGGAAAGGTTTGTGACGTCCACCGGAATATTGCTTTTCGTAGTTGACCCATTCCCCAATTGACCGGAAGAGTTATTGCCCCAACATTTGACCCCACCCGTGTTCAATAAGGCGCAGGCATGGTATGAACCGGCAGAAATGGCGACCACCCCACTACTCAGACCGGTAACATTCACGGGAACATTGCTATTGCTAAATGAACCATTTCCCAGTTCACCATCTCCGCCATAGCCCCAGCACTTCACCCCGCCTGTATTGGTCAACGCACAGGTAAATAGAGATCCAGTCGCAATGGATGTAACCCCGCTGGTCAAACCAATGACCTGATTGGGTACATTTTGATATTGGTTATCCCCACTCAATCCATTACCCAGTTGTCCCCAGTAATTTGCTCCCCAGCACTGGGCAGCCCCTGCGCCTGTCACGGCGCAGCTGAAATTATCGCCGGCAGAAATTGATAACACCCCGCTGCTCAATCCGGTCACTGGAAGCGGAGAATGGATATACTCATCAAAAGTCCCGTTTCCACAGGCACCCCCGCCATTAAAGCCCCAGCAAAATGCAGCCCCGGAGGAATCTAATCCACAGGTATGCACGTCTCCGGCACTAATCGAATCTGCATTTGGAAAATTGATCACATCCACGGGTACTGCTGAATCTTCTCCCAAACCATCTCCTAATTGATAATAACTGCCATAACCCCAGCATTTCGCCACCCCGCCTGAGTGGACCACACAGGTGTGGTAGCTACCGGCAGAGATCCACAACAGTTGATCCAACCCTGGCACGAGCATCGGATAGGCATAATCATACTCGCCAGGAACACCTACCTGGTCATAATAATTATCACCCCAACAGTATAAAAGTCCTCCACTGGTGAGGGCGCAGCTATGCTCATATCCGAGTTCCAATTGGATAAAGACGGTTGCCGTCTGGATGGTCGATTGATTTTCAGCCAAAATGGATTGCATCGGCAGGAATATAAGTGCCATAACAAGAACTGTAGTGAAAAAATGGATACGCTTCATTTCACACCTCCTGAGAAATCAATAGGTAGCAATTAATCAAAAAACGAAGTAACTGATGAAGCCTATCGATAACCAACCCTGACTACGGATAAAAACAGACATGAAGGGTGCCTGAATATAAAAGAGCATCAGAAAACGAAGCCTGTTCAGGTTCTGATGTTGAATGATCCAGTTGGTAGAATGTCAGGGGTGGGGGTGCTGGAGGGTAGTGTTTATTCCAACTTCAACTCGCAAGTGGAATTCTCCTGTGCGCCTTCAGTATAGCATTTTCAAAATTAAATTCAATATGGACGTGAACGAATTTTTCATAATCTTACCCTTCCAGCTTTACCACAACCAGGATCAGCCGGGTGGCATATTCCTCCAGGTCACTCCGCTGGGGCGGGGAGGGGATGCCATCGCTGCGCATGATTGCCCCGATCATCTTCGGGTGGCGCTGCAAGCGTAGCTCCAGGAAATCGGCAATCTGCCCGGTATCCTGGATGATCTCTGCCCTGCCAGAAAAGCAGCGGCGTTTCACCCGAATTTCGACTTGCGGGTCCGCCTGGATATTCCGTACCCAGTCAGATTTCCCCCCCAGGGATGCCCCCAGGTAGAAGTTGCCATTGATTTCCTCATATTGCAGGGGTGTCACCCGCCGTCGTCCGGACTTTCGCCCGGTGGTTGTCAGTAGTAGAACGAACCTGCCCATCAGCGATCCGAGCCCGATGGCATAGGCCAGCCGCGGTGGCAGGTGCAATAGGCGCAGCAGGAATCTTGGGGTGGTCTGAAAGCCGGGCATCTGGAGCTAACCTTTTTTTGCTTTCTTTTTCAGGTTGGAAAAAACCATAAAGAATATGAACCCGGCCAGCATCATCCAGCCCACCCAGTCAATGTTGATCCAGTTGTAGAATGTCTTCCCGCTGCCCAGTGGGACATCCACCACCAGTGCAAAGGATGCTCCATCCGGGGATCCATTTTTCAGGGCGACGATCCGGCCATACGGGTCGATAACAACTGAGGCGTAGGCTACATCCGCTTTGACCACTGCCACCCGGTTCTCCACGGCCCGCATCACGCTCTGCGCCACCTGCTCCAGGGCGATGCCGGGAATTTCCAGCGTTGGTACAGCAATCAATTGAGCCCCGTTGCGCGTCAATCGGCGGGAGACATCAGTAAAGTGGACGTCGTTGCAGATCAGGGTGGCCAACCGGCCCAGTGGTGTATCGTACACCGGGTAGACGCCGGATGTGATGATGGGCGGCTCACCGGGAGAGGTATTGTGGTTCTTGCCGTACACGGCCAGGAATTCACCGGCTGGAGAGACCATCACCATCTCATTGCGCCAGCCGCGCGGGTCATCCACCCCGTATCCAATCAGCAAGTAAGCTCCGGTTTCAGCTGCCAGCGTCTTGAACTCGGCGGTATGTTCCACTTGTGGATCAAAGCCCAACCCCAATTCCGGCCAGACGATCAGCTGGGCGCCTTGTTCCGCCGCTAACCGGGATTGCTCCGAAAGCACTTTCAGTCGGAGGAGCTGCGATTCAGGTGTATCCTGGTGTCCAGGGGCTGGGAAACCATGTTGCACGGCTGCCACCCGGATGGTTTGTGGGTTATCCGGCCTGGTCAGGGCCACAATGCCGGTAATGCCCACCCAGAGCAAAAAGGCAAAACCAGCCGCACTCAACCAACCCAGGGTTGGGCGTAGATTGATCTTTGGCAGGTCATCAAAATGCCACTTGCGGTCTACCACGAACATGATGCCCTGTAAAAACGCATAATTGATCAGCACAATGATTGCTGAAAGACCGTATATGCTGAAAATGGAGATTGGCTGCAGCAACCAGGGTTGGGTGTACATGGTTTGGGCGATGAAGGCATGGGTGTTGATGGGCGGGATGAAGGAACGGATCATCTCACTTCCCACCCAGCCGGTTACGCCTTCCAGTACAAACCAGCGGTAGCTGGTTCGCTCATTGAAACGCCGGGTGCCGGGTGTGGCGAAAACCTGGATAACGATGATCACTGCCACCACAATTTGGATCACCTGACCAGCGCCGCTGTTACCGAACATCCTACTGAGAAAGACAAATAGCCAGCCGCCGACCCCGATGGCCGAGCCCAGGCCTGCCCATTTGAGCGGGAAAAAGCGGTATTCCGCCAGCCGCATTGGGATCAGGGCAAAGAACGCCAGGTACCACTGGTTATAGGGATGAAACGCAAGGATCAGCAACAGGGCAGATAGCAGGCTGAGGCCAATCCCCAGTCCAAAGTGCAAGGTTGATTTGCTGACTACGGAAGGTGTAGAGGAGGAAGGTTGGATACGCATCTGATTATTCCTTTGACTGGTGAACACCCGGTGTCAGGATATCGCACAGCAAGTGTTCCCCAAAAAACTAAGGAGATCATTTCTTTGATTATCACCCGAATCGGACAGAAATCAAGCCCGATTCGATCTGGATTTATCAACGCTCTTCAAAATCGTAAGGCGTAGGATGCTTGCCCACCTCCACTGCATGTGCTAAACTGATGACATGAGCGCTGAAGAAATCATGTTTATCGAAGTGCTGTCCGCGTTGGATAAGAACGAACCGGCGCGCGCCCGGGATTTGCTGACCCGCCTGATCAAGTCCAATCCCAATAATCCGCAATACTGGCTGTACATGAGCGCAGTGGTGGAATCCCAGCGCGAGCGCCTGTATTGTCTGAAGGAAGCCCAAAAACTAGCGCCGGATGACCCGGCGGTCAAGCGCGGGTTGGCAATTTTCGGTGAAAGCCCGTTCGATCCAGCGCTGGTGATTCCCCTGGCAGCGCAGAAGCGCAACTGGCGGGCACAAATGGATAAAGACCTGGCAGCCAGTAAAACCACCCGCCCGCTCACCCGCCGGCAGATTGCCGGGATTATGGCGGGCGTGTTGGGGTTGGCCGGGATTGTGGTCTTGATCGTCATCCTGGCTTCAAACGTCAAACAGCAACAGGCCGTAGCCATCCGTCGGACGATTGTGCTACCGACCGCTGGGCCGACTTCGACCTTCCTGCCGACGCCCTCACCAGTGGTGCGCCAGACCGAGGTGGCTGGTGCCACCCCGTTGCCGGCCGAGTTACGCCCGGAGGTGCCATATACCGCCACTCCGTTGTACGTGCAAACCCAGCACACCATCAGTGAGAACTTTACGGCCGGCATGCGTGCTTATGGGCGAGGCGACTTTGCCTCCGCAGTGACCTTCCTGCAATCCGCTGTCTCCGAGGTGCCGGGAGCGCCGGATATTTATTATTACATTGCTGAAGCCCAGCGTCAGCAAGGGAATCGCGACGCAGCTCTGGAAAATTACATTCTGGCTTTGGAAGCCCAGGAGAATTTTGCCCCGGCCTTGTTGGGTCGGGCACAATTGCGTCTGCTGGAGGAAGAACCGGACCTGGAAGACATTCAGGTCGACTTGGAGGCCGCGGTAATGGCTGACCCTGCTTATGCGGATGCCTGGCTGGAGCTAGCTCACGTCCAACTGCTGGCTGGAGACGTGGAGGGAGCGCAGGCTGCGCTGGTTAAAGCCGAAGGTTTGGAACGCGGCCAGGAATCCCCTATGTTGTACCTGTACCAGGCGCAAGCCAATCTATTGCTGGATGATCCGCAAGCCGCCTTGCAGGATGCCCAAAAAGCCAACCAGATGGATATCAGCCTGCTGGCAGCCTATCGCACCCTGGGTGAGATCTATCACCAACTTGGCCAGGATGCTAAATCCATTCCGCCGCTGGAAATTTACGCCAGGTATGCCACCTCCGATTCAACCGCTCCGGCCTTGCTGGGCATTGCCTATGCCCGCAGCGGCCAGCTTGAACAGGCACTGGAATGGTTGAATAAGGCCCTGGAGATGAACGAGCAACAGGCACAAGCCCACGCCTGGCGCGGCCTGGTTCTGCTGGAGCAGGAGGAGGCTGCGGATGCCTACCAGGATTTCGACCGAGCGTTATTGCTGGATGGCGAGTTTTTTAGCGCTTCGCTGGGCCGGGCACGCGCCTTGTTGGCCCTGAAGTACCCCACCGAAGCCTTTGAGCAGTTCAACCGGGTTGAAAAGCTGGCCGAATCCTCGGTCGAGCAAGGTGAGTATCTGTATTACTACGCCCAGGCGCTCGAGCAGGTCGGCAGCCTTGTCCCGGCTTTGAATGCCTGGAAGGAACTTCTGGAAATACCCCCGGCTGAACTGAAGTCGGAATGGCAGCAGATGGCCCGGCAGCGGGTTGCAGCGCTTTCCTCTCCCACCCCGACCGCCACCTTTACCCGTACCCCGACTCCCACGCGAACGGTTACCCTGACCCGGACGCCGACCCGCCGATCCACTCCGTAACCCGTGCCTGCCACCCCGCTGCAAACCACCTTTCTACTGCGCCGCCGCCATGCCCGGCGTAAGGGTTCCCTTCCTTCGCCGCGTCTGGGAATCGGTCTGGCCGGGGTGTTGCTCATCGGGTTGACCCTGGTTTTAATTGTGCTGGCAGGTTTCTACGCCAGCCTGACGGCTGATTTACCTCCGCTGGGTCTGGTCAAGGCCTATTTTGACCCGCAATACGGGGCGTTTTACCATCCCTCCCGCTTGTTGGATCGAAGCGGTGAACATATTCTCTTGACGCTGGAAAATCCGGGCATTCCGCCAGAGTACCGGGTGTTGGACCCGGACGAAAGCGGGCATCTTTCGCCGCGACTGATCCAGGTAGCAGTCAGTCTGTTGCAGCCGGATTTCTGGCAAAGCCCAGGCTTTTCTTTTCGTCACTTGATGGACCCAAACCCACACACTATTGCCGAACGCTTGGTGAGCGATCTAATTCTGTCCGGGGAATCGGCTGGCCTGCGTCAGGCGCTGCGCATGCGCCTGCTGGCAGCCCAGTTGACGGCTGAATTTGGGCGCGCTCAGGTGTTGGAATGGTACCTGAACGAAGCCAACTTTGGCCACCGGGCTTTTGGCGTGGGAGCAGCCTCTCGCCTGTACCTGGAGCAGGATGCAGCTGAAGTTGACCTGGCCGAGGCGAGCTTGTTGATCGCCATTCTGGATGCTCCAGCCTTAAATCCGCTGGACGCCCTATCTGTTGCCCTGGAACGCCAGCAGAACGTCTTACTGACGCTCTACCAGCGTGGGGCAATGGACCAGACCGAGTATCAGGCTGCCCAAAGCCAAAAGCTGGAGCTGCGCAGCCAGGCGATGGAAGAGAAACTGGTGGCGTATGCCTTTATCCGCCTGGCCTTGGCTGAACTGGCTGACCGCCTGGGGCAGGAGCGCCTGGAACGCGGTGGATGGGTTGTGAAGACGACGCTGGATTATGACTTGCAGGTGCAACTGGTTTGCACCCTGCAGGTCCAATTGCAGCGGCTGGAGAGCGGTGACTTGAATGCGCTTGGATCAGAAAATTGCCCGGTAGCCCGCCTGCTACCGACCTTGAACCTGGCCGAAGAACCGTTTGGGACAGATTGGAGTGGCTCAGCCGTATTGCTCGACCCGCAAACCGGACAATTGCTGGCGCTGGCCGGGGACACCACCGCCGGGGCTGAATCAGCAACGCTGGGCAGCTATCCGGCCGGCACACTGCTCAGTCCATTGGCGGTGCTTGGTTTGTTTGCCGGTGGGTACAGCCCGGCCAGCCTGGTCTGGGATATTCCGGCCAGTCTGCCGGAAAACCAGGACAGCGCCCAAAACCCGGATGGAATCTTCCATGGACCGGAGCGTCTGCGCAATGCCATGGCCAATGACCATCTGGCTGGCCTGGTTGGCTTGCTGGAGCAAAACGGAGCAGCCAATGTCTGGCGGCGGGTGGAGCCGCTGGGCATCCGCATTACAGAAGGTGTCGAGGCATTGTACGGGGCAGCGCAATTGGACCCGATTCAGGTCGCCCAGGCCTATGCTCCGTTGGCGAACAGCGGGGTGCAGGCTGGGGTGGAAGAGAATGAAACCTTGCGGCCCGCTTTGACCCTGGAAGTAATGCGCGGTGGTGAGTTGGAGCCGGGCTTTGGTAGCGTGCAGACGCAAGCTCTGCTCAGTCCGCAATTGGCTTATTTGATCCAAAATGTGCTCAGTGATGAACCGGCCCGGCGGGCCAGCCTGGGTTACCCAAACCCACTGGAGATCGGTCGTCCGGCCGGGGCTAAGCTGGGGCAAACAACAGCCGGGGATGATATCTGGGCCGTTGGCTTCACCCCGCAGCGGCTGGCTGTGGTGCGTTTATCACGCGCCTCCGCTGAGGATCAACCCCGCCTGGATGCCCGGCTGGCTGCTGGCATATGGCATGCCCTGATGCAAACGGCCCTGCGCGATCTACCCAACCTGGGTTGGAGCCAGCCGTCTGGCATCAGCAACGTGGATGTCTGCGACCCTTCCGGCTTGCTCCCGACGGTAAACTGCCCGGAGGTGGTGGGAGAGATCTTCCTGACCGGCAATGAACCGACCGTCCCGGATGATCTGTACCGCAAATTGCAGATCAACCGGGAAACCGGCTTACTGGCGACGGTTTTCACTCCAGCCGAACTGGTCGAGGAGCGTATTTTCTTCATCGCCCCGGTTGAAGCCCAGGAATGGGCAACCGGACAGGGGATGGAACAGCCGCCAACCGCTTATGACCTTGTGCAGGCTCAAACCAGTCTTCCGGGACTGGCCTTGATCAGCCCGGCCATGTTCGCCCCGGTCAGCGGTGAAGTTCGCGTGCGCGGCACGGCTGACCGGGAAGGTATGCAGAGCTTTACGGTGCAGGTCGGGCAGGGCATGAATCCTGCCCGTTGGGTTGAAATTGGCAAGGGCAGCACGGCTGTGGAAAATGGTACACTGGCAACCTGGCAAACCCCATTGGAGGACGGCCTGTATGCCATCCGGTTGGTGGTGGTGGACCAGGATATGCGTGTCCACAGGATCGCCATCCAGGTGACGGTTGACAACACTCCGCCCCAAGCCAGGATCCTCTATCCGAGCCAGGGCGCACAAATCAGCCTGGGCAGCGATAAGACCCTCAACCTGGCAGCCGAGGTCAGTGACGGGCTTGGCATCCGCCAGGTGGAGTGGCTGCTGGATGGCCGTAAAATTGGAAACAGGATTGATGATCCGATTTTCAATCTGCAGTGGACAGCCACTTCCGGAGAGCATCGTCTATTGGTCCGGGTGACTGATCTGGCAGGGAACATCACAGAGAGCGAGCCGGTGGTCTTTACCGTTAAGTAAAAAAACAGCACTGTAAACCCTGTAGCAGGATTCGCAGTGCTGTAATGTTTTCAGCTTGAATTAACTGGTTTTCTCAAAGCGGCTGGCGGGAGCGCCACACACCGGGCAGCGGTCCGGTGCGCTGCCGGCATGGGTGTAACCGCAAACCGGGCAGACGTAATAATCGAATAATTCTGGCTGCTCGGCCAGAGACGTGAGCGCCTGGCGGAAAAGGTCTTCGTGGACCTTTTCCACTTCAAAAGCGAAGCGGAAGCTGGTGAAAGCTTTGCGGTCGTCATTATCTTCAGCATCCTTCATGAACTCAGGGTACATGCTGACGACTTCGTAATTTTCGCCCTGGATAGCCTCTTCCAGGTTCTGGCGCGTGGTGCGGATTTCTCCCAGGGCGCGCAGGTGGTTGTGGGCGTGAATGGTTTCGGCATGGGCCGCGGCGCGAAACAGGCGGGCTACCTGCGGCAATCCTTCTTCATCGGCTTTTTTGGCAAAGGCCAGGTAACGACGGTTGGCTTGGGATTCGCCGGCGAAGGCGGCTTTCAAATCTTCAACAACTTTACTCATGGGAAAAACTCCTTCGGAAAAATTGGACTTGTTTAGTCTTATCCTAACGAACCACGTCCTGGCTGTCAACAATCCACTCTTCGCCAACTATCCTTTCCTGGGCTGATAAAAGTCACCAATTAGGTGCTTATGCTATAATCATTTCACCAGCAGCAAATTTCCTCAGGATTAGGCGAAAATGAAATTTCTCATTACAGGAGCAGCCGGGTTTCTCGGCTCGGCATTGGCCAACCAACTGGCGCGTGAGGGGCACCTGGTGCGCGGCCTGGATGATCTTTCCACGGGCGATCCGTCTTCACTGGCGCCGGAGGTTGCTTTTACCCGCGGCGATATCAACGACCGCCCCAAACTGTGGACGCTGATGCAGGATGTGCAATGTGTCTATCATCTGGCCGCCCGCGTGCTGGTGCCGGAATCGCTACTTTATCCGCGCGAATACAACCAGGTTAATGTTGGTGGTACAGTGACTTTAATGGAAGCTATGCGAGATGTGGGGGTACGGCGGGTGGTGTTCATCTCCTCCGGGGCGATCTACGGCAACCAGGCAAATCAGCCGGTGGCCGAAAGCGCTACTCCGGAGCCGCGTTCGCCTTATGCGGTTTCCAAACTGGCGGCGGAATATTACGTGCGCACAATCGGCCAGTTGTGGGGGATTGAGACAGTGGTTTTACGGGTTTTCAATGCTTACGGACCGGGTCAGCACCTGCCTCCTGTGCATGCGCCGGTCATTCCGGCCTTCTTGCGCCAGGCGCGCCTGAATGGCACGCTGGTGGTACATAGCGATGGCCAGCAGAGTCGGGATTATGTCTACCTGGATGATGTGGTGAGCGGAATGAGTGCGGCAGCCAGCATTCCGGCTGCCAACGGACAAATCATTAACATCGGCAGCGGCAAGGAAACCACTGTGCGGGAGCTGGCGAAGCTGGCGGTGATGGTGACCGGCGGCAAGCCAGAGGTGGTCTACAATCCACGCACGGAGCGCGGCCCGGATCGCATGTGCGCCGACCTTTCACTGGCGCAGCAAGTGTTAAATTATCAACCGCAGGTCAGCCTGCTGGATGGTCTCCGCTTGACCCTGGAGAAGGATCCCCGCTTGACGAGTTGAAAACTAGATTAATAGGCTAATATAAATACCACGGATGGATCAAAACCCTTTCCGTGGTTTTCGGTTTATCTTTTGAACTCCAGGTACCGTAGGGTGCGTTCGCAGAACGCACCAGGTTAGCGGTGGGTCCAAAATCGGACGCACCGCTAACTACCCGGCAGTAAGGTGTACGTTCTATTAAGGCATCCATGCATATCGGGTTTTGGTCATCTACTCCATCGGTGATGCATCCTAAGCAAGAAAATTCATGTTTAATAATTCACAGGAAGCAATTCCCAAAACCTATTGAATAACCCTAATATTTGTGCTATTCTATTGAAAATACAGGTAGCAAGTAATAGGTAGATGGTCTCGCATCGAATTCATCCAACTCACTTGCCCGCCTCAAAGGGGGAAACCATGAAAACCTTTCTGAATTGGATCATGCTGTTTTGTATGGTATTGGGTGCGCTGGGTGTTAGCTCAATGGCGCAGGATGTTGCTGTGGTTGCCCAGGCCGAGGAACCCCCGCCGGTTGGGGAATCGCAAGAACCTTTGATCCTACCCTTTGTGCCGGACGAATCTGCAGAAAGTGCGCTGCAACTGCCGGTGGAAGATCCCGCCATCACTGAACCCCCGGCACCTGCACCGTTTTCGATCGAATTGGACATCTACTGCGACGCCTGGGGTCAAACTGCCCGCCTGAGCTGGTCGCTGACCGGCGAACTGGCAGACAGCCTGGGCGACAAGAGCGAATTGCTGGTCAAATTGCCTGCCGGGTTGCAACCCCTGGAGGGCATGGAGATCGCCCCGGATGGCATGCTGCATCTGCCGGCCAGCCTGGAAGGTCAGGCGGTTTTCAGCATCCAATCGGAAGCCAGTGAGACCGGCTGGCTGGATGCCAGCCTGGTAACGGCCGATACCGAGCAAGCCGCAACCCGGGTCGAATTCACCCCCGGCGCTTATGCCCGGCTGACGGCTGATGGTGGGCGGGTGGATGCCAAAGCCATGGGAATCTCCGTGGACTTCCCGGAGAAGGTGCTCCTGGCGGAAACCGCTATCTGCATTGGTCCGGTAACAGAAGTAGAATTACCAACCTCATTGAGCGGCAGACCTTTCCAACTTAACGCCTATGACCTGGAGAAGGGTGAAGAAATCACAAAGTTTGAGCAGGACCTGAAGGTGCAGGTCAGCTACGGCGCAGAGCGGTATTCCGGCAAAGAATCCCAGTTGATGTTGTTCTATTACAATCGGGAACTTCTGGATTGGGCTGCCCTGCCGACCGAAGTGGACGAAGAAAGCAATACGCTCACCGGCTACACGGACCATTTCACACCCTTCGATTTCAAAACACAATCCTGGGAATCCGCCCGACTGCCCACCCTGGATGGCTTTGCCGTATCCAATTTTACCGGAGCAGCCACCTACTCCTATCCGATCCAACTTCCACCGGGAGCAGGCGGCTGGCAGCCCAGCCTGGCCCTGATTTACAACAGCCAGGTGGTGGATAATGCCAATTCCATGACCCAGGCCTCCTGGGTGGGCATGGGCTGGTCACTGGATACGGGATATATCCAGCGCAATATGGGTGATAATATCAGTTACTATGGCCCCCAGGATCCATATGGTGACGATGCCGATATCCGACTTGACAATGATTCCGGCCACGATGGCGATGATACTTTCTCTCTGGTGCTGAACGGCCAATCCTGGCGGCTGCTGCGACTGCCCGACCAGGACAGCAATACAGAGACCATTGAATACCGCACCGAGAACGAATCCTTCTGGCGCATCCGGCACAACCATGCCCACATCATCGAAGGCTACGTTACAGATAACTCCACCTGGGAAGTCTGGGACAAGACCGGCAACAAGTACACCTTCAGCCCGTTGGCCCGTTATCCGATCGGTTGTAATTCGCCCTTCATGCTGGCCTGGCAGTGGCCGTTAACTTTAGCTCAAACTGCAATGGACCTTGAAAATCCAAACGTGGATTATTCAATAACATACACCTATGCGTATGACCAGGAAGCTCGCAGGGATGGTGGGCTTGAATGTGCTGGTGCTTTCACCCAGGTGGCTGTTTTTCCGGCTACCATCAGCTATTCCGGTTACCAGGTGGTGTTTGACCTTTCTGATCTTGAACATTATCCGCGGCTCGATCATAAAGCCACCTGGGACACATATCCCACTAAAGAAATTGAAAAAATATTTTTTGAACAATCCCGATTGACTGACAGCCATCCGCATCTTGAGCCAGAACGGCAGCAACTTGGAATTGGTGCGGAAATATAGTTTGGATTACCAGGACGGTCTGATCTTTCCCAATCTGATCTGGGATGCTAATGTGCCCGGATCCAAGACTCCAACTTTGACCAGCATCACTGAATATGGCTCGGATGGCACTTCCACTTTACCAGCCACAACCTTCGATTATACGGATGGTATGCACCTGGCGGCCGCCAGCAATGGCTACGGTGGCAGCGTGACCTTTGATTATGAAGGCACCTCAGATATTCCCTGGTACGAATTTGTTCCAACCCAAGATCCTATAAGCGAATTTGCTGAAGACGACCGCCAACTTCCGACAACGGGTTATCTTGGAGGCAGGCTCGACCTCTATGATCCAGGTCAAGTTTATAAAATTGAAATCATCGTATTGCCGACTACCGTAGAATGTCAGGCTGGTTATAACGATGGAGTAAATAATCATCCTGCAATCCTTGTTGAATCTGGATTACAACAAAATGTATATCGATATTTTAGATTGGCATCAAAAGTAAGTTCTGATAGTGGAAAGCCAAGTTTTTACTTTTCCTGTTCAAGTACAGTTGGCGCCACGAAGGTAGATTGGATCGGTGGAACATTATGGCCACTGGTCAATCGCTACCGGGTGACTGCCAAAACGGTCTCTGAAAGCCAGAACAACACCAGCAGTACCACAAGCTATACCTATACCGGCGCCAGCACCAACAACCCGACCCAATCGCCAGGAGCTGGAACTTATCCCTACACCGAGCTCCGAACCGAATACCGCGGCAACAATTCGATGACCCAAATTGCACCACAAGGACTGGCGACCACATCCTGGTTCGGGCAGAAGGATGACTATTCTGGACTGCCACTGGCCCAGATGACCGCTCTGCAGCAGGTCTATGATGACTTTGACGCCCTGGATACCGGAGTCTGGTCTCACAGCCATTACGGCACCCGCCAGGTGATCGTGAAGGAAGAGGGCGAGCCGCTGCTGAAGATGGAAAACCCGAACGCGGACTGGAGCACCGTGATGGTGCGCGGCTCGCCCATCCTCCACGATAGTGAATCTGCGGTCATCCAGTTCAAATTGAGCGAGGCGAATGCCCAGGCGGTGCTCGCTCTGACCACGGCTTCGCCCAATCCATATGAACGGTTTGGAATTTATATCCACAACGACGCCAATGGCCACCCTTATGCAGAGCTGCAATACAAGGCGGACGGAGCCGCCTATCAGTATCATACCCTGTTGGACCCAGGAGTATTTCAAGCGGATACCTGGTATGTCATGATGCTAACGGCCGGAGTGGAGCAATTCAGCGCCCGCATCTGGCAGCGGGATAACCCGGCGGTGTTTGGTCAATGGTCTGCGCCGTTTTCAACTGGCAAGAACTGGCAATTCCTCCAGTACATTTATGACGGCACGCTCTACCTGGACGACTACCGTGAGGGACCAGTGTACGGTTTGCAACTAAACAGCTACGAAGAAGGGAATGATTACACTCCACCGACGATTGTTCCACCTTATATTTATCCCGGTAATACACCATATTCCGACCTGGGGTTGAGTTGGATCGTCCCCCTGAAAACCATCTCCTTTAGCCTGGGGATTAGCGGCCAGTTCACCGGCACCCGCCAGGAATTTAAGTATGACATCACCCGGCAGGGAGGTATTCAGTATGGCAACCAGACCAACCAAATTGAATCGTACTGGACCGGATCAACCTGGTTCACGTACCGCATGACGCTGACCGGCTATTACCCCAACGTCTCCCTGACCAACCCGGTGAAAAACCTGGTCGGCCTGCCGGGCTTTACCAACCAGTATCGGTGTGAAAATGATTCCGCCTGTACGGCCGCCAATTCCCGCCTGCTGGGCTCCACCTGGTACCTGTATGATAGCCAAAGCCTGTACAACCAACCACCGCTTACGGGCAAGCTGACCGGCAAACGCAGCATGCTCTACTGGGGCAACCTGGCAACCCTGTCCGACCCCTATTACCTGGACCAGGACTACACCTATGACGGTTATGGCAACCTGGCAACCTCGGTCAGCTATGCCACCCCGGGCACTTACAGTACCCGCAGCACCAGCAACCCGCACAAGAGCGAAACGATCTATGACAGCCAGCACCACGCCTTGACCGTGGAGACGCGTGCCTACTACAACACCACGCAGTATTACGCCACATCCTACACCTACGATTATCGGTTGGGAGTGCCCACAAGCATCACTGACCCCAACAATGCCGTGACTAGCGCCGGATACGATTTGTTTGGCCGCATCACCTCCATCGCCCGGCCGGGCGACAGCAGCGGCAGCCCCACGATGCGTTTCACTTATAACCAGACCTCCAGCCTGTTCTGGACAGAGGTCGAACAGCTCATCAGCGGAACGACCTACTTCAAAGCCCGCAAGTTCTACAACGGCCTGGGCCAGTTGGTCCAGGCCCAGGAAGATGCCATGCTGGGCACGACCCTGCAAACCGTGGTCACGGATACGGCCTACAACGACCTGGGATTGGTGGAAACCCAAACCGTGCCGTATGCCAGCGGAGTACTGGCTACGGGCTACCTCAATCCCGTCAGCCAGCCGGTCGTTACCACCGTGTACGATGAACTCGGCCGGGTCAACGTGATCACCGGGCCGGATGCCACGACGACGGTGATGAACTACAACATCCACCTGCTGAACGGCCTTGCCAGCCCGGTCACCTACACTGAAGATGCCAACGGGAACATCAGCGAAGCCTGGGCGGATGCCTTTGGCCGCCTGCTCAAAAGCCAGGGGGCAGCCGGCCCGGCCGTGAGCTACACCTACGACCCGGCCGACCACCTGACGAGCGCCCTCTACGGCAGCGCCCTGACCAGCCTGAGCTACGATATTGCCGGCCGCAAATTGACCCTGGATGACCCCGACATGGGCCTGTGGAGTTATGCCTATGATGCTCTCGGCAGCCTGACCCGCCAGACGGATGCCCGCGGCCAGAGGATCTGCCTGTATTACGACCCCCTCAACCGCCTGACCGGCAAGCACTACCGGACGGATGATGCCTGCCCGAGCAGCCCGACCTACAACGTGAGTTACGGTTATGATGCCGGAACCTATGGAAAACTGCTCCGCACCTCGATGACAGACGCCAGCGGCAGCACCGCATGGACTTACACCGCCCGCGGCTTGCTGGAAACCGAAACCAAGGCCATCACCGGGGCAGGCACCTTTGCCACGAAGTACACCTACAACTCCGCCGACCTGCCCACCAACATGCAATACCCGGCGGATACGGCCGGCGGCTTGACCGCCCTGCCCTCGCTGACCTACACCTACCTGCCGCAGATGGCGCTGGATACCCTGGGCAGCTACGTCACCGGCACCACCTATGATGCCGCCGGGAGGATTACCTCCCGCCTCATAGGCAGCAGCGGATTGCGGCAGGAATATGACTACACCGCCTGGAACGAACAGTTCCAGGGCGGGAAGCTGGATAAGATCGAAGCTGGCACCAATGCACCAGACTACAACAACCTGCAAAACCTGGATTACGGTTATGACAATGTCGGCAACATCCTGACCATCCTGGATACCGTCAACAGCAGCCAAAAGCAGTGTTTCACCTACGATGATCTCAACTGCTTGACGCGTGGCACCACCACCGATGATAGTGACACAAGAAAACAATGCGGAACCACCCCCCTGGGAAATGGAAATTACGACCAGAGCTACACCTATGATGCCGCCACCGGCAACCTGGGCAGTAAAGCCGGGGTGGGTTACACCTATGGTGACACCAACCATGACCACGCCGTAACTCGGGTGGATGATGATAGTCCGGCAACATCCAAGACAATCACCATCCGCGCCAAGAAATTTGGTATGACCACGAATCCAAATATGGTTCTATACATCGATGGGCAACAGGTTGGGAGTTGGGTGGTTTCAAATAAATTGTCCTATGCAAATTTCACAATTTTCCTATCAATTTCAAGTAACGAACAAATCGACGTTGTTTGCAGTAACTGTTCTTCATCCATTCTACTGGATATTGATTATGTAACAGTAGGAACCCAAACCGTACAGGCCGAAGGCGCAGCGACCCTACTGGACCTGGGGACGGGCACATCTGCATTCGATTGGCAAAATGTCAGCAAGCCCACCACTGGTATAATACTAGAGCCTGCTGCATTGCGCTTTGTGGTTGGCAATAACGCCTTTTCCGGGGCATATGACGCCAACGGCAACCTGATTTATCGCCTGGTGAATGGGCTGGCAACGATTATGACCTACGATGCCGAAAACCGCCTTACCAATGTCACTGGCACTGCCAGCGCTACATCTACCTTTGTTTATGACGGCGACGGCAACCAGGTCAAATCCACCATTAATACCAC
>JBGSJZ010000023.1:0-14721 GCA_041741455.1 Anaerolineaceae bacterium | reverse complement strand
CACGGTCGGGTTGGCAAACCAATCCCGCTGAGAAAGGAGGGTCTCCGTCCCAGCAAAACCACCGTATACCTGCACACCCGAACGCAGCATGAAAGCCTGAGTGCGGTCCGTGGTCTCAGTCGGTAAGTAGAGGCCTTTGGCAACCCACACCTGGCAGTTGCGGGCGGCAGCCAAAGCTGTCTGCAGATTAGTGAAGGCGTCGGTCCAGGTAAGACCCGTATTGGCACCGCTGGCTGCCTGGTCCACAAAGAGCATCCCACCTGTCCCACAAACTCCGGGCAATTGTTCGTAAGCTCCCAGGTCAACCTCGAGCAAAGTGTCACCATCCCCGTCTACTACACGCGGGTTGCTGTCCAGATCCAGGGTAGTAATTACGGGAGTATTGAGGCCGATATCGGTGGTGACAGAGCCGTAGCGCAGGTGATAATCACCGGCCGTGGTGGGCGCGCTATTCCATAACTGTGGGTCAACAAAGAGCGGGTCAACATCCAGGTTGCCAACTCCGGTGAACCCTCCCTGGATAATGCTGTAGGTCACAGTAGGGTTCATCCCACCAAATGTGCCTTGATTACCCCAGAGGATGGTGTTGACGAGGGTTGGGTTTCCGCCACCGGTATACATGACAGCGCCGCCAAAGTTATCGGCACTGTTGCCACTAAAGGTGACATTGATCAGGCTTGGATTGCCACCATCGGTAAAGAGGCCACCGGCAGTATAGGCATGATTGCCGCTGAAGAGCACATTAGACAGGGTGGGGCTGGCTTCATGGTTGAACATCCCACCGCCGTTGTTAGCAACCGCAGTCGTATTATTGCCACGGAAAGCAATATTGGAAAGCGAAGCAGCGCTGCGGTCGTTGAAAAGACCGGCGCCATAATAGTTGGTCTTGTTGGCACTGATGACCAGGTTGGTGAGGGTGGGGTTGCCCAGGGAGAGATAGACCCCACCACCCTGGTTGTGGAAGAAGGTCGTACCATCCGCCTGCCCGGCGTTGATGATGAATCCATCAAAGACCGCAGTCTGATCCGCTCCAATACCAACCAGGACATGATAGGCATTGGCGCCTTGTATGTCATTCACATTCGTCACGATGCCATCCGCATTCTTGGTGTCGTTCTGGTCAATATCGCCGCTCAACACGGTCGGGTTGGCAAACCAATCCCGCTGAGAAAGGAGGGTCTCCGTCCCAGCAAAACCACCATAAACGGCCACCCCGCTTTCTATGGTAAAGCTGTCTTCTCTTAGCGTCCCAGGGTAGTGGGCACCGGCAGCGACCCAGATCTCATCCCCGGAGTCCGCCTGGGCAAGTGCGGTTTGCAGACTGCAAGCATTCGCCCACGTTGAGCAATCTCCTGTACCAGAAGCGCTCGATTTGGCATAGAGCAGTCCGGCAGCATGGACATCGGGAACCAATGTAAATAACAGAAGAATCAGGCAGAAAAATCCGAAAAGAAGACGACGCATTGCTGGCAAAATAGAGAAAACCCGTTTATACATTTTTAGTCTCCTTAGCTCGATTGACTTAACAAACGATTTTAAAAACCATTATTTTGTTTGACGAAAAGGAATGCAGCTAAATAATAAAATTCAAAATAGATTATTTTGCTTTAACGCATTAATGGAGGAGATTTAGGACCTTTTGAACAACTTGATGCCCACTTTTATAATTTAGAACTGAGGATCTTCCTAATTATTAATATTGTATACTAATTTGGTGTTTTGAAATCAATCTTGATAGTGAAACTTCTGGGTAGAAATTTTCTGCCACACTATTTAGTCAGAAGATCACAATCTTTCAGGAGTATCCTGTTGATCCAGTCTCGTATACAATACTTGTACCTCAGCCAAGAAGGGGAAATTCCAAGCTCGCACGCGTTTTTTCCTGCGCCGACATCGGTTTGGACGGCGTCATCGTAAAGGCTGAACCATCATGGCACCTTGTATGCAGGTCGGAGTGCGGAGTGGTTTGTGGAAGCTGGATTCATTGCGGCGGCAGCATTGGTGAAGCCGGAAAACATTGTTTGTCTTCAGATCCATGTCATGATCTTCCAGCGCCCGGTTAAGCTTGGTGAAGTGGTATGTTTTGAAAGCAAGATCATATTAACCGAGAAAAGCAGCATAGTTGCGTATGTGCAGGTGATGGCGCGGGATGGAATGATGTTGGATGGATTTATTCCGTTTATTAATGTAGATCATGAAGGGCATGCCCGGCCGCATGGCATAGAAATGGAAGCTACCAACCCAGAAGAAGTAGAAATCCAACAATGGGCACGTGAGATAACAGGTAAGAAGTAAAACGGAGCCTTCTAGATCTTATATTAGTAGTCGACGCTTGAACCAGCTAATTTGAATTAAGAAATTCGTCACAGGACATAATATGATAGCCATTTCGACGCATGCGCTTCACCAGCAACTCGGACTCCTGTGGTAGGTGGGAAATAACTGCATCCGTGATCAAAGCCGGGACAAAATCATAGGCGTAGGCATCAAAAACTGTGGCATTAACACAATAATGTGTGTATGCGCCACAAACGACCGTCCGAGAAACCCCGGCTTTTTGTAAGCGTTCAGCCAGATCGGTTTTGAAAAAAGCAGAGTAGCGGGTTTTTCGCACATGCCAGTGACCTGGTTGTACGTTAATCTCAGGCAAAATTTGAGACTCCGGTGTTCCGAGGATCAACTCAGGGGTATCGGAGACTTTCATTTTGAGGTCCCAATCCTTTTTATCCGATTGGTAAGCGGAAATCACATGCACTACAGGCCATCCGAGATTATCGAAATGCTGGATCAATCGATTAATGGATTGAATACCTTGCGGTAAGCCATTTCGGCGTTCCGGCAGACGAAAAAAGAACGCCTGCATGTCGATAATCAGGAGAGCGTCGATTGCTTTCAAAGGCAATAAAGACAATGTTATTTCCTCCAGGTTATTATATAATACGATAACCTTATCCAAGAAGGGGAAACTGCATGCTTGCTCGTGTTTTTTCCTGCGCCGTCATCGGTCTGGACGGTGTCATCGTTGAAGTGGAAGTAGATTTTGGCCAGGGACTACCCCACATGGCGATCGTCGGTCTGCCTGATGCGGCTGTGCAGGAAAGCCGGGAGCGGGTGTTTTCAGCGATTAAAAATGCTGGTTTGATTTATCCCCGCCGGGCATTGACGGTGAACCTGGCACCGGCTTCGGTGCGCAAGGAAGGCCCGGCCTACGATTTACCGATTGCCCTGGGGGTGCTGATTGCGACTGACCAGCTGATGCAGGAACAACTGGATGGCTCTTTGGTCATTGGGGAGCTGTCGCTGGATGGAACGGTACGGCATGTGCGCGGAGTGTTGCCAATGGCAGCCATGGCCCGCCAGGAGGGCTATCAACGCGTGTTCGTACCCCAGATGGATGCAGCGGAAGCGGCGTTAATTCCAGACCTGGAGATCATTCCGGTTTCCTCGCTGGCGGCTTTGTATGCCCACCTGAGCGGGGATGTTCCGATTTCCCCCGTGCCACAGATTGCCATTGAAGATAACATCGAAGCTGTGGTCCAGACTGATTTTGGCGAAATCAAGGGTCAGGAGCATGTCAAGCGAGCGCTGGAGGTGGCGGCCGCCGGTGGGCATAATGTGCTGATGATTGGACCGCCCGGGGCAGGTAAAACCCTACTGGCGCGAGCGTTGCCTTCAATCCTACCGAAATTGACCATTGATGAAGCCCTGGATGTAACCCGGATTTATTCAGTCAGCGATATGCTGCCCTCAGATGTGCCCTTGATCCGTATGCGGCCGTTCCGCGCCCCGCACCATACCATCAGCCATGCCGGTCTGGTGGGTGGGGGTAACCAACCACATCCGGGAGAGATCTCGTTGGCACACCGTGGGGTGCTGTTCTTGGATGAGCTGCCGGAGTTTGGGCCGCGAGTGCTGGAGGTGATGCGCCAGCCGATTGAGGACAAGATTGTCACCATCAGCCGGGCGCAAGGTTCGTTGACCTTCCCGGCCAACTTTCAATTAATCGCAGCCATGAATCCCTGTCCATGCGGATACTACGGGGATTTAACCCGTGCTTGCACCTGCTCGATGGGGGTGGTGACCAAGTACCAGAAACGCATCTCCGGCCCCTTGCTGGATCGGATCGACATCCACATCCAGGTGCCGCGGGTGGAATATGAGAAGCTGAGCGACCAACGAGTGGGAGAACCGAGCAAGGTGGTACAGGCGCGGGTGGAAGCGGCGCGTGAACACCAGCGGGCTCGTTTCAACGATTCGGACGTGGCCTGTAATGCGGATATGCGCCCGGCAGAAGTGCGCAAATATTGCACACTGGATGATACCGGCCGGACATTGATGAAAAATGCTATGAACCAGTTACAGCTTTCAGCGCGGGCTTACCATCGTCTGCTCAAACTGGCGCGCACCATTGCCGACCTGGCCGGCAGCGAGCGGATTTTGCCATCGCACCTGGCAGAGGCGTTACAATACCGTCCGAGAGAGATTGTGGGATAAAAGTGTGCGAACGGTACGGATAAGTATCACGAAACAGGTTTTCAGCCAAGCGCCAATCATCAGGGAATCAGGCTTACAATTAGGTCATCCATGTTAGCCATCCCTTTTGCCTTCCAATTCTTTTATTTTGCCGGAATTGCTGTATTTAACCCCTTCCTGGCGTTGTATTACCAAAGCATTGGTCTCAGTGGGGCGGAGATTGGCTTACTGACTGGCGTTATGCCACTCATTAGCATGCTAGGTGGGCCGGTCTGGGGCGCACTTGGGGATCTCAGCCATCGATATAAGTTGATCTTGACGGTCTCCATTCTTGGAGCTTTGGGTCTGGCTCTCCTGATTCCGCAGGCCGGAGGGCTGGCTGGTTTATTGTTGCTGGTGGTGCTGTATGCTTTCCTGGCAGCGCCGATTCCAGCCCTGGCTGACAGTGCCACACTTTCCATGCTTGGCACAAGGCGTGAGCTTTATGGAAGAATCCGGGTGGGGGGTACACTGGGCTTTGGGGTTCTATCCATCCCTGCTGGGATTGTGATCGCCAAATTTGGTATGCCCAGCATGTTCTGGATGTATGCTGTCGTCATGGGGATGGGCTTAATCGTTGCACAATTTTTAACCTTTACCCGGGTGCCGCGTACAACTTCGTTCCTGAGCGGGCTGGGGAGTATCCTTAAATCCAAATTCTGGCTGGTGTTCCTGGGGATGGTGCTGGTGGCGGGCTCAGGGATGGCGGTGATTAATACCTATTTCCTGGTGTACATGGAAGAGGCGGGAATTCCCCGTTCTGCCATGGGTTTTGCCCTGGCTTTAGCCACTGCAGCCGAAGTTCCAACCATGCTGGCTTCCAACTGGTTACTACGCAAGTTTAAATCAGCTGGGCTGATGGTCATTGGGTTGAGTTTCATTGGCCTGCGCCTGGTTTTACTGGCGATCTTGCCAATCCCCGTTCCCATCTTCATCTTTCAAATCATGCATGGGCTGACTTTTGCGGCCGTCTGGCTGGCCGGCATTCACTACGTGGCGGAAAACGCTCCATCCGGTTTGCAGGCCACCACCCAGGCGATTTTTGGCGGGGTGATGTTTAACCTGGGCGGGGCAACCGGCAATTTCATCGGCGGTGCTCTTCTGGAACGCTTCAATACTGCCCAGATGTACGGTATCATGGGTACAGCGGTCTTGCTTGGGCTGGTGGTGTTCTTGTTACTGGGCGGGGTCAAGAGCAGTCATCATGCATGAATTTCTTGTTGTGAAGAATAGAATTATTCTCAACTCTGAACATCTGTAAAGAAGAAAAGGACTTTAGATCAATAATGCGAATCACAACCTGGAACGTCAACGGGCTGCGCGCTGTCCTCGGTAAAGGGATGCTCGACCTGATCCAACCACTCAATGCGGATGTGCTTTGCCTGCAGGAGATCAAATCCCGTCCTGACCAGCTAGATATTAATCATCTGAACGCCATTGCTGAGTCGTATCCCTCCCTTTCCTGGAATCCAGCACAGCGCCCCGGTTATAGTGGCACTGCCACCTGGACCAGGACGACAGCAGATGAGGTATTCTATGGGTTAGGTGCTCCCCAGTTTGATGATGAGGGACGTGTCATCGTCCATCGTTACGCTGATATTTACCTGTACAATATCTATTTCCCCAACGGTGGGCGTGACCTGGAACGGGTGCCTTACAAGCTCGACTTCTATGCCTTCCTGTTGGAACAGTGCGACCGGCTTCATGCACTGGGGAAAAGCATCATTATCTGTGGAGATTTCAATACCTCGCACCGGGAAATCGACCTGCGCAACCCCAAGAGCAACCAGAATAATACCGGCTTCCTCCCCGAGGAGCGCGCCTGGATCGACCGCTACCTGGAACACGGCTTTGTCGATGCTTTTCGTGCCCTCTATCCTGACAAAGTTGAATATACCTGGTGGACCTTTATATCCAACGCCCGCTCCCGCAACGTCGGCTGGCGCCTGGATTATTTCCTGGTCTCTCCCTCTTTGATGGACCGGGTGGAGGATGTGATCAACCACAACGAGGTAATGGGCTCGGATCACTGCCCGGTGACTTTGGTGCTCAAAGATTAAACCGGGATCCCCCGCAATCAGATCGAACTTTCCTGACAATCAAAAATTGGGTTAATCAGTGTAGCGGAGGATTCTGAATCCTCCGCTACGTTTAATCTTTACTATAAAAAAAGAGCCTGCCAGAAAATTGATTATGTATGGATGATCTGTGGTTCCTAATTCTTTGGTTTCAAACCGGTTCTGCTTTTTTCACATCCTCATTTAACAATTCTTGCTTGTATTGCTCGGCGTTTTCCAGCACCCGCACCGGGTTGATTTTAAAACCCTTGAGGGTATTGACCAAAACGGATGAAATCAGCAGGTCACGCGCCCATTTTTTGTCGGATGGGACGATCCACCACGGTGCCCAGGGTGTGCTGGTCTTGTTGAGCATGTCCTCGTAACATTCCATGTACTGATCCCACAGGGCGCGCTCTTTTAAGTCCCCGGGCGAGAACTTCCAGTGCTTGGCCGGGTCGGCCAGGCGATCTAAAAGGCGCTGCTTCTGCTCATCCTTGCTGATGTGCAAGAAGAATTTCAAGACCGTGGTGCCCTCTTCTACCAGCAGGCGTTCAAATTCAGTCATCTGGAAGTAGCGCTTTTGCCAGACTTTCTTGGGGACCAAGGAATGCACCCGCACCACCAGCACATTTTCATAATGGCTGCGGTTATGGATGACGATTTCGCCCTTGCTGGGGGTTTGCAGGTGGTGGCGCCACAAGTAGTCGTGATCGGCCTCGATGGGGGTGGGAACCTTGAAGCTGGCGACGCGCACGCCCTGGGGGTTGACACCTTCGAAGACCCGCCGGATCACGCCATCTTTGCCGCTGGTGTCCATCCCCTGCAGGATGACCATCAGGCTGTGTTTGTGTTCGGCTGCCAGCAGCTCTTGTAATTCCTCCAATTGCTCGGTCAACGTCAGCAGGCGGGCGCGGGCTTCTTCTTTGTCGCCGGCAATGCCGCGGGTATCAGCGGGGTCATAATCGGCCAGTTTAATTTTCTTCTTGGGGGAAACCAGGTAGCGTTGCATGGGCTTACTCCTCTCCTCAAAATGATCGATGATCTGGTACGTCTTATTGAAAGCAATAAACTTTTGCTCGGGATGATTTATCAAATCCTAATCATGTCACCCTGAACGTTAGCGAAGGGTCTCAGCTTCGTTAGTAGATGCTTTGCTTCGCTCAGCATGACAATTATTGCTAAAGTTTTCCTTACACCCGAACTCAGGTCAATAACATTGTATACCAAAACCATTCTGAGAAGAAATCAAAACTGGCGGCATCATCGCCGCCAGTTTTCAAACAGAGCGAGGTTAGTAGGTGTCTGTGATGGTGTTGTAGACGTTGAACTTACCGGTCGGGGTGATTAGCCCGGGAATGCGGTCAATTTCCTGAAGGGTGGCGTCATCATAGATCACAATCTCACCTTCTTCACCGGGTTTGCCGGCGTCGCCCCAGACACTGACCCAGATTTCCGTGCCTTGCAGGTTGTATTCAAAGTGAACCGCCCGGCCATAGGAGGCGACCTCCCAACACTTGTGCACCTGGGTGGGATTGGCCTTGGCGATCACGCACACTGTGCGGGCCAGGACCGGATCCGGGTTGAGGGTCATATCCACCCAGATCCATGGGCTGGTGGGGAAAGTCTTGATAAACAGGCTGCCAGAACCGGGCAAGGGCGTGATGCGCACGGCTTTCCAGGCGTTTTTCGGGTGGCCATCCGGATCGGTGCCAATCGAGACGATAGAGGCATCCCCCAGGTGGGCGGTGCTCCAGACCGGGCCGTACTCCGGGTCCATCCAATTTGCTCCGCGTCCGGGGTGTGGGATAGCTGGGGTATCCACCAGGGCTTCCAAGTCGCCTTCCATGGTATCTACCACGGCCACCTGGTTGGATTGATTGGCGGCTACCATAAAGTAGCGTTTGGTTGAATCGAGGCCGCCATCGTGCAGGAAGCGAGAGGCTTCGATCATCTTGATCGATGGATTGATTGGATCCGTGTAATTGACCAACCAGATCAAGCCGGTTTCCTTGATGTTGACGATCCACTCTGGCTTGAAGTGGGAGGCCAGGATGCTGGCGACGCGTGGTTCGGGATGATACTCCTCGGTGTCAAAGGTATAGGAACGGGTACTGACGATCTTGAATGGCTCCAGGGTTTGACCATCCAGGATGACAAAGTGGGGCGGCCAGTAACAGCCCACGATGGCCAATTTGTCAGTAAAATCGCCCTCAGGACCGTTGTATTTGCTGACCTCCACTGAGCGGGCATCATAACACAGTTGAGCTTCGGCTACTTTATCTGGGATTTTCATCCAAAGGTCGATCATGGCCAGTTTGCCATCCCGGCCGATGGTGTAGGCGTAACGGCCGGTGGCGGACATGCGGGTGATATGAACCGCATACCCGGTATTGACATTCGTGACCACTTCATGGGTGTCTCCATCAATCACTGCCACCTGCCCGGCATCCCGCAAGGTAACCAGGAAGTAATTTTGCCAGTCACGCTCGGTCTGAGGTTCGGTCGGGCGCTGGTCGGGTGGAATCAACAATTTCCACGAGTTCCTCATTTGATCCAGTGACATCTCCGGGGGGATGGGGGGGTCAACCTGCAGGAATTCTGCCATGACGTCCGTCTGTTCTTTGGTTAGAAATCCCTGCTTGCCCCAATCTGGCATGCCGCGGTTGGTGCCGTTGAAGATGATGGCCGAAAGGGCAATGGTGCCCTTGGGTTGGGTCACATCCGGGGTGAGGGCAGGGCCGGTGGCACCTTTGCGGAGCGTACCATGACAGCCGGCGCAGCGCTCAAAGTACACCTGCTTGGCCCAGTCGGATTCCTCGCCGGATAAGACTGAAGCAGTCGAAACCTCCGCCTCGTTAGTAGGCTGCGAGATGGCTGGGGTGGGTTGAATCCCGGCGCTGCCCGTGGTTTCCTTCAGCTCTGCCAGGAAATTTGCCATAGCGTTGATCTCGTTCTTATCAAATTGATCCTGGTAGGTGGAGGGCATGAGGCCAGCCTGGCAGGCTTGACCGGAACAATTTTGAGAGAGGTGGATATCCGGATTTTGGATGGATTCCAGGATGAAATCCATGGCCGTTTTGGCTTTGCCCGAATATCCGGGATCCGACAGGATTGCTTCAGCCTGCTTGCCAAAGGTCGAAAGGTCCGGGCCAATGTTGCCAGTCGCATTCGGTACCCCCGGAATAATGTGGCAGGCGCCGCAGCCGCCAGCCTGGAAGGATGCGATTGCTAATTCCTGGTCATAGAGCCCCGGGGAATCGTTGGTGACCTCGACTTCAGCCAGGTCTTCGGTGGGCTGATTGGCATCGCAGGCGCTTAGCAGCAGTGCCAGTAGCAACAGGAAAATGCTGAATTTAATCCATTTCATACTTCTCTCCTTGGATCTTGCGCGGTGGATAACTCCCGCAGCGGAACAATCAGAGACCCTGGAGACAGGTGGAATTCAATTTCAACCTCTGCCAGGGTGCAAAAGCGCGCCAATGGACAGCCGATACAGTCCGTGTGCAACTGGATGAAAATAAAGGCTGCCTGCGGATATGCCTGGAGGGTGCGGTGAACCGTCCAAACCGGGCCGGGAATTGGTTTCATATTTGAGATTATAGAGATATTGAGTGGGAATTCTTTGCGCCAGCGCAAGCAATACAAATCTATCGAGAATTTGGGAACCATCTGAAAGGTTGATGAATCAAAAAAGCACCCTGAGAGGGTGCTTTTTAGCCCGGGAAAGGCGAAGGCAGATTATGGTTCCTGGGGAGGAATGGGCTGGCAGAGGTGTAGGGCGATTTGCTGGACGCACACCCGCATATCCTGCAGAATATTGATGGCTGTATCCCGGTCGACCCGAGCGGGGTCGGGGATATCTGAGGAGAAGCAACCGGCCAAGGTGGCCAGCAAGTGGATGCGCTGGTGCAGCTCCGGGTGCTCGATGCTCAGGGCTTCTTGCTGACCCTTCTCCATGACGATGATGTAATCATACTCAGCCAGTTTGACCTGCTCAATTGAGGTGGTGCGAAAGTGGCGCAAATCGATGCCAAAGGTTGCCGCATACGCCATGGCAGCCGGTGAGACCGGCATTCCGCTCCGGGTCCAGGTGCCGGCGCTGGCCACCCGGCAGGGTTTTGCCCCCGGCAGGGCCAGCCAGGCAGAGCGAAAGGTGGCCGCGGCAATTGGGGAACGGATTTGATTGGCCAGGCAGACAAAAAGGAAGGATGGCATAGGGATTACGGGCGGGAGCGTGGGATGATCAACCAATGGTTATCTGGCAGGACAGCATCGGAATTCAGGCCATTGTACAGGAGGAACTGTGCGAGGTCCGTTTGCAGGTCTTCGGCCAGGGCCTGGGCTGAGACACTAGCTGCCTGTACCTGGTACGCCTCAAAGGCCGGCATTTGCGGGTCGACCACGGTGCTGGCAACAGGAATCACCACCAGTTGGTTTATCCGCAGGGGGGACAGGCTGTTGAGATTAGCCCATTGAATGACCTCAACGCTCGATAAATACTGGTTGGCAAACAGGCTAACGCTTTCACCGGAGCGGACGCGGTGAATGACGAATTTGAGCTCCGAGCCGAAAACCGTATCCAGGTCGATCCTGGCAATCGGGGTTGGGCTGAAGGTGATGGTCGGCGTGCTGGTGTTGGGGATGAAGGCTGTGATGGTGGAGGTGACGAGCGGGATGTCGGTAGAAATTGGGCTGAAGGGGGTTGGTTGCGGGGAAAAAACCACCGGGATGGTGGAGGTTGGGGGGATCGGGGTTGGGGTAGGATCCAGCTTCAGGCCTGGAATGACGCCCAGGCCGATCAAGTTAATGGTCAACAGGAACAAGAAGAGAACGATCAGGCTGACGACAATGACAATCTTGCCGGTGCGATTACGGATATCGGATGGCGATTGATAGACTGGCACGGCACTGATATCGTAGACATTGATAAAGGCCGGGCAAGTTTTGTGTTCGGGGTTGAGGCAGGTGGCGGATTGATACTCGAGGTCCGGTGTGATGCTTTTCGGGGCGCGGAAGCAGCTATTGACCGGCGACGGAAAGAGGATCGGAGTCGCCGGGTCATCGGCCTTGCCCAGGTAAGGACAAATTTGAACTTTTGGCATCTGGATTTACGCCAGGTCTTACTGGTCCTGCTCGGGAGTACTCTTCGGCTTGCCGAATGCCTTTTTCAAACGGGCGCGCAGGGGGAGCTTTTTGGATTTGCGACTGTCACCCTCGACCCCGTAGTGGTACTGACCCTGGTAATAGGGTGAATAATAGCGATAGCCGCCGTAATAGCCGCGGTTGCGCGAAATCCGGTTCATGACCACACCCACGATGTGGGCTCCGGCCCGGTTCATCTGCTCCAGGGTGTTCTGGATGGCATCCAGCGGGGTCTTGCCGGGGTAGACCACCAGCAGAACCCCATCCACATGCGAGGCCAGGATGGAGGCATCGGCCACGAGGAAGGGCGGTGCATCGACGATGACGATATCGGCTGAACCCTTGCCAGCCTCCAGCACACTGACCATCTTTTTTGAAGCCAGCAGGTCAGCCGGATTCGGGGGAATGCCGCCGCTGGTGATGATGGCCAGATTGGGATCTTTCCATTGCTGAATGATATCAGCCAGGGCGGCTGAATTGCGGAAGTAGTCGGACAGGCCGAGCCGGTTGGACAGGCTGAAGAATTTGTGGATGCGCGGCCGGCGCAGATCGGCATCGATCAGCAGGACGTGCTTGCCGCCCTGGGCGATGGTGACGGCCAGGTTGACGGCGATGGTGGACTTGCCCTCGGCGGGGTTGGCGCTGACGATGAGGAGGGTCTTGAGGGGGGTATCGACGGCGGCGAACTCCAGATTGGTGCGCAGGGTGCGGAAGGATTCCGAGACGGGGGAGCGGGGATTTTCGGCGACGTAGGGCGTCTGCGGTTCGTGCTCCATGTCGGCAATGTAGCCGATGACCGGCAGGCCGAACTTCTCGACGATCTGGTCGGAGGATTTGAGGGTGTCATCCAGGTACTCGATCAGGAAGATGATCATGGCGGCCAGCAGCAGACCGACAGCGCCGCCCATGGCGGTGTTGCGGGCGGTCTGCGGGCGGATGGGGGTGTAATTGGGGACGGCCGGTTCGATCTGGACGATGTTGGAGGTGCTGTTGAGGCGGGCGAGGCGGACATCTTCGTAGCTGGCGAGCAGGTTGGCGCGGATTTGCTCGTAGAGGGCGAGGGTGGACTGCAATTTGTCGTTGGCGGAAGTTCCGCCGTCGGTGAAGCCGGAGGAGTTGCCGAGGACGATCAGGTTGGAGTAAATCTGCTGGAATAATTCGTAGGTGGTTTGCAGTTGTTGCAGTTGCAGCTTCTTCTCGTTCAAGAGGGCGCGCTGCTCGGGGCTCAGGTCGTCCAGCGTGCCGGAGCCGGTGAGCTGGTCGATCTCGGTCTGCAGGTTGATGATTTCGGTCTGCAGGCGGCTGATTTCCTCTTCGGCCTTGAGGATGGCGGCTTCGCTCTCGGCGCTGGAGGCGGCGGTGGACTGCGCCTGTAAGGCCTGGATCTGGTCGTCCATCTGGTCGATCTGGCCCTGCAAACTCTCCTCGGATTCGAGGAAGCGGCTGGCCTGCAAGATATTGTTCATCTCGGCGAAGACTTCCACCAGGTTGTTGGCAATATCGGCGGCGAACTGCGGGTTGGCGTATTCGACGCTGATGTCGATGAGCTGGGTTTCGGAGACGGTTTTGACCTTGATTTGCCAGCGTTCGACCGGGATGCCCAGGCGGGATTCGACCCCATCCAACATGGGCTGGGTGGTGAGGGTCTGGGCGTAGGTTTTGGCGAGCATCTGGTCGTTGTAGTAGGAATAATAGCTGTCGCCGGAGCTGGGGGCGCTCATGACCTGGACGCGGGTGGAGGACTGGTAGGCCTTGTCCTGCTGGATGCTGATGCCAAAGGCGATGCCGGCGCCTAAGATCAGGCCGAGGATGAGGAGCCAGAGCCAACGCAGGACTATTGCCAGATATTGTCGAATTTCCATCTTGTTTACCTTCCTGATCAATCTGAGACAGAGATCTGTTTGCACGACCCCAGCAGACGAATGATTCTATCATAAAAAGAAAGTGCAGAAAAAACTCTTGACCGCAGAAGAAAATCTTTTAACCACAGATGACACAGATTAGCACAGATAAGAATAGACCTAGAGAAATCTAAAACTATGAACCACAGAATCGGGTATGAGGACGGATCAGACAGGGCACGGATGAGGCTTGCCAGGGGCAAGGGGCTGAAGCCCTTTGTTTGGGTGGAGGGGAGCGAGGGGGGTTAGGGGAAGAGGCCGGTTTGGAAGTTGTTAAAGACCTGGATGACTTTTTCGGTGTCGGGGATGAAGTAGAAGACCCGGTCCACCTGGTTGGAGCCGAAAATGGTTTCGGCGTGGAATGTATCTGAGGGTAAGGTTGCAACTTTTATGCTATCCCGCTCGACTTGCTGGGCGAGGCAGATGAGCATGGGCAGGTCGGAGGGGGAGAAATCGGTGAGGATCTTCTCGGTCAGGATGAAGTCGGTGGCGATGGAGAGCAGCCTGGGGCGGACCTCTTCGGACATCAACTTTTGGTAGAGGGCGTTGAGGATGATGGTCTGGTGGTCGATGCGGTCGAGGTCGGAGTAGCCCGCGCGGATGCGGGCGAAGAGGATGGCGGTAGCGCCGTCGAAGTGGTGGGGGCCGACGTCGTAAAAGCCGATGTCGATGCCGTTGGCGTTGCCGTCCACCGCCGTTTCGAGGGTGATGTCGATGCCGCCGACGGCGTCAATCAGGCTCTGCAAGGCGCGCATGGAGAACACGCCGTAGTGATCGGGGTAGAGGCCGAAGTTGTAATACAGGGTATCCGCCAGCAGGCCTGCGCCGCCCGCCTGCCCGGCATAATAACCCATGGCGGGGGTACCGAAGAAGTAGGCCTGGTTGATCTTGCCGTAGTCGATGCCGCGGCTTTCGAGGCCGGGGATGGAGACGCGCAGGTCGCGCGGGATGGCCATGATGGAGATGGAGGGCCGGGTGAAATCGAGGTGGATGATGCGGATGACGTCGGCCAGGCCGTAGAGGTAATCTCCGCCGCTGCCGACATAGTCAATGCCGACGGCGAGGATGTTCATGGTCTGGGGGCCGTTGCAGAGGGGCTGGCTGGC
>JBGSJZ010000022.1:0-2791 GCA_041741455.1 Anaerolineaceae bacterium | reverse complement strand
AATCAAGCGGGTGGCAATGGTTGTGGGGGTCGAGTCTAGTGAAAAATCGACGATTTTCACAAACGCTTCTGGGCGCTCCCAGCCCAGGGCTTTGGTAAAGCCGCTCACAGCTCCGCCCATTGGAGCGCTGGCGCATTGCGGACCGTAACCGTGCAAGCCGCCCAGGCGGGTGGCGCAAACCAGAAACGCACTGGCAGGCATCGCCCGTTGGATTTCAGCAAGTGCAAAGATGCGCTTTTCCAGCTCCTGGTTCCATTCTTCCAGTGTAATTTTGTTTAGGCTAGGCTCAACATCCAGGGCGGAGAGGAAGTAAACACCTTCCACAGCGCCTTCTGCTGCCCAGGTTATAATTTTTTCCAGGGTTTCTGAATCATAGACATCCAGGCTCAGCACATCCGCCTTGCGGTTTTTCAGCTTCTTGGTCAGGGTCTCATTCACTTTTGCTGGTCCACCGACTACCAGAATCCGACTTCCAGCTTCCAAGGCTACACAGGTTGGCTGGCATAAATCCAGGCGAGGGCGAAGCACCGGGGCTGGAATCCTCCGCTGGATGATTTTCCTGGTGGCAATCCGGGTCGCGGGTAGTTCCGGAACATGATAAGGGAGCATATCCTTCATGAATGTGATCATGTCAAACTGTTCACAGACCGCTTCCTCGATGTTGGGCGCCTTGTAATGCATGCTCAACGGCGTGAAGCGCTGTTCGTTTTGCTCTTCGGCCGGTTGCGAACGGACTGGGGTTTCCATGCTTGCCAGCGGAACTTCGGATTGGCTTGCATCCAGCATAAAATCGATCACTTTGGCCAGGGTGTTGTAATCGCTCAGGCGTAAATCTTCCCGCCGGGGAATGTTGTAATGTGCTCGGAGGGTGGCAAATAATTCAGCTTGCTTGACGGTATCAATACCCAGGTCCGCCTCCAGGTCCAACTCCAGGTCCAGCATTTCCACCGGGTAACCGGTCTTCTCACTGACCACCGAGAGGACAAAGACTTTGACTTCTTCTTGAACTGCACCGGCTGGGGAAACAAGTTGTTGGGCAGGTTCTTCTACAGAAATGAGTGCTGCCACGTCCAGTTGTGGAGTTGATCCCTGCAAGGCATCACTCATGAAGCCGATAACTTTCTGCAGCGTGTTGTAATCGCTCAAGTGTAAATCTTCACGCCGGGGGATGCTGTAATGGGCGCGAATGGTTGCAAAAAGCTCTGCTTGCTTGACGGTATCCACACCCAGATCGGCCTCGAGATCCAGTTCCAGGTCCAGCATTTCCACCGGGTAGCCTGTTTTTTCACTTACCACCGCAAGTACAAATGCTTTGATCTCTTCGGTATCTGCATTTGCTGGGGCGGGGGCTTCCATTGGAATGACCGCAGCCGGTTGCACTTCCGGGGTCGTATCAACTACGAGAGGCACTGAAATATCCGCAAGAGTCAAGATCGATGGAACCCGGTCTCCCACCCAGGCAATCGGGCCTCGGCCGAATTGCCAGGTGCTGCGTGCGGGAATGTGTTGGGGGACTCCTGCATGGCGGACGCGCAAGGTGCGCTGGATCAATTCCAGCTCTGGTTGGTCATAGCCGCAGACCGCTGAAAGCCATTGGTTGTAGCGGGGTTGATTTACCCGCTCGCCAACTCCGGCGATCCGGCGCAGCAGCGACATGGAAATCTGTGAACCGAAACCTGCTCCCAGGCGCAGGGCAAATTCAACCGGATATTCGCCGCCATGAGATAAGTTCAAGTCGCCCAGTTCCGGGTCTGGCTCGAAGCCTTCGCCGATGTTTGCAATGGGTGGCACAATTCGGTATTCCAGCGCCTTGACTGCCACCACATCTTCAATGCCAACCGCCATCGAGTGACCGGTAAAGCCCTTGGTGTTGGCAATCACCACCTGGTTGGCTTTCTCACCGAAAGTTCGGCGCAAGGCATGAATTTCTGCTGAGGCACTGCCGCCGCGGGCAGGAGTGTACGTCTCGTGAGAAACAAAAACCAATCGGGGAGCAATTTCATCCCGGGGAATGCCGAAGCGGCGTTCCGCCTGAGCCAGCAAGCGTTCCATCACCTCACTGACGTGGTTCACGTCCAACCGGGTACCATGGAAGGCGCTATTGGCAAACTGGGTAGCCAGCACTTCGCATATGCCGCGCATCCCTCGCTCACGCACAGCATCCTCAGCCTCAACCACCAAACCGACGGCGCCCATCCCCATGATCATGCCATTGCGACGGCGGTCAAACGGCAGTACTGCCTGGCGCATATCGCCCTCGGTTGTGGCCGCACCGCTGGCCAGGAAGCTGGAACCGATCCACGGCCCCATGACCGGATTGGTGATGTCGTCCCCTGCAATGATCACCACCCGCCGGCAGCGACCATTGCTGATCCAGTCCTCGGCTAGACCCAAAGCCTGGGTTGTTGATGCACAGGCTGCGTTGATTTGAGTATTCGGACCGCGAGCACCGATATATTCGGCAAATTGGGAGTGTCCCATGGAGAGGATGCCAAAGATGAAGTGGCGGTTAAATTGGTAGTTTATCCCGGCCAGCTTTTCTTCCACTGCTACGATCCGCTTTGAGATTTCAGCCATGAGTTCCACCTGGGTTCCAGGGACCAGGGATTGCAGTTTCCGGAGCTCATCCAATTGATTACCCAGAGCCTGCGCCAGGGTGTAGCGCTCAGCTTCTTCGGCCAGGCGGTTCATGCCCGGGAAAGCCGAGGCAAAAATCACGCCTGTTTCATCTGCCAGAGCCTCCGGCAGCATCCAGCGGTCGGGTAACAGGCTGCCACGGCTGGTGCGCTTG
>JBGSJZ010000021.1:0-12671 GCA_041741455.1 Anaerolineaceae bacterium | reverse complement strand
CCCATCATGCCAGAGGCCATGAGCATCGCAATATGCCCCTTCTTTAAGGGCATGACCGGTTGGGAGAGCTGCGTCAAGCTGCGCGTTGGGTGAATCAGATCCAGCCATTCGTTGGTCTTGTGAACACCTGCTTCAATTGTGGCTTCGACCACTTCCTCCGGTTCCCAATCCGTGCGCTTGAACACAATCGGTTTGCCATTTGCACCACGTGCGGGTGCTGACAGTAGTTCATAGATTGGTTCAACAGCGGTTTCGATGGGTTCCAGTTCTGTGGTTGCCAGGCTTTGCAGGGAAAGCACCTCCTTGTCGGTGGGCAGCTGGTACAGCTTACGTTTGTACGCCAGCACTACCACCTGCTTGAACTTCTCATACAGTCCATCCGGAAAGCGATAGACTGTTATAGCCTCGTAATGCCCGGCTAAAAGGCGAGTGACTTCAATCATGCCCAGGATTTTCTGGGGGATGATGTAGGTCAGCAAGCCGCCGCGCATCAGTTTGGAGGTGGTGGTTTTGAGAAAATCCCATTCCAGCCGTTTTTGACCATCGAAGCGGTCAAATTCGTACGGAGGGTTCAAATAGAGCCAGGAAACGCTTTCGTCGCTCAGGACACAGGACTGCCAGGGAGCCTGGTAAACCTTATCCATCACGTTTTGTGCCTTTTCAGCCCGATCCGGGGAGATTTCGACGCCCCAGGTTTCGCAGTTGAGCGATTTACCGAGAGCAGAAACAGCCTTGCCTTCCCCTGCACAGGGATCAAATAACCGCCCTTTTTCTACAGGCGGTTTCAGGTAAGTACGGATGATCTCGACAACCGGATCATCGGTGGGATAGTATCCCATTCTTTCAATTGCTGGTGGACGCATTGTTCACTCCTTGTGTGAGAAATAAATTCCCCGGAGGAGGCGCGTCCCACCCCTTGAGGGGATGAAAAACGCCCCCTCCGGGGTGAATTTGGTAATAGTTTACTTGTTCGCTCAGGCGGCGATCAGTGAGATATCCTCTTGTGACAACAACTCGGTCAGCAGTTCTTGCCAGTCGGCTTGCAGGTCGATTTTGGCTCCCAGGATGCAATCACCGCCAGTTACCAGATCATGTACCAACTTGCGATTGCGGGCCTGTTTCCAAATGATGGTTGCCCACTCATCCAGGATCGGCACCTCCAGGGCTTCTTTGATCCGTTCGATGAAGAGCCGGATCATTTCTTTTCCTGGTTCAGGTGTCCCTCGAAAGACGAGCAGATAAGCATTGAGGTCATCTGGTTCCCATTTTCCGGGCAGCGCCAACCGAGACACAAAACCAACGTGATGGCTGGTGTACTCAGGCATGGCTTGCCACGCCTGCTCATACTTATCAGTTGAGATAAGGCTGACATCGCCCACGCCATCTTGCGTCAATTGCAACGGTTTACTGCACATAAGCGTTACCCGCAGCGACTCCAGGCTGGTCTTATATCCGACCAGACCGATGTACACCAGGTTGTGGTCACTATCGTAAGCATAACCGGTGACATGCGACATGGCTTGGCCATTGCGCAGCTTTGGAACCGCTTCAGAAAACAGGCGTCCGCCTGGTCTGACCTTGTTATTTTCCTTTGGAATGATTTTCCAGACGACGATCCCGGCATTAACCCGCTCCAGTTCTTCGTTGAGTTCCCGTAGAATATCGTACAACCCCTTCCAGGGCTGCACGCCGGTGAATGTGATGCAGGCTTCGCCGCATTGGATATTAATCCTCCTGTCTTGCACATCGAGGGTGGCTTCTGCCAGGGACAAGGATTGGTAGTTCGCTAACACCTGCGGCAGTTTCTCACCCGATTTGACAGAAAACAAGTATGCGCCGAGTTCCGAATCGTACTTCAGAAAACCGGCTTTCCCAACTGCGTAATCGTATGGGTAGGCTGCCCGGGTCAGTTCTTGACCCAGATCCTCTCTGGTCAGCAAACCGCTGCCGTCTTTATGGGCGGCAATAACAACCTTGCCCTCCATCTGCCTGGCGATAATGCGATTCACTTTTTCGCGCAGGTATTTATCTTCGTAAACATTCATGTGTTCCTCCTTTGGATTCTATATGGGTTGAATGACCAACGTTGAAAAAATAAATCGGCCAACGTTAAAGTGTGTCTGAATGCAAGAGCATTACAGAACAGCAAACAAAGTATCTGAATAAAGATTTCAGAATCTATGTTCGCTGTACTATTGGAAGAAGAGATGTAAAATTAATTAGGGATTTCTGAGTTTAGATATTTAATATACAAACCAATTTTTTAAACAGAAAGCAAGCAAACCCGAAAAACATCTAATATTTTTGTTTAAGTTTAAACTTTCTTGGAATCGATAAATATAACCAACCATATTCGAAAGGCGATTGCCTCCCCATAGAGCCAAAATATGAAACGAATACAACTAATAGCATTTCTAGCTCTTCCCCCAACAATTGTGGTGATTATCACGTATTGTACCGTGAATATTCCCCTCAATTTTCCTCTCGATGGAGAAATTGCGAATAATTTTCTCTCAACTATTGCTGGAGTATTAGCTGGAATTTTAGCAATAGTCTTTTCCATCTCAGTACTCGCAGTCGAAATTTATTCAGATAGATACACACCACGCGCATTTTCGTATATTCAGGGTAATTGGATTGCTAGGATAGCCTTTGTAACCTCATTAATTTGCATATTAATTGCTGTCGTTTCATTAGGTATCCAAACGATACCCATGTATCATGTTGAATTTCTTCTTATGAGTGGGTTATTTGTTTTTTGCTTAATGGTAATGGCGGTTTTTTCTATAAATACTCTTTCGTTATTAAACCCAGGCAATTTGGCAGATAAAATTTATGAAGACGCAATAAAATTTGCTAAAAAATCGGATCCGAAATCATTTAGAGAAATCATTGTTTTATTGGGAGATATATCGCTTAAAGCATTTGAAAGGGGTGAAGATCAAGTTTCTATCGAATATCTCAATGGACTTCAAAAACTTCAAATTGTAATTACAAAGGATTTGGTTCTTAAGTATTTTCATGGATGGGAACATGAAGTGGCATTATTCGATAAAGGTTGCATTTCCCCTATTGTAGAGCAATTAAATCGGGTTTATAAGAAAGCTGTAAACGCGAAAGATGAAGAAATTACACGCCATATTTCTGGTTTATTGTCCGAGATTATCGAAAGTTTAATAATTCAAGAATTGGAATTCCATTATCAAAAGTTAAATAATCAAATCCTAAATATACAAGAACCTGTTACGGAAAATGAAATCATTCAAAAAATCAAAGGCATATTGGTTTATCAGTACCCTGAACTCGTCAAAACAGCAATTGATTGCAAAGACGATTCCAGGTATCTATTGTTGTTACATTTGAGAAATTTTCTATTTTCTTCATACCTTATAGATATTCCTAATGATGATTGTCTAAGTTATTGCTGTAACGCGCTTTATGAAATTAATAATAAAATAATCGATTGTAATGATTTCTCTTTGTGGAAAGCAGAACTTGGTTACTTTAGCAATACTTCAATTCGAGGCGACTACAGTGGAAATGATTCATTGGAGCAGCAGTACCGATCCTTTCATACTGATTTTACGAATTTCTTGTATAAATTTCTAGACGCCAGAATTTCATTTGATACTAGAAAACTGGATTTTTGGCAAAACGCAGGATTTCTCATAAATTCGCGAATTACTAGAAACAACAAAGAGATATTAGAACTTGTCATTTCCGATATTAAGTCATTTATACCCGCGTCTAATTTAGAATTACAAACTCAAGCGACATTAATTCAACGTGCGCTTTCCAAACTATGGGTAACTACCGCGATTTATGATACTTTTTACAGAACTTGTGTATATGCTCTATATAAAAAAAATTACCCCTGTATCAAAGAACTCTGGCAGCATGTAAACCCGCCAGATGTTAATGCCCATTATTCCAACGTCAATATGGTTTATTTTAATATCGAATTTTTAACACATCAAATGATAAACCTATCTGTAATACCTTGGGAACTTGAAGATTACCATGGTGCTGAAGCATACGTGCACCAATTTTTCTTGCTTTGTTTGGCTTTTACACTTCAACAATATAAAGATAACAATAAAGACTATTTTAATTTTGCTTTATCTAGGCATAATACAACAATTCTTAATGTGGATCAGAGATATTTAGAAGTAATTCAAAAAGAACTAAAAAGCAATTATTATTTCTTAGTAAATCTACCCTATCGTTTAGACAAAGCAGTTACTCAATATGACGCCGTTAATGATTTGGCGGAAAATTGGAATGATATATTTAGGAATCAAGCATCCGAATCTTTATTGAGAGCCAGAGATTGGCTATTGGATACTAAAAATAGGGAGGAGTGGTCAAGAGAAATAACAAGTTTTATGCTCAATCTACCGGTCGAACAAAGTCTGGTTGAAGCATATCAACGCTATTCCACAGAGTATTATCGGAAGCACAACATAGTCAATGAGCTTGCAATGGCTGAAAATACACAACCAAGAAATCCTATTGAGCTTAAGACATCCTGTTCAGTCATATGTCCTGAGAAAATTAATTTCACAATAATAGGTTATGGGGAAAGGGAAATAAGTTCCAGGGTCGGATTTGAATCAATTGAGATGCTTTTTAAGGCTGAGATAAACTACGTATTAAAAACTTTATTGTCTCAGGAAAGTATCAAGAGAATAAGAATGATACGCTTGTCTTATCAAAAACTCGTGGAATTAATTATCAAGATGTACAATTCGGGATACGATCCAACGACGATTCTCCTATCCCATCAACATATTACGAACGCTTGTGAAAATGACCTAAATTTTCGAGCTAATATTGTTTATGAGGAAGAAAAACGATATTTGAAAATTAATCAAATTATAAAACTACAAATCTTTGAAACACAAGATGAAAATCATGTATATATATTAAACAAAAAAGCTGGATATTGGAATTGCATAGATCCTTTGGATGTAGATGCCAGAGAATGTGAAAAAAGGGCCTTATCTGTCCGGATTGTTGCTAAAGAAGTTGTAGAATATCAGGTTGTTGTACCAGAGATAGTTGCTATTATAAATTCTAAAGCCCTTAGTAGGAAAAATAATATATCACGAATGGAGTAGGTTTTGAGAATAGATTATAAGGGGGAGTTTTCTACTCCCCCTTATATAATCATTTTCCATCAATGTGCATTGGCATCAATACGTATAAATAATCCTCCTCTTCCCCTGACGGGGATGCTGCGCGACCAGTAGGTCGTATCGCAGCCGGTGTGTTATGGGCATTGGCCTCAATGACCACGTTCTTTGTAGAAATGGTTTCCAGGCCGTCCTGCAAGAATTTCACATTGAATGCGATCTCCAATTCCTGGCCTTCAACGGTGGCACCTATCTCGATTTCACTGGTGCCGGTCTCGTCAGATTCAGCCAACAATCTGACTTTTCCAGTCTGATCGGGTCCAGGTTGGAGGTGAAAACGCACCACATTGCTTCCTTCGCGGGCAATGATACTTGCCTGCTTGCAGGCTTTCAGCAGATCGTTGGTGTTGACGACCGCCCGGGTTTTGTAGCCCTTCGGCAAGATAGCCTGGTAGTCGGGGAACTTCCCATCGATTAACTGCGAAACAATTTGCACATTTTCACAGCGTAATACCACCTGGCTTCCGGATGAAGGCAGAAATAGAGTGATTTTGTTTGCCTTTGTGGCTCCTAAAATCCGCACCACTTCTTTCAAGGCAGAAGCAGGGATGATCAACTGCTTCTTGCCAAGAGTCACCGGCAGTTCAGCCTTGCACACCGCCAGGCGAAAACCATCCGTCGCAATCATTGAAGCGGATTTTCCGTCCATGTTCATCAGAACTCCGGTCAGAACTGGCCGGCTGTCATCCACCGAAGCGGCGAAAGCAACATTCTGGATCATCTTCTTGAATGCGTTTGCATCCAAGGGAATACCACTTGAGACATCGAAATCCGGTATTGACGGAAATTCGGATGCTTCCACACCTTTGACAACTCCTTTATATGTGCCGCATTTCAGGGCCGCTTCCGGTTTACCATTAACCGAAAATACCACTTCAGGGTCTGCTAGCAAATTGACCACATCAGTCAGCGTCTTGGCTGGTAAGGTTAATGCCGGATCGCCATCCATATGAGCATCCATCCAGACAGTCACCCCCAGAGTCAGGTCGGTAGCCGAGAGCCTTAGTTGTCCTTCATCCTTGCTGAGTAAGATATTGGATAGAATGGGTAGGTGAGTATGGGAGCCCACCGCCCGCCCGACAATCGCCAGGCTTTCGGCAAATGTATTCTTTTGAACCGTTACTTTGCAGGTCATAATGATCCTCCTTGTGATTTCTGATGCTTGGGTTATTGAATTTGTTCATCCAGCCAATGCTGGAGGGTCGCAACATGTTTCTGATCTTCAGCCATCTGGCTCAACAGCTCATCCATGCTTGGAAAGTGGGATAACTGCTCGGATAAATCTGCCAGCCATTTCTCCATTTCCTCCGATGAAATAGCAACAGGTTTCTCGCGGGAGGTTCCCCATTGGGAAGTCAGCAATCCTTCAGCTTCTTTACAGGGAGCAATAAACGCTTGCCGATTCTCAAGGTCGATGACCAGGCGATATTCTGCCGGATCCTCGGATGAGCCCAGGTTGTAAGCAGCCAGTTGGAAATGAGCTGCTCGATGCTGCACATAAGCTAAATATCCTGGCCAAAGTCCGGTAAAGGTCACTAAACCATCGGATACCATGGCTTCATCTCCGCAGGGTTCCCACCAGAGGGCAAGAAAGCGGGCATTGCGGTAATTTCGATATCCCACAGCCTGCTCCAGAATAGGTGCAGGCGGTACAGGGATATTGAGTTGGGTCAATTGTTTTTCCATAAGTCTCCTTTGCGTCAAAATAGTCTGTTAGTGGGTAAGTATCTGGATCTGGAATGAGATTCTTTTTTGAAGCCTCAATCTCAACCCAATCGGTTAGTTCGCACAGTTCCCATTCCGTCAATCGCGGCGGTGGAGGAAACCAGTCGCTCCAATCTGATTCGGGTGGAGTGTCCCCCAGGCATTCCTCATCGAACTTGCCCAGGGTGAAATCCTCGATGTCCATTCCAGAGCTTTTTTCGGGCGGTTCAATGTTGGTATAAGCCAACCGCCATATCACAGCTTGTTGTGTATTTTGCATTTGTAACCTCCAGGTGATCCTCCTTTATGTAAAAATACAAGCCAACGTTCAGGGTGAAAAAGAACCAACGTTGAAACTATCTACAGACCAGCCCTATTCAAAAAAGCTGATCTACACATTCGTCCCAACGGTGTGAAAGGCACGCAAGATGGTTTTCCATCTTGCGTGCCTTACGTCTAAAAGTCGTCAAAGAAGTCGGCAGAGACACCGCCATCTGACCAATATGCTTCGTCGTCACCCAGACGGGTGGCGTTCTCATACAATTCAGTCAGCGGTCCTTCGTCGTCTTCCATATCTGGCGGTTCAAGAAACGCCATAATTCCTGGATCGGAAGTGGTGTACAGGCGAAGAATGTCGCGCCAGGAAAGCACATCATCGTTTTCCAATGCCTTCTGTGCGCCCTGAACCAGATCGAACAACATGCTTTCGTCCAACCGGTCAGAGGTCAGGCCGTGATCGGCCAGGGTATGCGCCAAAACTTCGGCTACCTGCCCCCAGGTAATGACAAATGCGGGAGCTTCCATCCGGTATCCGGCGTGTGCCAGAATTTTGGACACCTCAAAGCCTGTTTCCAGATATTCCAGGTGTTGTAATGTGGTGAGTTGGTCCATTTGATCCTCCTTTAAAATTAACGATTGAAGAAAGCGGGCTGGTATGCATTCAATGTCGGCAAGTACACCCCACACATGCGTTTGTACAGTTCCACAACGAGGTAAACATCATTTCCAGCGTACTTGCGCAGTGTTTCCGTATCCATGTTGGCCACTTGTGAACCATCCAGGTCAGGCAGCGGGTTATTAATCCCGTAGCGCTTGCAGACCCATTTCAATCCTTTAGCCGGTCCCCAGTTGTAGAGAATGGCCATTAGATCGGTGGTGGGATCGGTGCGAAACTTGGACAGTTGTGGCTGGATCGGGACTTGAATACCCAGGTCAAACGAACGCCTGAGCATGTAAGGAAGGTCAAAGCCGATGATGTTGTAACCGCAGGAGCGGCCTTCTGCTTTCGCGAACGCGGCCCAGAACCAGCGGATCAGATCGCTTTCGGTTTTAGTTTCAGGGTCGCCGTTCAGATGAACTTCTACCTGGCTTTCAATCCCACTTTGCAGCGAGATGGCGATGACCTTGCCCAAATCGGCATCCAAAGGTGCCTGTGCAATCTGTTCGGATTTCTTTTCGGTGATGTACTGAGCAATTTTGTCAGCGTCTTTGTAATTGGCCGGAGCAGTTGGCTCGGGTAGGAGCGCAACTGCATTTGGGTTGGCCGTCGTTTCAATGTCAAAAAACAAAATCGGTTTCATATGATTCTCCTTGTGATTATTCTTGAATTACGAAAAACCCAATCCTTTTTCCTTGAGGGATACCCAGCGAGATAATCCGATGACCAGGTGGTCCAGGACGGAAACATCCAATAGCTTGCCTGCCTGAACAATGGCTCGGGTCACGCTGATATCTTCTGGACTGGGGGTCGGGTCTGTGGATGGGTGATTGTGGGCGATCAGGATTGCAGCCGCATTCCGTTGCAGCGCCGGTTTGAATAACTCACCGACGCGGACCATCGAGGAATTGAGGGAACCGTGGTAGATCTCAATCACGTCCAGCATTCGGTTACGGGTGTCCAACGGCATCACCACCATGTATTCCTGCTCGCGGTGGGCCAGCATTGGCATCAGAATCTGGGCTGCATCTCCGGGTGAATGAATAACAGGGCGTTCATCCTCCGGTTGGAGCAGCTTGCGCCCTAACGCCAGAGCAGCTTTAAGTCGTAGGGCTGTCAAGTTGCTGACACCCTGTACCTTGGCAATTTCGTTCACATGCGCCTGAGCAATCTTCTGGATCGTACCAAACTGAGCCAGCAATCGTTCAGCGGTTTCGATTTGGGTCGAACCACCGATGATGACGGCCAGCAGTTCAGCCAGGCTGCATGCATCCGAGTCTTTGGCCACCCGAAAGGCAGGCTGCTCACGAACAGGCAGGTGCTTGAGCCGGGGTAAGTTGTAGATTTGCGTATGGATGCTTTGGATAAGGTAAGGTTGAAAGTCGTTCATGTCTATCTCCTTTGAAAAAAAGGGGACAGACCACCCCAGGAGGGATGCTGCCCCCTCTTTTGGGGTCGTGTGATTCATGCGGTCGGATCGTAGCCGGTTTCGAGAAAGATCTTGCGGTTGATCGCCTCGCATTCTTCCCAGGTCATCAATTCATCTCGCCTGACGCCGGGGTATCCAGGCACAGGCGGGATCAACCAGGGATTTTCTGCGAGCTGTTTCTTGATCCGCTCAGCTTTGGCATCCAGGAAGTGGCGCAAACCACCTTTTGTGCAACGCCAGCCCAATTCTTTGGTGTATTTACCATCCCAATCACGGTCGCGGAACGTCTTACTACCGCAGATCGGACAGGGAGGCATTCCTTGTGGATCAGGAGCGCGTGCGCCGCCAGATTGAAGATACAGTCTTACAGCTTCAATGGCTTCACAATAGGGTGCGCCGCAGGAGCATTCTTTGTTTTTGTTGACCCGATGAAAGCGGGGTGTATTTTGTATTCCCATATCAACGAGATACTGAAAGCCCTGAACAGACACCGTAACGGCTTCTGTCAGGATGCTTTCTCGGATCAACTTCTTCTTTTGAAAATGCTGAGGGGTTGGAGTTTGTCTTACTGTTGAAAACGGTTCATTCAATGCAGGTTTGGTCTTCATAAGCACTCTCCAGGAACCAATCTGGAGCCAATAATGGTGTTTCCACAACCGGTTCTTCAGAATATGATTCGTTTTGTTCTTCGTCCGGATCTGGCTCCAAATGAACATCTCGAATGTTCGGGATCAGAACCACAGCCGTACTGTCCTGGTAGGGTCCACCATGACTGGTCTTCGTAAAGGGTTCAAGTCCATTCAATGCCGTTACCCAAGCAGTGCCCGGATAAGGACCTTTGCTGCGAATTTCGACCTGGATGTCTACGATGCCATAGCAGGTGCTTACTTTGATTGTTCCAACAACCATGTGATCCTCCTTTGTTTTTTTATGTGAATCAGAAATGGAAAAGGACACGCAGTATTGCACGTGTCCTTTTCTTTGGATTTACAAGATGAGCTGGATTAGAAGGGGATTGTCAAGAGCCAAGTAAAATGTCCACAAAACAGGATTTTAGAAAGTCCACTTTTCAGGAATGAGAAAGTACGTTTTTCTCCTTTCAGTTTCTTTAACATTTCCGGATGACCCGGGATAGACGTAAAATAAAGGAACGGGAGCAGAGGGTACGGCACTGCTGAGAGCAACCTGAGCGCTGCCCCCGTACCGTTGCCGAGGCAGAGAGCCTGGCTGAGACCGGCTCTCTGCTCCCGGGGTTACGCCTCGGCAATGGTGCCAAAGCGCAAAACTCACTCTTTTTCGACCAGGGCACAGGATAGCAGAAATCGCTATACATGGGCGGGGTCTATTTCAGGTTCTGACTCCAACGTCGAACGTCCCAACAGTCCGGCCTTGCGCTTCTCTTTGAGACGGTAACTTTCGCCCTTGATGTTGAGCGTGGTGGAGCAATGCAGGAGACGGTCCAGAACTGCCGTGGCCAGGACAGGGTCGTTGAAGATTTCACCCCAATCGAGGAAGCTCTTGTTGGAAGTCACAATCAGGCTGGCGTGTTCATAGCGGCGGGCCACCAGGCGAAAAAAGAGACTGGCTTCGATGCGGGATAAGGCGAGATAGCCCAGTTCATCGATGATCAGCAATTTAGGATAGGTGAGCTGCTGCAGGCTGCGCTCCAGACGGTTCTCGCTGAGAGCCTTGGTCAGGCGGTTCATCAATGCCTCCAGGGTGAGGAAGAGCACGGAGTAACCGGATTCGACGGCCTTCACTCCCAGTCCAATCGCCAAATGGGTTTTTCCGACCCCAGGAGGACCCAGGACAATCACGTTATGGGCCCGCTCGACGAAACTCAACCCCGCCAATTCGCGCATCTGGCGGCGGTCGAGCGAAGGCTGAAAGTCAAAATCGAATTGTTCGAGGGTCTTCGTCCAGGGGAAACGAGCTTGTTTGAGCCTGGCTTCAATCCCGCGCTGGTAACGACCCTGCCATTCCGTCGCCAAAGCCTGGTTGAGAAAGGTTTTGTAGTCCAGTTGCTTCTGGGCAGCCTGCTCGCAAACCGCATCCAACTGGGCTTCAAGATGATCCATTTTCAGTTTGTCCAACAGGTTCACAAGTTCCATCGTGAAACCTCCTCGTAGACTGTCAGGGGGCGCTGTTCCACTTTCATCGTGGTTTGCCACAGGGCGGCATGGTGTTCGGGAACGGTCACCCAGCCTTCGCGGGCATCCCGCAGGGTGTGGACCGCCAGCGGCGGCTGATTGGGGTCAAAGTTCAGGGGATCGTAGACCCGCAGACTGCCATCCAAGCCAATCCGAATATCCAGCGACTCTCCGACGTGTCGGGCAGGGACGCTGTACCGGTTTCCGCGCACATCGATGTAACAGTCCATGGCAACCTGGCGGTATTCGAGATAGGAGGTGTCGTAGCGCATTGTAGGCAGCGCCGCCAACTGGGGCTGCTCGCGTTTGAAGCGCTCAATCACTACTTCCTTGACCGTGCCATGCACACGCTGATCGGCTTCGTGCGCCAGCCACTGCTCCGCCAGTTGGTTGAGATGCGCCCAGCTTTCGAAGTCGTGATAGCGCACAAAAAAGTTGTGCTTGATGTACCCCACCATTCTCTCGTCTTTGCCCTTGGTCTGTGCCCGATAGGGGCGGCAGGCATGCGGGGTAAAACCATACCTGCCCGCCAGATCCAAAAAACGTTCGTTGAACTGTGGCTTGCCCTGGTTGGAGGGGACGAGCACCGCACTCTTTTGGTTATCCACCAGCACCTCTTCGGTCACCCCGCCGAAGTATTCGAAGCTGCGGATCAAGCCCTCATAGGTGTGTTCCGCATCCAGGCTGTCCGTACACCAGAAGTGAAAACGGCGCGAATAGCCCAGTGTGTTGACGATGAAACAGACTTTCACCGGTGACCCAGCCATCATGACATACAGTTCGCCCCAGTCGGTCTGCAACTGCTCGCCCGGCTCGGTTTCGAACCGAACCGTGGCTCGACTGGGCTGCAGCACCCGTTTGGGTTGAATGTATCGCCGGATCAGCGACACCTCTCCATCGTAGCCTTCCTCTTCGAGTTCGCGCAGGATCACCATGGCGTTCCACACGTTTTTTGCTAGGAGTTGATCGATCTTCGCCTGGTAGGCTAACAACTTGCTCGCTTTGCTTTTATTTTTCGGCTTGGGCGCACTGCCTCGTTTTAGCGCCCGACTGACGGTCTTAGGGTGTACTCCCATTTCTGCAGCGATGTCTTTGATGAAGGCACCCTGCTTGCTTAATTCTTTGATCACGGCAAAGTCCTCCTTTTTGATCATGCTGTACCTCCAGGCTGATTCTACGCCTGGGGACATTCTGTTTCCTGTTTAGGGGACTTTTTTAATTCCTGTTTATCGTACTTTACCACGCCTGCTGACAGG
>JBGSJZ010000020.1:0-5626 GCA_041741455.1 Anaerolineaceae bacterium | reverse complement strand
TGCAAGATGGTGAAGGTTACATCTGCTTTCGGGGTCTCAGCATTGGTCGCTGTCGCTACCGGTAGCGAAAAGCCAAGGATCAAAGCAATCGCTACAAATACATGGATAAAGCGTTTCATCATTTCCCTCCGATCATATTTTTGGTTGAATGGAATCGATACATGCGGTTTGAGAACGGATAACGGAAATTAAGAATTTGACCTCCTTTTTGAAAATTGACCATCCAACCTGCCTGCCATCTTACCCAACTTTCTGACAACTAGGATTGGATAAACGAATTGAGAAGCTTCAACGGCGAAATAATCTGATTCTGATTATTCCGTCCCTGAGGAGAACGTATCAAGCGATTTCTTCTCTTTGCCAATAAATTCCAATTCAAATAGGTTTTCTTGAATGAATTGTGCAGTGTTTTTGCACATGCTTCTCATCTATAATTAATCCACAAATAGAGCATAAAGTCAAGCGAAAATTGTCATGATTCACTCAGATTATCGTTAATGTCCGGCTAAGTGTTTGCCAGGATGGGAACTCAGGACACGATTCGAATGTGAACCATCCAAGCAAGAACTGCCTGGGGTGCTAGGCAGTCCGGAGAAATTATGGGGTATAGAGCACTTGATATTTGTTTTGCAGGTAGTTGAGGTAGGGTTCGATACGCAGCGAACCACCAGTGACGCGTTGTACCAGCTCATTGGCAGTGAATTTGCGCCCGTGCTGGTAGATATTTTCCCACAGCCAACCGTGCAGTGTACCGAATTGCCCGTTTTCCATCTCAGCAGGAATTTCCGGATGGACTCTGAGCGCTTCATCTAACCAGAGTGCGGAGAGGATGTTGCCAATGGTGTACCCCTGGAACATGCCGCCGATCTGACCGCTGTACCAGTGCACATCCTGCAGCACGCCCAGTCGGTCATTTGGCGGGGTGATGCCCAGGTCGTGCTGGAAACGACTATTCCAGGCTTCCGGCAGGTCACGCACGGCCAGCTTGCCTTCCAGCAGATCCAGTTCCAGGTCAAAGCGCAGCATAACGTGCAGGTTATAGGTCACCTCATCGGCGTCCACCCGTATCAGTGAACGCTCCACCTTGTTAATGGCCCGGTAGAACTGATCGAGGGAGACATCCGCCAATGCTGGCATAGAGGCTTGCAGCCGGGGGTAGTAGAAGCGCCAAAATTCCAGTCTGCGCCCCACCAGGTTCTCCCACAGGCGGGATTGGCTTTCGTGCACGCCAGAGGACGTGCCAGATGCGAGGGGTGTCCCATCCAACTCCATCCGGATACCCTGCTCATACATGGCATGCCCGGCTTCGTGAATGGTGCTAAACAAGGCATCTGTCAGAAAATTTTCGTCCACGCGGGTGGTGATACGCACATCTCCCAGGCCAAACTTGGTGGTGAAGGGATGCGGTGCAAAATCCTGGCGACCGCGATCAAAATCGTAACCGAGCGCTCGGATCACTTCGACGCCAAAATCCCATTGCGCCTGGCGGGGGAAATGGCGGCGCAGGCAGGCATCATCGACCGGCGGCAGGGCAGTGATTGTCTGCACCAGCGGAACCAGGCCATGGCGTAGTTCAGCAAATAATGCCCTCACATCGGTGGCTTTCATTCCATAATCAGAAAAATCGATCAACGGATCAGCGATATGCTGATAACCGGGGAAGAAATCCGCCATGCGGCGGCTGAGTTCCAGGGTTCGTTCCAGCAGCGGTTCCACCTTTTTGAAATCACCAGCCGGCCGAGCTTCCGTCCAGGCCTGGTAACTGAGGGCCGAATGTTGGTAATATTCGCTCAAAAAAGCTGGCGGAATGCGCACCATGCGCTCAAAATCGCGCCGGGCGACCCGCACCAGACAGGCCTCGTCCGAGTCAAACGGCAGGCTTTCTGCCCAGGGTTGCAGTTCATCCAACAGACAGCCGAGCGCCGGGTCACTGGAGCGTTCCAGCGAAAGCCGGGCCAGTAAGGCTGATTGGCGACCACGTCCAGCAGCCCCGCCAGGCGGCATATTGGCCTGCTGATCCCAGCCCAGCAGGCTGCCAGTCATATCCAGGTCATAAATTTCTTGCAAACGGGTTTTGAGTTCAGTAATTTTTTGCTGCATTGAGAACTCCTGATTCTAAATTTTCTTCACGCCGTAGGTGCGGAGAACACTGGGAAAACGAACCTCTGGGAACATACCCTACAAGGGGTTGAAACCCCTTGTTGAGCGATACCCCTGGTTGAGCAACACCCCTGGTTGGGCGATAACCCTGGTTTAGCGAACCCCTTGCTGGTGGCAATCCTAACTACGTGGCTGACCCATGCGGGCGCGCTCTTCTTCAATAATCTTAGGTTCCAGCTTTTTGAAGAGCGGCTGTGGTTGCATCAACACCCGCCCGGCTTCCAACTGGCTGGGTTCCCAGCGCCCGGTAGCCTTGGAGCCATCGTAGCGCAGGACAGTATGCTCACCCAGGTCATCCGTGACGGAATCGATGCGTTGCTCGCCAAACAGCGGCGTGGAATATCCAAAGAAGGTATGCAAGCGTTCGCTGCTGAAAGGTACAAACGGGGCAAATAGGATTTTGAGTGAATCAATCGCCCGCAAGGCGACATAAACCGCCCGGCCGGCAGCTGCCCGGTCGGTCTTGATTGCCAACCAGGGTGCGGTGGTATCCAGGTACTTGTTAACCTCACTGGCCAGGCGCATGGCCTCCCCCAGGGCTGCCCGTAAATTGACCGAGTCCAATTCCTGCCCAACCATTTGGAAGCCCGATTCGATTTCGGACAACAACTCGCGATCCAGGGCAGTCAATTCACCCGGTTCCGGAACTTTTCCATCAAAGTTCTTGAAGGCAAAGGCCAACACCCGGTTGGCGAGGTTGCCCCAGGTGGCCACCAGTTCATCGTTGTTGCGTTTGTAGAAATCGTGCCAATCCCAGTCCGTGTCTTTGGATTCAGGCATGTTGACGGTCAGGTAATAGCGCAACGGATCCGGATCATAACGGGTGAGAAAATCCCGGCCCCAGACGCCCCAGTTGCGGCTGCCGGAGATCTTCTGACCTTCCATGTTCATGAATTCGTTGGCCGGCACATCAAACGGCAATACAAGAGGTTGTGGATCGTCACTCCCCATCAGTTCATCAAACGTCCGACCACAACCGGAAAGTTGAGCTGGCCAGATAATGGCATGGAAGGGAATGTTATCTTTGCCGATGAAGTAAAAAGTGCGCGAGGAGTCGGACTGCCACCACTCGCGCCAGGCCTCGGGGTGGCCAGTCAATTCTGACCATTCGATGGAAGCGCTTAGGTAGCCAATGACCGCCTCAAACCAAACGTACAGGCACTTTCCGTCCCAACCCTCGATCGGAACCGGGATGCCCCAATCCAAGTCGCGGGTGATCGGCCGGCCACGCAAGTCAACCGCCTCGATCGAGCCGAGGGACTGGCGCAGTACATTCGGTCGCCAGTAGGATTCGCGCTCTTTAAGAAAGGCGACAACCTGCGGTTGCAGCTTGCCCAGGTCCAGATAATAATGCTCGGTTTCACGCAGCTCGGGGGTGGTATTGTCAATCTTGGAGCGCGGAACGATCAACTTATCGGCCTCCAACAGGTTGCCGCACTTGTCACACTGGTCGCTGCGGGCATTGGTGTACCCACAAATGTAACAAGTACCCTCCACGTAGCGATCCGGCAGGAAGCGCTTCTGGCTGGGAGCGTACCACTGCAATTCTCGGCGGGTGAACAGGTAACCATTTTCCAGCAGGGCTTTGAAGATATTCTGTGAGACGCCAAAATGATTACAGGTATGGGTGCTGGTGAACAAATCGTACGTCAGACCGGCCTGGACGAACAAATCCAGGAAGCCGTTATGAAAACGCTCGTATACTTCACGGGGAGGTACACCTTCGGCATCGGCGCGGACGGTAATGGGCGTGCCATGAGCGTCCGAGCCGCTCACCATCAACACTTGCCGGCCGCGCAACCGCTGAAAGCGTGCGAAAATATCCGCCGGCAAGTAGGCGCCGGTCAGGTTACCAACGTGAATTTCAGCGTTGGCATAGGGCCAGGCAACGGAGACAAGAACAGGTTCGGACATGGGTTCACCTCGGAAGTGAAAAAATTTCGTACCTGATTATATCCTAATATTACAGCGCAAAGTCGGAAAGGTTCAGTAGTCTGAAAAAGGAAGGCATGGTATCTTTCACCAACCACGGCCAAGTGGGAAGGAGAAAAGAAAACCATGCCTACAAGAATTGTAACTGAAACATGCCTCGCTCCGGAATGCAATTTGAGCGAGAAAGATATCGAAGAGTTTTTGGAAGAAATGACGGACTATATCGAGATGTTTGAACCTGCCTTTCAGCGAGTAGAACAGTTGCAGCGAAGCAAAGTCTACCTGCGCGGCTTGCTCGGCGATGCAGTGCGTAAGAATGTAGAGCAAATGGCACTGGGATTGGGGGAAAACGTGCGGAACCTGCAATACTTTGTGGGTCAAAGTCCGTGGAAGACAGAACCAGTGATTAGGATCCATCAGCAGTTGGTGGCGGAGACATTGGGTGAAGCCGATGGAGTGGCTCTGATTGACGAATCGGGAGTGGTGAAACAAGGAGATTGTTCGGTAGGAGTAGCCGCACAATACTGCGGATCGGTGGGAAAGATTGCCAACAGTCAAGTGGGTGTCTATCTGGGCTATGTCAGCCGGAAAGGGTACAGTCTGATCGAAGGGCAGCTCTTCATGCCAGAAAGTTGGTTTGATGACGAGCACCGGGAACAACGCCAGACATGCGGGGTTCCTGGGGATCTGACATCCAAGACGAAACCTGAAATCGGGCTGGAACTGTTGAAACGTGCCGTTGAGCGCAATAGTTTGCCCTTTCAATGGGTGACTGCCGACGAATTGTACGGAGATTCTCCGGCTTTTCGGGATGGGGTAGCTGCGCTGAAAAAGTGGTATTTTACCGAAATCAAGTGCTCGACCTTGATCTGGCAATCTCGTCCTGAAGTGTATCTTCCCAAGTGGAAAGGGCGCGGTCGCCACCCTGTCCGTTTGCATTTGCGCAATGCGACCGACCACCCTGTTCGCGTGGACGACCTGGTTTCCTCGGTTCCAGCCGAGGCTTGGACCACGGCCACGATCAAAGAGGGCAGCAAGGGTCCCATCATTTGTGACTTTGCCTTCCTGCGCTTGGTCGAATCGCGGGCGAACTTGCCGGGTCCCGAAGTTTGGCTGATCATCCGCCGCAATTTGGAGGATCCTTCTGTGATCAAGTTTTACTTCTGCAACGCCCCTGACGAAACCCCTCTGATCGAGTTTGTGCGCATCAGCGGCATGCGCTGGCCAATTGAAACCATTTTTGAAGAAGATAAAGGCGAGATCGGTCTGGACCATTACGAAATGCGCAGTTGGCTGGGATGGCATCACCATATGCTCTTGGTAGCTCTCGCCCATTATTTCCTGGTTCGTTTGAGGGTACGTTTTCATGACAAGTCGCCTGCTTTAACCGTTTATCAAGTTCGCTTGCTTTTGGCTGCCGTATTACCAAAGCCTGTTTTTGATGCTGCTGCCGCTTTACATCGGGTTCGTTATTATCAGAAACGAAATTTCCAGGCTTATTTGTCTCACCGTAAGTCCAAGCTCGCTCGACTTG
>JBGSJZ010000019.1:0-5758 GCA_041741455.1 Anaerolineaceae bacterium | reverse complement strand
TGTTTTTGATAAACTAAACGGGGACCACCCCAGCCGATTTTGACAAACGAAAAGGGGCCCACCTGAGTGTGCTCTGTTATCGTTAAGGGCTACTAGACCTTAGCGGTAACGGAGGAGGAGATGATCTCAGTGAACGTTCGTGAACGCATTCGGCGGGCCTATTTTGTCGAGAACAAGAGCATTCGGGGAATAGCCGAAGAGCTTGGCCACTCCCGCAAGACGGTGCGCAAGGCGCTGGAGTCCTCCGACCCCAGCCAATACATTCTGAAAGAACTGCGTCCGGCCCCGGTGCTGGGGCCGCACAAGGAACTGATCGACCGGCTGCTGGTCGAGAACCGGAAGCTGCCGCGCAAGCAGCGCTACACGACCCACAAGATCTACGAGCAGGTGAAAGCGGCCGGATACACGGGCAGCGAGTCGGGGGTGCGCAGCTACGTTGCCCAGCGCCGGCGAGAGAGCAAGCGTCCGGCGGTGTTCATCCCGCTGGAGTTCGACCCGGGGACGGATGCCCAGGTGGACTGGGGAGAAGCGATCGCCGTCATCGCCGGGCAGCGCATGAGCGTGCAGCTCTTCGTCATGCGGTTGAACTACTCCCGCAAAACGTTCGTGATGGCCTTCCCATCCCAGAAACAGGAAGCCTTTTTTGAAGGCCACGTGTGCGCCTTTCATCATTTCGAGGGTATCGCGTCGCGCATTGCCTACGACAACCTGAAAGCCGCCGTCCAGGTGGTGCTGGAAGGCCACACCCGCAAAGAGCAGGAACGCTTTGTCATCTTCCGCAGCCATTACTTGTTCGAGAGCCACTTTTGTACACCCGGCCAGGGGCACGAAAAAGGCGGTGTGGAGCACGAAGTCGGCTTTGCCCGGCGCAATTTCATGGTGCCCATCCCGGAAGTGGATTCGTTCGACGAACTCAACGCCCATCTGCTGGCCTGCTGCCAGGCCGACGACCAGCGCCAGGTGGATGGGCAGGCGGTGACAATTGGTGCGGCCTGGGAGATGGAAAAGCCTTTCCTGATGGGCTTGCCGGAGAAGGATTTCGACTGCTGTACCATCAAACCCGTCAGCCTGATGCCCTACAGCCAGGTTGAGTTCGAGACCAACCGCTACTCGGTACCAGCCGACATTCTCTCCTCGAAACTGGTGCTGAAAGCCTATCCTTTCCGAGTAAAAATCCTGCACGGCAACGACACTCTGGCAGAGCATCCGCGCAGCTATGGCCGCAACCAGGAGATCTTCGACCCGCTGCACTACCTGCCTTTGCTGGAGCAGCGCCCGGGGGCATTTGAGCACGCCAAACCCATCCGGCGCTGGCGCAAGCAGTGGCCGGCGGTCTACGAACAACTCCTGGCTCGCCTCAAGACCGAGAACCGCGATGGGAATGGCATCCGTGAGTTCGTCCACATCCTGAAACTGCACCAGAAACATCCGACAGACCTGGTCGAACAGGCCGTCACCCAGGCGCTTCAGTTCGGCTGTACCCATGCCGACGGGGTCAGACTCTGCCTGCACCAGCTTCTCAACCCGGGCCAGGCCGTCCTACCGCTTGAACTGGCCGGGCCGTTGCAGGGCTTCCAGGCTGGCGGCCAGCCGGTGGACCTGCGCTGCTACGAACGGTTGCTGGAAGGGTAGCCCTATGGACGAGAACCTGCTCCTGGAAACCTGTCTCAAGCAGCTGCGCCTGCCCACCTTTCTGAAGAACTGGCGCAAATTCGCCGAGGACGCCGGCCTGAACAACCTGACCTACGACCGCTACCTGCTCTCACTGGCCGAACAAGAAGTCGCCCAGCGGGAGAAGAACCGCGAAGAGCGGCGCATTAAGGCTGCCCGCTTCCCGGTGCTCAAGGAACTGGCCGATTTCGACTTCTCCTGTGTGCCCAGCCTGAACAAGCTCCAGGTGCTCGATCTGGCCCGTGGCGGCTACATCCAGAAAGCCGAATCGGTGATCCTGGTGGGCAACCCAGGCTTGGGAAAGACTCACGCCGCCACCGGGTTGGCCCTGGCCGCCTGCCGCCTGGGCTACCGGGTGCGCTTCTACAATGCCGCCGGGCTGGTCAATGAGCTGATCCTGGCTCAGGAGAAGCACCAGATGCCGCGTTTCCTGGCATCGATCCTCAAGTATCACCTGGTGGTGCTGGACGAGCTGGGTTTCATCCCCTTTACCGATCATGGCGCTCAGTTGGTCTTCCAACTCTGCTCCGCACTCTACGAAAGGGTGGCGGTGATTGTGACTACCAATCTGCGCTTTGCAGATTGGACGCAGATCTTCTTGAACGAACGCCTCACCGCAGCTCTGCTCGACCGGCTGACTCACAGGGCTACGGTGCTGGAGTTCATCGGAGAGTCGTACCGATTCCGCCAGCGCATGCAGAAGCAGGCTCAGCAGGAGGTGAACCCCTGAAGAATACACCCGAAAAACCCAACCCCATACCGTTGACCTCGCCTGCGTCTTGGTTTACAATCCTCCCACCCCCAAACCGAGACGGGAACAGGCTCTTTCCAAGAAGCCAGTTCTCGTCTTTCATTTTGGGAGATCGACGAGACGCATGGGCATTATCCAGGGGTGGTCCCCTTTTCGTTTGTCAAAAGGGCCCCTTTTCAATTGTCAAAATTCAACTCAGGTGACCCAGGTGGTCCCCTTTTCGGCTAACAAATGGTCCCCTTTTCGCTTGACAAATACAATTGGCAACCGCCCGACGACTTATCCGCGTTTATTGAAGCAGGCAGCCCGCCTGTGTTTATCGGTTTCGGAAGTATGCCCATCAAAGACCCGCATCGAACCACGAATATCATTCTCGAAGCCCTGAGACAAACCGGGCAACGCGGTATTTTGCATATGGGTTGGGGCGGTCTTGGAAATCAACCCTTACCGGGTCATGTTTTCAAAATTGATTTTGCCCCATACGATTGGCTTTTTCCACGCATGGCCATGCTAATTCATCATGGCGGTTCCGGCACAACTGCCTTCGGTCTTCGCGCTGGCATACCATCCTGTGTTGTGTCGTTTGTATTTGACCAACACTTTTGGGGAGAACGGATTGCAGCATTGGGAGCAGGTGCAAAGCCTGTTCGGTACAAGCAGCTGACTGCCGGGCGTCTGCAGGAAGTCATACGCTTTGGGTTGGATAACCCTCAAATCCAGCAAAAAGCCGCAAAACTTGGGCAAAAGATTCGAACTGAAAATGGAATTGATAATGCCCTGAAGATAATTGAAAAAATGTTGTACACTGGTGGGCAACACATCCATACCCGCTAAAGCGTTTTCAGGACACGGCGAGTGTTCTTTGAGGTTGGCTTGCCGGTTATATTCAATTATATGAAAGGTAAATACCGATGAGACTGGTAATCGCAGATCCAATTTTCGATGACTTCCCCGAATTGGTCCTGGGTGTGGTCATTTTGCACGGCATCGACAACGCCCTGGACCGCCCCGGGATCACCGGGCTGCTGCGGCAAGCCGAAGCCGCGCTTGCGGGTAAATTTGGCAGCACGCCGGTGATTGAGCATCCTTATATTGCCACCTGGCGGGAAGCCTATCGCAAGTTTGGTGCAAAACCGAAGGATTATCCTTCATCCGTCGAGAGTTTGACCAGAAGGGTGTTGAACGGCGCGGTGATCGGTCACATCAATAACCTGGTATCCCTCTACAACACGATTTCATTACGGCACATCCTGCCCGTTGGCGGTGAAGATTTGGATCAAATCGTTGGCGACGTGCTGTTAACGCGGGCCGGAACGGACGAACCGGCGGTTGTGCTCCTGGGCGAGCAGGAAGCCCGACCGCCGCGCCCCGGTGAAATCATTTATAAGGACGATGTTGGCGCGATCTGCCGGCGCTGGAATTGGAAGGAAGCCGACCGCACGAAATTGACCCGGGAAACACAAAACGCTTTTCTGGTCATCGAAGCCTTACCGCCTGTCCCCCGCGATACGGTTGAAACCGCCATCCGTGAACTGGCGGAGCTGGTGAAACAGTATTGCGGCGGCGCGCTTTCGACCGCATTTTTAGACAAAGACAACCGGGAAATCGAACTGATGTAAGGTGAAATTATGTTCAGAGAAATGAGACGAAAAAAGCAGTTGTTATCCGCAGCAGAGACCATCGAGATCCTGCAAACCTGCACCTCGGGCGTTTTGGCCGTCAGCGGAGACAACGATTATCCCTATGCCGTGCCATTGAGCTACGTCTACAAAGAAGGGAAGCTGTTTTTTCACCTTGCGAAGGAAGGGCATAAACTTGACGGCATCGCCAAAAATGACAGGGTGTCGTTTTGCGTCATCCAGGCCGATCAGGTGATCCCGAAATCGCTGACCACCCATTTCCGCAGCGCCATTGTTTTCGGCAGAGCAAGAATTCTCACCGATGACAGCGAGAAAAAATTCGCGCTCCAATGCCTGGTGGAGAAATACTCTCCCGATTACGTTCCAGAAGGACAATCCGAAATTGAGCGTAGTTTGAGCAGGGTCTGTGTAGCAGAGCTCAAGATTGAACACATGACCGGCAAGGCGGCAATCGAAATTATCAACGCCGGTGCCACAATCCAGTGAGCCGCAGGCGCGTGTGGGCGGTCCGGTGATATCCAACGACATCCGAATTGCGCGCCGGGGCGCAAGATCGGGGAAATCGTTGCAGTTTCTGGCTTTGTCATTGGGGATCGATGAAATTTATGAACACAACCTTTATGAGCATCATCCTGGGAGTGGGGGGCATGTTTGGATGGGGGATATATGACTTTCTTGGCGGCGTTTTTGCCAAACAGATCGGCCCTTTCAAATCCTTCTTTTGGTCACAACTGGCTGGCCTGTTTTCCATTGTTTTGCTTGCGGTTGTCCTGGGCACCCAGGTCAAGGCGACGATTCTGGCAATCATTTTGTCTGCAATTGCCGCCATGATTTATGCTGCCGGGTACCTGTTTTTCTTCAAAGGCTTTGAAATCGGGAATGTATCCATCGTTGCCGCCACCATGAACCTGTGGGCTGTATTCACCATGCTGTTTGCTTTCATCTTTATGGGACAGCGCCTTTCCCCGATACAAACGATCGGCGTCTTGATGATCATCAGCGGCGCAACGCTGGCGTCCATTAATTGGAACGACCTTCGAAACCAGGGGTTCCAACTTTCGGCAGGGGTCAGGGAAGCCGTTATCGGAGCTTTTTTCTTTGGCGTTTTTTGGAACATCAGCGAGATTATTTCGGAAGAGATTGGCTGGTTGTTCACCACGCTTTTCGTCAAATTCGGCATTATTTTATTTTTATTGGTCTTCTCATTTTTCTTGAAACGCCAGATATCCCTTTCGAACGCTGCCACGCAAACCAAATCCATGGTCCTGCTCATGGGCATTGTTGAGGCAGGCGCAGTGGCGCTGGTGAATTATGGCCTGACCATCGGTGACGCAATCCTGATTACCCCGATTGCTTCCGCCTTATCCATCGTAACCATTACCCTGGCGATCATTTTCTTGAAAGACAAAGTGACCCGGCTTCAAGGGGTTGGGATGTTCACAGCCGTTACAGGTATCATCTTAACCGCCTTCTAAAATGTCCGCACCATGTTCTGGTCTGTTTCGTTGTAAAATAGACATATATTGTCGGGATTATCGGTTGCATAAGGAGACCGGGCGATGAAGATCATGGAGCGTCACATCTGTAAGGTTCACTCCGGCAAATGGGCGGAGCTGGAAGCCGTCGAACAGAAGTACGATGCCATCGAGGGGCCGTGGGGCTTCCCACCCAAGCGGCGCTATCGCGCCCTGTATGG
>JBGSJZ010000018.1:0-184116 GCA_041741455.1 Anaerolineaceae bacterium | reverse complement strand
GACCTGCTATCTCAAAACCAATTTTCCGAGGAGTTGGTTATGTGCTTGGTAAAGTTCTGTTCAGGCTAACTTGGGCGATTAGAAACCGCCCCTGTTTGCACTAAAAAATAGAAATGCGGTGTATTTGCGCAAAAATAAGGTATGAAGTTGCCAAAGTTGAACACAACTTCAAAAGTGAACCAGATCCTTAAGGTTAGAAATAGGAAAGTTGATGGAATGAACTAATTTTCCATGCGCCCAAAAGCGGATCTCGACCAGATCTTTGGTTTCATCAGGGACAAAATGCAATTCCACTTATTCTCTGGGCTCAATGCCTGGGATTTGAACCGAATGGCCAGCGATAGATATTTTACGATAACCATCGGCCATCCGTTTATGGCGGATGCAAAAGACATCCTGGATTGCGACATAGGGTTTGGGTAAGGAAAAAGGACGGAAGAGTGATTTATGTTCCTGCTTGGCCTTTTCAAAACGGAGTGCAGGAATTTCGAGAGTGGTTGAGTGAACCTGTAAATAATTGTAGCGATGAACTTCTTCTCGCAGAACCAAGCGTGCCTCTGGCAAAGAACTAACGTGGTTCAAGGCGCAGGTCCGGACGATGCGATCTTGCAGCCAGCGATACGGGCGTTCAATCTTGCCCTTGGCCTGTGGGGAAAGTGCGTAAATCACATCGGTCTTCATCAAGGCTAAAACCTGGCGCCATTGGGTGTTGACCTCATCGGTACCGAGGATCAGGTTCTTCCAGACACTATCGCGGGGTTGGATAAACCGAATTATGCGCAAATTATCGACATAATAACGGATGGGGATCCCAAAGGATTGCATCAGGTACTGCACCGACTGAATATGGGCCCAACTTGTCTCTGATTCGACAAAATCAGCGTACATCATCATCCGGCTGTAGTCATCGAGCGAAGTGATCAAGGTCCATTTTTCACTCGCATTCGGGGACCATTTATGGATTGAGGCATCATGCTGAATAAGGTCTCCGGCCGCAGCTGTAATCACTTCTCGATCATGGTGATCTTTTTTCCTCCTCTTGGGAAGATAACAACCCAATTGGATAGCGCGCTTGATCAGGGTGGTGGTGGAGACTTGGATCCCCTCTTTTTCAGGCGATCGGCCAGGGCTGCATAGTTGTAACTAGAGATGGGCAAGTCTGGATTTTCCACCAGTTCCTTTTCTCGCAAAAGTTCAATGCGGATTTTTTCCTCAATCACGCTCCCTAAGCGTGCTTTACTGGTGCGCTGATAGTCGATCGAAAATGCCTCTTGCTGGTCTTGAAATTGTTTGAGCAAAGCAAAGAAGCGCGTCTTGCCGATCCCAAGCGTGGTCTCAATTTCACTTCGAGCGATATGACCTTCCTGGTAGGAAGTCAACAATATCTTAACCTGATCGACTGTGAATTTCTTGTGTATTTGTGTCATGATGATCCTCTTTCTGACTCATCATGTACCACATTCACAGTTCACTTTTCAAGTTTTGATCGATTTATGTGCGGTTCACTTTTCAACTGGATACAGTTCACTTTTGAAGTGTTATCGGTTCACTTTTCAAGTTGCCCTGATATTTCTTAATTTCTGCACTTGACAAAACGTGTCCGTAGGGGACTGGGTGTAATCGTATCCCGGCAGCCGGACGGATTTGCGTTGGGGGATCGGTGGGTCGTTGGTCATGGGATCTCTTTCGTGACAAAAATATTGTATCAGATCAACCGCAATGAGAACGTACCCCGCAGGGGTGCGGGACGAACACAGCACCCCAAGCCCGACCAACCATATCCCGTGCCCGGACCACTGATGGGGACATAAATTTGGAAATAAATTCCTCTTGTATTTCGCCCCCAAAAGTTGTATACACAAATTATCCATTTCCCCGGAGGCGCCTCATGTCCTCTTCCCCCCGTGTAAAGTCCCTCGTTCTCGGCGTCCTGGCCATCTGGCTGCTCTCCCAGGCCTGCAGCCTGATCCCTAAGCGCGTCACCCAGCCCAACATCTACCAGGAACCCGAAGTCGAATCCAGCACCACCCTCTTTGCAGATTTCGAAGAAGATTTGCTGGATGACATCCAGCGCGAAATTAAAAACCACACCAGCGGCACCTAGTACGCTGCCCGCGGCGATTACCTGGTGCTGGAGGGGACCGGCTGGAAGATGACTGATTCCTTCATCGAGCTGGCCTTTTACGAAGGCGCTGAGGACAACCTGGTCCTGGGCTTCGCCGAGCGCTGGGAGACCCATGACGGCGACATCTACCGCGAGGAGCAGAAATTCAGCGGTTCCTTCAACCCGGAAACCGGCGAACTGTGGGGTGAAGTGAGCGTGGACGGCTATATGGAACGTACAGCCGCCTCGCTGGCCAATGGCGCCAAGAGTTACAACAACGACTACACCAGCACCTGGTGGGGCAAGTTTGACGGGGTCCGCACAGTGGATGGCGAAATGTACAGTGAGTCGCCGGACCTGTTCAAATTTCAGTTGAATGTGGTTAAAGGGGAATAAGGTCAGTCTTCCACCCCTCCACCAGCCGGATTTGCTCTGATTTTCCCAAGGCACATTGCAGGTGATGTTTAGGGGATTTTTTAAGTTGATGTTTTCGGTACTTTTACCATTGATGCTGACACACCAGCCGGTCGATTGCCTGGTCGGTGATCTCAATCTGCGTCCCCAGGCGGACCTGCCCCGGGGGGCGGGGTATGCGCTGCGGCCAATGGTCCGTCGAAGATTTCAACCCTTACTTCTCGCGTTTGCCTTCTTCTAAGAGTTTCATCATCTCATTGATTCGTTTTTTCCGGGTCTCATCACGTTTAGCGCTTTCAATCCATCTTATGAAGTTTTTCCTGTAGAACGTCGGTAACCCTTCAAAAAAAGCCTTTGCTTTTTCATTGCCCGATAACGCTGTTGTTATATCTGAAGCAATATTACCTTCTTGTGGACCTTCTAAAGATAATTGCACGGCAACACTGTCCCCAGGTTGAATTCCGCTGTCCCGCATCCATGCTGCTCCTAACCGAAGAAAAAACTCTTGTCCGAGTGCACCAAGAGTGCCTCGTACTGGAATCCCATTGATATCTCCTGTAACATGGTATCGCGGCTTTTTTCCCCACACTTCGGGTGGGGAAAACGGAATTGCAACAAAGGTGAAACTACCTTCTTTCTGAATAACTGCATCAAATGACTTTGGGGACATTTCGCTCACCTGGATATCCTCTTCAGACCAACTTTTTACTTTTCAGGAAATTTGAAATAGCCAATGGTTTGCGTTCGCGGGGCATGGCGCTGGGGTGGGTGGGCGTGGACTGCCGCGAAGCGGCGTACCTGGGATTGTAAATCATTGCCCAGTATTGACCAATTTGGACTGAAACCGTTCCGGATATGCAGCACAATAGCCCCAGACATCCATCTCTGGCAGACGGACGCCTTTGCGATTGAGGAACGTGGTGATGTCAGTTCGATGGGCGACGCCATGATAAACCACTGACATGAAAATCAGACGTGTTTGATAGTCGAAAATCCAGCCATTGCCTTCTTCATGCACATTCTGGGTTGCTGGCACATCCTGAAGGGTATCCAGTAGGGCTTTGTGCAACGCGGTTTCGTATGCCATCACTTGCGGCAGACCTGGATTGTTTTCCCACTGGAAATCTGGTTCTGGGTAAATCCTGTGAATTCGTTTCAAAAAGCTGATCTCTGCCTTCAGAATATGGGCAAAAGTATCGCGAATCGATCCATACGCGCCTGGAATACTGGCGGTAATGATTTCGTCATCCAGCCCCATGCAGATCCCCATGAGTTCTTGATTGGCCCAATGATTGTATTGAAAGAATTCAATCATGGTTGGTTCAAACTGATCTGACATTTGCTAAGTCTCCATTATTTACGATTGACCGATGTGACGAACCGCCCAACGGTTTGCTTTCGCGCAGCACCGCGTGCAGGCGGGCGTGGCCTCGGCTTGGGAGCAGGAAAAACTCGAAGCCACGCTTTGCGAAAATCCTGAAAATACCACAGTCCCACCTGCCAGCCGCATGCTTGGTTGGTCCCTGCCAATTTCCGCACCATCATTTATGGTTTCCCGGTCCATTCTATAGCAGGTTTGATCCATTCATCCAATGGCTTGAAAAGAATGCCGTGACCTGTACAAACCTGAAGAACAATTTGATCGTGTTTTGGTCTGTCCAAGATTTCCGAAATCTTAATGATTTCGGAAATCTGATCATCAACACCCTTCCACCGCTTTGATCTCCTCCTCCGTCAGCCCGTACAACTCACGCCCGGTCGGCTGCAGCCGCAGGGTTGCGCTTTCCTAGGCCCCCGTAAAGGCCAACAGAATGGGCAGCACTCAGTCAATCTCGGCGAATACCTGTTCATGGTTCAAATCTGCCAGAATGCTCATCTCCACCTGGGACCCCTTCAGCGCTTCCCCGTACTCCCGGACACTTGCCATCGCCTGGCGATCCTCTGAACCCACCAGCCACTAGGTGGGGCAGCGGAAGTCAGCCGGCTCAACCGGGCCCCAGTCGAGCATCGCTCTGACCCAGCCCAACATCGCGGCAACGTTCAAACCCTTCAGCAGTTCCTGATCCTCCTCGGTTAACGCCTCGAAATCCAGGCTGCCCTCCCGCAGTGCCTGCAAGATCGGCAGCCAGTGGGCACAGAAATCGATCGCTGCCTGCCGTTGTTCGCCAGCTACCCCCAGGCCCAACGGCGTCCCCATCAGAATCAACCTGGCGACCCGCTTGGATCGTATACAACCCTGGTGCCATCCGGCGAGTCTGTGAACAGTGTACCCACGGACTACCTTATGTTCTGGCCAAGGTAATTTTCCACCAGCCTCAAATAGCGAGCCATCCGCTCATAAATCTCTTCCCGATCCTCTGGATGGAAGCGGACCGCATCGACTGCGAAGAGACTCCAATAGACGGCATAGGCTGCCAGGAAAAGATCGAGATTTTCTGCTTGATCTCCCGCTAACGGACGCAGACGGTTATATCCCTCCAGCAGGCCTTCCCGAAACTCAGGCCGGATTTGATGATCCTGGCTGTCTTCCAGGATAATGGCCAGGTCGAAAAGGTAATATCCAAAGCCGGAATCGTCAAAATCGATGATGCGAACATCCCCCTCCCAGAAGATGACGTTTGCCCCCATGCCAATATCACCATGGATCAAGCCATAAACATTAGGGCCTTTTCCCAACCGGTCCATGACTTGCCCAACTTTCTTTGACACAATTTCAAAAGGTTCTTTATATTCAGGTGGAAGCAATTCCCAGGCTTCACTGGAGGGCATTCCGTCCTCACCTGCCTGGCGGAATAACCCATCCCAATCATATTTTCGTTTATCAAGGCCCGCCGGCGCTTGCCAGTACTCGGCATGCTGGTGCAACCTCGCCACAAGTTCCCCCAACGCTCTGTAGTGATGGGGGCGAATTTCATCCCTGCTTAGTTCGCGCCCCTTCACCCAGCGCAGGAGCGAGCACAGGTGTTGCCCCGGTATGCCGGGAAGAGCGACCAGGGTGGTGGATTTGCCAGCCAGGGTTAATCTGGGTTCTGCCACGGGGAGGTCAGCCTGGCACATGGAAGATAGCCATTCCAGCTCCAACTCTATCGCTGCGGGCGTTTGATAGCCAGGCTGATGAATGCGGAGCAAATACTGGCCCGGGGCATATCGATTGATTTTGGGATGGGGGGTAGGGTTGACCTGGTTGACCCGAAAGAGCGTATTCCCGGCCTGCCTGAGGAACTTGAGCCGTACATCAGCCAAACCATAATCATTCAAGGCACAGCCAGCCAATTGCCTCATCCTGCGTACCCGACCTGCATCGGTTAGTTCTTCATATGGCTTCATGGCACCTCAAGTTTCGGATTGGTTTTTACTCCTCACGGGGAGCACTCCTTGCCAACGGGCGGATTTGGCTGATGAAACCCATCCAACCTGCCTCAATAAATTATATTCTTAATAATTTTCTTGACGATTGCCTCTTCGGGCACATCTATTTTCATTGTATCGTTTGGATAATTCAGAACATTGCTGGAAGTGAATTTTTCGTTTCCACAGGCTCTACACCTTGGGTGCTTTCCACGGAGAAGGAGAATCAGCGCGATGACCCCTATCGCCCCGATTCCCAAACAGACGAACAGGTTCTTTGTCCAAAGCCCAAACACAATGGTTGCTACGTAAGAAGCCAATAGAACATAGCTCAAAGGGGTATCGATGGAACGGGTTGGGTAATCTATCTGGATGTTAAAAGAACCACATTGATCACAATAGGTGTATTCAACCACGCTCTCCACCGGCTCATAAACGCCCTGGACCCGGTGAAATTCGGAAGTAATGAATTTTCCCATATCATCCTTCCCTTCAACACTTGCCAGCAGGAAAATGATTGGTTAGGCTGATCATCCATAGGTTGCATGATTGTCATTCATTCATGCTGTCGATATTGGACTCACAACATCCTTGCAGTGACATTGGATCTGATTCTGCGAAGATCCAGGTAGAATACTTAAATTTTTCACCGATTGCCCGGTCGACCACCTCAATCTGCGTCTTTTCGCTGAGTGCTTTGTTAACTGGTTTTCATCTCTGACGATACCTTAACCCACGTCTTTCTTAGCAATGCGAAAATGCATAAATCAGTAAAACCTTTGCTATCCCAGTTTTCATACTCTTCCAATAAGCCCTCGTTGCGAAATCCAAGTTTCTCAAGTAATTTTATCGAAGCTGTATTCTGGGGCATTACAACTGCCTCAATCCGATTCAAGTCCATTTCCTTAAACCCAAAATCGATCATGGCAGCCAAGGCTTCTGTCATAATGCCCATCCGCCAGGCTGAACGCGCCAACTCATATCCGATCGATGCCCGCCGGTGCCATTGATGAATGCCATAGTAACCACATGAGCCGATAATGGCACCATCCGTGTTATCCGCAATTCCCCACCGGATGCAATGGTTTTTTATAAAACCTTTTTCCCAGGCTTCAATTTGGTCACGTGCCTGGGAGATATCTGTAAAAGTGGCATCATCATAGTACCTGGTTACTTGATGATCGGACAATATCCTGAATATTGCGTCCGAATCGGTGACTTGCATTCTTCGCAGGATCAGGCGCTTTGTCTTTAGCTGTGGAAATGATTGAAATATGCTGTCAATGGACATGGTTCTCCAAGGATCGAGATGGTTGACGTGAGCAGGTTTTTTAGCCAGCCAACAGCCCGCGTTCGCACAGCACGGCATGTGGGCGAGACTAGATTCGGCCTGAGGACAGTATCAATCCAAAGGTAGGAAAATACCCATAAGTCGCACACGCAAAGCGTCCACTCTTCGGCTGCTGACTGTGATGTGTGGTCGCTTATTCACAAGCCTTCAGCATCCGATAATATCCTGCATAATGAATACTTTTTTTCAGCCTGGCAATGATCACAGCATCAACCAGATCGAAGCCAACCCGTTGATACAATGAAAAAGCACGCTCATTCTCAATATCTACGGTCAAAGCGATCTTCCGATATCCCTGACTTCGTGCCTGGTTCTCAACCTGTTCCAGCATCAAATGTCCCAGGCCATTCTGCTGTTGTGTTAGCGCAACAGCAATATTGCTAATGAAATACTCGTCATCCATGGCTTCCTTCATACCGATCAAAGGAATAGCTCTCCAAAGAAACTGGCTAAACCTGACCAATCCTATCATACGCAGCAATTGCAACGCCATGGGAAGTTCAAGGGACTTCATTAACCTGCCAGAATAGGATATGACCAGCCCAACTACTTTCTCAGAATCGCAGAGTACCTGTGTAAATTGATGACTGAAACGGTTGGACTTCAACCGAAAGAGGTTCCCCAGCACTTGATGTGTTCTAGGTGTTGGTTCCTGCCCGAATAAATAATCTGCCGTTTTGGCCATGGTAAGGTAAATGAGACTGGCAGCTTCTTGAGCCATCTCTGGGACAGCGGGTTGCATGATTGGATTCATCATGAAATGAGCGTTCCTTCAGCCAAAAATGACAGGGCATTGGGCCGCCCAACGGCCGGCGTTCGCGAAGCATGGCAAGTGCGGGCAGGCGGGCCTTCCCCGTCGGGTTTGGATAAGATAATCATAGCATAAAAATCCCGGGGTACGACCTCGCAGGTCACGGGTATCCGACCTCAGGGTATATGTACCCCTACGTCCGGGTCAGGTTTTCCTCATCCTCCGCCCAGCGCCGGGGATTATTCTGGATATAGTACCGGATGCTATCCAATTCCCGCTCGTTTCGAATGATCCGGTCAAAATAATTTCGGTGCCAGACCGGCGCGCCCGGGGTATGGCGGATTTGATTGAGTTGTTTGGTGGTCAGAGATTTGATTTGTCCGATGATCGCTCCAATCGACCCCTCCACCAATCTGGGTAAGGGCGAGGCGTTGCCTCGCCCGGTTTGAGCGTTGCCTCGCCCGGTTTTGGTGGGTTGTTCCGCCATAACCGGGCGACCCGCCGGGTCGCCCTTACATTTGGTTTCTTGTATGATTATGATGCCATGCACATGATTGGGCATGATGACAAACTCATCCAGCATAACATTTGGCCGAATCAAAGCAGTATCCCGCCAGATGCTGGATAAAATCTCCCCATACCGGTTTAATTGCATTTCTGGCGCGCTACCTCTTTGTGAATCCCCTCCAATTTCACCAAACAGGCATTCCCGTTGCAAGGTGACCAGGGTGATGAAGTACGCTCCTGGTCGCGCAGCATCCAGAAGGGGACTGGGTGTAATCGTATCCCGGCAGCCGGATGGATTTGCGCTGGGGGATCGTTGGGTCGTTGGTCATAATCTCTCCATTTTAACTCAACAAAACAAAACGCAAGAGTTGTGGTAATATAGAAAATACGCCAATTTGCATACAGATTCCCTGGGAAAGACAAGAATCGATCAATCATCGGAGGATAAGATGGGTGAGGCTGGAAAGAAAGATAAGGGCAAGAAAGAACAAAAGAAGAAGCCAAAACTGACGATTAAGGAAAAACGGAAGTTGAAGCACGAGAAAAACACCAACACCGTTGGCACGGTGTAAAGTTTTTCGATCCAAAAATCCATGCTGGTTGTATGGCTTAATCCTTATCTGGTTAGCCGATAAGGAGTCCATCCCAATTGCAGGTGTCCATCCTGCTGGTATGGTTTTGTCTACTTTCTCAATGAGGGCGACTCTCAAAATTTGACCCAAAGGGTTTTTGAAACCCTTTGGGTCTTCGATTCATTCTCCATACCGAACGAGGCGTCGCCTCGCCCCTCCCCCTTGGTTTTTTCAACATTCCCCCGAATTATGAAATAAACTGCACACAAAAAGAACCAATTGTTTTTCCATCCCGGGGGATGGTGATACAATAGCCCCCTATGAATACACCCACCATCGTCTTTGATTTTGGCGGCGTTCTGCTGGACTGGAACCCGCGCTACCTCTACCGCAAGCTCTTCCCCGGCGATGAAGCCGCCATCGAGCGCTTCCTGCTTGAAATCGGCTTCGCCGAATGGAATCACCAGCAAGATGCCAACCCGATCCCCTTCTCCGAGGCCATCGCCGGGCTGTGCGCCCGCCACCCGCACTACTGCGACCTGATCCACGCTTATGATGAGCGCTTCCCGGAAACCATAGGCGGCGCCATCCCCGGCAGCGTGGAGATCCTGGACCGCCTGCGCCAGAACGGCATCACCCTGTATGGCCTGAGCAACTGGTCCGCCGAGAAATTCCACCAGGTGCGCCCTCTCTATGAATTCTTCAACTGGTTCCAGGGCATGGTCGTCTCGGGCGAGGTCAAGCTGATCAAGCCCGATCCGCGCATCTTCCAGGTCCTGCTGGCGCAGATCGGCCTCCCGGCGGAGGAGTGCCTGTTTATCGATGATATTCCCGTCAACATTGCCGCCGCCCAGGCCCTGGGCTTCCAAACCATCCATTTTCATAACCCCCTTCAGCTGGAAGCCGAACTCACCAGCCGCGGGCTGCTGTAGGCGTCTCTTACGGTGTATCCCAGGCGCAGCGGAAACCCATGTTGTAATAATTCATCAACGGGTGAAATTGATGCCGGTTGCCCGTGCGGATGTCGTTCCAGAAGCAGTACCAACCCCCGCCGCGCATCGCCCGATTTTCTCCAGTCAGCGGTCCGGTCGGGTTAACTTTCGGTGAATCTTCATCGTAATCAAATGTGGTTTTTCCCCTGTTTCATTTCCTCCATTTTTCTGTATAATCTTCATATTCCCCTACATTTCACCATCCCAGTCTACATCGCCGTTTACAACTGAATATGATCGATCCACCCGGAGGTTTCGTATGCGCACTCACAAGCTGGTCGCAATCCTTCTATGCCTTGCAGTTATTCTGTCAATTTTCTCTCCCGTCTCCAGCCAGATCGTGGCGCCCCCCAAGGGAACAGTTGAACCTGCTTTGTTGCCCTGGGTTGACCAAATCTTTTCTGCTGATTCTGACGCCTATTTCCTTTCGGCAGACTTTGGGGGGAAATACCAGATTCCAATATTCAATTACATCATCGCAGATGATTTATATTTTGCATACAAGGTGGATGGAACCACGGATGGCTGCGGACCGGATAGCGCCTGGACCTGCAAGCTGATCCTTTCCGATCTCGGCAGCCCGCCTTTTTACAGTCCCTTAACCAGTTTTTCTTTTACGGATACATTTCTAACCGCCTGGGTCTACCAAAACGGAACCGAATCGTTGATGTATTACAGTAAGTATTGGGCCCATGATTTTTCTAGTAGTGGTTCCGCCGTTGGGGTATTACTCAGGTTGAATACAGGAACCTATAATGGTTACCACCTGGCAGGCCGACCATCCCTGGCCTATGATAGTGAAGGACATATCCAGGGCGCCGTTATTTTATCCAACAATAGTGTCGAAAAACTTGTTTATATTTACATGGGTGACATCACCAACACCTCCTGTGGTTTTTCCACAACCTGGACCTGTGATGAGATTGACTCTGGTAGGTTCAGTGGTCTAGTCCAATTATCCATCACTGCTTCGGATTCCCCACGCATCTCCTATAACGACTTAATTTCCGACCAGTTAATATACGCATATCCTACCAATATATTGGTTCCAGGCACCTGCGGACCAGGTGATACCTGGCGCTGCATCATGATCGATGAAGGGACGGGAGACGATACGATTTATCCGGTCTTGTCGATGGATTTTGGCTCCGGGTCGCCCCAAATCGCTTATATTGAAGACAAATCTGGCATGTTGCCACAACGCCTGTTGAGACATGCAAAATTTGTGGGGGTCGGAGGCAACTGCGGTTGGGATACCTGGTATAACATAGGTCTTCAATCGGGTTATCGTTGGAATTGTACCGATGTTGCAGTCATCGATAGTCAATCACCCTTTATCGCCAGCCCATTCTCCCTTAAGGTGGATCCAGATAATTTTCCGGTGATTGCCTATGCCTATGTGGATGGAGCTTCCAGTTGTTTAGGCGTCACCTATCCCCCGGAGCGGGTGGGCGGCGCACCCGGTGCCTGGATCGGAGATGAAATCGATTGCCCGGCGTCCGATAATATTGCCCTGGCACTCAACAATGCCGGGTTGGGTTTTGTTGTGTTCAATCAATTTTCAGACCCATCCAATACAAATATTGCCTTTCAGCATTTCATTCTGAATTTGCCCATCATCCGGCGTTAATCTTTAAAAGTCCCCGACCAGAGATCAGAAATCTTTCCGATTTCTGATCTCTCTTCAATTCCTCCCGTGCCTCCCTACGGCATATCCCAGGCGCAGCGGAAACCCATGTTGTAATAGTTCATCAGCGGATGAAATTGATGCCGGTTGCCGGTGCGGATGTCGTTCCAGAAGCAGTACCAGCCTCCGCCCCGCATGCCGCGGTTTTCTCCCGTCAGCGGCCCGGTCGGGTTAATCTCCGGCGAATCTTCGTAATAATCAAAAGCATACCAATCGTTGACCCACTCCCAGACGTTGCCGGATAAGTCCAGCACGCCATAAATGCTGGCACCGGCCGGATGGCTGCCGACCGGGGCGGTATCCCCGTTACATAGCAAGTTGGTCGCCTCGTCCAGGGAATTGGCCAGGCTGCAATTGGGAGTGGTCTCCCCCCACGGGAATGCAATCGGCGTACTGCCGCGGGCGGCCTTTTCCCACTCCGCCTCGGTAGGCAGGCGCCCGCCCGCCCAATGGCAATAGGCATCCGCCTGGTACCAGTTGACGTAAACCACCGGGTAATCGGCGAAATCCGGGTTGGCATAATAATCGCTGCGGGAGTAGGAGGAAAGCTGGTGCGGCAATGTGCAACCGCCATCTGCCACACAGGCCGCGTACTGGGCGTTAGTCACCTCGGTGCGCTGGATCAGGTAGCCGTGTAAAAATACCGTGTGCAGCGGGGTCTCGTCCGTCGGTTCATTATCCTTGGTACACGGCAGGTTGAAGTTATGCTCCGGGTCACAGCCCATCTCGAACTCCCCCGCCGGGATAAAAATCAGGTTGGTTTCAGAATTTTCAATCAGCGGCAGGTAGAGGATGAAAGCGTCTTGCTTGGCAGCCTGTGCCAGCCGGTCTGGCAGAAGGAATCCAACCACCACCCAGCCTGCTGCCAGCACCAACAATCCTGCAAGCATCCGTTTGATCATCACCTATTATTATATGGAGATTCTCCCCACTGGGGTATTAACACTTATGAAATTTTTCCTTCAGCCGGTTCCTCTCGCTAAGGGTACCTTGAAATGGATGGAATCATCCACGAAGATTAGAAAACGTCCGAATCGTTGCAGAAAAAGATAAACCCATTTCAGACGCCTGCACCCATTCCTTTAACAGGCTTAAGTGATAAACTCATTAGAAATCTGTAAGCTTCCCATAGCCCATCACCACCATTCGATAATGGTATAATTTTTACAAATCTGCCAGTTGGCTGCCCGCCCGGCGGAAGCCTGGGCAGTTTGCTTATTAAGGCAATTATCCTAAGTTCAAACAGTGAGATTCTCAATGATGGAAAAAATCCGCAGGGATATTCCCAATGCCTTCAGCCTGCCGCGCCGCATTAACCGGCTGGGGCAATTGGCCTACAACACCTGGTGGATCTGGAACCCGGAAGCCCAGATCCTCTTCGCCCAGATCGACCGATCGCTCTGGGATCAGCTCTACCACAACCCGGTCGCCTTCCTCCGCAAGGTGGACCGCCCCCGCCTGAACGCCGTCACCTCCAACCAGCACTACCTGGATTATTACGACAAGGTCATCCGCAGCTTTGATGCCTACACCAAGCCCGCCGAGACCTGGTTCAGCCGCACCTACCCGAAGCTCAAAGACAAGCAGATCGCCTACTTCTCGTTTGAGTTCGGCCTGCACGAATCGCTGCCGGTCTATGCCGGCGGCCTGGGCATCCTCTCCGGCGATCACATCAAGGAAGCCAGCGACCTTGGCCTGCCTCTGACCGGCGTCGGCTTCATTTACAACCAGGGTTACTTCACCCAGCGCATCACCGAAGATGGCTGGCAGGAGACCCGTACCTTCCACCTCGATTCAGAGCTGGCTCCGGTCATCCCGCTCTTTAGCGAAGATGGCAAGCCCGCCATGATCTCGGTGGAACTGCCCGGCCGGCGGGTCTGCGCCCGCCTGTGGGAAGTCAAAGTTGGCCGGGTCTCCCTCATCCTGCTCGATTCCAACGTCGAGGAAAACTCCACCTACGACCGCACCCTGACCGACAAACTCTACTCCAACGACCTGGATATCCGCATCTCGCAGGAGATCCTGCTGGGTATGGGGGGCGTGCGCGCCTTGCGCCTGCTGGGCTACAGCCCGGATGTCTGGCACATGAACGAAGGTCACTCGGCTTTTTTGGCGCTGGAACGCTTGCGCGAACTCGTCGCCGAGGGCAAGACCTACGAACAGGCCGCTGAGATCATCCGTCAAAACAACGTCTTTACCACCCACACCCCCGTCCCAGCCGGCAACGACCAGTTCCCGTTGTGGATGGCGGAAAAATATTTCAGCCCCATCTTGGCTGAACTGGGCCTGACCCGCGATCAATTCGTCGACCTCGGCCGCCAAGTGCAGCAATGGGGTGAATCCTTCTGCATGCCTGTGCTGGCCCTGCACCTTTCCAACCACCGCAATGGCGTCTCGGAGTTGCACGGCGAGGTCTCTCGCAAGATGTGGCAGTTCCTCTACCCTGGTATCCGGGTGGAAGATGTGCCGATCACCCACATCACCAACGGTGTGCATACCGGCACCTGGCTGGCCCGACGCATGCGCAACTTGTTCGAACGCTACTTCGGCCCGGATTGGTCGCAGCATGTTGATGACCCAGACCTATGGTCGCAAATCAACAACATTCCAGATGCCGAACTTTGGCTGGTACGCCGCCACCTCAAGCGCAAGCTGGTGCTCTTCGCCGAGGAGCGCGCCCGCAAGCTCTGGTTACAGGGCGGTGTTCACCCGGTGCAGGTGATTGCCGGCGGCGTTCTGCTGGAACCCTACTCCCTGACCATCGGTTTTGCCCGCCGTTTTGCCACCTACAAGCGCGGCAACCTGATCCTGCGCAACCTGGACCGCCTGCTGAACATCATCAACAACGCCAATATGCCGGTGCAAATTGTCTTTGCCGGCAAGGCTCACCCGGCGGATGAGCCCGGCAAGCTGATTATTCAGCAGGTCTACCGTACGGTCAAAGACGCCCGTATGGGCGGCCGCCTGGTTTTTTTGGAAGATTATGACATGAACCTGGCCCGCTACCTGGTGCAGGGCGTGGATGTTTGGTTGAATACACCCCGTCGCCCGAACGAGGCCAGCGGTACCAGCGGCATGAAGGCCGCCCTCAACGGCGCTCTCAATTTCTCTGTGCTGGATGGTTGGTGGCGCGAAGGCTACAACGGGCGCAATGGCTGGGCCATTGGCGAGGAACGCGAGTACACTGACTACAATGAACAGGACGACGCTGACGCCGAAGGCCTGTACGACACCCTGGAAAACGAGATCATCCCGCTCTATTACGCCAACCGCAGCACCGATGGTGTGTCCACCGACTGGATGGAACGGGTCAAGGAATCCATGCGCACTCTCATCCCGCAGTTCTCGCTACGCCGCATGCTTAAAGAATACATGACCCAGATGTATCTTCCCTCCATCGAAGAAGAAGATTAGGAGGCCCCCGTGATTCTAAGCCTGGAATTTACCTGGACGGCGGTAGTGGTGGCGCTGAGCATCTTTGCCCTGCGCGTGGTGGATATGTCATTGGACACCATCCGCCTGTTGTATGTGGTGCGCGGCAAGAAGACACTCTCCTGGATTTTGGGGTTCTTTCAATCCGCCGTGTTCGTAGTGGCCATCAGTTCAGCCTTGTCCAATATGAATAACGTGCTCAGCTTGCTGGGCTATGCGGGCGGCTTTGCCACCGGCAACGTGATCGGTATGTTGATCGAGGAACGCCTGGCTGTCGGCCATATTCAGCTCACCATCATGTCCTCTCTGCGCGGGGCTTCCATTGCTGAGCAATTGCGCACCGCCGGCTATGCCGTCACCGAAATTTCCGGACGCGGCCGCGCCGGCATGGTCAGCGTCCTGCACGTGGACGTCAAACGCAAAGACATCGACCACGCTGAAACCATCATCCTGGAAGCCGATCCGGAAGCCTTCGTCACCGCCGAAGATGTACGCCCCCTGCGCCGAGGCTTCTGGCGGGCATAATCTGCTCAAGCTTTTTCTCTCACAATAATTCTTGTCCTTGCAAACTGTGTTCGCAAGGACAAGAATTACTGAAATAAATCCTGATTACAGTCTTACGCCAATCCCCTCATCAATCTTGAACTTTGGGGGTCTCTATTTTGGGTATTCAAAAAATGCTAAAAAAGCTTCCAATTTATCCATTCTTATTCATTGTTTATACGGTTCTTCTACCATTTACCAGTAATCTTGGCCAGATTAACCCTGGTTTTTTATTTCGACCCACACTCATCGGGCTTGGCTTGACCGGGATCGTATTTGGGATCTTCTGGTTATTCAGCAAGAATTGGCTGCGAGCCGGTTTTCTCACGTTTTTGTTCAGCTTCTGTCTATTATTCTTTGGTCATTTACTCAATATTTTTGAAGAAGTCCTTCAGATCAGAATCGAATACATCACTTCACTTTACTTCCTGGTTGTTTGGTTGGCAATCTTTCTATTTGTCAGTAATATACAGTTTTGGAAAGTATTAAAAAATCCTGCGAAAACGACCTCTATCCTTAATCTGGGGATGATTTTCCTGACCATTGCTTCAGTTGGGCAAATTCTTCTTTACTTCGGCAAGAATCTCATATCCACTTTTTCTGAACCTCAGGTTGTCCAGTCGGTCGAAAATAAGCCTTCCAGCAGTGATCAATATCCTGATATTTACATACTGATTATGGATAGTTATGGCCGATCCGATGTAATTGATGAATTGTATGGCGTTGACAATTCTGAATTCCTCACCTTCCTGGAGGAAAAAGGATTTTATGTAGCTAGCCAATCCCGTTCCAACTATATCCAGACCAATTTATCAATATCTTCATTGCTAAACTATGGCTATGTAATCCCGGAGAATCCACCGGATACTACTTCTGAGTTTTCTGATTACATTAAGAAAACAATAATGGATAACAAATTGTTCTCCTTTTTACAGGAAATAGGATACACAACTGTCGCCCTTCAATCCGAATATTTCGTTACCGAGATACAAAATGCTGACATTTATTTTCAATCAAATATCGGCTTTAACGACATTGAACGCCTGATGATTACAAATTCCGTTCTCAATCTTGATTTATCTATTCGGACGAAACTGTTTTATCAAGGGCATCGACAAAGACTTTTTTATAATTTTGACAAATTAAAGACACTTCCGATTTTACCAGGACCCAAGGTTGTTTTTGCCCACCTCTTATTACCTCATCCACCCTTTATCTTCGATCAAGAAGGAAATTCTGTTAAAATAACCCACTCATACACAATTTGGGATGGAGACAAATTTGAAGGCTCTGATGAAGAATATTTGACCGGGTATAAGAATCAGTTGCTTTTTACAAATACATTGTTGGAGAGCACGATTCAAACCATTATTAACCAATCCAGCCAACAGCCAATCATAATTTTACAAGGTGACCATGGACCAGGTGCTTATTTAAATTGGAACAGCTTTGAGAAATCGTGTCTGTGGGAACGCACCGGAATTCTAAATGCTTACTATGTTCCAAATACTATTAAACAAGAGCTTTATCCTTCCATTACACCTGTGAATTCATTTCGGATAATTCTAAATGGGCTCTTCAATACAAATTTTTCAGACCTGGAAGATCAGACATACTTTTCGTCCAGTGCTAATCTCAGTATGCCGGATATTACTCAATTTATTGAGGATAAAAAAAGTTGCCCGGTATCACCCTGAAGCATAATTCTTCCTTTATCGTGGTTTACAATTTCAAGAGAATCAACCTGTTGAGCTTTTTTTAAAATTTCACCTCCCCCTCCGAAATCAGCAATCCCAGCAAAATCAACCCCACCCCCAGCCCTGCCATCCAGGTGATCCGCTGACCCGGATCTTAAGTTGGGTTGAGTACCCCATCTATCTACACAATCTACTCATATCAAAGCAAAACTCAAGATTCCATTCTATGGAATACAGGGATATTGTACCGGTGTAAAGTTGAACATATCCACGTAAGTAGAATACAGGCTGATATCCGGCAATAGCGGGAAGTCCTGCCCAAAATATGTGTTGAAAACCACCCGAAAGCTGTTAACGGGAGTGATGGCCGGGTAAAGCATCTTTGCACCGTCGTCTGGCAGATAATACGCATTCAGAATCGCCATTCGGGCTTCCGTGTCCAGGCCATGGTCACCTTGAATGATGATCACTGGCGGATTTTCCGACTCGGCCAGGATGGTTTGAATGACCTCGATGGTTATCTGATTCAGGTATATAAACTCGCCTTTCATGGCATCATTCGCCCGTGAATAAGCAAATTCGCCCTCTGCATTGAAATAGGCCTCCCTGGCATGCGGCGCCAGGATGTGCGCAAACACGAATTTCGGACCCTCGATCTGCGGCACAAGCTTCAATTGCTCGAGCTGGAACATGATCAGGTTGTACAACTCTTGGCGAGGATTATCAAAAAGCGAATCCAGCCAGGCCGTTTTCGCTTCCTCCAGCGGGCGCAGCAGGGTGGTGCGCAAGTAAACGACTTCAAACTCCGACAGCCTTGTAAAATCAAAAAACGAATTTAGCACGGGTCTTTTTTGGCTGATGTAGTGATCGGCATTCGTAAAATCGGTGAACCAAATACTGCTTTCCAGGGCTACGGTCTGGTATCCCAGTTCCTGCAGGATTTGTTGGGTTTCACTGTTGACGATCTTTTCTTCAAAGTTGACCTGCCCTACGTCTCCAAAAGCACCGACGTAATTCATGTTCAGCGACGAAGAGAGCGATAGAATGGTCATCGCGTAATTGCTTTGCGAGCAAGTTGGTATGCTAAATCCAATCTCTTCCAATTGGTCAATGAAATATTGGTTATCAAAATCAAAATACTGAAGGAGTGCATCCTGGCGGGGATAGCCATCCAGGATAATGTAGTAAATATCTGGTAGATTTTCGGTAGAGGGGGGCAGGTTTTGCTGCTGAATAACCTGGCTCTGCTCATTTCCCTGCTGATCCACCGACCGGTATCTCCCCCACTCATAAATCCCAATCTGGGCGATTGGCATAACCAGCAGGATGATACTCATCGCGAAGAGAAAGCGTCCGGTGGATGCCAGCTTCCAGGGTCGTTTATAAATCCAGACTCCCAACGCTGTGAATACCAGGACCCAGACTGGAAACAGAAAGCGGTGTCGACCCAAGGTCAGCCCGGCGATCTTGAATCCTTCCAGAGCATCGTACACATGCCCATAAGCGAAGAAGAACAAGATGAACACAGCACTTAATAAACTGGCTTTATCCTTGTTCCGAACGCGCCAGGAGAAGAGCAAATAAACCAATAACGAGACCAGGATCGCAATCAGGATGGACCGGATCCCATCCATGAAGCGCATTTGGTCGATATTCGAACTAACCAATCCCACTGCGGAATAAATTCCAAACAATACTGGATAGAACCGCTGTCTATTTTTCATCTGTTCCTTGCTTCATCAAGCTAACCCTGGATTACGGTTGGGTAGTACAGATCTTTTACACGAACGGGATTTAATCGATCTTCTCCATCAGATATAACATCCGCTGTGTTTCAGGGATGGGGATGTTTTGACGGATCCGGTAATATTTTTCAAATGCTTTTTCGAACCCCTCAGTCGTGTATTCCGGAAAAATATCCAGCCGGGTTTGCAGCAATCGCTGCACCTGCGAGTCGGTTTTTGGCACAAATTCAATAATCAACCAGCGTCCCAACCCAGAGAGGTATTCAGCCACCCGCTCCAGCGGCACGTTGTTCGAAATGGCCAAATGATGGATCAAAGCCAACGCCATGACCATTTCCGCTGGTCCTCGTTCTGGTAATGACAGGCGTTCCTGGTTGCTCCAGCCAATGGCCGGGCTGGGGTTAGTCAAATCCAGCAAGAGGTTCTGAAGGTAGGGATCCTTCCTGGAGCGACTTTCTTGGTAACCGTTTTCCACCGCAACCGGATCAATATCAAAGGCAACGGCCGGGATGCCCTGGGAAGTGACATTCCGGCAAAAAAAGCCGTTGTTACCGCCAAGATCCCAGACCGAGCCCGGCTGAATTTGCTGGATCAACCCGGCGATGATTTGCTCTTTCTGCTCCATGCCCTCGTTGGAATAATTCGTCTGCTTGTAATAATCCCCCCATTCCGTTTGCGCCTGCTTCCATTGCAGCTTACGAATGGTGGCTTCCAGGCTCTCGATTAATCCCAGCATGGCATTCTTGCTGAAGTTGGGTGCTTTGCGGATGGTCCCACCGGCCGAATACTTCTTCTGGGCGGCGGCGTGGGCGTGAATGTGCATGGTCAGCCCCAAGTTCAGGTGCGTTCGTCTGGGCAGTAGTTTGCTGGCCAAATCCAGCGGCAGGCCATCAATATACACCCGCATCAACTGGCCTAGGCGGATATCCATGAGCGCCATCAAGCTTAGCGGTGCCAAAAAATGCTGGCAGAACTGGCGGTAGGCCACCCAGGGCTTTCCTTCATCATACTTCTCGAACGACAGGGTGTCAATTAACAACATTTTTCCACGGTGGAATTGAATGTTGTACGCACTGGCGTCTTTGAGGGACATGCCAGATTCTAAAGCCAGCTTTTGAATTCTTAAGGTCACCAGGGCTGCGTCTTTATACTGGCTGAATCCCCACTCATACGGGTAGGAGATGAAATTCACCCGCTCCGGTGCAATGACTTTATAGCCAATCTCTGGTTGCAGGGCGGGCACATCCACTTCCCGATGCAGGATCAGCAAATTCTTCTTGACCAACCGGTCATACAATCCGGAAGACAACAACCGGTCATATTCCTCCGCATAGCTCTGGTTAATCTGCCGGTAGAGGACGCCCTGTTCGGTAAACAAAAATCCGCTGGGATCTCGAAATGAGCTTTTGGTTTTTTGATCAGTTTTTGCTATCATCTTCGGAATCTACTTCGTCATGATCCACTGAATCAATTTCGTCCTTGTTCACTTTCTTGGGGAAAATTTTCCTCCAGAAGGCTTTGAGGAATAATCCACTGGCGAGTAATAGGGCAATCAGGCCTTGAATCAGCATGCTGCCTGAGCCCGGGTCCAGATAAGCCTGCGGCTTCAGCAAGATATCTGCTAAAAATAAATGGATGGACATCAACATTCTCCTCAAATGGTAAGAATTTCACCAAATAAATATCATTGTTGGCAGATTGCACCTGACAAATATACCACTGAACAAAATTTTACTCATTAATTCCAGCTAAATTTCTTCAGCGCTACTTTTAGGTTCCCTACTTCAGCTACAATAAATATAGCTTTTAACTATTGCTATTTTTCCCCATCCATCAGCCGCCTGCCTTTGTCCATAGGTCTCAATTTCACCTTCCCTTCCGAAATCAGCAACCCCAGCAGAATCAAGCCTACCCCCAGCAGCGCCATCCAGGTGATCCGTTCATCTAACAGCAACCAGGCCGCCAGCATGGTGATAATCGGGATGATATAGATATAGATTCCCGTTTTGACCGAGCCCAGGATTCCCACTGCGTAGTTCCAACTGGCCAGACAAAAAGCCGATGCAGCGGTGCCCAGGAATACCATATTCAACAGGTTAGGCAGGGAAGCAAACCGCTCCAGGCCCAACTGAAATTTGAACAAACCGAGAAACGGCAGAATAATAATTGTGCCATACAAAAACACCCGTCGCGTGACCAGCAAATTGTTGTATCCAAACTTGCTGATCTGCTTCATGGTCACCGAATAAACGCCCCAGACCACAGCCGCCAGGATGGAAAGCAGGTCCCCCAGTGGGTTCAATTTCAACTCTATCCGGCCATTGAAACTGATCAGAAAAATTCCGAGAATGGCAATGGCAAAACTAATGAAGAACTCGAGCCCCTGTTTTTCATCCTTCAGGAAGAAAAATGCAAAAATGGCAATGAAGAAGGGTGAGATCGAGATCAAAACACTCGCATTGGCTGCAAACGTATAAGTCAAAGCCATATTCTGGAAAATCGAGTACAGCGTTACCCCACTCAGGCCGGCCAGCATAAAAAGTAATTCCTCTTTGAGACTGTGCGATTTGAAGAAGCGGGGTTTAGCAATCAACAAGACAACATAAGCAATCACCAGCCGAAATACCATGATTTCGACTGGTGAAAAATCAACAAGCAAAACTTTGATCGAAACAAAGGTGGTTGCCCAGATGAAAATGGTGAGGAAGGCTGCCAGATGACCTAATGTCGGTGTGCGATTAACCATTCAATGATCTCTGGAAATCCATGTTTGGCAACACCTTACTTCCGCGTAAACTTCTTCACCACAACTTCCAGTCCATCCACTTCAACCACCATGATTTCAGCTCCGGGTAGCAGCGGTTCTTCGCCATCCGCCAGGCGCGCCGTCCACAATTCTCCCGCCACCTGCACCTGGCCGCGTGGATTCAGGTCCCGCCGTACTGTGCCAATCCGCCCAGGCATTGCTTCCCGCCCAGATTTAACCGGCGCCCGCTGCGCCCGCAGGGCAATCGACACAATGGCGAAAAAGCTCAGGCCGATCACCACCCCCGTGCCGATCACCAGCGGGGTTGAGACCATCGCCCCACCATCCGGCTCTGGCGAGCCCGGCAGGCGGATCGTATTGAACAGCACCAGGGCCCCAACGATAAACGTCGCGACCCCAGCCGTCGTCAATGCCCCATGTGTGGGCGCCTTAATATCCAGGATGAACAGCACAAAGGCCACCACCAGGAATAGGATGCCGAACCAGTTTACTGGCAGGATACCCAGGCCAAACACCGCAAATAGCAAGCAGACCACGCCAATAAACCCGGCCACCCAGCCACCTGGGCTGGAAAGTTCAATCAAGATCGCCTGCACCCCCACCGAAAGCAGCAGGAAAACAATATTAGGATCCGTTAAAAAGCCCAGTGCTTCTTCCAGCAGGTTGGGGGAAATATCCACCACCCGCGCATCCAGGGTGCGCAAGGTGCGCTCGCCATCTTCCAACGACACAACCCGCCCATCCAGTTGCTCCAGTAGGCCATCCAGGCTGCGGGCTTTGATATCCACCAGCCCGATTGCCAGTGCCTCGTCCACTGTCACTGCCTTGGCCTCTTCGATCATGCTCTCAGCCAGTTGTTGCGCTTCAAGCGGTCGATCCGCCGTCAGGTTGCGCACGCTGGCTTTCATGATCTCCTTGACCTTGGTTTCCATCGTCTCGCCGATGTCTTCCCCGGAACCACCCACCGGGCTGGCTGCGCCGATTGTGGTATCCTGCGCCATGGCTGCCACGTGCCCGGCCAGCGTGATGAGCGTACCAGCCGAGCCGGCCATCGCCCCGGACGGAGATACGTACACCACCACCGGCACCGTGCTTCTGCGGATGCGTGCGGTAATCTGATCCATCAGATCCGTGCTGCCGCCAGGTGTATTGAGTTGAAGCACTACCGCTTCAGCCCTGCGCGATTCCGCCGCAGTTAGCCCCCGGTCAATATAATTGACCATGACCGGAGTCAGGGCACCTTTGGCGGTCAACACCACCACCTGCGGTGTTGAACCGGATTGGGCCGAGGCAGGCTGGGCTACCTGGGCAAGGTTCAAGATCAGCAAACCAAACAACACAAACACACGGGTAATGCGGTTCATAGGATACTCCTTACCAATATTGTACCCTGTTCCTTCGAAAAAAATCATACTCAAGCATATACATGAATACGCTTGAGCATGAAAAGCTGTTTACGCTCTCATAGGCCACGCATGAAAATCTAACCGTTTGCACCGGTCTTCACAAAGCTTCCGAAAAAAGACCAAACTGAGCGCATCTGTTGGATCAAAGCAGAATCAGTAAACTCTGGTCTACTCCAAGACGCGGGCATCCGGAAAATAGATGGTTGGGAAAGAGAACTGCATCTGCTGGAACTTCCAACCGGCACTCTCCCATTTGAGGACGGCCGTGAAGCGGAACGGCCAGATGAAATTTTCTCCCCGCCGCAGTTCATACAGGGTGTTTGTACCGCCACGCAGCAGATAGACCAGTTTTTGTTCGGCTGTCAGCCCTTCTGTGTCTAAATACTTTTTGATAAACGACAGGTAATCGCTAAAGCCCTTCTCTGTCTCAATCTTCATCTCCACAATACCCGCGCAGGAAAGCCAACCTACCTCGCCATGGGCCCGGATGCGGGCACTGGATAGATCTAGGCGCACATCCCCCCAGCCTTCCCAATCGCCAATAAAAATCTCCCGGGCAGAGTTCCGATCCAGGTGCCACTCTCCTTCTCCCGGATGAACCCCATTAGTACCGATTACCTCCAGGTCTTCGGCCATCAGGTCCAGGAACTCGGGCAGCAAGACTGGATCGCGCTGGGTGTAATAATTCTGGAAGGTTTCCAGAGTCATGCGAATCTGGGCTTCAGGAGTCATCTGCATTGCCATCTCAATCCATTTTTCCTTTCTGGATTTGTATTCAGGCTAGTTAGCCCTTGATTATACCCTTGAGGCTTTCGAAAAATCGCCTGGAAAATTGATTGTTGACATTTAATAATTACAGTGCTATAATAACACTGTAACATAACAGGAGACAATTATGGACGAAACCCGTTACACCATCCAGGATTTGTGCGACCGCACCGGGCTGCCGCGCCGCACCATCCACTTCTACACCGGCCAGGAGCTGCTGCCCCCACCGGTCGGTGCCGGACCAGGCGCTTATTATTCAGAAGAGCACCTGACCCGCTTGCGCCTGATCCCCCTGTTGCGCCGCCAGGGCCTGCGCCTGGATGAAATCCGCCAGAAGTTCCATGCCCTATCCGTAGATGAATGCATCCGCTTGTTGAACTCGCTTGAGACAACTCCGGCCCTACCCGAAGAGCCTGCCCGCGCCGAAACCTATTTGCATTATGACCTGCCCGGCGGTATCCAACTGGTCATCCCGGCCAGCCTAAACGCTGCCCGTCGTTCCCGGGTGCTGGAACTGCTGGTTGCTGCCCGCCAAATTTTTGACAAGTAACGCAATTTTCAGTTTGCAAGTTGACCCAAATCTACACAACAGGAGAAATTCTCATGTCTAAATCACGTTTTCAAAGACCTCCAACCCCCAAAACTGACTCCCTTTTCCCTGGCTGCCTCATCGTTTCTGGCGACCTGGCCAGCTCACTGCCGCTCGAGCATACCATTGTCAAAGCCGAAATCACCGGCCCGCTGGCTGATGTCAGTGTCACCCAGCACTTTACCAACCCGCTACGCGAGCCAGCCGAGCTAACCTACCTCTTTCCCTTACCTCACACCGCCGCCCTTTCCAGTTTTGAAATCCGCCTTGGCAGCCGGGTCATCCATGGCGAGCTACAGGAATTGGAAACTGCCCGCCGTGCCTATGAAGATGCCGTGCAGCAGGGTCAACAGGCCGGGCTGGCCGAGCAGCGTATGGAAGGTCTTTACTCCGTCTCACTGGCTAATGTCCTGCCCGGGGAAGCCATCTACGCCATTTTCCGCTACCACGAGCGCATCAAGTTCGACGACAACGCCTACGAGTTCGTTTTACCGATGGGCCTGACCCCAAAATACCACAGTCCGCTGCACCCCGAGGAAGGCGATGGCGTGGACGCCCCGCTGGCCACTCCTGGTGAGCGCATCGGCGATGTGAGCATCGAGGTACTGCTGCACCCCGGCCTGCCTTATGGCGATCCGACCAGTCCGTCCCACCACCTGGCGATTGAAGAAACCCGCGAGGGCGGCTTGCGGATCTACCTGGCCTCGCCTGCCCTGCCGGATCACGATTTCGTCCTGCGGCTGCCGGTGACAACCGTCGAAAATGTCCTCTCTGCCTGGCGGGCGACCGGCGAAAACGGTGACTACTTCCTGGCCATCTTGCAGCCACCGGACATTCGCAGTGAAACGACCGAGCCTTTACCGCGCCAGTTTATCTTTGTACTGGATCGATCTGGCTCGATGGGCGGCCAACCGATTGCCCAGGCCCGCAACGCTCTGCGCGCCTGCCTGCGTACCCTCAACCCGGGGGATGAATTCGCCCTTCAACTGTTCGATAACGTGGTGGAGTGGTATAAACCCGCCTTCACCCCGGTTACCCAGTCCGAGGTGGATGCCGCAGACCGCTTCCTGGCTATGGTTGAAGGCCGCGGCGGCACTGAGATTGTCGGCGCCCTGCACGAAGCCCTGACCTTCAGCAAGACCAACGCTGAAAAACTGCGCTATGTGGTCTTCCTGACGGATGGAGCAGTTTCAGCGGACGAGCGCTCTTTAAGAGAGATCAATCGTCTGCTTGGTTCCGCCCGCCTGTTCACCTTCGGCATCGGCCCGTCCGTCAACCGCCCACTACTCAGCCGCATCGCCTCCCTCGGCCGCGGCACCAGCGAGTTTCTCCAGTTGGATGAGGATATCGAAGGCGCCGTCATCCGCTTCCAAGATCGCCTGGCCTTCCCCGCCCTGACCGACCTGCAGCTCTCTGCTGAGAATGTCAAACTCTGGGATATCTATCCCAGTCCCCTGCCAGATGCCTATGTTGGCCAGCCGGTGGTGGTGACCGGGCGCATCAAGACCTCCGGCGACTATACCCAGCGCCTAACCTTGAAAGGTCAACGAGCTGGTGAACCAATGGAGATCCACTTCGGCCTGCCCTATGCCGCGGACAACCCGGCCGTTACCCACGCCTGGGCCCAGGCCCGCCTGGATACCCTCATCGAACGCAGCCAGCAGGAAGGCAAATCCTCCGAGCGGTCACGCAGCGAAATTATCGGCCTGGCACTCGATTACCACCTGGCCAGCCCCTACACCGCCTTTGTCGCCATCGACCGGGACAGCCGGATTTCGGATGGCAAACCCCGCCGGGTACGAATTTCCCAGCCCCTGCCGCAAGGCCTGGAAATCGCCGGTTTTAGTGGTCATCCACGCGCTCTGATGTCGCAGATGGTCTCCCTTTCCATGCCACCTACCCCATCCCCGCGCGGCAAGCAAAGCAAAGACATGAACATGTCCGTTGATTATTCCATCGCCCCGGATATGGATCTGCCCGCCTTCATGCGCAAACGGCCTCAGCATGTTTCTGATACAGAGGCAGCACTGCCCGCCAACCCGCAGGATTTACTGCGCCTGCTGGCCCGCGCCCAAAAGCTGGACGGCTGCTGGGAGGAGGATGTGGAGCACACCGCCATCGCCTTGCTCTTCTTCCTGCGCCAGGGGCAAACAACCACCCGCGGCAGCTTCCGGGTTGCCATCCAACGCGCCTCGCTCTGGCTGCGTCAGCACCCGGCATCCGGTCTGGCTGAACTGGCCCGCCTGCAAGCCCTGGTCGAGTTGGAGCGCTCGTTCGGACAGAACCCGGATATCGCCTGGGTACAGACCAAGTTAAAGCCGAACATCACCCCGGAAGAGAATGCCCTGCTGAGCCACCTGTTGGCTGGTGAACCCCTGCTGCAGACCAGCCAGATTGTCACTGCCGACGAATTGCGCCTGGCTGCCCTGGCCGGGCAGAAACTATCCATCACCAGCAACCCTGCCCAATGGTTCCCCCCAGAATGGGCTGCCGTCTGGAAAGCGCTGGTTGATCAGGCATAACCTCCGAACAGTTTTTCCCCCGCAGTTAAAAAAACTACCCGAAGGAATGATCGAATCCTTCGGGTAATTTTTATCTACACAACTTTCTTAACCGGGATCATGTGGGTTTGTGTGGTTTCTCGTTATGTTTATGCCACAATTTTTCCGCGCGGCGGCTTGCGCTTCTTTTCCGCCCCCCCTGGCGATACCCGGTAGGGCGGGGCAATCAGTTCAAAAATCGTGCAAAACTGGCCGTTCAACATGCGCGCCGCCAGGGCCGGGTCCATCTTCTCCATTGGCAGCGTGGTGGTGATGACCGTTGGCAGTTCCGCCACCGAGCGGTAGTTGAAGATCTGGCGCAGCTTCTCCAGCGCCCAGGGTGTGGCATTGACCGTGCCCAGATCATCCAGGATTAGCAGCGGGCAAGTGCGCACTTCCTCAAACAGCGTGTCATACGAGGTGCGGCTGGTCTTGTCATAAGTGGCACGCAGCTCATCCAGCAAATCCGCCACCGGCACTAATATTGCCGTATGGCCGCGGGACATGTGGTGGTTGCCGATCGCGGCCGCCAGGTGGGTTTTTCCGGTACCGTAGCTGCCGGTGAACACCAGCCAGCCGCGCGGATTTTCGGCATAGGTCTGAGCCCGGCGCAGGGCTTTACTCAGGTTATCCCGTTCTTCCAGGGTCAGGTTCTCGTTCTGACGCAGGTTGAAGGTCTCAAAGGTGCGGCTGGCGTGCAATTCCAGCGTGGATAGCAGCGGGTGCAGGTTTTCGCGCATCGCCGCCCGGTAATCCGGCGCACTGATGCGCACCAAAGTCACCCGATCAGAGTCCTGCAGGCGCGAGCTGATCCGGCCATCCAGGTCATCCAACCCCAGGTTGGTGGTCAGCACGGTCGGCAGGCGGTTCAGGTAGCGGTAATTGACAATTTGGAAGATCTTCTCCTCCGCCCAGGCAGTGGCGTTCTGGGTGCCCAGGTCATCCAGCACCAGCAGGTGTACGTTGCGTAATTCCTCAAAGCGATCTTCAAACGAGAGATCCGATGATTGATACGAATAACGCAACCAGTCCAGCAGGTCGGGTACGGTCAGGAAGATGGTTTCCACCCCGTAGGAGAGAGCAAAGTTGGCGATTGCCGCCGCGAGGTGGGTCTTGCCGGTTCCATACGGACCCATCAGCAGCAGCCAGCCATCCAGTTGCTCAGCGTAGGTGCGCGCCTGTTTGTAGGCGAACTCGAGCGAGTCGGTCTGGGCCTTGGGCAGGCCGTGCCGTCCCTGGGTGGAGAAATTCTCAAAAGTCATCAAGGTGTAACCCTGCAGGTTGCTCATCTGTTGCAGGCGGGCATGTACGCCTTGCGCCACCTCGCGCTGGCGGCAGGAACACACACTGATCCGCCCAAAATCTGGGTGGCCTACCGGCAGATCCTGGCTGATGTAGCCAATGCCGTGGCAAAGCGGGCAATTCGGGTCGCCTGGCAGATTAAAACCCACCCCCTGCTCAGCGCTCGATGAAGTCGTCGAATTCGCCTTTTCGGCTTTTCCGGCTTTTTCGGCCAGTTTTCGGAGCGTCTCGTCGATATGTGTCATCCCGTCCTCTTTCCTGCCAATTGCGCAGAATCGCCAGCACATACGCCCAGGTGCGGGCATTGTTGACTACTGCGGCATGCATGGCATCCGCAATCCAATCCACCGGGTAGGTGGCCTCGGCGTCGCGCAGTTCATCGGCAATCATCGGCGTCAGTGGCCCGATGTTCTCTTCATATAATTTATAAATTGAGGGGCGTTCATCCTTCAAACCGGCCGGCAGATGGCTCTCCAGGTCTGGCTGCCACTTGCCCTCCTGCCAGGCTTTCAGCGTTGCCCGGCCGCGCACTGTGTTAAGGAAATACAAAGCCTGCTCAGGCGCTGTATCTGTGCGCAAGGCCAGCAACAGGCTGCCGCGCTTCACCGCCCGGCCCAATGCATCCGTCAGGGCGATCTTCGGGTCGCTGCCTGCCGTGCGCAGTCCGCTGACAAAGGCCTGGTCTGCCCAGAAATCCTCGTAGCTTAAGTAGCGCATCTCGCCCTCCTGGCGATCAAGGAACCAGATGGCATACAACGTCACCTTCAACTCCCCCAGGTGGTCGATCTCTGGCAACAGCTCGCTGAAGAACTGGGCTGGGATGGGCGTCAGGTGGGTTTTACCCGCCGGGAAACCGGCAAACTGCTTCATCGCCTAATTCCTGCCAGGGCGGGGCGGTGGTTCTGGCATCGAAACTCGCACCGCGTTTTCAAAGCGCGCCAGGTTGTTGTGGAAGAGCACCCCGATACCACCGTGAGTGGGACCGTTGCGGTGCTTGGCTACGATCAGTTCGGCTGGCATCAAGGTCTCCCGGTTCAATTCATCGGCGTCCGGCTTGTGGATGAACAGAACGATATCCGCATCCTGTTCGATGGAGCCGGATTCGCGCAGGTCGGAAAGCTGGGGTTTTTTGCCCTCGCGGTGCTCGACGGCGCGCGAAAGCTGGGCAGCCGTCAGCACCGGGACATTCAACTCGCGCGCCAGACCCTTCAAGGTGCGGGAGATGTAGGCCACTTCCTGAACTCGGTTATCGTTACGGGCATCGCTCGCCATCAGTTGCAGGTAGTCTACAATCACCAGGTCCAGGTTGAACTCCATCATCAGGCGCCGGCACTTGGTACGCAGTTGAATCGGTGTGATGGCCGGGGTATCGTCCAGGAAGATAGTGGTATCCGAGAGCACCTCAATAGCGTGGGTGAACAACGGCCACTCATCCGGGTTGAGTTTACCGGTGCGCAGGCGCTGGGTGTCAATCCCGGTCTCCTGGGCGATCAGACGCTGCACCAGCTGCTCATTGGACATTTCCAGCGAGAAGATGGCGACATGTTTTTTGTGCTTCTGGGCCGCGTTCTTGGCTGCCGAAAGTAAAAAGCCGGTCTTGCCCGCACCCGGGCGCCCGGCCACAATGATTAAATCCGATTTCTGCAACCCGCCCAGTAGCTTGTCCAGGTCACTCAAGCCGGTTGGCACGCCAGCAATTTCATCATCTGCCTGCGCCAATCGGTCCACCCGGTCGTAGACAGCGCTCAGCACGGTGCGGATCGGCTGCACTTCCTTGGTGGCGCGCCGGTCGCTGATGCTGAAGATTGACTTTTCCGCCTCGTTTAGCACCGTATCTACCGTGCGGGCGGTGTCCATCGCCAGCCGGGCCATGTCGTTGGCAGAAGCCAGCATGCGCCGCCGGATCGAAGCCTCCTCGATGATATGGCCGTACTCCTGGGCATGCATTGAGGTCGGGGTCTGGTTGATCATGGCGGTGATGTAGGCCGCCCCGCCAATTTCCGCGAGTTGACCGCGGTTCTCCAACATATCGCACACCGTCAGGTAATCCAACTTGGCGTGGCGCTCGTGCAGCTCGGTGAAAACCTCCCAGATCCAACGGTTGCGGATGATGTAAAAATCATCCGCCCGTAAGAACTGGGCCACATCATAATATGTTTCAGGGTTGATCAGCACCGCACCAATCACGGCCTCTTCGGCCTGACGGCTGTGCGGCATTCCCTGCGGCTCATCGGGTTGTACATCATCGAAGGGCGGCAAATCTTCCATCGTCACGGTTCCATTGGGGAGAAAAAACCGGGGTATGGCAACCCCGGTGAAACAGCCACGACGCTACCGGTCGTCATCATCGGACTTGCCGGGGTCATCATCTTCTTCCCCTTCATCCGGCGCCGGTGGCAGATCCAGGTTCAACTGGTCCAAAAAATCTTCAAACACAGAGAGGCGGGCCTCACCGGCTGGTTCTTCCTCTTCAAGTTCGGAGGTGGATTCATCTTCCATTTCGACTTTCTTCTCGTCGATATCCACCTCTGGCGTCAAGCCGGCAGTATCCAACACCTCACGGGCGATCAAGATCGGCACATGCCAGCGCACGGCCAGCGCCAGGGCATCTGATGGCCGGCAGTCAATGCGCACCTGCTCGTCATCCAACTCCACCACCAGCTCACCATAGAAGACATCTTCCTTCAACTCCACCACCTGCACCCGCACCAGGCGGCCGCCCAGTTTGTGGATGATGTTTTTCAGCAGGTCGTGGGTTTGCGGCCGGGCAACTTCGATCTCTTGCAGCGCAATGGTGATGGCCTCAGCCTCGTAAGGGCCAATCCAGATTGGCAGATACCGCTCTGCGTTGACCTCACGCAGCACTACAATCCGCTGCTGGTTAGTCAAGCTGACCCGCACGCTATCGATCACTACCTCTACCATTCGGGACATTCTCACCTGCCTCATTCGGGATCGGGCGGGTATTCTCGCCTACCCTAATTCTAACACGCCGCTGGAAGGGATGCAACGAGATGGAGAGTAAACTATAATACAAGATCATCTATTGGTGGGATGAACCGGCTGGGAATTTATCCCTAAAAATAAATTTAAGACATTCCGGCCGCTACACCTTCATTTTATGTTTGTGACTAAAAAATGGCCGGTAAGGGAAATCAAAAAAACGTCTTGGGTGACCCACCGCTCCGGGTGTGTGAGCAGCTATTTTGATAGATACTCTCTGCGAGGTGCGATTACTGAGCTTGCAAGCACAGATTTTGTTCGTCGTAGGCGGACTTCATGTGCGTGGTCAGAAACAGCCTGAGCTGCTCATTGCGTTATGTTCGTTTTATGAATAATTAAAAGGAGGAGCCTTTCATTGTCAAAAATCCGTCGTTCAGCAAAGAAAATCCTGGGGACTATCGTTGTGCTGTTCGGTCTGGTCGTCATCTTGTATCTCAACCGGGATAACCAGACAACCGGCATGATCCTCACACCCCCACCCACAGAAACCATCGCCGCTCTTGCAGTTGATCTGTCTGCCAGTCAGCCACCTGAGCCAGAGAACAACAATCCATCTTTCCCGGTTAGCTCAGCCCCGGATTTTGACTACTACGTACTCTCCCTCTCCTGGTCACCGGAGTATTGCGCCACCGATGGCAGCGACGACACCCAGCAGTGCAGCCTGGGGCGCAAGCTGGGTTTTGTCTTGCATGGCTTATGGCCACAGTATGAACGCGGCTACCCTAGTTACTGCAGCGAGCAGTCTTTCCCATCCTCGCTGAAGCAGGATTTCCCTGCTCTCTATCCAAACGACGCCCTCTACACCCATGAATGGGATAAGCACGGCACCTGCTCTGGCCTATCCCCGGCGGATTATCTGGCGGCATCCAAACAATTACGTGAGGATATCGTGATCCCCGAGGCTTATCGTTCCCCGATCGAATCCTTCCGGGTTACCGTGCAGCAGCTGCAGCAGGATTTTCTGGCTGTTAATCCAGCACTCAGTGCGGATGGCCTGGCTGTCTTATGCTCAGATTCTGGGCGTTTTCTACGCGAGTTGCGGGTTTGCTTCACCGCGGACGGCCAGCCACGCTCTTGCAGTGACGGGATTTTGAAGGATGCCACCAAAAGCTGCGGCCAGTCCAACTTCCTGGTGCGAAACGTGAAATAAAAAAGAGCTTGACGTATCATATATAATAAGTATAGAAACGGGGGAACCAAACCCCACAGCAAATCGTCTTATTGGGAGAGAAAAGCCGCTTTTGTACCCAGAGGAGAAACTCATGAAACGCATTGCCATGCTAACCCTTGTCATTTTGGCTGCCGTTGCCCTGCTGGCCGCCTGTAACTTGTTTGGTGGGACGGAAGTTCCCACAGACATCAACGGCATCAATACCCTGGCTGCCCAGACCATCGTTGCCCGCCAGACACAGGCCGCCTTTGAAACCCTGGTTGCCCAGTTGACCCAAGTGATGCAACCCACCCCAGTTGCCCCATCCATCACGGTCCTGGCCCCCACTGCCACCCCGCTCCCCGCACCCAGTGAAACGCCTGTACCCCCCACGCCCATTCTGCCAACCGCCGTTCTACCCACCTCCACAGCCGTCACGCCTTGCAACCTGATCAGCTTTATCAGTGATGTCACCATCACGGATGGCACCGGCTTCCTGGCCGGGGAAACCTTCACCAAGATCTGGCGCCTGAAGAACGCCGGCAGTTGCGATTGGACCTCGGATTATGCCTTGATTTTCGTCAACGGTAACGCCATGAACGGCGCCGCCGCCAGCCCCATCAACACCACCGTCAAGCCTGGTCAGACGGTTGATGTTTCAGTACGCCTGACAGCCCCCGCCGATGCCGGTAACTACACCGGCAACTGGATGCTGCGCACCGCCTCCGGAACAGCCTTTGGGCTGGGCAACAACACCGATAAGCCCTTCTATGTGAAAATCGAAGTAGTCAGCCGCACCACCATCAAGGATCCCAACATTACGTTTGATTTCACTCGAAATTTTTGTAGCGCCGAGTGGCGCAATGCCAGCGGTGTGATCCCCTGCCCCAGCATGACGTCAGACACTAAAAATGGATCCATCCAGCGCGTCTTTAACCCGGTGATGGAAATGGGCAACGCAGATGATGAGGCTTCTTTAATCGTCTCCCCCAGCGAAGGCACCAGCGGTATTTTGACTGCCCTTTACCCGGCCTATAAGGTCAAAGCCGGGGACCATTTCAAAGCTGAAGCTGCCTGCGCCGATAAGGCCACCCAGTGTGATGTCACCTTCCAGTTTGGCTACCGCAAGGCGGATGGCAGCATCCAGGCTTTGGGCACATGGGTAGAGAAGTATGAAGGCGGCACCTCAAAAATCGACATTGATTTGACCGGCCTGGTGGATCAGACCCTGCAATTCGTCCTGACCCTGACCAACAACAGCAACTCCCAGGGCGACATCGCCATGTGGTTCGCCCCACGCATCACCCATTAATTCATTTCATTCACCAACCTCTCCAGGCGGCTGCGGATTCCCCCCGCAGCCGCCGTCTTTAATAATTTGTTAGTAATTTGTATATTGACACAAGTCCTGATATCATATACAAACTAAGCAGTACAGTTCCTAGTTTTCCCGCTCCTTCCAATCAATTGGAGCGGCATTCGTATCAACTTAACTTCAGAGAGGTCACCGTGAAACATAAATTATTGATTCCCCTGATCATCCTGGTTCTGGTTTCCGTGGCGTGTGCCATGCCCGGAAGCGCCACCCAGGCACCCACCCAGGCACCCACCCAGGCACCTGCGGAGCAAAACACCCCAGAAAAACCAACTGCCGCCCCGGTTGAACCTACCGCCACGCTGGAACCGCTGGATGATGGCTCCATTACCAACCTGGATGACGCCGAAAAAGCCGTGATCCGGATTGTTGCAGAAGGCGCTTATGAAGATCCGGAATTCGGGCAGGCCGAAGGGGCCTGGAGCGGTTCTGGATTCATTATTGATCCGAGCGGTATTGCGGTAACCAATAACCACGTGGTGACCGGCGCAGCCATGATCAAAGTCTACTTCAGTGGTGATCCAAAAGCGCGTACTGCCCGAATTCTGGGTGTTTCAGAGTGCTCCGACCTAGCCCTGATCGACATTGAAGGTGATGGCTACCCATATTTCAAATGGTACGAAGGCACCCCCGCTCTTGGTCTCAAGGTTTACTCGCTGGGTTATCCGCTGGGTGACCCGGAATTTTCCCGCCATGAAGGCGCAGTCTCCAAGAAATCCGCCGATATCGCCACCGATTGGGCAGCGGTTAATAATGTTTTGGAACATGACGCCATCATCAACCCCGGCAATTCCGGTGGCCCGCTGGTGGAAGAGAATGGCCGGGTGGTCGGCATCAATTACGCCTCTTATACCGGTTACAACCAATACTATGCCATCACCAAGGCCGAGGCTCTGCCGCTTATCGAAGATTTAAAAACTGGCAAAAATGTGAATTCAACCGGCGTCAATGGTTTTGCCTTTGTCACCGGTGACAGTGCGCTTTCGGGCATATGGGTCTATTCGGTTGAATCCGGATCTCCGGCAGACAAAGCCGGCATTACCCCTGGAGACATCATCACCGAACTGGAAGGCATCCAGCTCTCCAAGGAAGGCACCATGGCGGAATATTGCGGTGTGCTGCGCACTCGGGATCCCAATACAGCCACCTTGAATGTGGAAGTACTCCGTTGGAAGACACAGGAAATTCTCTCCGGACAGTTGAATGGCCGTACCCTGGCTGTCACTGAGTATTATGGCGGTTATACCGGCGAGGACAACAGTGGCTCTACAGGCGGCACAACCACCACTGAATCCGAGCCCTTCTACCTGGAAGAGTTTGATGCTGCTCCCAGTAACTGGTCTTGGTTCAGCACCAATGGCGACGAATCCCTGCTGGATGTTTACGCCGATAACAGTCAATTAGTATTTGACTTACAAGGCGAGGACATCTGGGCTTACCTGACTTACGACGACTGGTATTATCAGGATGTCGGTATTTCAGCCCTGGCTGAAAACATGGGTAACAACGAAAACATGATCAGCCTGCTTTGCCGGTATTATTCGGATAAGGGCTGGTATGAAATCAACATCGGCAGCGATGGCCTGTGGGATATCTACCGCTTCGACGCCAACATTGATGAATACACCCGGCTTTACAACGGCGGTTCTACCAACATCAATATGGGTCGCAAGCAAAATGAATTTACCATGACCTGCATTGGGGACCAGATCAGCCTTTATATCAACGGTGCACTGACAAAGACTGTACGGGACAGCAGATACACCGAAGGATTTGTCGGCATTGGCGTTTCCTCCTTTGACATCTACCCTGTTATCGTCGGCTTTGACGCCGTCGAAATCTGGCAGCCGTAAAATTCCCGATCACTTCCACCATCCTCCAGCCACAGGGGCTGGAGGATTTTTTATCGAAAGAAAGTACGGTTGCTTCCTCTATTCAATTTTCCTAACCTCCCCCGCTTGACGCAGACTCCGGGTTATGCTACTATACGAATGAACAAATTTCCAATTAAAATGATAAGAATTTCCGCACGTACGACCTCTGAAGGAGAACCCGAAATGAAATCGCCCTACCTGCGCATCCTCCTGATTGCTGTATTACTACTGACCATCCTGAGCGCCTGCACTCGGCCGGCTTCCAAAGCCCCGGTAGCCACTGCCACTGCCACCCTGGAGCTGCCTTTCCCGATGCCCGGCCAACCGACTGTGATTAAAGATATCGCGGCCGGAACCATGACCGCCCAGGCCATGCTCACCCCGGCCATAGCCACGCTCCAACCCACCACTGGCGAAGTGGTGGCTGCTTCCCCCACGCCCATCCCGCCCACCCCCGTCATCGTCTACACAGCCACTCCCGGCATCCCCGCTACCTACACCATGCAATTGGGAGATACGGTTTACTGCCTGGCGCGCCGCTACAATCTTGACCCGAACGCCATCATCACAGCCAATCCCAGCCTGAATCCTGATTCCATCCGGGATGGCACCACCATCAACCTGCCGCAGGGCCCAGTCTGGCCGGAAAGTTTGGGCAGCCGTGCCCGCAACGCCCACCCCGGCACCTATACCGTGGGCTCCGGTGAAACCATCTACCATGTTGCCTGTTATTACGGCGATGTCGCCCCGGAAGCGATCGCCCAGGCGAATGGTCTGGCTGCGCCCTACACCCTGAGCGCCGGTCTAACACTTACGATCCCCTAGACCGGTCTCCGCTGCAAAGAGTTAGGTCTAATTTGATCCTCTACCGCAGGGGCGGGTTCACTACCCGCCTCTGTGATTTTTCCCCCCACTGTCCAATTGTCCAAGCTCTACTCTGACGAGGTCATATGCAAATCCTAAACACTTCCCTGATTTACCGCGGCCGGGCTTTCCAGGTTGAAAATGTTCACGTCCGCCTGCCGGATGGCCGCCAGCGGGATTACGATCTGGTCAACCACCGCGGCGCGGTCACCATCCTGCCGCTGGATGACGAAGGCCAGGTCTGGTTTGTGCGCCAGTACCGCATTGGAGCACGTCAGACGCTGTTGGAGTTACCCGCCGGTGTGTTGGAACAAGGTGAAGATCCGGCAGAAGGCGCTGCCCGCGAACTCCGCGAAGAGATCGGCATGGCCGCCGGAAAGTTGCTTAAGATTGGCGAATTTTTCATGGCGCCAGGTTACTCTTCTGAACTAATGCACGTCTTCCTGGCCACAGACCTGATCCCGGATTCCCTGCCGCAGGATGACGACGAATTTCTTGAGATTATCCACTTTCCGCTGGCTGAGGTGATGGTCATGGCCCAGCGCGGGGAAATCATCGACGGCAAAACCCTCTCCAGCCTGTTGCTGGCTCAGGCGTATTTACCCAAGTAGTCAAGCGCTTTCTTTCTGCATCTAAATTTCCTCCCTTTCCAAGTACAGACTGATTGAACTCGATCCAGAGATCGGCTCAATCAGTCTGTATTCGATCTATTCAGGTTGTCCCGAAAAAATTAATCGCTGTCGGATTGCTCCGTGCGCTGGGAAATCGCCTTGTCGATGTTCTTCTGCATGGTCTTCCAAACATCTGGACGGAATTGTTCGCATTGTTGCAGCATTTGCTGCACCGGGGCGACCGGCTGCTGGGCAATCAGTGGCAGGGTAGAATCCGGCAGTACCAGCTTTTTGTACTTGAAGATTCCCAGGGCTTTGGCCTGCTCTTCTATCATCAGGCCGCGCTTACCCAGGCCTTGTTCAATCTCTTTAATCACCATTTGGTAAGGCGCGCCGTAATCGCTGCCCAGCCAGCTATAAACAATCATGTGCAGGTTATTCTGGCGGGTGGTTTGCAGGCGGCTGGCTACCCCCAGTAAATCCGCTTCCAGTGTCCCGGTCGGCCAGCCGGCTTGCACTCCGGTCGGCTCCACCAGTAAGGTCGGCGTCTTGACCAGGCCAAACAGGGTGCTGTTGACCGAAGGCGTCAGGCGGATCAGGCCGTACTGCTCGTTGGCCAGCAGCGCCGCTGACCAGGCCGCTACCGCCAGCTTGTTAGCATTTACGCCCTTGCCGCTGGCATACACTACATATTTATTCAACACGCTGGCCGAAGGCGCAAAATGCTCACCGTTTAAAATAACCACTTCAGAAGAGGTAAAATATATCGTATCTACCATTTTAATGTCCTTTCAGGCTACCTGGCGGGGTGTGGTGTAAAGTGTCAAAATATTCTCGATCGGCACATCCCCCTGGATATAATGGGCTGTGGTGCAGATGTAGCCGCCGCCCTTGCCCAAAATCCAGCAGCGTTCCAGCACCTCATTGCGCACATCTTCCGGTGAGCCGTGCGGCATGGTTTCCTGCAGATCGATCCCGCCGTGGAAGGAAACCAACCTGCCGAATTCATCCTTGATCTTCTGCATATCCATCAGGGCCGCCCGCGGTTGCAACGGGTTGAGCACGTCAATCCCCATGTCCTGGATGAAGGCCGGGATCAGTTTATAGACCGCCCCGCAGGAATGGTACATGATCTTGAGATTGTAGGATTTGATGACCGAGTTCAGGCGCTGGTGACGCGGCAGGATGAACCTGCGCCACATGCCCGGCGACATCAGCAGGCCGTTTTGAATGGCAACGTCATCGTAAGTATAGACCATGTCAATCAGGCCGCCTGCCGCTTGCATCAAGCGGTGCACATTGCCGATCATCAGATCCGTATAACAATCCAGGATGGCACAGGGCACCTCTGGGTTTTCCACAAAATCCACCAGGAAGCGATCCAAACCGTACAGCGCCCAGGCGGATTCAAAGATGCCGCCCACCTCGTAACGGATATGGTAGCGAGGCCCCTGGTTCAATGCAGCGATCTTGGCCGGCAATCCGGCCCAATCCCAATACTCCGGTTTCGGCCAGAGCGGCCAGGCCTGCACCTCAGCGGCCGTTTTACACTCGGACAACGGGAAGCTGGCATATTCTTCATAAGTGCTGAAATCATTGGAGACCAGCCGGCGGTGAGAGCCCCAGGGGGTGTAGAAAGTGCCATCCGGGAAAGTCTGTGGCCTGGGACCAATGTAATCCGGCCGCACCAGCCGGCAATCCACCCCCAGCAGGCGCAGCACCTCTTGCTCATCCGGGAGGCTCAAGTAATTCTTTAACTTCTCAATCACCTCTGGCACGGCCCAGAAATCAAACGGCGTACGATCCGGCGTCTGGTGCTTCAGGGTATTCTCCACCCGATCATAAGGTGACAGGGCTTCCGCTTCGGGATGCCCCCACAGGGCATCCAATTTCATTCGCCATTCAGTCGGGGTTAGGGGATTGCTGATCGTCATGGGGGATCTCCTCTGGTTGTATGTAAAGAATGATAGCATAAAAACTGCGCCCGAGCATGGGCGCAGTTTTTTGGCTGGAAAAATACTGACTTAAATTCCAGGTGTGGTCAGCCGGTCTTCCAGGCCTTTGATCGTCTGGCGCTGGCGGTAGATGATGTTGTTAACCACATCGCCCAGCGAAATAACACCAAAGATCTCATGCCCATCCATCACTGGCAAGTGCCGAATCCGGTGGATGGACATCAGCGTCATGCACTCTTCCACTGTCTGATCCGGATGGACAGTATACAACTTGGTGGTCATAATCTCACTCACCGGGGTGTCTTTCGAGGCCTTGCCCATCAAAATCACTTTGCGGGCGTAATCCCGCTCGGAGATAATGCCAATCAGATGCTCTCCTTCAACCACCAGCAAGGCGCCGACATCCTTGTCAGCCATCAGCCGCAATGCATCCAATACCGTAGCATCCGGATGGATCGTCCACACATCCCGGCCTTTTACTTCCAATATATGCCGTACCGTATTCATCGCTACCACCTCCTTCAAAATATCAACCGATCCACCTTGATTTTAGAGCATTTCAGTACACTTTATCAAGACCTTTTTCGGTCATACCCCTTGCAAAAACTATCAAGTTTGAGATTATTAGGTTTATAGACTACGACTACGCCCCATCCCTGGCAGAACCCAGTCATCCGGATAAAATTGGTGCATAATTTTATAGTAGTAAAACTCCTCTTTGTTTAGCAACCTCACATTCCATTCATTTTGTAAGCGATGTTGTTCCTTTTCAAATTCGGTATCACTAATTTCAGTTTCTATCTTTTTTACCAGCAGTTCCGAAGAGCCTGCGCCTTTTGAGAACTTTGCTTTAGGCCGCCAGGTGATCTCGTCCGGCAATAAGCCAGAAAAAGCCTGTCGCAGCAGCCATTTGGAAGGTCGCTGAGGGGTGTGTAATTTCCATTCAGCTGGCAGGCTCAATCCGTATAAAACGGATTCCACATCCAAGAATGGGATACGAGCCTCTACACCAAATAGCATTGAAAGTCGATCACCGCGTTGTAGATTAGTATTATGCAATGCCAGCGTTACTTTGATCATCTCGTGTTGTAAATCATCAGGGCGGGTAAACTTTGCCATATAATCATAACCACCATATAACTCATCCGCTCCTTCACCTGTTAAGAACACTTTAACATGTTGGCTAACAAGCCGGGCAAGAAAATAATTGGCAATAGAACTGCGAACCAAAGGTGCATCAAAAGTTTCCAAGCTGTGAATGACCTCAGGCAATACTGCTTCTATCTCTGCCAGAGTATATACATATTCGTGGTGGCGCGTGTGCAGCCATTTCGCCATTTTTCGCGCAGCAGGTAGATCCTGACTGCCTTCCACCCCTACCGCAAATGTATTCAGGTTTTCATTGTATTCACGAGCCAGAAGGGCAATGATGGAACTATCGAGCCCCCCGCTTAAACTGACACCTACGGGAACATCCGCCATCATGCGTTTTTGAACTGCCTGGCGGGTAACCTGGCGAATAACTGGAAAAGCATCCAAAGGTGAGGAGGAGATTTGCCGGTTGCGAAGCAAGGTTGATAGAGAGAAATATTGCTTGAATCCTTGCCCCGCCTGGTAAACCATACCAGCCGGGAACTCCTGAACCTGTCCTGTAATGGGTGCCAAGGCCTTGATTTCTGAAGCAAAATAAGTCACATTATTGTGTTTTCCCATGTATAAAGGTTTGATCCCCAATGGATCTCGTGCCAGGAGTAAATCCCCATTTCGAACGTAAGCAAAAGCAAACATTCCATCGAATTTTCGGATAATATCCGGTCCGTAGCGTTTTAACAATTGTAAAACGACTTCTGTATCACTATGTGTTTGTAGTGTTACATCCGGAAGATATTCTTTAGCCAACTGACGATAATTGTAAATTTCACCATTGAACGTCAAAGTAGCATCACCCACTTGCATAGGCTGTGCACCAGCTTCTATGTCCAATACAGCCAGACGAACATGTCCTAAACAAGCCTGTTTCAACTCATCCATTCCCCTTCCATCTGGTCCGCGATGTTTAAATTTATCCAGCATTTCCTCAACTTGCTCGGGTCTGGGGACCGGATAAGAACCTGCTACTCCACACATAATCTTTTTTCTCCTTTCACTTTCTTTTCGTTCGATAATCTGCAAAAAAAGTTTGCCGCACAGGTTGCGGGAAAACCCCAGCCTCACTTGCGCGTAATTCTTCGATCGTTAAAAAAGCCTTTGGGAAGTGGTGATGGATGATCTCCACTACAACTGACAAATCTTTACGGTTGATTGCGGTAAAGACGATAGAAACAGGACCAACACTACCTTCAGCAATGGAACGGGTAACACCAAAACCGGCATCATGTAAAGCTTTTACCAAGACTGTTGTATCACCAGGTAGGATCGTTCGGATAATCAGTTTTCCAATTGCCAGGCGGCTCTCGATCCACATTCCAGCATAGTTACCCACGGCAAAGCCAGCTGCATATCCCAGGTAAGCAGCCATGGTATGCGCCCCGCGCATGATCTGGCTGACCGCCACGATCCAGATGAACACCTCCACAAAACCCAGCAATGGGGCCATGTATTTCTGACCGCGGGCGACAAAAATGATACGCAAAGTTCCCAAAGCAACATCGACCACTCTAGCAACAAAGACCAAAAGTGGCAACCAGATGGAAGGCAGGCTTTGCAACAGGTCGTCCATTCTTCACCTCACTTGGTCAAACCAGTCAGCTCGCGCTCGCCAGTGGTGACGTATTCGGTCAACTCGCTCACGCTCAAATCCTTGATGCCCAGCTTGTCCAGGGTGCGGCCGCGCCGGTAATAATCTGTGCGGTGCACGATGCAGCCCAGCCGAATCATGGCATTCATGCCATTGACCGAGACGCCGTAGCGCTCTCCCATTGAAACCATCGGCACCAGGCTCATCGGCACGTCTTCAAAAATATAACGATGATTGAGTGTGCTAGGGGCAGTGATGCCATAATAACCTGGTTGGTTGTGGATCGCCTCGTTCAGATCCTCACCTTTGACGTTATAGGCCAATTCCAACCATTCCATGGCGGTGCGCGCCCGGATGCCGATCGCTGAGGCCACCGTCACCCGTTCACGGTCCAGCACCTCCAGCACCCGCGCCACCGACGGCGTAACTCCATCAATGTAAAACTCAAACTCACCATGGGTCGATTCGATGCGCCCGGCATTCAACAGGGTCAACGCCGGGTGGAAGATGGCGCCCATGTTGTTCAGCCCGGTGTGTAACACATTAACTCCATCAATGAACTGTGGATAGACGGGGCGGATTGCTTCCAGCACTTCATTCGTCCTAAGCGAAGGTAGCGCCGCCAATGGCACGGCTTCCTTAATACGGAAGATACGAGCCTGGGCCGGCCCGTCCGTACGGCTGGCATAGATAAACGTTTCCGCCTCTGCCAGGATGTATTGGGCTTTACAACCATTAGCCCGCAGCACCGAGTCGAATTCAATCGCTCCGCAAGTCCGGCCAGGATGCAGAATGATGATCTGACCATCCTGCACGTATGGGCTTGCTGCCCGGGCAACATCTGCATGTGCCGAGGATGGCACAACCACCATGATGACTTCCGCATCCTTGAGCGCCACCTCTATATCCGAGGTGACCTGGGCCAGTTCGCCAAAACCGCGCGGTGCCCCTTCGTAACTTTCCAGGTCAATTCCGCCCCGCCGGGCAATAATTTCAATATGGCTGTAGGTGCGGTTATAGAGTGTCACCCGCCGGCCTTCCAGCGCCAGGTGGGCCGCCATGGCCTTGCCGCCATGCCCGGCGCCAATCACCGTGTAGTTCATCTTCTCGCTCATGTTTATGCCTCCTTAAGAAAATCGGATAACCGGGAAAGTTCGGAAAGCGGGTTGTTTCTCTCATCCACCGCTTCACAGGCTCCTTTGAAAATCTGTGTTCGTACCAATCCTCTGCCGAAAGGATTATTTTTTAATTGTGGCGCATCCATCATACCACTGGTCACGGCCCGCTCCAAAGCCTCTGGATCTGTTAAAGGATCCATATCCCGGCCGCGCCCCAATTTGCGGATTGCCTCCAGCAACACTTGCGCCTGCTCCATCAACTCGACTTTTCGATATTGGATGGCCGGGTCAGCGGTCATATCCGGAGCGCCGCGCAGGCTGTTCTCAATCACCCGCCGGGCCATCGTCGCTGATTCGATCACATCGATTCCCGTCGCGGCATGGTCCGCCTCGGTATGTCCGACGATGTGGATGATGTGCGGTTTGAGCGCCATCTGCACATAGATACTGGCTGCCAGGTGCGCCCGGGCTGCCGCCAGATCCAACGGGTAGCTGAGCAGGCCAGTGCGAGTCTGGCGCCAGATATGGAAATCCGGTCCAGTCAGGGGTTCGATCAATTCCAGAACCGCCAGCATTTTGGCCAGGTCCATTGCATCTGAAAGCCCCGGCGGACTATTGAACATCAACTGGGCGATGTAATCCCTCACACCAAAGGCGCGGGCATTGTACGCCGATAGGTAAGCTGAAACCACGAACACCACATCATGCGCATCCCGCATGCCCCAGTGATGTGGTTCGTTCAACTCCACCGGGATACCCCGCTCGCCATACCAGGCCATCACCTTCTGGTGCTCAGCAATCGACCCTGCCAAATCCCATGGGCCGCGCCCGTCCATCTGGTTGAACCAGAAAAGCGGGATGGCGCACCAGGCGATGTTGATCGTCTCGACGTACATTTCCGCCAACCGGATGAAGTCATCCGTGCCGGAGTAGGTGCGTAGCAACGGATAGTTGCCTGCCCGGCTAGCCTGGTAGAGGGCCGAGTAATCTGCGGCTGAGCGCACCGGCACCCCGCCCGCCCCTCGCCGGCGCGGGTTCTGCCGTTCCGGGTGGAAAAAATTCTCCTGGGCATCCTGGTCGATTCCCAGCGAGATCACATCCAGCGCACGTGCTTCAGCAATCTGGCGGATGCCATGTAGGCTGTCCGCCATGGTCGGCAGGCCAAAGTGGTGGCGCAGCAACGGGTAGGGCGCTTTCCAGCGGATGCGCTCCACCAAAGTCTGTGGAAAATTCTCTGCGCCTTGCTCTTTGGCAGCCTCGCCGCGCAGGAACTGCAGCACCTCGGCATCCGTCTGACTGCCGTCGAAGACTTTTTCGAAGAACCCACTGGCCGCAGCCCGACCAGCCACTGGCGGGGTGCCGCCAAACACAAAGCGCACCCCGGCATTGCGCAGCTCATCCGCCGCCTCGGCAAATTCACCCAGCAGGCGCTCACCGGTTTCCGGCGTCAACCGGTAGGAAACGCCCACCAGGCCAGCCTGTTCGCGGCGGGCAGCCGCCAATACTTCCTCCACCGGCACCGCTGGTCCCAGGAAGACCGTGCGCCAGCCGGCCTGCTCAGCCAGGCGTAAAAAGTTGGTTATCCCGGCGACATGGACACATTCGCCCAATGCCGCAGCAATCACGGTTTTCATGTTTGCCTCCTTTTCCATTTGTTTCAGGGGGTAAACGCCTGCCCACCGCTGGATGGCCGTACCAACAAGCGGGGCGGGAAGACGATCCGTTGTTCCATCAATGGTTCGTTTTTCATCCGGGTGCACAATAAGCGCACCAGTGTGCAAGCGATCTCATACACCGGCACATCCAGCGTAGTCAGCGGAGGGTTTGTGTAGCGCGACTCGCGCACCCCGTCAAAGCCAGTGACTGACACCTCCCGGCCGGGGGTCAGGCCCTGTTCCTGGGCCGCCCGCAAGGCGCCAAAGGCCGTCTCATCTGTGATGCACAGGAGTGCGTCCGGCCGTTCGTTTAAGTTCAACAAGTTCATCGCCGCCAGGTAACCACCCTCGCTGGTGAAATCTGCTGCCGCCAGCCATTCCGGGCGCAACTCCAGGCCAGACAGCAACACCCCGGCCACAAAACCTGCCTGGCGTTCATGCTGGATCAGCGATTCGGGCCATCCGCCGATGTAAGCCAGCCGGGAAAAACCTGACTGGGCCAGATGCTGCACCAACCCGCGAAAAGCCGCCCGGCTCTCGGTCGTCACGTGTGGGTAGGTCACGCCATCCTGCGAAAGCTCCAGACCTGCAAAGGGTATCTGGTTCTCTGCCAGGAACTGAACCCGCCAGTCGCGCAGGCGCACCCGGTTGAGCACCACCCCATCCACCTTATTGCTCTGCACCCAACTGCGGTAGGTTCTTTGTTCAGCGTCCGTTTCCGGCGCAGCCGTGGTGATCAGCAGGTCAAAACCCTGGGCGGCAGTTTCATCGCCCAGGCCCTCGATGAATTCCGAGTAGAAGGGATCAGCAAAGCGCGGCGCTGAAACCGGCAGGATAAAACCCAGCGTATCGCTGCGCTTGCGGCGCAGCTGGCGGGCGGCCCGGTTGGGGACATAGCCCATCGCGCGGGCAGTTTCTTCCACCCGCCGGCGCGTCTCCGGAGAGATATCCGGGTAGCCATCCAGCGCCCGCGACACCGCTGCAATCGAGATATTGAGCTTCCTGGCAATATCCTTAATGGTAATCGGCATGGCACCTCACTTAAACGTTTCAGTGAAATGATTATAAAGGTAGATTTGCTGAATTTCAAGGGTAAAGAACAAAACAGAAGCAAGGTGTCTTCTCAGATATCTTGCTCCTGTTCGATTTTCGTTTAGGCGTTCAAGTGGGTCGTTCTAATTTATTTCAAACCCTATCAGCGGAATCAACATCTCCTCCGGCGAGAAGCCCCCATGCCGGCCGAGCATGGTGTTTTCCTTGCGGGTATCCCACCAGAAGTAGCCATTGCTTTGCGGGATCACCAGCCAGTCGCCCAGGCGCTCTGCCACCCGCCGGTAGGCCGGCAGTGGACCAAACAAGCCAGCCGCCAACGCCTGTTGTGAGTTGATCAAACGAAAGCGCTCCGGCCAGGCCTGCGCTGCATATTCGTGCACGGCTGCCTCATGACCCGGTCGCACATACAGAAATGGCACGCGGGCTTCCCCGCTCGGCAGCATGGACAGATGCTCCAGGAACTCCGGGTGGCGTTGCAGATCCAAAGCCGGGTCAACCGGGGTGTGGATCAGGCCGTGGTCGGCTGTCAGCAGCACCAACGTTTTACCAGCCCGCAGACCCGGCAGGTGATGCATAAAGCGCTCAAAACCCTGGGTGAATGTGGCAAACTCCATCACCACCCGCTCATCCTGCGGGCCGTAGCGGTGGGCCAGCTCGTCCAGGTCACCCCAGTAGGCATAAGTGTAGGTGCGCTTGCCAGCCCGCCACTTCAATAGATCCTCCAGCGAGACCCACAAGTCGGACAAGTTCTTGAATGGCGCCACCTCCGCTCCGCTGAGCAGCATGGTGGAAAGCCCGGAGCGGACAATGGAGGCATGCTGGAAGGCATAAGCCCCGGCACCGGCTGCTGCTAGCCGATCCCCCAGGCGATCCACTGGCAGGAAGGACTGCGGCATGAAGCCTGCTCGGATCAATCCACCCACATCCCCGGTGAACATGGCTGCCGAGTGCAGAATCATATTTGCTGTCACCCCAAATTCCTTCAGGTACATCTCGTAGGCCAGCACGCCATGCTGGGAGGGCGCTGCTGCCGTCCATACCGAAGTCAACGCCGCGCTGGTGGTGGAAAGTGCCACACTGGTCAAGGGTGCCAGTAAGCCACCCTCCAGCAGGCGTGGCCAAGCGGCCAGGGCCAGGTAATCCTCAGTCCGTTCCAGCATCCCCTGCAGGTTGAGCAGACCCAGGCCATCCACCAGGAACAGGATCACATTCTGGTACGGTCCATGGGTATGCTGAAGAATCTCTTCTGCCAGCGGTGGCTGCGGTAACCTGGATTCCAACCCCAGCCAACCCGGGATGCTGGCCGGAATGTTGCTCAGGGCATATCCGGCATAGTTGGGATAAACCAGGCCATTCCCAAGATTTAGCCCCTCCAGGCGGTGGCACTTCAAGAACGGCAGCAGTGAGGAACACAGATCGGGCATTTCAGCTCCATTTATAATCAAAGTAATGCAATACTATACTCCATTTTTGCTATAATCAAATTATAAATCCACTCGCAGGTGATGCCGATGCGCCGATTGATTCTGACCTGGCAAGATGTTGACAAGCTGATTGATATTCTCATCCCCCAATTTGAAACTGAATTTGATGTGATGGTGATGGTCACCCGCGGCGGCCTGGTGCCGGGCGGCCTGCTGGCCGAAGCCATGCACCTCAACGATATCGTCACTGCCTCGGTGGATTTCCCCGCTGAAATGTCCGCCAGTGATCCCAACCAACGCCTGGCCGCCTGGCCCAAGTTCATCATGTTCCCGGAGGATGCTCTGCTGCGCGGCCGGCGTGCCCTGGTAGTGGATGATGTCTGGGGTTCTGGGCGCACCATCACCGCCGTCAAAAGCCGTATTTCAGGTGCTGCTGGTATTCCCTACACTTGCGTGTTGCACTTCAACCCCTACCGCAGCCTGTTTGGCAGCGTCCGCCCAGATTACTACGCCGAGGTGACCGATGCTCACATCGTCTACCCCTGGGAGATCAACCGCGGCCCGGAAAGCGTGCTGCTGAAAGAATTCTGAGTGCACTCTACTGTTACAGCAGGCAGCCGGTTGGAGAGACTCCAACCGGCTGCTTTGATCGTACCAGGTTACTGTACTCTGTTTTTAGTTTGCTACCGCTGGGTCGCCGCCGGCTAATAGCTGAAGCCGCAGTCACGCAGGAAGATATCGGAGAAGTTGTTCACATCCCCCGCCACCAGGTTGCTGGCTGCGGACTGGAAGACAACGTACTTGCCGTTGGCGGAGATGGAGGGTGTGAGGCTGGCGTTGTTGCCTTGCTCTCCGTTGGTTGCCAGCGAGGCGCGCACAGTCTGGCCGTTAACCAGGTTGTGGGTGTAGATGTCATTGTTGTTGTTCGTGTCTCCGCTGATCAGGTTGCGGGCGATGCTCTCAAAGACCACGAGCTGGCCGTTGCCAGAGATGGTGGCCGTGTAAGAAGTCCCATCCCCCTGCAGCCCACTGGATGAAACCGATGCCCGTAGCATAACGCCGCTGTTAAGGTCATAGACGAAAACATCCATACAACCGTTGGTATCGCCCTCCACCAGGTTGGTGGCGCTGGAATGGAAGGCCACCAGGTGACCGTCATCCGAAAGGCTGGGCATGTAACTGCTGTCGTTGCTTTGCGCCGCGCCAAACCCGACTGAAACCAGGCGGGTTTGCCCCGTTTGGCAGTCATGGACAAAGATATCCTGGGTGGCATTGGTATCGCCGGCTACCAGATTGGTGGCGTTGGATTGAAAAGCCACAAAGCGGCCATCGGCAGAGAGGGCACAGTTACTGCTGTAATTGTCGGCCTGTCCGCCGCCGGTGGCAACCGAAACCCGCTCGGTGATGTTGGTGGAGAGATCGCGCACAAAGATATCTTGGGTGGCATTGGTATCTCCGCTCACCAGGTTGGTGGCATAGGAGCCAAAGCATATAAAGCCGCCATTGCGCGCCAGCCGCGATTGCATGCTGAGATCGTTGCCTTCGCCGCCATTGGTAGCCACCGATACACGGGTGGTGATGTTTGTTGCCAGGTTACGCAGGAAGATATCCTGGACGTTGTTGGTATCACCAGTCACCAGCGCAGAGGAGTAGGAGGTGAAGGAAACCAGGTGTCCATCGCCGGAAAGGGAAGGTGCCAGGCTGTCTCCATTGCTAAGCACCCCGGCGGACGAGACGGATGCCAGCACCGATTGACGGGTGAGCACGTCGCGCACAAAAATCTTCTTGTAGGCGCCCGTGTTCTGGGCGGCAATTAGCGTGGTGGACCTGGTTTCAAAGGCCACATAGCGGCCGTCATCTGAAACGACCGCTTTCAGGCTGTGATCGTTGCTCTGCAGGGGCGCATACAACCGGCTGACGATGTCCGTCTGGCTGGTGATGAGGTCGCGGAAGAAGATATCCTCCCCGAATTGGAAGATGCCATCCCCGGGGAGATCGCCGACAGCGAAGTTGGTGGCCGCAGATTGGAAGACCACCCGCCGGCCATCTGGTGTGAGGGCGGGGTAATAGCTGTGGTCATTGCCCTGGGCGCCGGCCGTGTTGACCGAGAGCAGGGTGGTGGTATTGGTTTGTAGGTCTCGCAAGAAAATATCATCCTTGGCATTGGTGTCGCTGGTCACCAGGTTGGTGGCGGAGCTGTCGAAGGCCACGTAGCGGCCCCCGGCGGCAATCCAGGCGCTGCTGCTTTCACCGTTAGCCTGGGCGCCGGTGGATGAAACCGACACCCGCTGGGTGGTGCTTGCCTGCCGATCGCGCACGAAAATATCATAGCTGGCATTGGTGTCGCTGGTCACCAGGTTGCTGGCATTGGAGAAGAAAACCACGTAGCGGCCATCGGTGGTGATATTGGGGTAACCGCTATCACCATTGGCAAGGGCGCCTTCATTGGTAACCGAAACCAGGAAGAGTTCATCGGTCAGCAGGTCGCGCACGTAGGCATCCGTCAGGTTATTGGTGTCGGTTGGCAGCAGGTTGTTTCCCGTTTGAAAGGCTACGTAATGACCATCTGCTGAAATGAAGGGGTAGGAAGCTGAATCGCTGCCCTGGGTGCCATTGGCAGCCAGCGAAACGCGGCGGGTGGTGGCCAGGTTGCGGTCATACAGGAAAATATCCGTGCTGCTGTTGGTGTCACCTGCCACCAGGGTCGAGGCGCTGGTCTCATAGACGATGAAGTTGCCATCTGCAGAGATCTTTGGGTTGTAAATATTGGCATCGGCCTGCGCGCCACCGGTGGAAACGGAGACCAGGCTGGTCTGGTTGGTTTGCAAATCCCGCAGGAAGGCATCCCGGTAACCGTTGGTATCATTCGCCACCAGCGTGGTGGCAGAGGAGAGAAAGACCACGAAGCGGCCATCGCCGGAGATGGAGGGCTTGTTACAGTAGCCAGTGGCTTCGGCGCCCACGCTGGAAAGGGAGGCGCGCACAATCGTGCCAAGGGTGCGGTCCACAACAAAGATGTCTTCCTTGTTGTTGGTATCGCCGGGCAGGAGGTTGGTAGCCTGGGAGGAGAAAGCCACATAGCGCCCATCGGTGGAAAGGGCCGCAGACTGGCTATCCTTGTTGGGCAGCTGCCAATCCGGCCCAATAGAAACCAGGGAAGTTGATTCACCATTCGATCGGGTGATCAAGGGTAGAAATATCTTGATTTCCTCCCCGGCAGAAATTTGGTTATCTGGATTATTATCCGGAGCTTGAGCGTACACAAATTTACTAGAACCCAGAAACACTCCTGCCAGATACATGATCGTAATGAGTGAGCAGATTATTCGGCGCATGGTTCCATTCCTTTCTTACCGTTTGACCATTGGTAAGTAAACACGGTTGCCGATAAATCCAGCTCCAAATGGAGTGCCGGTCAGGTCGCTCAGGCTGGGGGAGGTGCTGGCGTTGACCGTGATCGTTGCGCAGCCTGTCGCCCCGTCATAGCTTTGGTTGGAGGCCGCCTGCCAGAGGCTGCCATTCCACCAGTAGGCTGTATTGCCGTCGTTCAAGGCGCAGTTGACAATGCTCAGGCTGGTGAAGGCGCTGCCGGGAGCAATATGCACATCCGTGTAAGACCCGGTGTTGTTGGCAAAGCCCGACACGCCGCCCGGATTAGCGCTGTAACGCGCAACCACCAGCGTTCCGACGCCCGTGCCGCTGGCAGTAATACCGGAAGTTGTGGCGGTAGCGCTGCCGTCCGCCGTACTGCTCGTCCCGCTGCCCTGACTGGAGACTCCGGCTCCGGTGGGAGTGACAAAGACGTAACGTACGTTGGAGGTGGCGGCTTCTGGCGCGGGGTTGGCCACGCGCACGGGATAGACCCCATGGGTGAGCAATTGATTCGCTGGAACCAGTGCGGTGAGGGTAGTAGCATTCACAAAGGTGGTCGCCAGGGCAACACCATTCCACTGCACCACGGCCCCATTTAGGAACTTCTTGCCGGTCACGGTCAGGGTGAATTGGTTACTGTCTTCCGCTGCCGAATACTGGCTCAGGTTCGTCAGGCTGAACAGGCTGTAACTGTATTTAACCATGTAAGCGCTGCCCAGGTAGGCCTGCAACGGCGCCTGCCCATCCGGGCCGTTCCAGGCAACCCGGGATGTGCCATCCATGACCAGGTTGTCCTGCGCGTCCAGCGCCAGGTCAAAACCATATGAAACAGATTCAAAGAACATGTGCCACTGGTAGGCTCCGGCGCCAGTCAATTTCAAGACAAAATAATTATTGTTGCTTCCTACCTTGTAAGGACGCAGGGGCGCCTGCCCATCCGGCCCATTCCAATTTGAAGCGCCGTGGGACTCAGAACCTTCTGCTCCAACCACATACACATTGCCCTGGCTGTCCGTAACCGGTTTGGTGCTATATTCTTCTTCTTCCCCGGGCGAGCCGTACCAGGTGTGCCAAACGTAACCCCCGGCAGGGGTCAGTTTCAAGACAAACGTGTCATCGTTATAAGCCGTCTCGCCAGCGTCTGAAAAAGGATGCAAGGGCTGCTCGCCGGACGAACCCAGGAAGGGTCGCCCAACACCAGTGACATAGATAAATCCATTGCGGTCCAAAGTGATCCCACTCGCTACATCCACTTTCAGGGCTTGCTCTGATCCATAATAGGTGTGCCACTGGTACGCACCATAGGTATTCAGCTTGAGCACGATAATATCATCACTGCCGTGGTGTGCGTGCAGTGGGCTGCCCCAGGCCGTGCCGGTGCCGGTAATATATGTGTTTCCACCGACATCCACAGCAATATCAAATGCAAAATCATCCAGATCTTCACCCTGGGTGCCGTAGAAGGTGTGCCATTGGTAAGCCCCAGTGGGGTTCAGTTTGAGGATCAGCATATTGGAATTCCAGTCTTGGCCAACCGCCATCCCGCTGTACGGGTGCAGGGGCGCCAGGGACGTGTCCACCCAGGGGAGTTTGACGGTCGTGGCCACATAGACATTTCCACTGGCGTCCACCGACAATCGGCGTCCGCCGCTGCTGGTGATGGAGCGCATTTGTTCATAAAAGGCGTGCCATTGATAGGTTCCGGTCGGCGACAGTTTCATCACAAAAAAGTTCCCCCGCAAGCCTTCAGAGATGCCGCTGTGGGCATGCAGCGGGGCGCCCCAACTGTTGCGGCTGGTGCCCATCACTAAGATGTTGCCATTGGCATCCAGTTCAATATCATAAGCATCATTGGTACTGTTATTCGTATCCGTAAGCGGAGCGGCCAGCCCGCCGAAAAAGGTGTGCCACTGATATTCACCCGCGCTGTTAAGCTTCATCACGAACACATCCAAGTTGCCGCCGGGGTTGTGGGCATGCAGGGGAGCTTGTCCAGCCGGACCGTTCCATGTACTCATCGAAGTCCCCAGCACAAAGCTGTTGCCCTCGGCATCCATCGTCACCGCATCCGCCGTGTCGTTGATATTCGAAGTGCCGTAGAAGGTGTGCCAGGTGTAACTGGTATCCACCAGCGGGGCTGGCGCGGTAGCCAGCCCAATGGCGTACACCCCGGCATGATAGCCGGAATAATACATCTTGAGCGTATTGCCGGCCTGCAAAACTGCAGCATGGTCGGCGCTCTCGTCATCAAAAGCTCCGACTGCGCCCATGGGCAGCACTGCCTGCCTACGCGTCCAGGTTGCGCCGTCTGGCGAGGTGGCATAGCCTTCCTGGCAGGTGGAACCACTATAATCACGGCCCGAATACCACATATGGTAGACCATGCCATCGTAAATAACGCTGGGATGGTAGGGGGTGGAATCCCAATCATAGCCCAGATTGGGCAGTACTGCCGCTGTGCCATATTTCGTCCAGGTGGTGCCATCCGGGGAGGTGGCGTAACCGATCCCGCCATTGTCAGCGCTCCCGCCGCGGTACCACAATTTGTAGGTTGTACCAACTTTGACTACACCGGTCATGCCCACATAAATCGAATCCCAACTACCTGTCCCACCAACCGTCAGCACCGGGTTGCCTGCGTATTTTGTCCAGGTGATACCATCCGGGGAGGTGGCATAACCCACCCGTCCGATGCCGGAAGCATCCATGCCGGTGAACCACATTTTGTACGTGCCGCCCTCTTTGATTACCATCGGAAAACTGACGCCAATGGCATCCCAACTGCCGGCGGTGCCGGGTGAAAGCACCGGGCTGGTCCCAATCTTTGTCCAGGTGTTGCCGTCCGGCGAGGTGGCATAACCGATTTTTCTACTAGGATTGGCTGCGCTGTAAGATACATACCACATTTTATAGGTGCTGCCGTCCAGGATCACGCTGGGGGCATACACCCATTGGTCATCCCATGCCCCGGAAGTTCCGGGGCTAAGCAGCGGATTGCCCGCCGCTTTGACCCATCCGCCGGGCAGGAAAGGCTCGGCCTGCGCCGCAGATAAACCGCTGGTCACAATCAGCACCAGTGCAAGTACAAATGATAAGAACTTGGTTTTCATATTTTTTACTCCCTGTTTGGTAATAATTCTATGGAACTGGCTTGATCATTTTCATCTACTGGCTTTGACAATTGCTGGAGTAATTCCATCAGACTGGTTTCGTTCTTAAATGGGTAAGTCTCCCTTTTTTCAACCGGACGAAGCTCACCGCACAACCGGTCGGGAGACTGGGTGTCTACATATAACCGTAAGAGAAAAGTTTGAACAAATCGCATGGGATCTCCGTTGACTAGACTGTATCAAAAAGGTTTGCCACTGGATTGCCAAAATTCGGCAGTTTCTCTATCTCCCTTTCATTCTGGAAACTCTTTCGTCCACAGAAATCGCTCCATTCGAAAATTACTTGCACACCAGTGGCAAAAACCCTGAAACCTGTTGCAAATTCGTCGAACATGCCTGGTATTTCAGCAGTGACATTAACGCCCGATTAATGGCATAAAAGTGCAGAAAATGGCATTGTTGAGTTTTGAGACGAAGATATCGCTGCCCCCCGCACTGATCAGGTTGAATATTCCCGGGCCGGGGTCGAAATCGGCGGTGCCCATAAAGAGCCCCGTTGTAAAGACGCTGTCTCTGGCGCCCAGGACGATGTCGTTGCCACGGTTAAAACTCGTCCCCCCCATTCCCTTTGCCCAGACGAAGTCGCCGTTATTATCCAATTTGGAGACGAAGATGCCGTTTAATCCCACACTGGTCAGGTTGAACGTGCCTGCTCCTGGGTCAAAGTCGGCGGTGCCACCAAATGATCCGGTCGTATAAACGTTGCCGTTTGAGTCAAGTGTGATGCCATTGCCAAAATCAGCGTCCATACCGCCTGACCCACCCATGCTCTTTGCCCAGACGAAATTTCCACTGCTGTCCAACTTGGAGACAAAGATGTCATGCTCGGTCCCCGCACTGGTCAAATTGAATATGCCATCGCCGGGATCAAAGTCAGCGGTGTCTACATAATATCCCGTTGTGTAGACATTATCGTTTGAATCTACGGCAATGTCTCTGCCTTCATCAAGCCCTGCCCCGCCCATGCTCCTTGCCCAGACGAAATTTCCGCTGTTGTCTAACTTGGAGACAAAGATGTCGTTCCAACCTGAAACCAGGTTGGATGTGCCAGCACCCGGGTCGAAATCGACGGTGCCATAATAGCTTCCCGTCGTATAGACGTTGCCGTTTAAATCTATGGCGATGCCGCTGCTCGCATCATCGTTCGCTCCGCCAATACGCTTTGCCCAGATGAGGTTACCGTCTTTATCCAACTTGGAGATGAAGATGTCGCTGCTTCCTGCACTGACCAGGTTGTATATGCCTGGGCTGGGGTCAAAGTCGGCGGTCCCTTTAAAATACCCCGTGGTAATGATATTATCGTTTGAGTCCACGGCGACACCGTAGCTATATTCACGTTCTATTCCGCCCAAACTCTTTGCCCAGACGAAATCACCACTGCTGTTCAATTTAGAGACGAAGATGTCATAAGAAAACCCTACGCTGGTAAGGTTGTAGGTGAGATCGCCAGGGTCAAAGTCAACGGTACCTGAATAGAAGCCGGTTGTAAAGACGTTGTTGTTTGAGTCCAAGGCAATGCTGAAGCCATAATCAACGTCGGTTCCACCTATCTTCTTTGCCCAGAGAAAATTTCCGTCTTTGTCCAACTTGGAGATGAAGATGTCTTCCAACCCTGCGCTGGTCAGGTTGGCTGTACCCGGGCCTGGATCAAAGTCAGCGGTGACGGCAAAGTTCCCGGTGGTATAAATGTTGCCGCTTGAATCCAGGACGATGCCCCGGCTTTCATCATTATTGTTTCCGCCCGCCCCGCCCATGCCCTTTGCCCAGCCAAAGTCGCAACTGGAATTGTGTGAGCTGGCAGGCAATCCGGCCCGCGCAGGCTGGACATCCGTCAGCAGGAACATCATGATGAGAAGTACAGAGAACAATTTGATTGTTGATTTTTTCGTAGCCATAGTTTCTCCCTTACCTACATTGAATTGAAAAGGTTATTCGACAGTTTGATTTGAGCCGGAAAAAGTGGTTTCGTTTTCATCCTGCGAAAAACTTCAGTGGCAGGTTAACTTGACGGTATTGTCATGACGCAGCAATCGAAGTCGAAAAATTACGAAAGCACACGCCCCTCAACAACGGACTACTTCTGGATAATCAAGGGGAGGAATACTTTGATATTTTTCACCCCGTCACAGACGAAGATATCGCGTTTATTATTCGTGTCATCCGCCACCAGGTTATGGGCTGACGAACCAAACGCGACAAAACGGCCATCAGCCGAAACAGATGGAGACATGGAGTCCCAATCCCCTTGAGATCCGTCATAGGCAGTGGAAACGATCCGGATATCCCCGCTTTGCAGATCATAAAGGAATACATCAAGCGAATTGTTCGTATCGACAGGTACCAGGTTACTGGCATCCCAACTGCCGGCGGTGCCGGGTGAAAGCACCGGGGTGGTCCCAACCTTTGTCCAGGTGTTGCCATCTGGCGAGGTGGCATAACCAATTTTTCTACTGAGACTGGCTACGATGAAAGATACGTACCACATTTTATAGGTGCTACCGTCCAGGATCACACTGGGGGCATACACCCATTGGTCATCCCATGCACCGGATGATCCGGGGCTGAGCAGCGGAATCCCCGCCGCTTTGACCCATCCGCCGGGCAGAAAAGGCTCGGCCTGGGCGGCGCTGAAGATGCTGGTCAGCAACAGCACCAGGACGATTGGTAAACTACTCAAACGAAAGATAGCATGATTGCGTTTCATTTGGTTCTCCTTTGATTTGATTTTTATCTACCGGCTATTATCAATATTATGCGGATCCATAGGATGGTCCAGATTTTCAACACTCACCCAACGGTGCAACAAATGCTACACAAACAACCGCCGGTCATTGGTCGCGGGACCAATCATTGACCACTTAGGATAAGCGACAGGTAAATCTGAAAGTCCATCACCGTCTGCTGAATTGAATAAACGCCGCCGCCCACTGTCCCCGCGTAAAGCGATGTAGGCGTTTCTGGGTCAATCGCCAGGGCGTAAACAGTGGTATTGGTCAAGCCGATATTGAATGCACTCCAGTTACCGCCACCGTTTGTGCTCTTGAAGACGCCGCTTTGGTTTAGCCCCGCATAAAGGGTAGTCGGCGTTGCCGGATCTATCGCCAGGGCGTAAACATAGGTGTCGGGCAGGCCGGTATTGACCGCAGTCCAGTTCCCGCCGCCGTTCGTGCTTTTGAACACACCCCAAAGTGTCCCCGCATAAAGGGTGGTCGGCATCGCCGGGTCAATCGTCAGAACGTAAACATAGGTACCGGTCAGGCCGGTGTTGACCGCGCTCCAGTTACCGCCGCTGTTCGTGCTCTTGAACACGCCGCCGCCGTCTGTCCCTGCATAAAGGGTGGCTGGTGTCACCGGGTCAATAGCCAGAGCGAGAACATCAGTATTGGTCAGGCCGGTGTTGACCGCGCTCCAAGCGCCACCGCCGTTTATGCTCTTGAAGATACCATCGCCATATGTCCCTGAATATAGGGTGGTCGGCGTTACTGGGTTAATCGCTAGGGCGTAAACATCGGTATTAGTCAGGCCGGTGTTGACTGCGCTCCAAGTCCCGCCGCTGTTTATGCTTTTGAACACACCGCCGCCATATGTGCCGGCATAGAGGGTGGCTGGCGTCATTGGGTCAATCGTTATGGCGTAAACATCAGTATTGGTCAGGCCGGTATTGACCGCACTCCAAGCGCCACCGCCGTTTATGCTCTTGAAGATACCATCGCCAACTGTCCCTGAATATAGGGTGGTCGGCGTCGCTGGGTCAATCGCCAGAGTGTTGACAGTGGGATTGATCAGGCCGGCATTCACAGCACTCCAGTTTCCTGCACCGTTCGTGCTTTTGAACACCCCACCACCATCGCCATAAGTCCCGGCATATAGGGTGGCTGGCGTCACTGGGTCAATCGCCAGGGCGTAAATACGGGTATTGGTCAGGCCGGTGTTGATAGCGCTCCAGCTTCCACCACTGTTTGTGCTTTTGAACAAGCCTACTTCTGTCCCCGCATAGAGAGTGGCCGGAGTCATTGGGTCAATCGCTAATGTCCAAACATCGGTATTGGTCAGGCCGGTGTTGACCGCACTCCAGTTTCCACCGCCGTTCGTGCTTTTGAAAACGCCTCCCCCTTTGGTCCCGGCATAAAGGCTAGCTGACGATGCCGGGTCAATCGCTAGGTCGGTAACATTGGTACCGGTTAGGCCGGTGTTGATCGCGTTCCAGTTTCCACCGCTGTTCGTGCTCTTGAACACGCCGCCGAGGTACGTCCCCGCATAAAGGGTGGTCGACATCGCCGGGTCAATCGCCAGAACGTTAACATCGGTATTGGTCAGGCCGGCATTAACAGCGCTCCAGTTTCCACCGCGGTCTGTGCTTTTAAACACGCCGTCTGAATATAGCCCAGCATAAAGGGTAGTCGGTGTCACCGGGTCAATTGCCAGAACGTTAACATCAGTATTGGTCAGGCCAGGATTGAGAGCGCTCCAGATTCCTCCGCCGTCCGTGCTCTTGAACACACCATAACCAACGGTTACCGCATAGAGGATGGTTGGCATCACCGGGTCAATCGCCAGGGCATAAACAGCTCTACCAGCCAGAATATCAACGCTCACGGTTGGCCCATTGCTGGTCCAAATATTGTTTCCTGCAGAAACAACACCCGTTGGGCTGATGCATAATAGAACCAGAAGAATGATCAGTAAAATTTTTTGAAGTGTGGTTGTTGTGCGTCGCATAGTACCTCTCCTGTGTTTTATGAGCTTTCTAAAGATAATGAACTGAGCATTAGTAACCGAGCCACCCTTACCCGAAAAAGATCTATGCTTCTTGAGCGGGCAGATGATCAAGTTTGTCTTCCTCTTGCTTCATTAATACTTCCTGGCTTGCCAGCCGGTGTAGCAAAACGATTAACGAATCTTCATTTTTGTACGGAAAGGTCTCAAGTTTCGGCAAGGCTTGCACATCCCCGCACAATCTTTCGGGAGCTTCGGAATCAATGTAAAGCCGCAAGATAAAAGTCTTGATCAGGCGCATAGAGAACTCCTTGAGCTTACTGTAACAAATGGATTAGCCAAAGCATTGCCAAAACTGGGGGTAAAACGCCTTATTTTTAAATCGTTGACCACCAAAAAAACGTGGCTGCACTGGCAGCCACGTTTGAAAGAATTCATAAGTTGGTTTTTTATTTACAGAGAGCGCTTCTTCACAGCAGCATAGAGCTGCTGCAATTCTTTTTGTGGGGCAATCCCCAGTTCCTTGGCCAGTACTTTTTCCAACCGCTGGTACATCTGTAAGGCAGCCGTGCGGTCGCCAAGTTGGATGGCAGCTCGCATACCCAATTCCACTGCCCGCTCCTGCCAGGGGTTGTGCAGCAATGTCTGGCGGCTCAAATCCAGACAGGAAGCCGGATCATTTTGCTTTAACTTGGTCTCAGCCAGGGTCAGCAGGCCAGATTCGTATTGATCGGACAGGTGCTGGCGGATTGGGATGGTCCATTCGGCATAACGCAGAGTCGGTAAAAATTCGCCCGCATATAAATTCACTGCTTTCTGCCAGTTTTTTTGCTTCACGGCCGTCTCAAACTCCTGGATGTCGATGGTTGATCCAGCCGGCAGAAGCAGCCAGACGCGTTCTTCGTCCACCTCGAGGTAACGACAAGGGAAACGACGGTCGGGTAAATCTGGTTCCAACAACCGTCGCAGCGCAGAGGTTGCGTGATGGAAAAAGTCAAGGGCTGCCTTTGGGTCTTTTTCCGGGCACATGCACTCGGTCACTTGATCTGAAGAAAGCGCATAACCCGGGCTGGAGAGCAGCAAAACCAATAATTCCCCAGCCCGCCTTTGGCGTAGATTCTCTTTCGAAATGATGGTGGAGCCAATTTGCAGTGAAAATCCACCCAATGTTTGTAAAGTGATCGGTGCGGGTGGAACAAGAAGCAAACTCTGGAACAAAGAAGCGGTTGATCTGGCAATCACCGGGTCAGTAGAATCAAGCGTTTCTGCGATCCACGGAAGCACCAGGGATCTTTCCTGCTCGAGTAGAAACTCAAACCCATGATCCTGGATCAAACCAGTAGCTCGGGTCCATTCAGCCTGAGCCTCTGGCCTGTGCTGGGTGGAATATAAGGCGGCAAGATACAAACTGGCCCTGGTAAGATCAAATTCTGCCTTTAGTTCACTTGAAATCTCAATTGCAGCCAGAAAATCTACTTCTGATCTGGCAACATCCCCCATCTCATTGAGAACTCTTCCACGTTCAATCAGCGCCAGTGCTTGAAACTGGCGGTACTTCATGCGGACAGTTACATCCACCGCATCTTCTGCCCAATCTGCTGCAACCGGCAAGTCCTTCACCAACCGGTGAGCCCGGCATAATCCCAACCGAACTTCTACATTCAAACCTGGATCCCCACTGGTTTCTGCAATCGATCGGGCACGATCATATATTGGAAGAACTTTTTGAAGCAAATCGGGGGAAGGATGCGACAAACCAGCCCTTAAGCAGCAATAAAATCCATCACCCAGTGTGCCGGGGACAACCACTTTTTCCATCTGATCCGCTATTTCACTTGCAAGATGCAATTGGCCTGTGCTCCAATACACCCAGGCAATATCGGATAGTGGAAACCAGAGCTCTTCCCCCAGGTTGAGCATCTCGGCCTGTGCCAGTGCTTCCTTGCCGGCTGATAGTGTCAGGGAAAACTGACCGCGCGGCCAGTAGATATTCGTTGCCAGGCTGTGCAGGCATTTATACAGCGCGTAGCGATAATCCAGTTCACGCGCCAGGTCAATGGCCTGGTGGTAGAAATTTTCTGCCGTATCCGGATCCCCCATCTCAGCTGCACAGTTTCCCAGTATCCGTAGCGCATCACAACGTGTCAGCGATTCGGTCGGGGCATCCCGTAAAACTTCCTCAACCAGCGAACGAGTCTGATGATAACGCCCTTGCCGAAAATGTAAATGAGCCAGTCGAATGAGCGCCACACAGATGGGTTCCGGATCACCCTGACTCCGAGCCTGTTTCAATGATTGTGAAGCACTACTGATTGTGATGGCAGAATCCCTGGAAGGTTCCAGAGTCAATCCCACCTCATTTCTGGCTTCGTTGAGATCATCCATCATAGATTAATTATACTTCCAGAGCCCGTTACACCCCTGGCTACAAGCCTTTATTCTTAAGGTTATTTATTGGGAATCGCTAAAACCTTGCTGTATTCCTCCACCATTTGGTCCACCCCGAAGGCTTCCACCGCCCGAGCGCGCGCCCCCCGCCGAAAACACTCCTGATCTGAGAGGATGGAGCGTGCCGCAGACGCCAAGGCACTCACCTGGGGAGGTTCCAAATTCCAGTAGTTGCTGCCATACGGCACCACCTGCCCGGCCTCCTCGGTGATTAACTCTGGCAGCGACCCAGTGGCATAACTCACCACTGGTAGCCCGCATGCCAATGCTTCAATCACTGAGTTCGGACAGGCTGCGTTCAAGTCTGCCGAAAACAGCACATGGGCCGAGCGATCCAGCCGCGGGACATCCGCCCGTTGAGCCACGCCAGCCCAGTTGATCCACACATCCGGCGATTCACGCTCCACCTGCTGGCGTAAAGCCGGTGGCACCTGGCCAACCACCTTCAATTCCACCGGGGTAGTCCATTCAGCGCTCAGTTGGCGTGCCAGCGCCACCCCATTCTCCAACCCGGCTTCCGCTCCCCCACCCAGCCGACCTTCCACCAGCAGCAACCGCGCATGGTCCTCCGGCCGGGCGTGTTCCCCTTCCGGTGTATAAACCTGCAAATCCACCCCGTTGTAAATCACCGTATCCGGCTTGCCGGATTTGCCATAAGTCGTCTGCCACCAGCTGCGGGCAAACTGGCTCTGGTAGACAATCCGGTCGGCAATGCTCTTCCGGACGGTCGAAAGCACCCAGTTATTCCATTCGGATTTCAAGTACAATTGCGGCGGTACGCGTTTCTTCTTGTGGATCCAGTTCATGCCGTTCAGGCGCTGGACAATGCGCACGCCGCGCCGTTTGGCCGCCCATAGTAAGTCTAGCCGGGAGATACCGCCGATCAGCAGGATGGTATCCGTATCCTGCCGGTGCGGATTGTGATGCACATCGACGCCGCGGGCGCGTAGACCGGCCGCCAGCCGCGCTTGAAAGGATGCCGGCCCCCCAAGGCCTTCGATCTTTGGGAGGATGCACAGCGTTTTTAATTCAGTCATGGGTTTGGGTTTCGCTTCTCTCCGTGTAATTCAACAATGCCTGCACGATGCGTGGGGCAGCGTGCCCGTCTCCAAACGGATTTTCCGCAGTCGTCATGGCCGCCCGGGCCTGCGGATCATCCAGCAGGCGGGAAGCCTCATTCACAATTCGATCTTCATCCGTGCCGACCAGCTTCAACACGCCCGCTTCCACACCCTCCGGACGCTCAGTCACTTCGCGCAGCACCAGGGTCGGAATGCGCAGGCTGGTAGCCTCCTCCTGGATGCCGCCCGAATCGGTCAGCACCAGGTCAGCATGCTTCATCAAGCTGACCATTGGCAAATAATCCAAAGGGGGTAGCAAGGTGATATTATCCAGCCCATTCAGCAGGTTGTGCACTACGTTCTGCACGTTCGGGTTGAGGTGCACCGGGTAGATGAACTGGCGGGAGGGATAAAGGACCGCCAACCGGCGCAGTGCCAGGCAGATATTCTCCAACGGCGCGCCGAAGTTCTCCCGGCGGTGGGCGGTGATCAGCACCAGCTTGCGCCCGCCAGGGCGGATTTGATTTTCATCCAGTAGTTGCTGAATTTCCGGCGGCGGAGGGGCGGCGACAATTTCGTTCAGGGCATCGATGGCCGGGTTGCCGGTGACGGCGATGCGCCAATCGGGCACACCCTCGGTCAGCAGGTTGCGGCGGGAGTGTTCGGTCGGGGCAAAATGCAGGTCAGCGGTCACGCCCGCAATCCGGCGGTTGATCTCTTCGGGAAAGGGTTGCCACTTGTCGCCGGTGCGCAGACCGGCCTCCACGTGCCCCACCCGGATGCGGTTATAAAAGCCTAGCAAGGCGGCTGCCATCACGGTGGTGGTATCACCCTGCACCAGAATCCAATCCGGTTTCAACTGCTGTAGAACAGGGTCTAGATGGATAAAGATCTCGGCAGTCAATTGCGCCAGGCTCTGGTTCGGGCGCATCAGATCCAGGTCCACGTCCGGAACGATACCAAACAGCCCCAATACCTGGTCGAGCATCTGGCGGTGCTGGGCGGTTACCACCACCCGCGCCTCCACCTGCGGCTCGGCAGCCAATGCCCGCACCACCGGAGCCATTTTAACCGCCTCGGGGCGGGTGCCAAAGATCGAAACTACCCGCAGGGTCATCTAGTATCCTACCCCCAAGCGAATGAAGCGGAAGCCAAACTCACCCCAGTCCGCCGGCTGCCAGGTATTGACCGTATCCACCACCAGCCGGGCCGATGTAAGTTGCGATACGGCCTGGGCACGCACCTGCTTGAACTGGGTATGACCAACCAACACCAGGATCATCTCGGCATTCGCGATCGCCTCGGCCAGCGAGCCAACGCACTGAACGCCAGGGATGACAAAATCCGTCTTAAATGGCTCAAAAGCAGTCACTTCAGCCCCGGCATCCCGCAGCAGGTGGGCAATTTCCACCGCCGGGCTTTCACGCAGGTCGTCCACATCCGGCTTGAAGGCCAGACCCAACACCGCAATCTGCTTGCCGTGCAAGTCATCCCCCAGCGCCCGCTGGACCATGTGCAGCACAAAGAGCGGCTGGCCGTCGTTGACGTTGCGGGCGGTGCGGATGAGCGGGGTTAGATCCGGGGCGGCTTCGACGAAGAACCATGGGTCCACGCTGATGCAATGCCCGCCCACGCCTGGCCCAGGGTTGAGAATTTTGACCCGTGGGTGGCGGTTGGCCAGGCTGATTGCTTCCCAGACATCCACGCCAAAACGGTCGGCCAGGCGAGAGAACTCATTGGCGATGGCGATGTTGACATCCCGGTAAGTATTCTCCATCAGCTTCACCATCTCGGCCGTGGTGGCGGTGGTTAGAAAGATTTCACCTTTCACAAAAGCAGCGTACAGGTCGCGCCCGGCTTCCGCCGAGGCGGGCACCACCCCACCCATCACCCGGGCGTTTTCCACCAGCTCGCGCAAAATCTGGCCAGGCAGTACCCGCTCCGGTGAATAGCACAGGTTGAAATCTATGCCAGCCTTCAGGCCGCTTTTCTCGAGGATTGGATTGACCAGGTCGATGGTGGTGCGGGGCGGCGAGGTGGATTCGAGCACAACCAGGTTACCTTTACGCAGTACCGGCAGGATCATCTCGGTAGCACTGGTCACGGCGCGCAGATCAGCGCGCTTGTCGTCATAAAACGGGGTCGGCACAGCAATGATGAAGGCATCGGCCTCAACTGTGTGCGTGCTGAAAGTCAGCCGCCCGGTCTCAATTGCCTGGCGCACGGCATCCCGCAGCCCTGGCTCATGGATGTGCAGCTCGCCGTGTTGCAGCGTGCGCACCACATCTTCGTTAACATCCACGCCCACCACTTCGATACCGGCATTGGCAAACATACTGGCGGTCGGCAGGCCAATATATCCCAGGCCCAACATGCAAATTTTCCTAAATTCCACGGGGATTCACTCCATTTTTTGTCATTGCGAACAGTCTGAGGAGGTGAAGCAATCTCCTGCCCGGGGGAATTGGCTCATTCCAGAAGGGCTCGCAAGGACAGCTTTTTGTAAGGTAATAAAACGTGAGGCATCGGAATAATTGAATTATGCCACATCCTGTGCCTGTGGCAAGGAGACCCGGTGCTGGCGCCCGGCCAGAAACAGGAAGTACAACACGGCCAGCGTACCGATGACGGCACTGCCGTACCAGATGTACTTTGGCCCCAGGTTGTCGCTCAACAGGCCGCCAAAAGGAGCCCCGACCATCTGCGCCACGTTCCAGGTGAGGCCGTAGAGAGACATGTAACGGCCGCGCATATCCGCCGGGGCCAGGTTGGCGGCGTAGGTGGAGGCGGTCGGCACCAGGATCAGTTCGCCCAGGGTGAAGATGACCATGGCCAGCCAGAAATGCCAGAACTGGCTGCCCTGCGAGACGCTGAAGACCCCCAGGGTATAGACCGCCGCACCGGCTGCCATGATCAACAGCGGCGGGCGTTTTTTGGTCACCTGGGTCACCAGGAATTGCAGGGTCACCACCATCACGGCATTGGTGGCCGGAAGCCAGCCGTACTGGCTTTCTTGCAGTTGGTAGTTGCGGGTGGTGTAGACTGCCAGCATCGACCACATCATCTGCACGGCGATGGTGATGCCAACGGTGCCGAGAATAAAGGATAGAAATTGGCGGTCGCGGAAGATGCGTGGATAGCCGGCAAAACGGTTGTCATGCTCTTGCTCCGGCTCGTTGATGTTGCGGTTGAGCGTCTCGTGGGCCAGGATCCACATCAGGAAGCCGTAGGACGAAAGGCCGACGGCCGCGCCGATGAAGGAATAGGTGAAGGAGGCCGCCGCCACAAAACCCCCGATCATCGGGCCGACCGCAATGCCCAGGTTGTTGGCCATGCGAATCAGCGAGTAGCCATCCGCCCGCTTTTCGGCGGGCACCAGGTCGGCCAGCATGGCATCTGCCCCCACCCGGTAGAGCGGCATCAGGGCGCCGCCCAGCACCATTAGCAGTTGAAACTGACCATACTCCTGGGCCTGGCTCAGCAGCAGGTAGTAGCCCCCCAGGGCGATCAGGCTGAAGACCATCACCCGCTTGCGCCCGGTGAAATCGGTGATTGGCCCGGCGATGAAGGAGAAGATCAAGCCGGTGAAGGCATTGATGGAAAGCAAAAGGGCTGCCTTGGTCAGCGGATAGCCGTGCACTTTGGTCAGATAGACCATCAGGAACGGCCAGATCATGCTGGTGCCGATGGTGCTGATGAGCATGCCCCAGAACATCAGCCAGAATTGGCCGGGGTATTCGCGCCGGGCGGCAGCAAGTCGTTTGCTAATGAAACCCATAATGAGACCTCAAGGATAAAAATGCGGTTTGGATTCTATCACGCCGGAGCAGGTTTTGGGATTTTTGAAGGGGTTTGAACAGGGACCGAGCATGGTCAGTGGAAAATGACAGCTTCTTTTTATGTGCAGTTGGCGACATAACTCAGGTGGGAAAAAGGGTTGGTGAGTTTAGGTCGGACATTGGAAGGGATTGGAGATTGCATGATCGATGGATGTTGGTTGGCAACTTCAATCCACCATACTACTTAATATATGCTGCGATTACGGTGTGTGAATGAAGATTATTCAAGATATACCATCCTTATACCATCCATCAGGATGGTATGTCTTGACAAATCATAAAATTTGGATATAATAGAAACATCCATATACCATCCGTATGGATGGTAATTTCAAAAAGGAGAATTTTAATGCCTGAGACCGAGAAAATTACAATCAATATGTCCGCTGTGGATCTTGGAAAAATCGACCTGCTGGTACAGGAAGGGCTGTATTCGAATCGCACCGACTTTATCCGCACAGCCATTCGCAATCAACTGGACAAACACAATCTAGAAATCCAGCAATCGGTGACCCGCCATTCCTATGTAATCGGCGTGTTGATCTACGATAAAGTGGATCTTGAAAAGTTAAAGGCAAAAGGCGAAAAACTTGAACTGAAGTTGATTGGTTACCTCAGCCTGGCCAACGATATTACCCCTGAATTGGCGAGTGAAGTGATCGCCTCCATCAGATTACGCGGCCTGATCCAGGCCAGCGAGGCCGTTAAGACCGCCCTGGCAGACCGGATGAAATAGTTTCGCGATAAAGGATACCTGGTTTTATTGGTTCTGTCCCGCAATTCCGCCTGTGCTGCCCCGCTCGGAGCCAGCCACCAGCAACTCTGCCAGCGGGATCTGCTGCAAGGCCGGCGTCAAAACCGGGATCAGCACCAATTGGGCAATCTGCTGCCCGGCCCGGATGCGCACCGGCCATGGGCTGTAATTAACGACCTTGATCAATACTTCCCCCAGGTAGCCACTGTCAATGATCCCGGCACCCATCAGCCAGTGATGCCGGGATTTCGGCCAGGCTTGCAGCACAAGCCCCTCCGGAATGTTGAAGTGCAGCCCGGTGCGGAAGACCCGGTAGCCAAATGGCAGGATGATGCCACCTTGCAAGGCACACACATCCATCCCGGCATCCGTCGGGTGCTTGCGCAGCGGCGGGATGGGCGTTATTTCAGCTGGTTTATCGCTGAAGGCGTATTGCAGGGGTTCCATGAGTTCACCTCGCAGCCCGGTCTGGGGGTTGGGCGTTGGGAAGAATTATAAATGGTGTAGATGTGGGTTTACAACAAAATGCACCAAGTGAACACGGTTATGCATTGGATGATAGACAAATCATGTCTATTATCCAATCGTTACATTCTCAGGTATTTAAACGATTATTTTCTGGGAAATTATTTCTTTTCCGCCGCTCGCCGGAAAAAATAACCAATGACAAGAACCGCCAGCCCAATCACCGCCCCAGCAATTTGCGCACTATGGAAGCCGGGGTAAGAGCCAATCCCAACCGAGTCTGCAGCCAAAGATAAAATCAAAAGGACCGCTCCACCGATCATCAAAATCAGACTGATGTTTTTCTTGGACATGGTTTCCTCCGTTGTCTATTTAGATCATGATAGCACAACGGGCATTAATTTCAACAAGGAAAAAACATAAGCTTTTCTCATGTTATTATTAGAGATTCCTCCCCTTTCGAGTGATTGATGGGTTTCGGGACGAAAATCTTGACATCCAAAAAAAAGAAACTACGTTAAAATGATCTCAGGCTAATGAATATCTTAAAATTATTGAGAAATTTTTAGTGATAAATTTTTGTTGTGTAAAAGATGAATAGGGTTGTCATAAAATGTAAGGCTTTTTTAATTATAGGTGGGGGTTTAGAGAGGAAATCCATTTGTTCTAATTTGACTCGTTAGGAGGATAAAGATGCGGCGCTCATTTGGAACTATCGTCATTACACTCTTGATTATCTCAACCCTTCTCAGCGTACAACCAGTAGCTGGAAATTCCACAATTTCCAGAACACTAAAAACCAACGCTGGAGATAATCCGCCAATCTTCAGCTCACCTGGAATAATTAACACCATCATTCCACTTGAAAATGAAAGTATATTGGTTGGAGGGCAATTTACAGCCCTCGGCTCCGAGACATCACCCAGCAGTTTGGCAATTATTAAAAGCGATGGCACAATAGACCCAGCTTTTCAGGTGGATGAAAACTTGGGGGTATACGAGATCTATGATGCTGCCAGGCAATCGGACGGAAAAATTGTCCTGGCAGGTATTATGAAATTGTTTCCAACCGGTACGACCACCTATCTGGTTCGGCTAAACACTGATGGCTCATTGGATACCACATTCAATCCTCCCAACATTTTTTATCATGAAATTTTGACTATCCTGATTGATGGCACGAAAATCATGGTTGGTGGTTCTACTCCGTATCAAACCTTAGTCCGTTTGAATTCGGATGGAAGCCTGGATTCTTCTTTCAACCTGACTGGCACCAAATCCATTGGCGGTGTTTATGATATTGCCCTCCAGAGCAATGGAAAATATATTATTGTAAGCGATATCAATGAAAGAGAGGTAATGCGGTTGGATCAAAATGGTTCAGTTGATACTTCATTCATTACACCTTATATTTCTGTCACAATAGACGAGGTGACAATTTTAAATGACGACTATCTACTAATTGGAGGGGATAATCAATGTAACGCTGGCCAGATTTTCTTTCGACTTGATCCAAATGGCCAGAAATTGAACGATCTTTTAATTGATCCAAATCAAAATTTTAAATCGATAGATGCGCTGCTGTCTCTTCAGGATGGCGGTTTCCTGGTCGGTGGATGGAATATGGATCCTTGCATGATGAGTGGACTTCCGTATTACAACCAGGAAGGAAAAATTTATCGTTATGATTCAAGCGGAACATATCAATCCATGATCAGCTTTGGAATTTCATCCAATGTGCTTTCAATGGACTTGCGCAGTGATGGGAATCTTGTGGTAGGTGGATTTGCAAGAGCGGATTTTGATAATCAAATTGGTCTGTTTGAAGGGCTGCAGTTGATTGACTTGTCGGACGGCAATTTGAATCGGATTGCAGGGACATATCCACAAGTTGGAGCTAAAGCTAGTATCGGTAGTCTCAGTCGCTACTCTGACGGCAAGTTGTTGGTTGGTGGGAACTTTACACATGTTAATGGGGAATACTATCCTGGAGTAGCACGCTTGCTCGCCAACGGAAAATTGGATGCCAGTTTCCACCCGTTTGCAGATATCGTCGGTAAGAGTTATGCTGTTTTAGCTTTACCAGATGGTAGGGCTCTCGCAGGTCTCAATTATGGGTTGTATTTGATCAGTCAGCTTGGTGAGCGGACAGATATTTCTTCGATTAATCACAATCAATTTGTTACTGCCCTTGCGCTCCAGAATGATCAGAAAGTTCTGGTAAATGGTGGTTGGATAAAACGATTGAATTCTGATTTTTCAGGAACTGATCCAACTTTTATCCCAGAAGAGCTCTTTGATATAGGAGAAATATTTGATATCGAAGTGAAAGACGACAAAATTTATGTTGGAGGATCACCAATTATTGATGATGGATACAATTCAGCAATTATTCGTCTGAATCTTGATGGGAGTAGGGATACCACTTTTACCCCCTCCACGTTCATGATTGATGATTGGAACTATGGCTCTATTAATGATGTGGTTCCTCTAGCAAATGGAAAGATCATGGTTGCCGGAAATTTTCAAAAGGTTGGTGGGGTAACTACTTCCAGCCCGGTACGTCTGAATGCGGACGGATCGCTTGATTCCAGTTTCCAAAAACCCGATGGAGTAACGGGTCATGCTATTTGTGCTCAGGATGATCAAACCTTTTGGTTGGGAGCCACAATACCTGAGTGGAATCGAGGACCTGTTGTTTTTCTCTTAAAACCCAATGGTACGATCGATTCTAGTTCCATACGAAAAATATATGATTTATCAATTTATAATTCTTATGTAATTGAGATGTTATGTGATTCTGCTGGGTTGAACGCATTTGCTGGTTCATTTACATTGGTTGAAGATCAACCCGTACACAGCTTGATGGTCTTTTTTAACAAATTGTTTTTCCCAGCCATCATTAGATAGAGCAACAACACCCTATATTCCGGCTTTATGAATTAAATTTCATTAAGCCGGAATATTTTATTTAAGTTAATTTGACAAGACATCCTCGTTTTGCGTGGTCGGCAAAGCCCGAGTTAGCTTATTTAAAACAAAAGAGCGGGCGACCGGATTCGGATAGGATCCCCTTTATGGGGACCGGGATGTCTGGTTCAAGTTAAATAAAAAGAGCGGGCGACCGGATTCGGACCGGCGATGTCAGCTTGGAAGGCTGATGCCTTACCACTTGGCGACGCCCGCTAGTGTGGCGAAAATTATATCATAAATTTTTAGGTGGATTATAATCAGCCCAGAGGTAAATTATGTCAACGCCCTTCTCCGAGTCTCGACCTTTTCTGAAATTCCTGGCCAAATGGCAGGCGGATCTGCCATCCCTCCCCCTTGAACAAGCCATCCCCCATCCGGATCAAACTGCTGTCATCTGCGTGGACATGATCAACGGTTTCTGCCACTTTGGCGCGCTTTCCTCTCCGCGCGTCCACTCAATCATCGAACCGGTGGTGGAGCTCTTCCAGCGCGCCCAGGCTGCCGGGGTGCCCCACTTCCTGCTGACGCAAGACACCCACGAGCCGGATGCGGTTGAGTTCGGCCAGTTCCCGCCGCATTGCGTACGCGGCACCCTGGAAGCTGAAACCATCCCCGAGATCCGCTCATTACCCTTCTTTGACCAGATGGTGCTTTTCGAAAAGAACTCCATCCAATCCGGTCTGAATACTGGCCTGAACGATTGGCTGGCAGCGCATCCGGCTGTGGACACCTTCATCCTCGTCGGCGACTGCACCGACCTGTGCATCTACCAGCTGGCCATGCACCTGCGGCTGGAGGCCAATGCCTGCCAGATGCAGCGCCGGGTGATCCTGCCGGCGGATTGCAGCCAAACCTACGACATCAGCGTACCCGTTGCAAAACAAATAGGCGCCATGCCTCATGATGGCGAATTGCTGCATTCGATATTCCTTTATCACATGGCTTTGAATGGCGTGGAAGTGGTGGCGGAAATCAGCTGATTTCATCAAGGGTAAGGGCGAAGCAGCCGGGGATTTACGTCTCTACTACAGATCTCCCCTGTTTCGGCCGCTTCGCCCTTACCAGCTAGATTTGAATCAAAAAAATAAAAAAGATCGTTCTCGGTCTGACCCATAGGGTGCTGTGGGAAGACCGGAACGATCTTATCTTTGTTTTTCCTATCCCTCGTAAATCTGGTGGTACAACGCCTCCAGCGATGCCGTATCCAGGAAGCCATCCGCCGCCGAACGCGCCCCGATCTTGTAGGACGAAAACACCATCGCCTTGCGGATCGCCACCTGGGGGTCATGGTTGACAAAATAGCTGTGGCAAAATGCAGAGAACAAGGCATCCCCGGCGCCAATGGTGTTGACAACTTTGCGGGTGTGCACGGTCGGGATACGCTCGGCAGTCCCGCTATCCCGCACCGCCAGCACCGCCCCCCGGCTGCCCAAGCCAATCACGACCACCTCGGTGTTGTAGCGCTCAATCACCTGCCGCGCCCAATCCTCCGGCGCTACAGGCAGGCGTTCATCGCTCATGAAGAGCACGCTGGCAGCCGCCATATAATCCCGGTTGTATGTGTCATCCAATGAGCTGATGGTGTGGACATCCGTTGCCACTGGTTTACCGGCCGCCAGGGCTTGCTGTAAAAACGGCCGGGCAAAATTGATGTTGCAGATTAACGCCACATCACTGGCCTCTAGTGCCGAGTGAAAGGTATCCAGTGGATAAGTGCGGTCCTGAATATCTTTCAGGTCAGTGTGGATTTGGCGCCGCCCTTCCCGGTCATACAGAATCACAGATTGAGAAGTCAGCGGCATGGCGGTTAACACACCTTCGCCGGGAATGTGATCCTGTCCCAGGGCAGTGTGCACCAATCCGCCGGCCGTGTCGTCCCCAACCAGGGATAGAAACTGGATCTCATTGCCCAAGACTGTCAGAGCCTTGGCCAGGTTGTAGCCCACCCCGGAGACGCTGCTGTTCACCCCAAAGAAGGGGAAATTGACCGGACTGTATTGCAACGGAAAGCCCTCAATTTGCAAGGTTGTTTCAATATTGATCAACCCAGCTACCAGAAAGCGTGTCATGCCATCCCTCCCAGATCGGATGAGAGAATTATACAGCCGGGCGGGGTTTGAGCAGAGAGAAAATCACAAAGGCTAGCACAATTCCTGCCGCCACCCAGGAGGTCGAGACCACCAGGCTGGAATCGGTCGGGCGTAGGGCTATGCCAACGAATGCCCAGACCGGTACCAGCAGGTAAGCCACGTCTCGCCGGAAGTACGCCATCAATGCTGTGATCAGGATCGCAGCGATCAACACGACCAGGAACCAGGTTGTTGGAGCGATGCCCAGGCCATTCCAGTTGAGAGAGACCAGGGTCGCTGAGATATTGGCTATGGTCGCCACAGTGATCCAGCCCAGGTAGATGCTGAAGGGAATTCGTACGGTCCAGCGCTCGCCGGCCGAAATCTGAGGATTGCCTTTGCGTAGGATCAGATAGATCTTGATCAGTGAAGCCAAAAGCAACAGCATTAACGGCACTGTCAGGATGAACTGGTTGTAATGCCAGAGCAGCAGCCAGACAATATTGGCCAAACTGGAAAGCAGGAACCAGCCGCTGATTGCCTTCATGCGTAAATTATTGGTCTCCGTTGGGCGCACCTGGAAGATGGCATAGGCCACCAGGCCCAGGTAGATCAAACCCCAGATCGAAAAGACATAGCCGGCCGGGACAAAGTAGTTGGAAAGGTTATCCGAGACTTCGCCGGTGGTTTGTCCATTAAATGGAATGATATTCGCCAGGGAATTTACAACGATGACCGCCAGCACGGCGATGACTACCAAGATTTGACGCAGACTGATTTTCATTTCTATCCTCCAAAACAATAGGCACAGATGGTACATCTGTGCCTATTGTATCAGGTTTGTATAACTTCAAGGAGTTGGCGTATAACCTTCCGCATAGAATTCCCACTCCCAATCGCCTGAATCCCAGCTCTTCTCTCCAGAAAGCGCCGTGAACCCTTCCGCCTCCATCAGGTAGCGGTAGGTTCCAGCCAATATGTAAATATCCATCTGATCGCCAGCATCCAGGTTGTAGGTGTATTCCCGGCCCTGCCCGGTCAGGTGCAGCGTCAAGCGTCCTTCGAGCGAGTTGATCAGCAGCACATGAGCGCTGGTCAGGCGGTCCACCGTGGCTGTCGGGTTGATGCCCGGGCCATCACCTTTAGATTCCTTTCCACCAAAGAGGAGGACGGCCCCCACCCCCAAAACAACCAGTAAAATAGCCAGACCGATCCACATCCAAGGTAAGCGGCGTGCCGGGGCAGTCACCGGCAGGGCAAACGGATCATACACATCCACATCCTCCGGCGTTTCAAGCGGGGATTGTGTGGGCAACGAAACCTCTCGCGGGGTCTGGCTGACCGCTGGAGGGTTGACTGAACCCCGTCCGATCGGAACAGAACCAGGGATGGTGGTCGGATGGCGGGGTGGCCGGTGCAAGATAGCGGTCTTGACTACAGCTGCCAGTTTATCCAGGGTCTGTTCATCCGGATAGCCAAAGGCGTCCATCCACTGGATATCCGATAGAAAATATTGCAGCGGCGGAGTGGGTTTCAAGTCCTCGGTGCGCAAGTAGAAAATCGGCTTACCCGTCGCCAAGTTGACTTCCTTGGCCACGTGCTCCGAACGATTGGAAGATGAGGAAAAAATCAACACAAAGGCGCGCGCAGCATTCAGCCCGTTAACAATGGCGGCGGCAAAATTATCGCCTGCCGGGATGTCGCGTGGTGCCATCCAGCACTTCAGGCCACGCTTCTCCAACCCACGGCAGACTGCCTCCGCGTATGAATTGTCGTTATGAGAATAACTAATAAAAACATCCTGAGCCATGCCCCACCGCCTGTGGAATCTTCTGAGCATCCCTCTCGGGATCTAAATCAAGCGTATATCAAGTTAGGAAACAAGTCAAGCGGTTTTCAGAGCAAATTCGCCAGGTCAGCCAGCAGTAGGTTCCTGGATTCCTCATCCTCTACCTTTTTAGTCCACTCCTGCGCCTGTTGTAAATAAATCTGTGACTGTGCAGAATCTCCACTGATCTTTTCGGCGCGGGCAAGGGCTTCAAATGCGTATGCCCGATAGAACGGTTCCACTTCCTCTGCCTGGCTGTGCTCCAGCGATCGATCAGCCCAGTGAAGCGACAGATTGGCCTGGCAAAGCAGTGCATAGATACGAGAAAGCTGCCAACAACTTACTGACCGGATTGTCGGCGTACAATCCGGTCGCTGGGTCCAATGCCAATACGAGGTGTGCCCCAGCAGGATCATTTGCTCATCTTCTTCAGGGGTGCGGGCCGCCTTATCCATTTCGTCCCAGGCCCGGTTGAAACAATCTACAGAGAAATAGCAATGCGCTGCAAAAAAATCAAACGAAGGTTCAGACATTATCATCTCCTAGTAATTTGATGATAAGGACTTTCAACTTTTTTCTCCAACCATTGACCTGTACGAAATGTAAACATCTTCTGAAAAACTTACCTGAGCACTTTAATTAATTCAATCTTTTTTCCTAAAGACCCATATTTCGCATAAAGCCAACCCACATCAATAGATCCAATATTTCCTAAAAGTAGCTGTCACGCCCAGAAGGTAATGACCACGCAAAACAATGTCCTTATGCTGGATGGCGAGTACCTATTGGCGAGACCCACTGTTTTTGCACACTGCTATGCTTTGCAATCGCTTTCCCTCAGGATGGGAGATAATAAATTGGTTTTGAGATGTAACCTTTATTTGATGTCCACATCTGATATATACAAGAATTATGGATTAAACTATCTCGGCGAAAGGTTCTACTCATGACAATCAAAGACCTTACATCTTTTAAATCCCGAAAGGAACAGCTGGCACTTCGACGAAAACAGGAGAAAATCCGCAATGTCCTGATGGCTTTTGGAGCGATCATGGTTGTTCTAGCAATTTTCTGGCTAATTTTTCGATCATCTCCTGTCCAAACCGTTGTACCTCCTCAGATTGGCGTAACATTAAGGGATTTTACATTGGAAGATGTCAACGGCGAGACGGTCCGTTTGAGTGATTATAAAGGAAAACATGTACTAATCAATACATGGGCAACCTGGTGCCCACCCTGCAAAGCAGAAATGCCATTATTAAATCAATACTACCAGGCTCATGCTGCAGAAGGTTTTGTTATTCTAGCAATTAATGCCGGGGATACGCAGGCAGAGGCCGCCGCCTTTGCCAGTCAAAACGACCTGCGGTTCCACGTTTTGCTGGACCCGGGAACCCAACTGCTCAACCAGATGGCAATTCACAGTTTTCCTACTTCAATATTGATTGGAAGAGATGGAGTCGTTAAAGCAATCCATATCGGTTTGTTTACCCAGGAATCGATTGAGGCTGAAATTACACCGTATATTAAGTAGTCTTCAACCGCTCAACTATTCCAGTCTTTTAACGCATGATGGTCTCCCTCAAATTCATTACTTGAGAATCACCCATTAATCAACATCCTGGGCTTGACATTGCATTACAAATATCCGGGGAAAGAGAAATCGGTTGCAAGTTAAGAATAGATTCTGGTTTCGTACTCTCAAAAAATAAGTTGTAAGTTTAATATGATTAAAGTCACGTTCTGAATAAACATTCGTCACTTATGATATGACAACATTAAGTGATACTATAACTTTATATTACATGGAGTTTCATCTTGTAACATTTTATGAACGAATTGCTAACGACCAAGCAGTTGCAAGAATTACTCAAGGTAGACCGTATCACGGTTTATCGAATGTTGAATGATGGGCGTTTGAAGGGAGTGAAGGTTGGAAACCAGTGGCGTTTTCCAAAAGATGAAATAGACCGTTTGCTGGGGATAAGTGAGCCAGTTGCTAAAACCGGAAATGAGGAAGAGCCGTTAACAGATTTTCCTGTAGATTGTGTACAAAAAGTTCAGGAAATTTTTGCGGGAATCATTGGAATAGGAGCGGTGATCGTTGATTTAAAAGGCACTGCAATAACTGCCCCGACTTTTTCAAATCCTTTCTGTAGATTGATGCTCTCAAGTTCCACTGGTCTTCAGGCGTGTCAAGAATCTTGGCGAAAAATAGTGCTGCGTGTTTCAGAAACTTCTTCTTTTCAGGTATGTCACGCTGGTTTGTGCTACCGACGTTCAATCTTGAATCTCGGTGATCAACCTGTAGCCTGGTTGGTTGCTGGGCAATTTTTTATAAGCTCTCCCAATCACGAAAAGCTGAATGATCGCCTGAAACAATTATCTGCCAAGCACAATATCCCTCTGGCACAATTTACAGAGGCTGCCCAGAGAATTCCTGTATTAAGAAAATATCAGCAAGAACAAGTTCAAGAGTGGACGCCCAGGGTTGCGAGCACCATCCAATCAATTCTGTGTGAGCGTTCCGAAATAATGAGTAGGTTACAGCGCATTGCTGAGCTAAGCTCCATCCATACCTCGCTGTCCAAATAATTTTTATCCTTTCAAGGAGGAGAAATGTCTATCACCCCTGATCAAGTATTAGATTGTAGTGGCATGTCTTGCCCTATGCCGATTTTGAAAACCAAGAAAGCAATTGATGCCATGCAAATTGGGCAAGTGCTCAAAATGATTGCCACCGACCCAGGCTCCGCGGCAGATATGGATGCCTGGACCCAAAAGACCGGGCACGAATTGATTGCCTCGGAAAAAGAAGGCAACACCTTCACCTTCTTCATCAAGAAAACTAAGTAACACCGAAAGGACCTCCGATGACTGAAGCGAGCAGCAACCGTTTAGCAATTATTGCCCTCCATGGCACACTGGATTTAGCCTACCCACCCCTGATTTTGGCAACTGCCGCCATTGCAATGGACATGGAAGCCGCCATTTTCTTCACATTCTACGGGTTGGAAATTCTCAAGAAAGGCAACGCAGATAAGCTCAAAGTTGCTCCGATTGCCAACCCGGCAATGCCAATGCCCGTCCCGAACATTGTTGGCATGCTGCCCGGTATGACGGGCATGGCAACTGGCATGATGAACAATTGGATGAAGAAAGCCAACGTTGCCAAACTTAGTGAGCTGCTGGAAATGGCAGTGGATGGCGGTGTTCGCATGATTGCCTGCCAGATGAGTATGGATGTGATGGGCATCAAGAAAGAAGATCTGATCGATGGTATTGAAGTCGCTGGCGCAGCAGCATTTTTGAGCTATGCCAGTGAAAATGCAATGACTTTGACGTTCTAATTTTGGAGAGAGGATAAGAAATGGCTGACGATAAAGTTATGATTATTATGACCAGCGGACCTGATACTCCGCGCCGCTGTGCCACTCCGTTTTTCTTTGCCAGCCTGGCGGCTGCGATGGAGTATGAGGTCTTCATGTTTTTTACCATCGATGGAACCCTGCTGTTAAAAAAGGGCCTGGCTGAAACAGTCTATCCAAAAGAAGGCGGAAAACCGGTTAGCGAATTTATTCAGGATGCATTGGATGCCGATGTTCAATTCCTAGCCTGCACAGCCTCGACCGAGTTGCACGACTTGCAGCCATCCGATTTAATCGATGGCGTCAAGATGGTTGGCGGGGCATCCATGTGGCAAATCGCTGAGGATTGTAAGACTGTCTTGACTTTCTAAAAACTTGGGATTCTTAAGGAGGAAAAATGGCGAACGTTCGTGGCTGTAATTTACCTGACGACCTGTATTATCTGATTGAGAAACATGTCTGGGCAAAACCGATGGGCGGTGGAGTGATCCGGGTTGGCATCACGTCCGTAGCTGCAAAACTCTCTGGTGGAAAATTAGCCGCCATCACGGTCAAGTCAAAGAACATTGGACAGGAAGTCAAACAAGCAAAAAGTCTCGCCACTGTGGAGAGCAGCAAGTTTGTCGGCCCGGTTCCAGCTCCAATCACGGGCGTTGTATTGCGGGCTAATGAAAAACTTACGACAGATCCAAATATCGCAGTAGCAGATCCCTACGGTGAAGGTTGGGTGGCTGAAATGCAGGCGACAGATTGGGAAGGGGAGAAGGATAGCCTGGCGACAGGAGAAACAGGAATAGCCGCCTACCTGGCCAAACTGGAAGCTGATAACGTTTCCTGCGGTTAATCGGTAAAGATTTTACTCGTCTACTGCCCGGCATCAAGTTTACGCCGGGCTTTCTTCTCCAATCCTGGATCTTAGCAATCCTGCGGAGGAACCTATGGCAGATAAAACGATTTATGAAGAAATGAAGAACGCAGGGCTCTCCCGGCGTGACTTTTTGAAATTCTGTGGTCTGATGGCCGGGGCTTTAGGCTTGAATACGATCCCCCCACTCCGAACAAGCGGCTTACCGGACAGCCTGATGAATGCCAGGAATCCGATTGTTCGACAAGTGGCTCAAGCCCTTCAAACAAAATCTCGCTTGCCAGTCATTTGGATGGAATTTCAAGATTGTGCTGGTTGCAGCGAAGCCCTCACCCGCAGCCAATCTCCAACTCTGGTGGATCTTGTCTTGAGCAAGATCACTATTGAATATCATGAAACCCTCTCAGCCGCAGCTGGCTTCCAGGTTGAGGAAGCAAAGCAGGCTGCCATGAAAAAATATGCCGGGCAGTATATTCTGGTAGTGGAAGGCAGCATTTCCACACTGGATGATGGGGTCTATTGCACCATTGGAGGCAGGAGTTCAGTAGATCTTCTAATGGAATCGGCGGCCGGAGCGGCAGCGATCATTGCCACGGGCAACTGCTCCGCCTTTGGCGGGCTGCCTCGCGCCAAGCCCAATCCGACTGGAGCCGTAAGCGTTTCTGACCTCATCAAGGATAAACCCGTCGTAAATATTGCTGGTTGCCCGGCCATTCCAGAAGTATTCACGGGGCTCCTGGCTCATTTTCTTGTCTTTGGCAGTCTTCCCGAATTGGACAGCCTGCTTCGTCCAAAAACCTTCTATGCCCAAACGATCCATGATCGTTGCCTGCGCCGGCCATTTTACGATGCAGGTAAATTCGCGTCTTCATTTGATGACGAAGGTGCCCGCAAGGGTTGGTGCTTATACAAATTAGGGTGTAAGGGCCCAACCACATACAATTCCTGCGCAACCATGAAGTGGAGTGGTGGACTCTCCTTCCCCATCCAATCCGGGCATCCATGCCTGGGTTGTTCAGAACCCAACTTCTGGGATGGCGGTGGTTTCTATCAAGGCCAATCTGCCCCGTTGACACCCCCTGCGATTGCAACTGCTGGGGCTGCTGCGGGAGCCGGGATCGTGTTGGGTGTGGGCATGGCTCTGGCGAATCGGGGACAAAAGAAATCTGTCGAGTCTGAAGAAGATAAAAAAGAAGAATAGGAGGCTAATATGAATTGGACAGAAATACTTGCCTTTGCACGTGGTCCGTTCTTCCAGGCAGCCCTCCTGGTCTTCATCGCCGGGATGGTTTACCGCCTGGTGCGGGTGATCATGCTGGGGTGGCAAAAAGACCGGATACCTGCACGGGGTAGCAAAGTGGGAGGCGCAGCGATCTCCTTCCTCAAAGGTATCCTCATTTGGCCTTTTGTTCCCTGGGTCAAGAACACCTTTACTCGAAACCCAATCATCTACCTGGCTGGAGGACTATTTCATCTTGGCCTGTTTGTAGTACTGATCCTCGGTACGGCGCATATGCTGGTCTGGAAAAGCCTGATCGGATTTGGTTGGCCCACCTTGCCCCTCCCAATTGTGGACTGGTTGGCAGCCGGGGCAATCGTTGCAATGCTAACACTCTTCATCAATCGATTGATCAATCCTGTCTTGAAGTTGATCACCGGCCCAGCAGAATGGCTAAACCTGGCCTTTGTGTTTGTGCCAATGGTTACCGGTTATATGATGACCCACCATCTCTGGTTTCGCTATGAAGTGCTTTACAGCTTGCATATGCTTTCCGTGGATCTGCTGCTCATCTGGATTCCTCTCAGCCGCATCTCTCACTTCATGTTCTACTTCTTCTCCAAAGCCTTCCATGGGGCTGATTTCGGTAAACGGGGCGTTACACCTTAGGAGGTGCAGCATGCAAACAAAAAAAGCAATGGATACTTTCGTAAGAGAGACCGGCGGCTACACAGCCGCTCAACTTGAAGCATGCACTCGTTGCGGTATGTGCGCTGAAGCCTGTCACTTCTATCAAGCCACTGGTAATCCCGAGTATGCCCCGGTGTGGAAAATTGAACTCCTTAAACGGGCTTATGAGCAGCGATTTACTTTAGCTGGAAAAGCAAAACTTGCACTCGGCATAGACAAGCCAATTTCGGATGAGGATTTGATTCACTACAGTAAAATTGTCTACGAGGCATGCACATTATGCAACAAATGCTCAATGGTCTGCCCGATGGGCATCCAGCTTGGACCATTAATCCATGAAGTCCGCGCTGGATTCTCGGAAGCGGGCGTGGTCCCAGCTGATTTAATGGCCGCTGTTAACAAGCAGGTGCAAGAAGGCAGCCCGCTGGGAGTCACAGATGACGTTTATGAGAACCGCATGGAATGGGTGGCAGACGAATGGGAAGTTGAACTCCCCATGGATGTCAAAGGTGCGGATACATTGGTTGTATTCAGTTCCATTGAAATTATGAAATTTCCGCAGAACATTGCTGCCATTGCAAAGATATTGCATGCGGCTGGCGAAAAGTGGACCCTAAGCACCAAGGGCCGTGAGGTGGTCAATTTTGGCTTCTACGAAGGCAATCTGGAACGCACTCGCATGTTCATCCAACGGGTTTTTGATGCTGCTAAAGAACTGGGTGTTAAAAAGATCGTTGTAACGGAGTGCGGTCACGCTTATGATGCTCTGCGCTGGACCGCAGCCAATATCATGGAAGTGCCGGAAGGTGTCGAAATTACCCATATTGTAGGTCTAATTGGTGAATACCTCCGTACAGGCCGAATCAAGCTAAAGGCTGGCGCATTCGATCAAGATACCATTACCTTCCATGATGCGTGCAAAATTCAACGCCGTGGTGGCCATATCCGCGAGCCGCGCGAAATCCTTGGCATACTGGCTCCCCATGCCTTCAAGGAAATGTCCCCCAACAAAGAGGAATCGGTCTGCTGCGGCGGTGGAGGCGGCGTGATCGCCATCAAAGAAGCGGATCCAGTTCGTTATGCTGCATTTGAGCTAAAGATCAAACAAATGCAAAAAGCAGGCGCTAAAACGGTGGTGATGAGTTGTTCCAATTGCCGCTTGCAGTTCGTAGATTGTGTCCAACACTTCGATCTGGATGTCGAGGTTGCTGGGTTAAGTCAGATGGTTGCCGACGCACTTGAAGAATAGGAGGTGTATGATGGCAGCATTTACCATTACTCCAGTAGAAAAAGGCATTTTCCGATGTCGGCACACAGGTCCGATGTCTCACGAGGATGTCCGTTCACTTGCAAGTTTTCTGCATGATTACCGGGGCAAGCTCCTGGTTGATCTGCGCGGCACAAGTGGTGAAGAATGTATGACTAATCTCAAAAATTTTCGACCCATGATGCCGACTACAGCCATTTTTGGAACAAACATCGATCCAGCCGCCCTGGAAATTGAGGAAAGCTATTACACCCACGAAGTGCGCGTTTTTGAGACGGAAGAAGAAGCGCTCACCTGGCTTCGCAACCAATAACAGGAGAATAATATGGCTCAAAGAATCGTTATCGACCCGATCACACGCATCGAAGGCCATCTGCGGATTGAAGCTTCCCTCGATGCGAATAATACCGTCTCACAGGCGTATTCTTCCGGCACCATGGTGCGTGGAATGGAGATCATTCTGCGTGGTCGTGACCCGCGCGAGGCCTGGGCTTTCGCCCAGCGCGCCTGCGGTGTTTGCACAACGGTGCACTCCTTTGCTTCCATTCGCTCTGTCGAAGATGCCCTGAAGATTAAAATCCCAAAAACTGCTAACCTGATCCGCAACCTGATGATCGCTCAGCAATATGTACACGATCATGTAATGCATTTTTATCATCTGCATGCCCTGGATTGGGTGGACGTTGTCTCCTGTCTTCAAGCAGATCCGGCTCAGACTTCAACCATCCAGCAAAGTATTTCACCCTGGCCAAATTCATCACCTGCTTACTTTTCCGGGGTGCAGAAGAAAGTGCAGAGTATTGTCGAAAGTGGGCAGCTTTCCATCTTTGCCAATGCTTACTGGGGGCATCCGGCCTACAAATTGCCACCAGAAGTAAACCTGTTGGCAGTTGCTCACTATCTGGAAGCACTAGATTGGCAAAAAGATGCCACCAAGATCCACACTATCTTTGGCGGCAAGAATCCCCACCCTAACTTCGTGGTAGGAGGGGTGCCCATGCCAATTGATCTGAACAGCGATACAGCCCTCAATGCCGAGCGTCTCTCCATCATCAGTGATTCGATTGACAAGATGATCACCTTTGTGGACCAGGTCTACATTCCGGATCTGCTGGCAATCGCTCCTTATTACCTGGAATATGGTGGCATCGGTGAAGGGCTGGGTAACTTCCTTACCTGGGGTGAATTCCCTGGCGAGGATAACAGCGATATTTCTAAGTTCCTGGTACCCAGAGCTGTTATCCTCAATCGGGATCTGGCAAATATTCAGATTCCCGACCCGAATGATTTCTCACGCATGCAGGAATATATTGCACATTCCTGGTACAAGTACGGAAATGGCGATCAATCCGGTCTCCATCCTTATGCAGGAGAAACCACTTTCAACTACACTGGTCCCAAACCACCCTATGACTATCTGGAAGTAGAGCAGAAATATTCCTGGCTGAAAGCCCCGCGTTGGGCGGAGACGCCCATGGAAGTGGGACCCCTGGCGCGCGTTCTGGCTATGTACGCTAGCGGGCATGCTCAAACCAAAGAACTGGTCGACCTGGTACTCACAACCCTGAATATTCCCATTACAGCCGTTTTTTCCACGCTGGGTCGGACAGCTGCGCGGGCTATTGAAACCAAAGTCTTTGCCGATTCCATGCGCACTTACTACAACGATTTGATCACTGAAATTAAGGCCGGTAACACCCAGACTTTCAACGGGGAGAAATGGGAACCCATCACCTGGCCGTCCCGAGCCCAAGGCTTCGGTTTTATGGAAGCCCCACGCGGCGCACTTGGACATTGGATTGTCATCAACAATGGCAAGATTGAGAATTACCAGATGGTTGTGCCCACCACCTGGAATGGCTCACCACGGGATCACAAAGGCCAGGCTGGAGCCTATGAGGCCTCCCTGGTTGGAACCCCTCTGGCAAAACCAGAATGGCCGCTTGAGATTCTGCGAACCATTCACTCCTTTGATCCATGCATGGCATGTGCCATCCATATGGTGGATGCTGAAGGGAACGATTTAGGAGAAGTAGCCACTGGCTTGTCTGTTTGTGTTAGCTAGATAAGTTATGGCTGAGATAAAACGTAAAGTCGTTCTTGGACTTGGGAATATCCTGAACCGCGATGAAGGATTGGGCGTCCATGCCTTAAGATTGTTGGACGCCCAATTGAGGGCTCATCCAGGGTTTGAATTACTGGATGGTGGTGTTTTAGGTTTAAACCTGTTGATGGTTGTAGAAGAATGCAGCCACTTGCTGATTCTGGATGCAGTTAATGTCGGCAAGCCTGCCGGGACAATTGTTGAGCTTCGTAAAGAACAAATTCCACTATATGCCGGGATAAAACTCTCCCAGCACCAGGTTACTTTCCAGGAAGTATTGGGACTGGCCAATATGCGCGGTTTCCTCCCCGAAAACCTTCATTTGGTTGGCATCCAACCGGAGGACCTTTCCATTGGCCTGGAATTAAGCCCGATTGTTGAACACGCATTGCCCGGGGTCGTATATCGGGCGATGCTGGTATTAGAGAACTGGGGATTATTAGAAGACAAAGGAGAATGAACATTTTATGGATTACTTTTTCCTAGATGCAGTATCTTGGGAATACAGCCAGGCGCTTTATCATGCTGCTGCTCATCTCGGCCGAGAAGCCCTGTTTATTTTACGGCCAGCCACGCCCTATGTTTGTATCGGTTATCACCAGGATGCCCAACAAGAAATAGATCTGGAATTTGCGCGCCTGAATCAAATCCCTGTCTTCCGTCGAGAAGTAGGCGGGGGGGCAGTTTATCTAGATGGTGAACAGCTATTCTTTCAGTTAATCATTCACCGTAACCATCCTGGAGTGCCAGCGAACGTTGCCGAGTTTTATCAAAAATTCTTGCAACCTGTTATCGCTACTTTTCGAGAATTTGGTGTTCCAGCTGAGTATAAACCGGTCAATGATATCGTAACCAACGGTCGCAAAATCTCCGGGACAGGAGCAGCACAAATTGAGGATATGTTGATTCTGGTGGGAAATTTTATCCAGGATTTCAACTATGAGATGATGTCCAAAGTGCTCCGTGTTCCGGATGAGAAATTCCGCGACAAAGTGCATAAAACAATGTATGAGAATTTGACGACATTCAAGCGTGAAACAGGTCAAATTCCTGCGAATGCTGATCTCGCAGCTACTCTCACCCGGTTCTACGCGCCGTTGATAGGAACTCTGGCAGAACAAGAATTGGACACAGAGTTGACCAATAAAGCTGACCAACTTCTTCAAGAGATGAATACCCCTGAATGGTTACTGGCAAATGATCGCCGCAGGCCGGATTCGGCCCAGGTAAAAATTGCTGAAGGGGTGTACGTAATTCAAAAGATGTTGAAAACTCCGGGTGGGTTGCTAAGAATCACTGCTGTCAACCAGGAGGGAATCTTAAAAGATGTTCACATATCAGGTGATTTTTTCTTCTTCCCCGCCCTTGATCTACTATCACTAGAACAAGTACTAGAAGGTGTGCCGGTTGAAAGTACTGCAATTATTCAGGCAGTAACTGATTTCTATGACCAGTATTCTATTCAATCACCCGGGTTGGTGCCTGAAGATTTTGCCAGAGTACTGGCGGGTTGAGATGGAATGAGCTAAGCCTATCCTCTATAACCGATGTAAGATTTCGTAAAATGAGATGCGCTCTTGGATCACAGTTCCAGGGGCGCATCTTGAGATTTTTTGTCTATAAGGTATCTTGCGCCTATGACAACAAATCAGCTTTTTTTGCATTGCTATTGAGTATCAATGAACAACAGGTTCATACAGAAACGGTTTACCGCTGAACTGGAACCTCTTTATTTTTCTTGAGAACTTCCTTCCAAGTTTTTCAAACGTTGGTTGATCGATTCGAGCAGAGATTCAAGCCAACCTTTTTGGCGCGTCAAATTTTGTTTTTCATCATCTGGCGATATTTCGGTTGGCGTACCGCCCCATCTTGAACCAGCACCCCGTCCGTAACCTCGCCCTCGACCCCAATTTGCCTGGCCTCCGCCGCAGGGCCCCATTCCCCTGCCAACTGTTCCGCTACCAAATGGTCCTGTTCTATCAAATCCTGGCATAAATTCCTCCTTATACTCTTAGAATTATTTGCGACCCGTCCGACCTCTGCGTCGGCGGCCCAAAAAGCCACCAATCGTTGCGTCCCAGATCCGACCTCCTAACCCCAGAGGCTGGCTTTCATTATTCTTGGTTGTCTGGGTTGGAGGCGTTTTGGTAGAATCGCAATTTCCCATTCCGCGTCCCGTTCGGGATCCTTGTCCCATCGGTCCTGATCCATCTCTTGCAGGCATTATGAACTCCTTTCTTAACTGTCGACTGATTGTAAAAGCTTGGCTATCAGCCTTTCCGATTTTTTCAACTCTTGCTGCCAGTTGACCAAAGCCACATCACCTTCCGCAGTAATCCGGTAGGTTCGCCTGGGAGGTCCCTGTGTTTGATCGGTGGTCCACTCAGAGACGATCCAACCAAGCTCCTCCATTTCTCTCAATGTGCGATACACAACGCTAGGATGGATTGTTCCCATGCCTAGCATTTCCAGATCGGAAAGCAGGGTATACCCATGCCGAGCCTGCCTCTTGATCAGGATCAATAATGCGGGCTCAAGCAGCGAAACAGTCAACGGTGTGTGATAGATCTTCTGCTCGTCATAATGATCGAGCGCCCAACCCCTTCGACGTCTTGGCATACGGCATAACTCCTTTCCATTTTCTATTATTATATCAGATTATTCTTTATGTATCAATAGCCAATAAGAGAATAATTGATTTACTTTACTCGCAATTGTTGATGACTATTATTACTATGTTAGTATAAAAGTGGAATATTATAATCTTTTGTACTATAATAATAGTAATTATAAATTTTGAAGAATTGCTTCTCAAACTGCACACAGCGATGTGGGATGATTAGCCAGCGAGTTGTTTTTTTAAATATCTGGTTATTTAAAAATGGTCATTGAACCAAAAAACACAGCCAGTTCTGCCTGGCCGAAATTTCTCTCAGGTCAATTTGAGCTTGTGTTGGAGCGGGTAAACAAATGAATTCATCAATACACCACACAAACCCCGAAAATACGCCAGCGGAAGTGTTGGTCGGGCGGAAATTACGCGAGTTACGCACGAAACAAGGGCTTTCATTGCGGGCGCTGGCAGACCGCAGCGGACTGAACATCAACACGCTTAGCCTGGTTGAGAATGGAAAATCTTCACCTTCCGTTGGCACGCTTCAACAGTTAGCCCAAGCATTGAATGTTCCGATCGCCTCTTTCTTTGAAGCGGAACCAGTTGAAAAGAATATCGTCTTCACATCTTCGGACCAGCGTCCACAGGCAGCTTTTGGCAGCACTCAAATGCAGAATCTTGGAAAGGACCTGACCGGAAATGGTATTCAACCTTTTATCGTAACCTTGAAACCTGGCAAAGGTAGTGGCGAACGAATGATTGTCCACACCGGGTATGAGTTTGTGTATTGCCTGGATGGTTATTTGTATTACCGAATTGATGAGCACGATTTTAATCTAAAACCCGGAGATAGCCTGGCATTTCAAGCTCACTTGCCTCATTGTTGGGAAAACAAAGGCCCTGACATTGCCCAGATATTGCTTGTTTTGTTTCCATATGACAAACGGGAGGAGCCCGGAGGTCAACACTTTTCAATACAAACATTAAAAAAGGAGATTACTATGAAAATTGCAGCAATTACAGATGATGGTAAAACGATCAGCCGGCACTTTGGCCGTGCGCCCTACTATTTGGTGCTAACCATTGAGGAAGGGAAAGTTGTGAACCGCGAAATGCGGGACAAGATGGGGCACAACCAGTTTGCTACTCAATCTCATTCAGAGGATAGCAATGATGCCGGGCACGGCATGGACGCAGCCTCGCATGACAAGCACATCAGCATGGCGGAAGCTATTGCAGATTGTAAGGTCTTGTTATGTGGCGGTATGGGAATGGGCGCTTATGAAAGTATGCGCCGCCTTAATATACAGCCAGTAGTGACAGATCGTATTGCTATCGATGACGCTGTACAAGATTTTCTGGATGGTAAATTGATCGATCATACAGAATTATTACATTAGTCCTATAAAAAACTCAAAGGAAACCTGATGATTGTATTTATCTCTGCACAGCAACCACAGATCGAAGGCCCGATTGACAGTAGGTTTGGAAGATCGGCATGGTTAATTAAAGTTGAGACAACCAGTGGCCAGTGGCAGGCATTTCCCAACCCTGGGCAAAAACAATCTGGGGGTGCTGGGGTTGCTGCTGCCCAGTTTGTGATTGACCAGAAAGCCGATGCAGTAGTCAGTGGTGATTTTGGCCCAAATGCTTTCAACGCCTTGCAAGCTGCCAACATTCCAATGGTTCAGTTCACGGGTGAAGTAACCACCTGTGAACAAGCGCTTGTCCAGTTTACCCAGGGGAAATTACCGGTGTTTAACAAATAATACTGACAGGAGATGACCATGCAAATTGCAGTTGCCAGCGGCAAAGGAGGAACGGGAAAGACAACCGTTGCCACCAGTCTAGCGCGCAGCCTGGCAAACCTTCATGAAACCTGGTATGTGGATTGTGATGTTGAGGCCCCAAACGGACACTTGTTTTTAAACCCAAGAATCGACCAACAATCCCAGGCGGTAATCCAAATACCCCAAATCCAGCAGGAATTGTGTACTGCTTGTGGAAAATGCGTTGAGGTCTGCCAATTCCACGCGCTGGCCAAAATTGGCAGAAAAATTCTGGTCTTCCCTCAGCTCTGCCATGGTTGCGGAAGCTGCACCTGGAACTGCCCGGAAGGGGCCATCGTTGAGGTTGCCAACTCAATAGGCTTGCTTGAATCTGGAATGACAGGCGAAGGCATCCATTTCTTACAAGGCGTTTTACGCATCAGTGAGCCAATGGCGACCCCGATCATCCGCCAGCTAAAGCAACATCTACCTCTCTCATCTGACTCCATTGTCATCCGTGACGCCCCACCCGGTGCATCTTGTTCCGTCGTAGAGACGCTGCGTGGGGCAGTTATTGTATTGCTTGTCACAGAGCCTACACCATTTGGTGTGCATGACCTGAAACAAATGATCGGCATTGTGCACGAAATGGGATTACCCGCTGGGGTTGTCATCAATCGTGAGACCGAGCCATACAATCCGTTGAATGAGTTGTGCACTCAGAACAACCTGCCTGTTTGGATGCGAATTCCGTATGATCGCGCCATTGCTGAAGGTATTGCAGCAGGCCGAACGCTTGAGCAAATTTACCCCATATATCGGCATTCCTTCCAGCAGTTATTTGAGAAAATTAAATTATTGATATCAGAAAGCACCAGCCGTTGAGAATCATCGAGATTTGGGCGATACTTCGCGCAAACAAGGCGGCATATGGAATTTAAGATGGATCATTGAAAGAAGAAATTGTTGAGGTAGTTACCGGATGAAACAGCTTGTCATACTTAGCGGAAAAGGTGGAACAGGAAAGACCAATCTAAGCGCTGCATTTGCCTATTTGGGCAGCACACCAGAATATGCCATGAATGCGGTGTTTGTGGATGCAGATGTCGATGCCGCCAATCTCGGGTTGGTGATTCAACCGAATATTACATCTTCGAACGATTTCTGGGGTGGATCCCTGGCAGAGATCGACCCATCTCAATGCTCAGGCTGCGGAACTTGTGCGACGGTATGCCGTTATGATGCTATCCATGCCGATCCGGTTTATCTTGGCGCCTGCACAATCGATCCAATCGCCTGTGATGGCTGCGCAGCCTGTGTTTATGCCTGTCCGCAAAAAGCAATCCGCATGATCCCTCAACAGGAAGGTTACTGGATGCTTTCCAACACTCCGTTTGGTGCGCTCTTTCACGCTGAGCTATTTCCTGGCAAGGAAAACTCAGGGAAATTGGTGACCATGGTGAAACAACAGGCGCGCCTTTGGGCGGAGGAAAGAAACGAATCGCTCGTCATCATCGATGGACCACCCGGCATCGGTTGTCCGGTCATCTCTGCCTGCGCCGGTGCCGATCTTGGGCTCATCGTCACAGAACCAGGTTTAGCCGGTTTACATGATTTGAAAAGGGTCCTGGAGACCCTTCAACACTTCCATATTCCTACCGTGATTTGCATCAATAAAGCGGATGTTTACCCACAAGGTACCAACCAAATTCGTGAATTTGCCGCCCTGGAAGGAATTGAGATTGTTGGGGAGATACCTTTTGACCACCATGTGCACGATGCAATCCTTCTGGGTGCCCCGATCACGCAATCTTTTCCCAATTCACCGGCCGCTCGCTCCATCAAGTTAATCTGGGCACAAGTGTTGAAGTTATTATTCAACCGGAAAGCGGAAGCATAATGGACGTCAAAGAGTTGCAGAAACAAGTGGTGGAACACTTAATGAAAGTGATCGATCCGGAAACCGGCGCTGATGTTATTCGGATGCGTCTAGTGCAGGACATCAAAATTGATCCAGACGGAAACATTTCCTACACCTTTCGCCCATCCTCCCCCCTCTGCCCAATTGCTGTTCCTCTGGTTCTAGGCATCATCAAGGCGATCAGTGAAGTTGCAGGGATCAAAAAACATAAGGTAAACGTGGTGGAGTATATACAGGCGGAGGAATTGAATGAGATTCTAAAATCGATCTTGGAAGAATAAAGTCAAGAAGTAGTTGCACTGGTTTGCAATGTAAAATCAATGCGGGCTTTTAATCCTGCAGCCCTTATTTGCTACAGAATCCAGAAAGGAGAGCGACATGGACACAAAAACAAAGATCGGGATCATCATCTGTGATCGTTACCGAACTTGCGCTGGCGGGAAATGCCTTCGAGCGCTGCGGAATCGGGAAGGAGCATTCAGCATCTATGCCAACCAGGAAGTCGACATGGTTGGCTACACAACCTGTAATGGCTGTCCCGGTGGGAATGTCGAATATGCCGGTGAGGAAATGGTCAAGAACGGTGCCCAGGTGATCCACCTGGCAACCGGGTTGTTGGTTGGCTACCCTCCCTGCCCCTATATTGCCACCTTTAAGAGCTTCCTGGAAAGCCGCTACAACGTTCAGGTTATATTGGGAACCCACCCGATTCCTCAAAAATACCTGGACATGCACACCAAACTCCAAACCTGGCAGGATCCAATTTGGGAATCCTTGCTGGCCTCAACCATGGCAGATGAGATCACCCGCATCGCCTATAACTGATTGGAGATAATAAAAAATGATTGCGTTTGGCCCGGTTCCCTCCAGGCGGCTGGGGAACAGTCTGGGGATCAATCATATTCCACCCAAGCATTGCACCTATGCCTGTGTGTATTGCCAGGTTGGGAAAACGGATCATCTGCAAATAACATCTGGTAATTTTTACTCGGTTGAGCAAATCACTCAGGAAGTAGGTCAGAAAATCCATGATGCTCACGAGCAGGGACAGATGATCGATTATCTGACCTTTGTCCCTGATGGCGAACCGACGCTTGATCGGAACCTGGGCTTGGAAATAGATGCTCTACGAATATTTGGCTATCCGATTGCAGTGATATCCAACAGCTCATTGATTGACCGTCCAGATGTTCGAAATGCCTTGAGCAAAGCAGATTGGGTATCTCTAAAAGTGGATTCCGTTGTCGAAGAAACCTGGAAAAAAATTAATCGTCCCCAACGGCGCTTATATCTTCAAAACATCCTGTCGGGTATGCTCATATTTCGTCAGGAATATACAGGAGAACTCGTTACTGAAACAATGCTCATTTCCGGGCACAACGATAACGAGGGGGAGATTTGTAAGTTATCCTCATTTCTACTGGAGTTGGATCCTTTAAAATCTTACCTATCCATCCCCACCCGACCGCCAGCAGAAATCTGGGTGAAACCACCTCAACCCGAAATTCTACAGCAGATTTTGAGAAAAATGAGTAAAGCAGTTCCCTATCTTGATATTTTATTTGAAACAGAAAGTACTGATTTCACCTCTACCGGGAACGTTATTGAGGATATATTGAGCATTGCTGCAGTTCATCCAATTCGCGAACCAGCGTTGAGGAAATTATTAAGCCAGGCGGGGGCTGGCTGGGAAGTTGTTGAAAATTTAATTTCAGCCAAACAAATAACTTGCATAGAATACCGGGAAGATAAGTTCTTCCTGCGGAAGTATCCGGAGTAGGCACAAGGATCACATTTTCCCTTTAATTGGAGAAAGACAGCAGGGATTCGCCTGGCAATACCAAAGATTTGCTATAAAATTATTCGAACTACACAAAAATCATCTTATAGATTGAGAGTTACAATGTTTCCAGCGTTGACTCCCTTGTTGAATATTTTATTACTCAGCCTGATGGCCAGCCTGGGTACAGGCCTGGGCGGGTTAATTGCGATACTCCGAAAACCGGGCAGGCGATCATATGGCTTGCTGATGGGCATCACGGCCGGGGTTATGATCTGTCTTTCCTTCTTGGAATTAGTAAATGAGGCCTGGGAACAAGCTGGGTGGTTGACAGCGACCATTGGCTTTGGCATCGGGGCAATCTTCATGTTCTTGCTCGATCACTTTGCCCCGCACATCCGCTTTGGTGAGAAAGAAATTAGAGGAATCCACGAACCACAAACAGCAACAACCCTGGATAGAACCCGCCATTGGAAACATCGCTTTGGACGGTTCCGTCAGCGAAACCAAATTGTGGATCAAAAACTGGTAAACACCGGCCTTTTATTGGCAGTTGGGATTACCCTGCATAATTTGCCGGAAGGAATTGCGGTTGGAGCCGGTTATCTGGTCAATCCCAAGTTTGGATTGTTTATTGCTGTGGCAATTTTGTTACACAATATCCCTGAAGGAATTGCAACTGCTTTACCATTGTGCAAAGGCGGAGTATGTCGCTGGGATGCTTTCAAAGTCGCGTTTTTATCAGGCCTGGCTGAACCCATAGGGGCTTTGCTGGCAAGCCTGTTCTTGGTTTCTTTTCAAAATCTGGTTCCGGGTGCTCTGGCGTTTGCAGGAGGCGTAATGGTCTTCATCACCCTGGATGAACTGATCCCAACCGCGCGTGAATATGGGCATGAGCACTACACAGCCATTGGAATTATATTAGGTTCGCTTTTTGTGTTTATCCTATCCGGAATATTTGGAGTTTGATCTTCCCGATAAGTTTCAGGTGGTGATATGAATATATTGCAAAAACTGTTAGAAACTCTTCCTATTGATCCTGTTCCTGTTCGCAAGGTTATTATTGGCTTGCATTGGACGCTGGTGAGCAGTAAACACTGTGGCCTAAGCTCATCCCTGGTTGCGGAAGGTCCACATGGGCATTCACAAATCAGAGATGTAGGATTTCTCCACCAAAAAACCGCTCAAGAGCTTGCCGGTTGGGTTCTCTCAGATAACTTATTAGAAGCCAGTATCGGAATGGCAGCTTTAAACTCTCTTATCGATGTTGATGTTAACCGTTTGGTGGAATTGAATGCGGCTGAAGTAATTGCATATGGATGTAAGGATAAAAATCTGGCCATTATTGGGCATTTCCCGTTTGTGGATCGGATGAAACTTCTCACAAGAAATTGCTGGGTGATAGAAAAACGTCCCTTTGGGGATGATTTTCCTGAAGAAGCTGCTCAAGAATTCATTCCACAAGCAGATGTCGTTGCGATTACCGGAACGGCTTTGATTAATCACACCATGGATGGGTTGTTAGCTTTATGTCGCCCTGAAGCCCAGGTAATTGTATTAGGTGCTTCCACACCGCTCTCAGCGTTACTCTTTGATTATGGGATATCGTTTCTTTCAGGCTCTCGTGTAATCGATCAAGATGCTGCTATAACCACCATTCAACAAGGCGCAACATTTCCACAGGTAAAAGGAGTGCAGCGGGTTACTATGTCAAATAGAGCTTGAGTTGATCGAACGAGCTCTGAGATTTCCGCTGTACCTATGACAAAAACGTGTGAGGAGGTGAAGAAAAATAAAGTATACTAATTATTGAGGTCCGAGTATGCTAAGACTTCACTTGCTGTTTTCTAAGACATCATAAGGAGGTTCCATGTCAGAAAAACCAGAAGGTTGTGTAAAACCCACTCAAGGGCCAATTCAATCATCTCCAGAAACATCAGATGCCAGTCCTGTAGTTGCAAAGGAGGTTTCAATGATTCAAGCACGTGTTGGAAAACCTGCTCCAGACTTTGAACTAAGCGCTTTTTTCAATGGAGGGTTCAAGAATATCAGGTTGGGAGACTATAAAGGGAAGTGGATTGTGATCTGCTTCTACCCTGGTGACTTTACCTTTGTCTGACCGACCGAATTAACGGCAGTTGCCGTTAAATACAGCGAGCTTCAGGAATTGGGAGTTGAAGTTTTTGCCATCAGTACTGACAGCCGCTTCTCCCACAAGATCTGGCAGGAAGAAGAATTATCAAAGATGGTCGAAGGCGGCGTTCCTTTCCCATTGCTCTCGGATGCTGGGGGTCGGGTTGGTAGCATTTATGGCGTTTACGATGAAGAAGCCGGTGTTGATATCCGGGGACGATTCTTGATCGATCCCGATTTTAATATCCGCTCTATGGAAGTTATGACACCGGAAGTCGGTCGAAATGTGGCTGAATTGATCCGCCAGGTTAAGGCGTTCCAGCATGTTCGGGCGACTGGTGAGGTAACACCTGCTGGATGGCAGCCGGGCAAAGCCACGCTGAAGCCTGGTCCGGAATTAGCTGGCAAAGTTTGGAAGGTTTGGAAACCTGAACAGGCTTTCTAAAGCCGAAGCATAAAGCCACTATATTACACAGCACATGGAGGTTGCCTCATAACCGGCAACCTCCATTTCATTAGGAGAAAAATCCCCAAGCAAAAACGATAATTTCTTCTGTTTTGATGTATAATTTTCATAGAAAATGACAAAGCCTTGACCAGGACGAGTAGTCATGGCAATTGCCAACAGAAAGAGGGATTCTCTGGCTGAAAAATCCTTCAGGCAATCCTTGATGAAAACCCCCTGCGAGCTCGAGTCGGAAAGGGTACATACCCAAGTATGATGAGCGATTGACCCCGTTATCGGTCAACAGAGATAATCCGAAGTTTAAGGATCAATCTGGGTGGAACCGCGTGAATCAAACTCTCGCCCCAGCAGGGTGAGAGTTTTTTTATTTAAGTGACTATTTGGAGGAAATATGACAGACAAAAAAATGCAGTATGAAAATAGCGAATTATTCCGAATCCGACATTCGGCATCTCACATTCTGGCCCAGGCAGTTCTGGATAAATTTCCGGATGGAAAATACGCCATTGGCCCTGCGATTGAAGATGGATTTTATTATGATTTTGACTTGCCCCGTGCTTTGACGCCGGAAGATTTGGAAGGCATTGAACAAAGAATGCGAGCCATCATCCGCTCCCGAGTCAAATTTGAGCGGAGAGTGGTCAAAGCGGATGAGGCGGAAAGCATATTCAATGACCAACCTTACAAGCTGGAACTGATCACCGGTTTGGAACAAGGAGAGTTGGATGAAGATGGCAACCCTATCGAAGAGAAACCTGAGATCTCCATTTACGTGCATGGTGAATTCACCGATCTCTGCCGCGGCCCACATGTGGAAAGCACTGCACAAATAAACCCGGATGCGATCAAGTTGATGTCGGTAGCCGGCGCTTACTGGCGCGGCGACGAAAAACGCCCCATGCTGCAGCGAATTTATGGGACTGCCTGGAATACACCGGAAGAGCTAAAAGATTATTTGTGGCGGATAGAGGAGGCCAAGAAACGCGACCATCGCAAGATTGGTCACGACCTGGACCTGTTCAGCGTAGTCGATGAGATTGGCGCCGGCCTCATCCTCTGGCACCCGAAAGGCGCAAAGATCCGCAAGATTGTGGAAGATTTTTGGCGGGAGGAACACGAAGCCAACGATTATGACTTTGTCTACACCCCACATATCGGCAAGGCTCAATTGTGGGAAACCAGCGGTCATCTCGGGTTCTATAAAGAAAACATGTACTCACCAATTGACATTGATGGGCAGCAATACTTCCTGAAGCCGATGAATTGCCCGTTTCATGTCTATATTTACAAAAGCAACCTGCGTTCCTACCGAGATCTCCCAATCCGTTATGCAGAGGAAGGCACCGTCTACCGTTATGAACGGAGTGGTGTGATGCATGGTCTGATGCGGGTGCGCGGTTTTACTCAGGATGATGCCCACCATTTCTGCCGTCCTGATCAAATGCCCGCTGAGATCGATTTTGTATTGGACTTCAGCCTGCACATTTTACGCAGCTTTGGCTTCTCTGAGATTCAGGCTTACCTCAGCACCCGTCCAGAAAAATCAGTTGGCGATCCGGAACGTTGGCAGGCTGCCGAAGTAGCCCTGGAAGATTCGCTCCACCGCGCCGGTGTGGACTACCAGGTGGATCAGGGAGGTGGTGCTTTCTATGGCCCGAAAATTGACCTGAAAGTTAAGGATGCTATCGGTCGGGAATGGCAGCTTTCCACCATTCAGTTTGATTTCAATCTGCCGGATCGCTTTGACTTAACTTACATCGGTGAAGATGGGCAACCAGACCGGCCTTACATGGTTCACCGGGCATTATTAGGCAGCCTGGAGCGCTTCTTTGGTGTGCTGATTGAGCATTACGCCGGGGCTTTTCCGGTCTGGCTCTCACCCATTCAGTCTGTTTTGATACCGATTGCGGACCGTCACATGGATTACGCAAAGCAGGTGGTTACACAACTGCGTCAGGCTGGGCTACGGGTGATCATCAATGACCGGCCGGATCGGATGAACGCCAAGATTCGCGATGCTCAAAATCAGAAAATCCCCTATATGCTTGTGGTAGGTGACCGGGAAGTCGAAAACAGCCAGGTGGCGCTGCGCTTGCGCAACGGCGAGAATCCAGGGCCAATGTCAATCCTAGAATTTATCGACCGGGCCAAAGATGAAATTTCCCGCAAGATTTAATGAGAACAGATTGCATTAGCAATCAGCGAAAATTCAGACTTTCACCAAGCTTCGATCGGAGGCTAAGCATTTGAAGCTCAAATTTGATCATTTCGGAATTCTGGCCCCTTTTTACGAGCGTTTCATCCCGCCTAGAGTCCCGGAAAAAATTCTGGAGTTGTTGAGACTGTCCGGCAATGAGATAGTTTTAGATGCCGGGGGCGGCACAGGCCGATTAGCTCAATTTTTGAGCAGCCGGGCTGCCCTGATCGTGGTTGCCGATGAATCGACCCTGATGCTGAGAGAAGCTGGCACAAAGGATGGACTGAAACCTGTCTGTTCATTCACGGAACATACACCTTTTGCCAGTGATACGTTCGATCGAATCATGATGGTGGATGCCCTGCACCATGTGGCAAATCAAGCTAAGACCACAGCCGATCTATGGAGAATTCTCAAACCAGGCGGCCGCCTTATTATTGAAGAACCCAACATCCACTCAGTCAGGGTTAAATTCATCGCTCTTGCAGAAAAGCTGGCCCTGATGCGCAGCCATTTTCTCTCCGGGCCAGAAATTCAACTTCTGTATAACCAACCCGGGGCTCAAATCCAGGTGCAAACGGATGGTCCAACAGTTTGGGTGATTGTCGACAAAAGCTGATCCAGTTCCACCCCTCAGGCTGAACGAGAAGTTTTCAATTTCATTGCCCCGGCCTGGGCGAACCAATTCAAAGCATCTTCTACCGCCTGGCGAGCTGGCCTGGGTTGCCCCAATCCCAATTCCCGCTGGGCTTTTCTTGTTTCATAATAGAAATAATAGCCGGCCAGGCGTAGCTCACTGACGCCCAGCGGTAGTTGCAAAAAGGATTGAAACGCCCCCAGCACCCGGCTGAGGGTACGCACCAAGTTGGGCGGCAACACCAGGTTCGGGGCTGGCACGCCGGCCAGATCCGCCATCATCCCAACCAAATGCTGTATTGTCAGGTTCTCGCCGCCCAGGATGTAGCGCTCACCGCGTTTGCCCCGCTCCAACGCTGCCAGGTGCCCGGCTACCACATCTTGCAGGTGTACCACGTTCACCCCGGCTTCAGTGATAAACGGAAGCTTCTGGCGGGCCACCTGCACCACCGGGGAATTGGCCTGCCGGTAGATGTCTCCAGGGCCATAAACCAGGCTTGGATTCACGATCACAACATCCTGCCCCAGGCTGACAGCGCGTTGCACTTCCTGCTCGGCCAAGTACTTGGCGTAACCGTACGGCCAGTAATCCGGGCGGTAATTCCAGCAGTGGCTTTCGGTCAACAGGCCTCGTCCGTTGCGCCGGCCGGGTTCCGGAATTCCCAGCGCTGCCACCGAAGAGGTATGAACCACCCGGCGCACCCCGGCCACCCGGGCAGCTTGCAATAGGCTCTGCGTACCCTGCACCGTCACCGCGTAACTGCGCCCCGGCTGGCCGGTCCCCAACAACGCTCCAGCATGGAAAACGGCTTCCACTCCGCTCATGGCGGCCTGGATGGTGGCGGGTTGGGTTAGATCGCCGATGGCATGTTCCACCGGCAGGTCTTCCAGCAGACGTAAGGCACTGGACGAGCGATGGAAGGCCACAACCTGGTACCCCTGCTCGCACAACGCCCGGCATAGCGCCCCGCCGATGAAACCTGTTGAACCGGTGACCAATACTTTCATCTAATCGACCCACTCAATTAAAGTCGCTTCACCCTGGCCAACCCCTACGCACAACGTTGCCAACCCGTGGAAGGGACGCGGCATTTCCGGTGCCCTTCGGCGCATTTCATGCAGCAGGGTGGTCAAGATTCTAGCTCCGGAGCAACCCAGTGGATGGCCAAGCGCCACCGCCCCACCATTGACATTAACCTGTTCATGCTTCAAACCCAGCTCCTGCATCACGGCCAGCGCCTGGACGGCAAAGGCCTCGTTGATTTCGACCAGATTCAGGTCTTCGATCTCACGTCCGGTGCGGTGCAGTAATTTACGCACCGCTGGCACCGGACCCAAGCCCATGACGCGCGGCGGCAGGCCGGCCGCAGCCGAACCAACAATACGGACCAGTGGTGTCAGCCCCAGAGCCAGGGCGCGGCTGGCGCTCATCACCAGCAGGGCAGCTGCTCCGTCGTTCACCCCGCTCGAATTACCCGCTGTGACCGTGCCATTTTTACGAAAAGCTGGTCTCAACCGGGCTAGCGATTCCAGTGAGGTATCCCGGCGCGGACGCTCATCCTTTTCCACCAGCAGCGGGTCACCCTTCTTCTGTGGCACTGGCACGATTTCTTCTGTAAATTTTCCAGCATCCTGGGCAGCAATCGCCCGCCGGTGACTTTCTACAGCAAAGGCATCTTGCGCTTCCCGTGTGATGCCAGTTTCTTCAGCGATGTTTTCAGCGGTTTCGCCCATCGCTTCGGTTCCATACAGCTCCGTCATACGTGGGTTGGGGTAACGCCAGCCCAGGGCGGTATCGTAGGCCGTCAGGTTGCCAAACGGGTAGCCGCTCTCCGCTTTGGGTAGAGAATAGGGTGCCCGGGACATGCTTTCCACACCGCCGGCGATAAATACTTCCCCCTCACCGGCGCGGATGGCACGCGCCGCCATGTTGACCGCCGTCAGACCGCTGGCGCACAGCCGGTTAAAAGTCACCCCAGCCGTTTCCACCGACAGGCCAGCCAGCAAAGCTGCCATGCGCGCCACGTTGCGGTTGTCTTCCCCGGCCTGGTTGGCGCAGCCGAAATACACTTCCTCCACCGCCGCCGGATCCAGCCCGGTTTTGGTCAACAATGCCCGAATGATGTGCGCTGCCAGGTCATCTGGCCGTACCGCCGCCAGGTTTCCGCCCAGCGCCCCAATCGGCGTGCGGACAGCATCGACAATCACTGCTTCAATCATTTCTCATTTCCTCCTAAAAATCATCCAGGCTCCCCAGTGCCCTGAAGAGATGATTATCAAATTTGTTTGCTGAGATAAAACCTTATTTATTTTCGTAAAATCACATCACTCCAGTAAGGGTGAAGCGGCCGGAATGATGTATATCTTTTCTAGGGTTGCTAATTCCCGGCTGCTTCGCCCATACTGTTTCAGAGTCGGAAAGTAAGCGTAACCATTTAATACGGAATACTCGAAAGCGGTCCCAGCTTGGACAGGCGATGGGTGGCGATGATCCGGCGGGTGGTGCCGGTCAGACCGCGCATCACCAGGCTATCGGTTTGAGCGCCATCCGCAAAGTAGTCCACACCGCGCAGTAAATCGCCGTGGGTGATGCCGGTGGCTGCAAAGAAAGTATCCTCCGACGAAATCAAATCATCCAGGGTCAGGACTTTTTCAAAATCCATCCCCATTTCCAGAGCTCTGCGCCGTTCACCCTCGTTGCGGATGAATATTTTTCCCTGAATATTGCCCCCGGTACAACGCAAAGCAGCCGCTGCCAACACACCTTCCGGTGTGCCGCCCACCCCTAAAAGCACATCGATCCCGGTTTCCGGCATGGATGTCATCAAGGCTCCCGCCACATCCCCATCCGGGATCAGCCGGATGCGCGCCCCGACCCGTCGCACCTCTTTGATCAATTCCTCGTGGCGCGGCCGGTCCAAAATAACCACAGTCAAATCTTCCACGTGCTCGCCTTTGGCCCGGGCAATGGCCCGCAAGTTATCTTCCACCGGCTTTTCAATATCGATGACATCCCGCGCCAGCGGCCCGACTGCAATTTTATTCATATAGACAAACGGTCCCGGGTTGAACATGGTGCCGCGCGGCGCCAGCGCCACCGTTGCAATTGAGTTGCCAATTCCATGCGCCAGCGGGCGGGTGCCGTCAATTGGATCCACCGCAATATCCAGCAATGGCAGCTCGCCTGTGCCCAGGTGCTCGCCATTAAAGAGCATGGGGGCTTCATCCTTTTCGCCTTCCCCGATGATCACGACCCCATCCATTTGAATAGTGTTCAGCATCAGGCGCATGCCATCCACCGCAGCCTTGTCAGCAGCAAGCTTATCGCCGCGACCCATGTAACGTCCTGCAGCCAGCGCAGCCGATTCAGTCACGCGTACCAGGTCCAACGCCAGGTTGCGTGTGGGACGTGTATCTGTCATCGTTCGCCCTCCCTTATGTCAGTTTTAACGAAAGGAATGATCCCGATTACACTCACCACAATAAAGTTATCAGTAAATACCCGATCACGGCCGCCCACAACGTGGAATCGACTCGATCGAGCATACCGCCATGACCAGGGAACAAGACTCCTGAATCTTTTACACCAAATTGTCGCTTTAACAGGCTCTCACCCAGGTCACCCAACGGCGCCAGAACGCTGATCACTCCACCCAGCAGCAAACCCCGCAGGGGGGTAATTTCTGGAGCGCGCAATCCCCACAAAAACGCCAACCCCATCGTACCCAGTGCACCAAACAGGATACCTGCAATGTAGCCTTCCCAGCTCTTTCCCGGGCTGACGCGTGGAGCCATTTTGTGTTTGCCATTTTTGCGTCCAACCAAATAAGCCCCGCCATCCGCCAGCCAGATGGCCGGCAAAGCCGTTAGCATCCACCATTCCCCATTCGGCAGGCGGCGCAAAGCGATGATGTACATGGCCAGCCATCCCAGATAGACCATCCCGCCCAGGGTGATGACAAAATCACTGGCGGGCTGCCTGGTCTGATTTCGTTCATAAGCAAACACGCTCTGTCCCATGGCCAGTAATACCAGCACAGCCAGGGTTGCCTGGCTGCCCGGAAAGCTGAAGAAGGCAAAGGCAAGCAGTAAGGCAGCCGTTCCACCAGCCAGCAGCACCAGTGACGGGGAATAACCGCCGGTCTTGAACAGACGCCAGAATTCCCAACCGGCAATTGCCATTAATGCCGATAAAAATAATGTGAGCGCCCATCCGCCCAGCACAATGACCAGGACCAGGATGGGCACCAGAATGATGACCGTCAACATCCGTTGTGTGAACATACGCCTCTAGGGTTCCGATGAAATACGACCAAACCGCCGGTCGCGCTGGGCATAAGCTTGCAATGCTTTGTAAAGTTCCTCTCGGTCAAATTCTGGCCAGTAAGTGGGCGTAACATACCATTCAGCATACGCCCCTTGCCAAATCAGAAAATTACTGATGCGTAGTTCACCACTGGTGCGGATGATCATATCCGGATCCGGCACGCCTGCGGTGAACAGATACTGGCTTACCAGTTCCTGGGTTACCTCTTCCGCCGGGATGCCCGCTCTGATAATGCTGCGGATGGCGCAGACGATCTCATCCCGCCCGCCATAATTAAAGGCCAAACAAAGAATCAGCCGGTCATTGTTTTTGGTTATTTCAATGGAATGTTCCACCTTGGCCCGCAGGGCCGGGGTAAAACGATCCATGTGACCAATGTGCCGGATTTGGACACCCTCGGCATTGAGTTCTGCCAGCTCATTGTCAATCACGTTCTCCATCAACATCAGCAAGCCATCCACCTCTTCCTTGGGTCGGCCCCAGTTTTCGGTGGAGAAGGCATAGATGGTCAGGTATTGCACGCCAAACTCAACACAGGCGCGGATGACCCGGCGCAGGTTTTCCGTTCCGGCGCGATGCCCGGCCAGGCGCGGCAGGCCGCGCGCATTCGCCCAACGCCCATTGCCATCCATGATGATGGCCACATGCGTCGGAATTTTCGTAAGGGGCTCGAGACCGGCAGGATCGCTCATGCGGGCTAAATCAAACTTCCATGATTTCTTTTTGCTTGTGCTCGCCGATGACATCGATCTGTTGGATCATTTTATCGGTCAGCTTCTGCAGTTCTTCTTCCCCAAGTTCCAGATCATCTTCCGAGATCATCTTTTCTTTTTCAAAATCACGCAGGTCTTTTATCAAATCCCGGCGCACATTGCGGATGGCAACGCGGGCCTCCTCCAGGCGGTGATGCACCACCTTGACCAGGTCGCGCCGGCGGTCCTCGGTCAGGGCCGGGATGTTGAGCCGGATAACTTTACCGTCGTTATTGGGAGTTAATCCCAGGTCGGAAGCCAGGATGCCTCGCTCAATCGCCTTAAGGGTAGTTGGATCAAACGGACGGATCATCAGGATGCGTGGCTCCGGCACGGAAATGGTGGCCAGTTGCATCAGGTTGGTCGGCATGCCATAGTATTCAATCTGTAATTTTTCAATCAAAGCCGGGCTGGCGCGCCCTGTACGAATGGTCACAAGATCGTCTTCCAAGGCTAACAGTGCACCCTTCATCCGGTTTTCAGCGTCTTTAATGAGTTCCTTTATCATGTGGCCTCCTGCAATTATCGGATAGGCTTATCCAGCCTACTCGTTAAGCATACACTAAAAACTGGAAAAATACCATAAAAAACCGCCCGATTTAAGGACAAGGCCTCGGTAGAGGGACAAACATGGCTTGAACCTTAGCCTGGTTTGTGATATGGTATATGAGGCAATAAGAAAATGAAGTTTCGTAGAGTGATTTACAGTTGGGAAGGAATACCAATGAATTCCTTTTCACGCATTTCCAAAATCGTTGTGCTTGCGATGATTGTTATTTTATTACTGGTAGCACTGGTTGTAACCGCAAATGATAACCTTCAAGCTCCATCGTTACTAAATTTTCAAATGGCACCTTCTCCCACCCGGCCATCCCATTGCGTTCCCCTTCCTTTCGCAAACACATCCGACAGCAACCCGACACCAACCCCAAACCGCTATGGATCAGTTGAAGATCATCCCTGGCCGACGGTGACCCTGCGAGTTTTCACAAATATTTTTGATTTGAGTCCTGAATTGCCAATGGAACAAAAATCGGAAATTCTTGTGTTTCGATGTGATGGATCATACGATCGATTTCTGGCCGGGGTAGACGTAGATTTTGATCGTTTCATCAACCTTAAGCCGGGAGACGTCATTATCGGTTCGGCTCCGCCGGCATTCATGATGGGACATCAGCCGCCGGACCCTCTTGACTGGCCTACAACTCCTTTCAACACGCCTGTCCCTTATCCTGTCGATGAAAGCGCTTCGCAAGAAAATTTATCTCAATTCCCTTATCCTGTTCCTTCAACATATTCACCAACAGATAACCAACCTTAATAAACAGAGGGAATGTTCACAAAAGGGAGACTTAATGTTAAAACATAAATTGCTCCCGGGGATAATTGGAGTAATTTTATTGAGTTTTAACATCATCATCTTTTTTTGGAAACGAAGGGTGTTGGTTGATTTGCGGACTGATATTTCAGAAGTAATGAGGAAAATGATCCACGAGATTGAGTTGGTGGTTATGGTGGTAAAACATGTGACGCCGTCATGTTTCCGGGAGAAAAAATATTCCTATCAGTGATATCGCGGTGAATGATCATACGGGGGAATTGAAACCTTCCTGCATTATGGTTTAATTTTTTCGATTACAATTAACTCCTACTGCTCTTATTCAACATCACTTATTTGTAAAGTCTTTGAAAACTCAACAAACGAAAATAAGTGTAAACTGGATAATGCAGTAGGGTCATTGTGAGATCCAGAGCAATAGAACCATCTCGTTCTTGGCGCGATTTCCAACCGTGATTAGCAAATTGCTTCTGCCCAGACAGGACTTGCATTGACGAATTCCCATATGTGCCTTATCCCGAACTGACATTAAAGTGTAAATATGAATCCTGCTCCACGCCCTATCCGCCGTTTTTTCAGTCATCTCAGCCACAGCCTGCGCGCCCCTGAAGCTGCCATTCGTTCCGGCGGTGCCCGCCCGGAGGTGGTCCTGATCCTGGGCAGTGTGGCGGTGTTGGTGGTCAGCCAGATCATCCGGGCGGATATCCCGCGCGAGTTCCGCCTCATTCCCTTATTGATGATCCTTCTTAACCTGGCGTTCTTTTTCCTCGGCATATGGTCAATTGATAAAGGCCATCTTCCGAAATGGTTGGAGTTTTCCGTCCAGGCTTTGGCTTCCCGCCTGGGCATCACCTCCGGTCAGTTTTTCAGCCTGCTCTTCAGCCTGTTGTTCAGCATCCTGACCAGTGTTGCAGCTGGCTTTTGGTTTCGCATGTTCAGCCCGCAGGCTGCCCTCATCTGCTGGGGCGTGGGTATTCTACTGGCTGTTTATGGCGGATGGGAGTTTCTGACCCCACGTCAACCCATTTCACGTAAGGCAATCATTACCGGGCTGGCGATCTTCGCCGGTGCCCTGCTGTTACGCTCCATCAACACCGCCAATATCCCAATCGTCCTTTCCGGAGACGAAGCCAGTTCCGGCCTGACCGCGGTCAACATGCTGCGCGGCCAGATCGACAACCTGTTCGTCACCGCCTGGTTCTCGTTCCCCTCTTTCCACAACTTCCTGCAATCCATCTCCATCGCCATCTTCGGGCAGACCACGCAAGCCCTGCGCCTACTGGCCGCCCTGGGCGGCTCCCTGACCGTGGCCGGGGTGTATTTTGTGGGTCGTTCGATGTTCGGCCACCTGACCGGTTTGATGGCCGCCATCTTCCTGGCCGGGTTTCACTTTCACAACCATTTCAGCCGGGTGGGTCTCAATAACATCTGGGACGGTGTGTTTTTCACCCTGGCGATTGGCGCCCTGTGGGTGGGCTGGCAGCGGGAGAAACGGGCGGGTTATCTGCTAGCCGGCCTGGCGATCGGCCTGGCGCAGTATTTCTACACCACCGGCCGCACCCTGCTGCTGGTGATTGCCGCCTGGGTGGTGATTGCCGGGCTATTTGATTTCAAGCGCTTGCGCCGGGCCATCCCCGGGCTGCTACTCATGCTCTGGATAGCCTTGATCGTTGTCTTGCCGTTGGCCTGGTTTTATCTGAAGTACCCAAGCGAATTCTTCGCACCCTTGAACCGAGTCACCATTATGGGCAGCTGGCTGACAGTTACTGCAGTTGAAACAGGAAAAATGCCAGCACTGATACTTCTGCAACAAATCTGGCGGGGTATGTTGGGCTACGTAGAAACTCCGCTAAATGCCTGGTACACTCCTGGTGTTCCATTATTGCGCACCCTGCCAGGCATCGTGTTCCTGCTCGGATTAGTTTTAATGTTGCTGCGACTGAAGGACAACCGCAGCCAATTGCTGGTGATCTGGTTGTTTTGGTTCGGCATCACCGGTGGCCTGAGCGAAAGCACTCCCGCTGCTCAGCGCTATGTGGCAGCTGCCCCAGCCATTGCTTTATTGATTGCCTTCAGCCTGCAGCGCCTGGGCGAACTGTTGGCCCGTCTGTGGCCCAGCCGGCAGCGCTGGGTCACGACTGGTTTGCTGGTGGCGGGAATTCTGCTGGCGGCAGATGACGCCCGTTATTATTTCCTGGATTACACCCCGCGTAGCGATTTTGCCGGCTTCAACGGGCAGGTTGCCCAGCGCCTGGCGGATCGCTTGAAGAGCGAACCGGCCGGCACCGAACTGGTTTTCACGGGTTACCCCGCCATGGGCTATGACTCCATCAACAGCCTGCCCTACCTGGCGCCGCAGATCCAATATTACAACATATTTTACCCCTGGGGTTCCGTTGAAAACCCAAAGCCCAGCGGAGACCACATCTTCTTTGCTTTCCTGCCCAACCATGAGGAAAATAAGGCCGCCATGCAGTCCGAATACCCCGGCGGCGCCTGGCAGGAGTGGTACACCCCGCGCGGCGAGCCGTTGTTGTGGCTGTATGAGTACAACCGACCCTGATTCAACCTCAACCTGTATTTTGTTTTCCAGCCAATTGAATTCGCACCCAGGCCAGAGCATCCCCCGGCGTGCCGATGCGCAATCCACTGCGCTGCGCCACTCTGGGATCATCCATAAAATGGCGGGTGTTCAAGGTCACCAAAAAATCCACCCTGGCTTGAACCGCTGCCACCAGGATGGGGATATCCGCCGGATGCGCGATCCAATCCAGGAGTGTCTGAACCTGCTCTAGTTGAGGATCTCGTACGATACGCAGATTAGTCGCAAGGATCAATTGGCGCGCAAATGGCAAAGCCTTGGGAGCCTTGCGGGCGATATTCCTCTCCACTTCAACAATTACCTGTTCAGAAAGTGTTATCAGGATTTTTTCATCCTCCGCCAATAGCAACAGGGCCCGGGCAGCCCCCTGGGCAGAGACGATCCCGGCAATAAGGGCACTGCTGTCAAAGAAGAAATCACTCTTTGGCATAATGCTCTCGATAATATTGTTCACGTTCATCATCCAATGTGTTCAATAAATCATCCAGAGAGACATTTGCCTCGTATAGTTTTTCCGCTACCCGGTCTGCCAGACGATTGACCTGCAAGACGCGCGGAGTCAGCAGAAATGATCCATCACCCAGGTCAACCAGGGTCAAGGTATCCCCCTCATCCAGGCTATATTTGTTTCTCAACTCCACCGGCAGGGTCAGGTTGCCTTTTTTGCGAATTTGAACGGTGATTGGAGTCATATCCGTTTTTCTCCTTTTCCGATATTCCGATTTTCAGATTTATTATACATCCATTCAGAAAAGTATCAACCCTCGTTAAATAAACAATCATCCAAGAATGGATTGTTTTCAAGGCACGTTTAGTGATTAGGTAGTGTGTGCATCCCTGTCGCACCACTTAACTACATCTTTTTATCTTCGTTGAGACAGTTCGTCAATATCCCCATATCCGTTCCAATGATATAAATCTTCTTCGGAATACTTTTCTAATATCTCTGTATATATTAAATCCCCATCCTCAAGAAGTTGAGAATAAACATTAACATCATAAAAAGTAATTATGGAAACTTTTGTCCTGGGAGATAGAACCAAATCATCCGAAAAATGTTTATATGCATCATAGCCAAAAACAATCCCTTTTTGAGGACTGATTGCGAAAATGTAGGGATGAATTGCTGAGGTCACACCTATCTGAAGGCCAGGACCCATGACGAAAGACCGTCCAATATTTTCCGGGGTTCCAAATTCGTTAACACATTTTTCAAAGGTTGAGTTATTAAAAATGTTGAAATGACCCCCATAACCAATAACCTCACCCCTTATGTCTGTAAAATCCTTGATTATCTTTAAGACTTCTTTCTGAGTAGTAATTCCAGGTTCAATATTCCTCCAGCATGGAGCCTGGCATTGGCTGGATAATATATCCGAGATTTCGGATTCACATGAAGTGGTCAACAGCGAAAGAATGAGCAGAAGCAATAACTTCACAACCTTGTTTTTCATAGAGGGCTTCATTCCCTTTTATCCTTCGTCAATCTGGAGGCAAGTGTACAAGCAGACTTGAATCAGTTTTCAGAAATCTTGAAGATTTCTGAAAACTGATTCCGACCATGACCAAGCATTATTCAGAACTTCTAAACAGATTATACATTTCGACTGGGATACCATCCGTGGTTTAATAATAAAAATCATCCAAAAATGGATGATTCTGGGGAGCGGTTTAGTGTTAGAATCGGTGAGCGCCGGGGACGCCGACCCCGGCGCTCATTTAAGGAGGAGAAGAAGAGAAGTCGCCCTTGCAACTTATAATAGCAGGGTTCTCCTCGGGGTGCTTGACTCTTACCCTACGCTTACCCTACGCTGGCCAAACAAATCCGCAAAGTACCTCGTTTCAACCGGAGTTCTTATGTCTGATATTCTGTCCATTGAAACTCATGATCTGGGGCGCATCTACAAACTGCGCAACCGCAAGAAAAATGAAGTGAAACAACTGGTCGCCCTGCAAGGCGTAAATCTGGAAGTCAAACAAGGTGAGTTGTTCGGCCTGCTCGGCCCGAACGGCGCCGGCAAGACCACCCTGATCAAGATCCTGACCACCCTGCTGGCCCCCTCCCAGGGGACAGCGCTGGTGGCCGGCTATGATGTGATGAAGCAGCCCGAGGAAGTGCGCCAGCAGATCAACATGGTCTCCGGCGGTGAAGCCTCCGGTTACGGCCTGCTGACAGTGCGCGAAAACCTGTGGATGTTCGCCCAGTTTTACGGCATCCCCACCCCGGTGGCGAACGCCCGCATCCGCGCCCTGATGGAGAAGGTCAGCCTGCTGGACCGTCTCAACACCAAGTCCTCGGAGCTCTCCACCGGTCTGCGCCAGAAGATGAACATCGTGCGCGGCTTTCTGACCGATCCCAAGGTGCTCTTTCTGGATGAGCCCACCCTCGGCCTGGATGTGGGCGCTGCCCTGGATGTGCGCCGCTTTGTGCGCGGCTGGGTCAGCGAGGACCCCTCTCGCACCCTGCTGCTGACCACCCACTACATGGTGGAGGCCGACGAGATGTGCGACCGGGTGGCCATCATCAACAAGGGCCAGGTGCTGGCCTGTGATACCCCGACCAACCTCAAACTGGCTCTGCAGCGCGAGGCCATTTTTGAGATTAACCTGCAAACACCGCAAGTGCTGGAAGTCGAAACAATCCGCAGCCTGGCGGGCGTTAACCGGGTCAGCCTGAAGGAGCAAGACGGCAGCACTCAGTTGGAGCTGATTTTAGCCGAAGAGGCCGCCCTCTCTGGCGTGATTGGTGCCTTCACCAGCCAGAGCGGGCGCATCCTCAGTCTGCAAAAACGCGAGCCCACCCTGGAAGATGTCTTCATGACCCTGGTCGACCGCCGCATGTACGAGGTGGAGGAGGTGGAAAATGGCGAGCCTGCCGCCCATTAGCCAAAAGATGACCGGCTTCCGCCTGTTCCTGATGACCGTCCTCGGGCGCGCCTATCCGCGCGTCATTGGGATGCAGCGCGAGAAATCCTGGCTATTCTTCGATACTTTCCTGCCGATGCTGGGGGTGGCGGGCTATGTCTTCGTCTACCGCGCCCTGCAAGCCCCGGAAGATTACATCGGCTTCGTGGTGGTGGGCGGCGCTATGACCGCCTTCTGGATGAACATCCTGTGGAGCATGTCCAGCCAGTTGTACTGGGAAAAAGAAACCGGCAACCTGCCGCTTTACATCATCGCCCCCGGGCCGATGATGGCTATCCTGCTCGGTATGGCACTGGGCGGCCTGGTCGCTACCCTCATCCGGGCCACAGTGATCATCGTGCTCGGCAGCCTGCTGTTCAACGTGCATTACGTGGTGGTTTCGCTGCCCCTGCTGCTGCTGGTCTTTTTTGTGGCGATGGTAGCGCTGTACGGCATGGGAATGACCACCGCCTCGCTCTTCCTGCTGCTCAGCCGCGAGGCATGGCACATCGCCAACCTGGCCCAGGAGCCAATCTTTTTCGTCTCCGGTTTCTACTTTCCGATCAAAAACTTCCCCTTCTGGGTGGCGGCCGCGGCTTCGATCCTGCCGCTGACTCTCGGCCTGGACGCCATGCGCCAACTGGCTTTTGCCACCGGTCCCTCGCTGGGCTTTCTCAGCACGGGCATCGAACTGTTGATCCTGGTAGCGTTGGCAGTCATCTTCCTACTGGCTGCCCGATTTCTGCTGAATTATATGGAAAAGCTGGCGGTGCGTGAAGGCCGCCTGACCGAAAGCCGCAGGTAAGTCATGCACCGTTCCATTCCGCTACGCTCTCTTTTCACTGCCACCTGGCTCGGCTGGAAAATTGAATCCAACTGGACCGATCCGCTACTATTTGCCATCTATTCCGTCGTCAAACCCCTGGCCGGGGCGGCCATCCTGGTGGTGATGTACAGCATCATCAGCCAGGCGGATTTTCAATCCCCGGTCTTCGCCTATCTGTTCATCGGCAACGCCTTCTACCAGTATGTAGCCAGCGTGTTGACCGGTGTCTCTTGGGCAATTATTGATGACCGCGAGCATTACCGCACCCTTAAGTACATCTATACCGCCCCCATCAACATCCCCATTTTTCTACTCGGGCGGGGCGTGGCGCGCTTCCTGACTGCTTCCTTTGCAGTGATCATCACCATGCTGATGGGAATGATTTTCTTTAAGCTGCCGATTGACCTGAAAACGGTCGACTGGGGCCTGTTCCTGCTCTCGCTGGCGCTGGGTATTTTCATGTTGGCCATGCTCGGTCTGCTGCTGGCGGGCGTCTCCCTGCGGGTGGCCCAGCATGCTGGCGGCATCGGTGAAGCGGTGGGCGGGGGGTTGTTCCTGTTCAGTGGCGCCATCTTCCCGATCAGCGTCTTGCCGGCCTGGCTGCAGCCGGTTGGCTATGTTCTGCCGGTTTCCTACTGGCTGGAGCTGATCCGCCGGGCCCTGCTCGGCCCGCTTGCGGTGCAATACTCCACCTTCCCGGCGCTCAGCAACATTCAACTACTGGGCATCCTGATCGCCATGACCGCCTTCTGGAGTGTGCTCTCGGTCTGGTTGTTCCGCCTGCTGGAGCACTCCGCCCGCGAAAAGGGCAACATCGATTTGACGACGAATTACTGAGATAAGCGCACAGGGGAAAGGTCTTTCAATACTGAATATTTGCCTTCGCCCCGTGCCCAACCTTAGGAAACGGGGCGTTGCCTTTTCTGCCCAAACGGTAGATAATAAAACTAGCAATCCATAATATTCAAGGAGGTCGTGGCGATGATTTCTCCCTTCCGTTTGAAGCTCAATCCGGAGTGGTTGCCTTGCCTATCGAACCTGGCCAGCGTGGCTCCAGGCGCTCTGTGTGCCTGGCAAGGACTGGAATTCCTGCCATTGCCGGAGGATGCCCGCAAGGCACTGCTGGAAGAGGAGCTGCTTGACCCTTCTGGCGCGCCGACTCCCGGTTTGATATCTGTTATCAACCTATTGAGTGCGCCTTCGGCCAGCCTGCAACTGCACCTTATCAACTCGTACAAATCATTCGACTACCGGGTGTTCTTCTCCGGGCAGGAAGGGGAATCCGCCTCCCTGCTGCAAAACGGTAACGGCCTGGTTTTGACCGTCCCCGCCCGGCCTAACGATCTGATTTCCTCCCTGCGCCAGCATACCGGGGATAGCCAGTTGCAGCCAGTCTCCTTCTCGGTTGACCTGCCGCTCACGGAAGCGCTGGCTCTGGCAGCGCTGCTGGATCGCTGTCGTTACTCTGAACTCCTCTCGATTTTAGAAGATTCCAGAATGGCAACTCCAGCCCTCAGCCCGATGGCCGTGGCCGAAGTGGTGGCAGGCGAAACCCACAGCCCACAGTGGTTGACGGCGGTCATTCGTTATTCAGCCGGTCTATCCTCCACCCCAGATGAGGAACATTTTTCGGCTGCCCTGCGCAGTCTGTCGAACCGCGGTCTGGTGACACCCGACCTGGGTGGAGAGGGTTATATTCTCCTCGACTCTGCTATTACCTTAGCACAACACCTGCTGCTGATCGACAACCAGGTGCAGATGATTGCCCGTCGAGCCAACCCGGATGGGGATATCAACCAGGCGTCTTTCGGCATTCTGCAGAGCGGCGTCAGAAACCTGCTGCGGGTTGAAATGACAGCCGGACTGGTACGGCTGGAAAGTATCTCTGCCGCCACCCTGCTGGACCAGGTGGAGCACTACCTGACCCGCCCTGACGCTCTGCCCATGCCTCCGCCGCACCCGGTCATCTGGAAGTTGGCCCTGGTCAGTGGCGGCACCACCACCAAGGAATATGAACTGACAGGTCCGGTCAAAATTGGACGAGGCAGCGATTGTGAGATTCAGATCGCCGATCCGCGTTCGTCGCGTCATCAAGCCATCATCCGCCTGGTAGAAGGCGGCTACGAAGTGCAGGATCTAGGCAGTACCAATGGTACGTATCTAAACCATATCCAACTCCTCAGTCCGACCCGCCTGCAGGATGGCGACCTGATCCGCATCGGCGAGACCTACCTCAAGGTGATCGGCAGTTCCCACACTGCGGCCACCGTCCCCACCCCGCGCCCCCCGGCGGAAGAAGCACCCGCCATCTCAGCGGCTCCAGTCGAAGCAGAAATACCCCCTGGAACGGAATTGGTGGAGGGACCAGAATCCAAAGTTGAAGCAGAAGAGCCGCAGAACGAAGCCCCGGCTTTCGAGTTGCCCGCCTGGCTGCACACCCCGCCCAGCGAGACGATCCAATTGCCGGAAGAAGAGGCCGAAACAGCCTCCGCCAATGATGCTCCTGAACCCGAGCCGTTGGCCTGGCTGCAGACTGCCAGGCAAGCCCAGGAGCTGGCCGAACCCCCGGCCCCGGGTGAACTGCTAGCTGCCCCTCCCGCTGACTTGGGGCTTCCCCTTGATGAAGTGGAAGTCGAACTCCCAGCCTCGATCTCCCCGGAGCTGGCCATAAAAGAGCCCATCCTCGGTGAAACTCACCCCATCCTGGCCGAACCCGAAACGAGCTCCCCGTCTGAGCTGCCAGACGGGTCATTCGATGAGCCGATCACCGGCGAGACGCGTAAAATTGCCAGTGGACGAAGCCAAACCCAGCAGATTTGTTCACACTGCGGCAACTCCAGCCCGCTTTCCTCCCGTTTTTGCGGAATTTGCGGCAACCAGTTGAGCGATTGATTTCCGACACCGATAGATTTGGTTTTCCAACCAAATCTATCGAGTTGTTTTTTGCCCACTTTTCAAAAACATGGACTTTCTGTAAAGTACTAATTTACAAAAACATTTTTTGTAAATTAGCATTTTCCACCTCATGCCTCGGAGAAAAATTTACTTTCACCCCAACTAATTGACAATCCATACCGGTTGGGGGTATAATATCGACGCAATTATCCAGATTGTACGGAGGTTCCAGGGAGCATTCCGGGCTGAAACAACTGCTGAAGTCTTTTTCTCGGCTGGCCCCTGTTTCTTCCGCAGCCGAGTTTTTTATTTCTATTGGAAGAATGGAGGTGAAATCAATGCCAGCAGTCGTGCTTCGTCCCAACGAATCGCAGGATGGTCTGCTCAAGCGCTTTCGCAAGAAAGTGGTGAAGAGTGGTGTCCTTAGCACTGTCCGCCGCAAACGCTGGTTCATCTCCAAGAGTGAGATGCGTCGCGTCGAGGCAAAGAAGTCCATGCGCCGCGTCAAACGCCGTCAGATGGGCAAATTGGGCGAGTAGTTCACCCGGCTCAGGGTGGCCAACCAGGAGGTGGTATGGCTAAAGAAGAAGATAAAATTCAAGTCGAAGGTACGATCATCGAAGCGTTGCCCGGCACACAATTCCGTGTCAAGCTGGAAAACGGCCACGTGGTGTTAGCGTACCTTTCTGGCCGAATGCGCAAGTATTACATTCGCATTTTGCTGGGTGACCATGTGCGGGTGGAGATGTCCCCCTACGATTTATCCCGTGGGCGCATCGTCTACCGCGCCAAGAAGCCAAACGAAGTCATCCCTGGCGTCGAATAGCCCTGGTTGATCTTGTAATACCCGCCGCTCCGTGAATACGGGGCGGTTTTATTATGACAAACCACAGAGCCACGGATAGCACAGCGAGCAAGGCGTAAAAAATTTGAGATTCTCTCCAACCAATCTGCTCTTCTCCTGGATTATTTCATCCCCCACCCGGCCAATAATTCTTTATAATTGGGGTACTTCTACTAGGCTGGTCGGGCTGTGGCCGGTCACACAAAACAATTTTTCATCAGGCTCTGTAGCCGGGTAAGGGCGAAGCGACCGGCGAAGTAAAAGACAATAATCAGTGATGAAAATTCCCGGCTGCTTCGCCCTTACCTTATAAGCAGAATATGTTGATTTACCAAAAAAGATATTTCCGTGATAATCCGTTCTTATCCGTGTTAAAAACAGGAGACGTAATTTATGCTCAACCACCTGCTTTCCCCGAAGAGTATCGCCATCATTGGTGCCAGCGACGACCTGAATAAACCGGGCGGTAACCTGGTGCGTAACATCCTCTCGCATGGTTACACCGGCGAACTGCTGATCGTCAACCCCAAGTCAGCGATCGTCCAGGGCCTGCGCGCTTACCCTTCGGTGAAGGACCTACCCAGCGTTCCCGAGCTGGCGATGATCATCATTCCCGCCCCACTGGTGGAACAGACCTTGACCGATCTGGCCGAGATGGGCACGCCCGCTGTCATCGTGATGAGCGCTGGCTTCAGTGAGACCAGTCCAGAAGGCAAGCAGGCCGAGCAGAAGCTGGCCGAGATCGCCCGCAGCCACAACATGCTGTTGCTTGGCCCGAACTGTCTGGGCGTCTCCTCGGCAACACACGCCGGCCTGTTCGCCGGGTTGATCCCGAGCATGGCCCCGGGTGGCATTGATTTCCTCAGCGGCTCCGGCGCCACCATCGTCTTCCTAGCCGAGCCAGCCGTCAAGCGCGGCCTGCTCTTCAACTCCTGTTTGAGCGTCGGCAACTCCGCCCTGACCGGGGTGGAAGAGCTGTTGGAGCTATTCGATGCCGAGCATGACGCCAGCAGTTCCCTTTTTAAAATCCTCTACATGGAGGGCATCAAACAGCCGGGCCGCCTGCTGAAAGCCGCCCGCAGTCTGAACCAGAAGGGCTGCATCCTGGCCGCCATCAAGGGCGGGGCCACCGGCGCGGGCAGCCGGGCAGCCGCCAGCCATACCGGCGCTATGGCCACCAATGACACTGCCGTCCAGGCCCTGCTGGATAAAGCTGGCATCCTGCGCGTCCAATCCCGCCCGGAGCTGATTGACGTGGCGGCGGTGCTGGTCTGCGCCAAAAGCAAGCTGGATGGCCGGCGGGTGGCCATCGTTACGGATGCCGGTGGACCGGGTGTGCTGCTGGCGGATGAGCTCAACCGCCAGGGCTTTGAAGTTCCGCCCTTCAAACCGGAAACCCGGCAAAAGCTCAACCAGGTATTGCTGCCCGGCTCCAGTTCCGCCAACCCGGTGGACTGCCTGCCCGCCCGCAACGGCCGCATGATGGCGCAAATCCTGGAAATTATTCGCACGGAAGAAGCCGAAAACATCGACTACATCCTGTGCGTAGACGGCGACTCGCATCTTTCCGACAATTGGGAGGTCTATCAGGCCATCCTGCACGAGATGGAGCACGGCAGCATCCCGGTCTTCCCCTCGTTTTGCACCATCGTCTCCTCGCATGAGGCCCTGGAGAAGTTCAAACAGGCAGGCAAATGTTATTTCGACGATGAGGTCGCCATGGCCCGCGCCCTGGGGGCGGTGGTCAACCGCCGCAAGGTAAGTGAACCAACGCTCGATCTTCCAGGCTTTGACCGGACCCGCATCGCCGAATTGTTGCATGGTCAAACCGGCGCGCTATCCGCCGGCTTGACCCGGGAAATGCTGCAGGCTGCCGGGATGCGCTTCCCCGGCCAGGTGGAGTTGACCCAGGTCAGCCAATTGGACCGGGTGCCCTTCGTTTTCCCCTGGGTGATGAAAGTGGCTGGCCCATTGCACAAGACGGATGTCGGCGGCGTGCGCCTGAAGATCCAATCATTGGAGGAAGCACAAAAGGTTTGGGATGAGTTGGAGAAAATCCCCGGCGCCACTGGTTGCCTGGTGCAGCAGATGGTCAGCGGTTCCGAAGTGCTGCTGGGTGCCAACCGCGAGGAAGGCTTTGGGCACCTGGTTGCCTTCGGCCTGGGCGGTATTTACACCGAAGCCCTCAAGGATGTCCATTTTGCCCTCGCCCCACTCTCTTCTGCCGAGGCCGACACCCTCATCCACTCCCTACGTGCCTTGAAGCTAATTAAAGGTGTACGCGGCGAGCCCGGCATGGATTTCTCTGTTTTGCAGGACATGCTACTACGCCTGAGCTTGTTGGTGACCCACTTCCCGCAGATCCAGGAATTGGACCTCAACCCGGTTAAAGGTTCCGGTCGCGACCTGTGTGTGGTGGATGCAAGAGTGATCCTCAACCCTTAATCAAGTCTTGATTGACTCTTCTTCCAAAAAGTTCTATTATCTAGATAAATATAGTCTGGATTTATTGTTGATCTACTGACGCTCCGCAAGTCGCCTACTTCGCAGCCCATCTCACAACCTCCGCACCTCATCGCCCGACCTTGCCAGTAGGTCGGGCTTTTCATTGTCCAATTTCAAATTCGTACCAGAAAAAGGAGATTTCCAAATGAAAGAACCTGGCAAAGCACCTACTGAAGGCGGTAGAGTGGTGAAATTTACCGTCGATTTTGATCAAAAGCCTGAAAAGTCCATCCCGGTTTTTGCCTATGTCTTTGACCACCGCGGCAAATTACTGGCAATGGAAGCCGTGAAAGATGGGACGGTAGAAATTCTACTGGAGGTGATAAAGCAACGAGGCACGCGTTTGTTCTTCGCCCCGCGCGAGGAAGACCGGGAGGATATCAGCCTGCCGGATATGGAGCGTCTGCATGCCTACGAACCAATCTGGGAATTTGATCCCAAAAAACTAATCTACAAATTGTATCCTTTTCCCTATGATCTTTGGAAATGGTGGCTCAAATGCAAATGCCGGGTGCGCGGCAAGGTCGTGAAACCGGTCATCATCGATGGAGAGGTGGTGGATAAGCCTGTCTGTAATGCCAAAGTCCACATCTGCGAAGTCGACAAATTCTGGATCCTGATTCCTTACCTGCCAGATCACATCATCATCCGCCTGCGCGACGACCTGGTGGCCGAGTTGAAGAAACCACCGCATATTCCCGAGCCCGACCCAGAGATCTTCCGCTGGCCGCCTCCGCTGCCGGATCCGCCCGAGCTCTTCCCTCATGAAGATTTCAAGGCCATCGCCGGGTTTGACCCCCAGCCCGAACCACCCGGGGTGATCACCCAAACTCTACCCCTGACCAACTGGCTGACCTTGCGCCCGGCCAAGGCGTTCCAGGATCAGTCTTCCGAAGCATCCGCAATCACTATGGAGTTCAAGGCGGATGTGCAGCCTACCTCCAACCTCACCAGCCTGGACAGGCTGTCCCTGCAAACCCGCTCCGACTTGTTGTCAGCTTCCACTATCACCATTCGCAAGGCATTGATGGATAACTACAAGTTGATCCTACCCTACCTCTGCCTGTGGCCGTGGCTGCATCCCTATTTCTGCCATTGCGACGAGTTGACCAGCGTCATCACCAATCACGAAGGCAAGTTCGATGTCATGATCAGCTACCCTTGCTTCGGTGATCACCCTGACCTGTACTTCTGGGTGGAATATCCGGTGGATGGAGTTTGGACAACTGTCTATCATCCAAAGCACATGTGCTGCCACACCTATTGGAATTACGTCTGCGGGAGCGAGGTTACCCTACGTGTCAGCGATCCGCGCGTCCACTGGTGCGGTGAAACCCCGGATTTGGAAGGTTTGAATGTTGTCATCACCACCATCGGCAACGGCATCAGCATGAGTGAAATCAACACCACTCCCGGGGCGAACATGGGCCATACCACAGCCGGTGAACCCTTTGCCGGCACGCTCGAGATGCGCATGGACCTCAGCCGCTCCAATCTAATCGCCATTGGCGTCACCCATTACCGCTGGTCCTACAAGCGCACCACCCAGGGTGATGGAACCACTGCAGTCACCGATACCTGGCACCCAATGACGCATTCGGTGGACCGTTTCTATAAGACGATGGTGCCCAACCCCACCCCGCCCCCGGCGCTCAAGCCTTACTATCCATCCGATAATATGGGCCCGGATCTGGCCTTCCCCGGCCAGTACCTGTTCCGGATTCAACCAGCCAATCCACCCGCCCCGGGTATTGAATGGTCATTCATCAACGAGCATGTGGACATGGCCTTCGCCTACTTTGAGACCGGTGGGCTGTCCGAGACGGATGGTTTCACCCCGGCTGCCGGACAATATGAGCTTAAGTTGGAACTGTTTGACAACGCTGGCAACCTGGTCAAATGGAACAACCCGACCGGTGGCGCTCCCGCCACACCAATTTACCCATTCATTTCCTCCAATGCTGCCCCCTTTACCCCACCCGTCGGCATGACCACCATCCCGGCTCCGGTTGCCAATCTAATCAAAGACGGCTCCGGCAACACCTGGGGCTTCACCATGACGGTATATGTGGATAACAACCGCTGCCAGGCATTCATTGAGGAAACCTGGGCAGACATCATCACCAAGAAGGCCGGGCCTTGTGGCTTCATTCTGTTCAATGACGTCAACACGTCGGAAGCTCACATCAGCTTCAGAGCCAACCAGGCCTTCAATCACGCCAGGTTCCTCTTCCAGGTGGTGAAAGGCAGCTCTGGTGAAATTCCGTTTGCAACCGCAGGTTGGAATTTCATCGGCGGATATCACTATTATGCGCCAGTGGGTAGCACACCCATCAATGGCTACGTCAAAGTTGCTGGCATCTTCAGCAAGTCCATCCTGGTGCAAGATTTACTCAACGCCAATGGCTTCAATTGCACTCAGGCGGCCTTTGCCGAGACCCTGTACGTCTATTCCATCGCTGTGGATGGATACAGCCGCGCTTACTGGCTGGATGCTTCCGCCACGCCCAAGGCCTTTGCACTGGCGCCCATGCCATAACCTAAGATTGCAGATGGCTCAACTCCACCTGCAATCACAAAAATCCCCCGTGTCCTTTTGAGGCACGGGGGATCATTTATATTAGCTGGCAAAGTTCACTTACGAATCAAAATAAATCGGGTTTGAGAGTAGCGCTGGCAGCATTGGCAAGCCGGGCAGAAACGCCCGCAAGATCTCAACCCGGGCAAAGCCGGATGCATCCATGCGGTAGGTCAACTCAAGTTCACCATCCGTTGGCGCTTTGAAGATCACATCTGCACTTGTTCCGGTCACCACTCGCAGCACGTCCCCCGCCAGTAAACCTTTGGCCTTGATCTGCAGCGCATTGATTTCTTTCCAGGGCACACTGTCACCCATGATGGCATCATAGCCGGCGGCCATCTCCAATTCCGGGCCGTTAGGGGCAAAGGTGATGTAACTGTGCCCCTGCCGCACCGCCTCCAGGATATCACTGGCCCCGGCGGACATGGCGTACACCCCCATGGTCGGTCCGCCCAAGAAAATGAAGGGGGTATCACGGTGGTAGTCACTGCCGCCGCAGGCCGGGATCTTTTTGCCCGCCGCCAGCAGTTGCTGCCAGAAGCCCACTGCCCGCAGGTTGGATTCGCGCATCGGGCCGTTCCAGACCTCGATGCAATCAAACGGTAACTGGTTGATGTCAAGTTTAAAGCCACAGTTCTCGTCAAACGGGTGGTTGATACTTATGGTTGCCCCGCGCTCCCTGGCTGAAGTAAAGCGAGCCAATGCTTCTTCCGGGGTGTTGGTGGCAAAGGGTTCGTCGTAGGGTTGGTCCACTCCCATAAAGTTGGCATGTCCCTGGTAGTGGGTCCACTCCACCCCGGGGATCATGGTCACCCCGGGCAGGCGCGGCAGGGCATGCGTCGAGACGAACTGGTTGTGGTCGGTGACCGCCACGAAGTCCAGCCCGTTGCGTTTGGCCTTCCAGGCCAGCTCTTCCAAGGTATGCACGCCATCCGAGGCCAGGGTGTGGGTATGTAGGTCGCCCTTCAGCAACCGTTGTTCCTTCTGCTCCATCGTCACTTCAAAATGGACATCGACCCCTTCCGGTTGCACCTTGTAAGCGCCGATCAGCAACTCCCAACGCCCAAACTCGATGCGGCAGGGGTGGTAACCGGGAGTAGCCTGGGTCTCGCTGACGAAGAACTCCGTCTTGTCCGAGCCAGAAGCCCCTACCTGCCGCCCCTGCGGGTCGATCAGACCAATATCGATGATGTTGATCTCCGGCTGCTCTTCGAATTGGCCGTGCTCCAGATCCTGATAATCATGACCCCGCCGGGAGTAGAAATACTTGACGGTGATCGATTCGTAGCCGATGTCGTTATACATCGGATAAACATCGAACGGGATGGTGAAGTAGCTCCCCTCCTGCTCTTTGGGAATAAAATGTTCGATGGAACGCATGTCTGAACTCACGTTGATTATTCTCCTTATGATCTTTCACCACTGAAGTCACGGAGAACACGAAGAATTACTTTTTAACAAGAATCAAGGAGAGGAAAGAATCAAGACATTAACGACTTCCGTCGTTACTACATCCAATCCAAATTCAATTCCTGAATTTCATTAAGTTCTATCCGTGTTTTTCCGTCTCTACCGTTCAAATCCGTGTTAAATTCGATTCAACATTGGGTATTGATCGGCTCCAAGCCCTACGGCATTGACCCCAGAGTCAACGCCAGGAAGCGCTGGATTTGGGTGTTCCAGAACGGCCAATCGTGCTTGCCATCCTCCTCGTGGTAATCCAGCGGCACGCCCAACTTCTGGCAGGCGGCGTTGAACATCACGTTCAGCGGGTAGAGGTCATCCTGTCGGCCGCAGGCGATGAACAACTTCGGCAGGGCTGCCGGGTTCTGCGCTGCCCGCGCCAACCAGACCGCCGGGTCATGTTCACTGCCATTCAATCGGTTCAAATCGCCAAACAAAAGGGCAAATTCCGTCTGGCGCGAGTCGTCCGGATGAGTTTGCATTATATTCAGCGAGAGCACCCCGGAGAAAGCTGCGACCGCCGAATATTGCTGTGGTCTCAGGAGGGCTGCCTTGATCGCACCGTAACCGCCCATCGAAAGACCGGCCAGCAGTGTGTTCTCCCGTTTGGGGACAATGCCAAACACCTCGTGCAGGTAGCGCGGCAACTCGTCCACGATATAGGTGAAGTACTGCTGACCGTTGGGCTGGTCGATGTAAAAACTGCGGGTCACCGTCGGCATCACCACCACCAGGCCGTAAGCCCGGGCAATGATCTCAATCATCGAGTAGCGCTGCCAGCCACTGGCGTCGTCGCTCAGGCCGTGCAGCAGGTAGAGCACCTTGCGTTCGCTCACCGGCACGCCCTGTATTTCAAACGGTTCCGGCACGATCACGTTCAACGGGATGTTCATCTTGATCGTCTCGGGCAGATGATCCATGCGAATGAGAGCCATTGTGTCCTCCTTATCGATTAATCCGAAATCGCAGGCGGTTCCTGTGAAATCAGCAGCGCCGGTTGCGCTTTATTAAAATTAATCAAGAACGAAAAACCGAAACTGATCAGCATCAAGATGAACGGGCAGATGGTCAGTAAAAAGCGGGCGGCATTGTCCGGCTGCGTGCCCGGGTTGTTGCCACTTTCGTAACCATACAGGACGAACACCAGAGAAAAGGCCGCACTGGTAAACAGGCCGTTCAAGCGATTCATGAAACCCAGGGCATTGGAGATGATGCCCTCGCGGCGCACATTGTGCCTGGCGGTATCTTCGTCCATTACCTTGGCGGCGATCAAATCCATGGTGGTGATTACCCCAGCAAAGCCAAACCCCACCAACACGCTACCAACAATGGCCGTCACCAGCGAGTTGGCAAAATAAAGTGGGATGAATGCAATCGCCAGCGCAATCAACGCTGCCCGCCAGACCGGGATAACCGTATATTTACGCACCAATCGCGCCCAGATCGCCACGCAGCCAATGGCAATCAGCAAGACGGAGGCAAACAGGATGGTGGATTGACTGTCCGCCAAGTGAAGCGTGTATTTAACGAAGAACGGCAAGGAAGCCAGCACCAGCGACATGGCCGCTGAGTAAAAGGCGTTAGCAAAGCCGGCTATCCAGAACTTACGATTCGTGAAAAGGTCTTTCAAACTGTTCCATAATTGCGGTTTTTCTTCGTGATCTTGCACCTTCACTTCACGCGAGGTGAAACTCATATACAAAATCACAACCCCACCGAGGATACCGTATAGGATGGCCGTCAGGCTATAACCCAAGGCGCTGGTGACCATCGGGGTCAGGGCAATGCTGATGATCATCGCCACCAGTTGGAAGGCCTGGCGCAGGGCATTGGTGGAAGCCCGGCTGGCATCCGTGCGGAACAATTCCGGGAAGAGCGCCCCATAGTTGGCGTTGATCACCGAGTCCAGCGTGCCGGCCAGGATGTAAAACAGCATGGCATAAGCAAACAGCGCCTTGCCTGCGATAAATGCCGGGGTGGAATAAAACGCAATGAACGCCAGCACCAGCAGCGGCGTGCCAATCACCAGCCATGGCCGGCGCCTGCCCCAGCGGGTGCGAGTCCGGTCGGAGAGAAAGCCATAAATGGGATTGTCCAACGCATCGATGAAGGTATACACCAACAGGATGCTGGCCAGTTGCAACGTGGTCAGACCCAGCCGATCCACGTAGTAGATGGCGGCATATGTTTTGAGCATATTGATCGGGATGGACGTGCCGAACATACCGATGGCATAATTGAACGACTTCAGCTTCGATTCTTGCATGGCGCCAACCTCCCTGGGACAAATGTAGAAAAGAGATTCAAGTCAGACAAAAGTGGTGAAAACCAATAGAGATATTATATACTTACATGCAAGACCGCAATTCAAATATCCGTCTTAACAGCGCAGTAAGTTGAACATTTCTTCATCCATATAAACACTTTTCATTCGTTGACAGCCAGCGTTGCACACAATTTCCCCCTGCGAAAAGAAAGGCCTGCGTATGTCCCGCAAAATTAACCTGATCTTTAAAACCCACCTGGATGTCGGTTTTACTAATTATGCCTCGGCTGTCGTGCAGAGTTATTTCAACAAGTACATCCCGGAAGCCCTGGTACTGGCCCGCCAGATGCGCTTGTCCGGGCGCTCCGAGGGTTTCATCTGGACCACCGGTTCCTGGTTAATTTTCGAGTATCTCGAGCAGGCCCTGCCTCCCCAACGACGGGAGATGGAAGAGGCTATCCTGGCCGGGGAGATTGCCTGGCACGCCCTGCCTTTCACCACCCACACCGAACTGATGGATGCCAATCTTTTCCGGGTCGGTCTGTCGCTCTCCCGGCGGCTGGATGAGCGTTTTGGCAAGCACACCATCGCCGCCAAGTTCACCGATGTACCTGGCCACACCCGCTCCATCATCCCCCTGCTGGCCGAGGCCGGGGTGAAGTTCCTGCACATCGGCGTCAACCCAGGTTCAACCGTCCCAAGCGTGCCGCCACTCTTCCGCTGGCAAGCCCCTGGCGGCGAAGAAGTCATGGTTATGTATGAAAGCGGCTATGGCAGCGCATTCATCATTCCCGGCATCGAGGATGCATTAGCTTTCGGCCACTCCAGCGACAACCTAGGCCCGCAGACCCTGGAGCAGGTGACAGAGATCTACCAGCACCTGCAGGCCGTCTACCCGGAGGCTGATATCTTCGCTTCAACCCTGAATGCCTTTGCAGAGAAACTTGAAGCGGTGCGCTCCAGCCTGCCAGTCTTGACCCAGGAAATCGGCGACAGCTGGATCCATGGCGTCGGCAGCGACCCGATCAAGGTCAGCCAGTTCCGCGAGCTGCTACGCCTGCAAAGAGAATGGATAGACTCCAACCCTGCTCTCCAAACTGATGGAAAATTTGAGCGCTTCCAGCGCCGCCTGCTGCTGGTGCCGGAGCACACTTGGGGCATGGATGAAAAGAGCTTCCTGGCCGATCATGAGAACTACTCGGCGGCCGAATTCGTTGCTGCCCGCAAGCTACCCAATTTCCGTACCTTTGAAGCCTCCTGGGCGGAGAAGCGCGCAACCATCGGCGCAGCGGTGGATGCCCTGGAAGATACGCCGCTGGCGGGGGAAGCCCGCGCCCGATTAGCTGCCATCCAACCCCGTCGCCATGCTCTGAGTCATTGGGATGCGCTCCCAGCGGACAGTGGCCCAACCGTCGAACTACCCCACTTCACTGTGCAGTTTGATCCGCTGACTGGCGCCATCAACCAGCTTACCGACAGGAATGGCATAAGCTGGGCGGACGAGATTCATCCCCTGGCCTGGCTGCGCTACCAGACTTTTTCCGTCGCGGATTATGAACGCTTCTTCCACCAGTACATCCTGCCCGCCGAGCAGTCCAACAGCTGGAGCCGTGAGGATTTCACCAAGCCCGGCCTGGAGCGGGCTAACCCGCTCAGCCGTTTCTGGCAACCAAGGGTCACGGCCCATTACACCAAAGATCTTTGCCATCTATTTCACCTGGCCGGCGACCCACAAGCCGTGCAAGACTATGGCTGCCCGCAGGATTTCTTCCTGCAGTATAGCTTTGAGCCAGAGGTTCCAACGCTGCACATCGACCTGCAATGGTTCAACAAACCCGCCTGCCGTTTACCTGAAGCGACCTGGCTTTCCTTCCAACCGCAAGTATCAAACACAGCGGAATGGCGACTGGACAAGCTGGGTGCGGAAATTTCCCCGCTGGAAGTGGTGGAGAACGGAAATCGTCACCTGCACGCCTGCGGCCGGGGTCTCACTTGCCAGGATACGGGGCAGCGGTTTCTGCTTTCCACGCTGGATGCGCCGCTGGTGGCACCTGGCGAGCCGAGCCTGCTGGACTTCAACAACGATCAGCCGGACCTGCGGCAGGGGGTGCATTTCAACCTACACAACAACCTGTGGGGCACCAACTTCCCGATGTGGTTTGAGGACGACTGCCGCTTCCGGTTTACGCTGGATTTCGCTGGTTAAAAGCAAAACCCCCTCCTCCGGATGGAAGAGGGGGTAAAACTTATGCAGGGAATTTGATTAATTTGAGATGATCGGCATCCACATCCGGAAGAGCGGTGTGACCGTCACCGTGATGGTTTCGCAATCGGTCACCACCCCATCCCCCACACACACATCAAATGTGCTGTCACCGACCTGGTCCTGGCCGGGCGTCCAGCTAAAGGCACCGCTGACCGGATCGATCACAGCTCCAGTTGGAGCGCCTGCCAGGCCGAAGACCAATGTTTGCCCAGGCAAATCTTGATCCGATGCCGTGGCTGTGAAGGTCAGCAGGGCGCCTTCCTGTACCGACTGATTGCCGATTGCACCCAACACCGGGGCTACGTTGACTTCCATAACACTGACCGTGATGGTTTCGCAATCTTGCAGGGCTCCATCACTGACACAGACATCAAAAATATAATCATCCGGGCCTTCGGCTTCGGTTGGCGTCCAACTGAAAGCGCCGGAGACAGGGTTGATCGATGCTGCTGCCGGTGCCCCCACCAGGCTGAAGGCCAGGCTACCAGTTGGCAGGCCATCATCGGTCGCATTGACAATGAAGGTCAGTTCTGCCAGTTCATCGATGGATTTCGGTCCAATGGCAGTCAGCGTCGGGGCGGTATTTGTCAACTCTTCCACCTTGATCACATCCACCAGTGTGCTGCCGACGGTGGTTTGCTTGTTAGCGGCGGTATAGACGCTGAACATACCGTATAACCGGTCACCAGGCAACATGGAAATCCCAGACCATCCCACTTGCAGGTCAAAGAGTTGAGTAGCCGGCACACTGGTTGGGCCAGTAACAGTCATGTTGACGGGATTAACCGCAGTTTTTGGAACTATAGCCATGGAGAGCGTGATGTCATCAAGTGGCACGCCGGATCCGGTCCAGTTTTGCACCAGCACCCACCATGCAAATGGACTGGATGCAATATTGACCAGGCTGATGTATTCGAGGGCTGCGCCGGTGGCGCTGTAGGCATACACCTCATCTGCAGAAGGCAATCCATCATTATTCGCATCATATCCAAAGAACAGGTCCACATCGGGTGCGGTGGATTGGGTGATTTCCGCCACAAAGCGGGATGCACCACCGCCCATGCTGAATGTGGTGTAATAGACTTGGTTCAGGTTATCAAACGGATCGGATGGGGTGGGGTCCTGGGCCAGGTCAATTTCCGTCAACTGGCCTTTGACAAAACCAAATTTTTCAATTGTCAGCTTGGTGATGGCAATCGAGGAGAAAATATCACTGATCGTCTCGCTGTCGTCGTCCACCAGGGTTTCATAGATCACCGCTTCCGGCAGGTTGCTGACGCCGGCCAGCGCCGCCAGTGGGATATGAACATCGGAGATGCTATCGCCCGAGGTGAAGGTATCCTCTGTATTGAAATAGATGCTGCCAAATTGCCAGGTGGTGAGGGTATCCACCACATCTGCAACAATCGTAATTTCCTGCGTTCCGCCAGCGGGGATGGTGAAGTTGGCCGGCGCGACCGTGATCCAATCCGGTGCGTCAACGATGTACGTAGCTTCCTCATCCGCCACACTGCTGAACGTGCGCGTCCAACTGCAGGTGTCCACACACTTGCTGTTGTACAGGCTGGGCAGGTTAAGCGCCTTCGGGTTGCCGCCGGTCACCGGGTTGGCCGCCACGAAGTTGGCGTAGGTCTCATCCATCACCAGGCCAGCCAGGCCAGCATCCTCCAGGCTTAAGCGCCCCGAGCCTTCATCAAAGCTGTTGGCCAGGCGAATCGCACCTTCGACCACGAAGCGGTCAACCAGCAGGCCATCCTGGGCAGTCATCATCAATGCAGAGCGAACCTGGGCTGGGCTCCAGTCTGGATGCAGCGACATAATCAACGCCGCTGAACCGGCATTGTGCGGGGCCGCCATGGAGGTACCCAGGTACAGCTCCAGTTCATAAGTTGAGCTCGGTGCGATTGTGCCATCTGCAACTGCCGCCAGGATGTCCACACCCGGTGCGGTGATATCCGGCTTCAGCACATCTATTGTGGTGTTGGGTCCATAGGAACTGAAATCCGCTACCATATCCGCCCAATCCGGGTTGGTGATGCGGTTGACCTGGCTGTAGACCGAGGCGGTCGCATCTGTATGTAGATCGATCCAGGCCTTGATGGCCAGGCCATCATTCTGAGTAACCATGATAGCCGGAATGGTAACCCCGGTCGTGTCCATCAAGATTGGTGGACCTGCCCGGTTGTTATAAATCACGACGAAATCTGCACCGGCAGCAGCCGCAAAGTTTACCTTTTCGACAAAGGTGCAGGTGCCGCGATTGACCAGGGCAATTGCATCGGTAAACAAGGCAGGGTTGGTATAAGCAACACAACCTTCCACGTTGGTTGGATCATACTTGATGGGTAAGTCCAGGTAATCCATGCTGATCGGCACAGCAGAACCAGCCAAGCCGCCCAGGTTCACCAGTCCCGGATCCACCGCAGCCGGTCCAGTAACATCCAAACGATTGGCAAACAATCGATTATGGGTGGCTGCGGCAACCGAGGAGACCCACGGGCTGCGGTGGGCAACCGAGGCCGGGCCAATATCATATCCTTCATTCCCGGCGGAAGTGGAGACGAAAATATCGGCGTTGAAAGCTTCCAGGAAGGCCAGCTCGACCAGGTCATTGTATGGATCTTCTCCCCCGGAGATGGAGAAGTTGATCACATCCACCCCATCCAGGACGGCCTGTTGAGCGGCAGCCGCTGAATCAGTGCCCCAGCAGCCGTCATCATCGCAAACATCATAGGATATGATCTGGGCATGCGGGGCAACCCCGGAGATGGTGGTGCTGACGCCGCTATAGCTTACTTCGACAACATTGCCAGCCACGGTGCTGGCGGTGTGAGACCCGTGCCCCTGCATGTCTTCGGGGGTAACTGTTTCATCGGTATAGGTCCAGGCGCCTACCAGCTTATTGTTGCAGGCGGCTGCGTACTCTGGGTCAGTCGCACATGCCCCCAGGTAGTCCCCATCCCAGGTGTAGGTGAAACCATCCGTTGGCGTATCGCTAAAAGAGGGGTGATCAAAATTGATCCCGGTATCGATGATGCCGGCTAGTACCCCTTCGCCCAGGCTGCCGATCCCATCTGGCACAGCTTCACCACTCCATAAAGCCGGTGCGCCAATCCAGGTTGGGCCAGCGTCCGTGTCTGGTTGTTCAAGCGTATCTTTTATAATTGCCCGGATGCCGGGGGTTTTCTGCAACAAAGCAGCTTCTGCCGGGGACAGGCGTGTCGCTACGCCATTCAGAATCACATCGTAGACATGGATCACTTCCAGGGATCGACCCAATTGATGGCCGGCTTTCGCCAGCAAACTACCGCGTACCTGGGCCAGTTCCTTCAGGTAGGCTTGGCTTTCAGCGCTTTTCACGTCCAGATGGGCAGCGCCGCCAAATTTGACGGTCAAAGAAACACCCTCAAACAGCAGAGTATAGGTTTCCTGACCAGGGGCAGCTGGATCCAGCGGCGTTGCCAGGACAGAGGAGCGAGAAAAAGCCGGTGTGACCAGCAAGGAAAATACAATCAGCAAAGCAAACAATCGAAACAATTTCGTATTCATCATGGTCCCCATCCTGCGAACGACTTCAATGAGACTGTGGTGGTGAGAAGAATTGAAAAGTATGCCCTTATTGACCTGTGAATAAGCGTGGGTTTTAGTAAGCGATGACGAATTCCCTCCTTTCTAAAAACATGATCCGGGATGTTTCTGAACATGCTTTGCCTGTCAACATTACCCCCGTCTGCCTGGCAGGAACAAAAAACAACTTGATTTAGTATAAGAAATTTGGCAATGTCTGTCAAGAAAAATTTACAGAAAAATTTACAAAAGTCATCTTGCTGTCATTCCATAGAGTATCAATATTATCTTAACGCCAACAAGACTCATCTTGTCAAGAATCCTTCAAGTGACTATAATGAACCATCTGAAATATCTTGATGTGAGGTTGTTTTTATGCCGGTCTATACCTATCGGTGCGATCATTGTGGCGTACAGTTTGAGCAAAGCCAAAAATTCTCGGATGCACCCCTGACACGTTGCCCAGAGTGCGGAAAAAAGGCCTTGAAAAAAGTCTACACTCCCGTCGGCATCGTCTTCAAAGGCTCTGGATTCTATGCCACAGATCATCGCTCCCCCTCCGGTCAGAATCGCACGCCCAGCCCCACTTCGAGCGAAAGCAAGCCTGCAGAAAGCGCCGCCTCCGCCCCCTCCTCTGAATCCACGTCCACCAGTGCTCCGGTAAAGCCCGAAAAAACTGAGTGATCCGGACGCCGGTACTCTCCCACAGGGTACGCGGATTCAAGAAAGAATAACAAATTCTTGGATTCCCGTGCCCTTCCCTTTTAAGAATTCACCATGAGAACATTCCCCCAATCTGAAACCCTGCGTAACCTCGGCAATGGTCTGATCCTGCGCCGCAGCAGCCCGGCGGATGCTGCGGCCTTGAGCGAGTTCAACTCCCGCATCCACGGCAGCCCGGAAAAGCCCGAAACCCGGGTAGGCGTCTGGACAGCTGACCTGTTGCGCGGTGATCATCCGACCATGGGCGCCGACGATTTCACCATCGTTGAAGACACCACCACCGGTAAAATCGTCTCCAGTATGAACCTGATCCCCCAGGTCTGGCGCTACGAGGGCATCCCCTTCGACGTTGGCCGGCCGGAGCTGGTCGGCACTGACCCGGCTTACCGTAACCGCGGCCTGGTGCGTTACCAATTCGACGTGATCCACGAGTGGAGCCGCCAGCGCGGCCACTTGATGCAGGCCATCACCGGCATCCCCTACTATTACCGCCAATTCGGCTACGCCATGGCGGTCAACCTGGGCGGCGGACGGCAGGGCTACCCCAACAACCTGCCCAAACTGGCCGAAGGCGCCAGTGAGCCCTTCGTGATCCGCCCGGCGACTGAAGATGACCTGCCCTTCATGCAGGCCATCTACGAAGCCGGCGTGAAGCGCTACCCACTCAGCGTGGACTGGACGCCCGAATACTGGCGCTATGAATTGCTGGGCAAGAGCCCCGGGAACGTCAACCGCCATGAACTGCGCATCATCCAAACCCCGGAGGGTGAGTCAGTCGGCTGGTTGCTGCACCCGGCTGAACTATGGGGTAAGATGATGGCTGCCGGTGGTTATGAACTGAAGCCGGGCATCTCCTGGGCGGAAGTCACCCCGAGCGTGGTGCGCTACCTGATGCAGGTTGGACCTCAGTACGCCAGCGAACCCGATCAGGTCTGCGAAACCTATGGCCTGTGGTTCGGCGAGGACCATCCAGCCTACGAGGTGGCCGCCCACTACTTACCCAATATCCGTCCGCCCTATGCCTGGTACATCCGCATCCCAGATCTCCCGGCCTTCATGCGCCGGATTACACCTGCCCTGGAACGCCGCCTGGCCAGCAGCAACTGGGTCGGTTGGAACGGCGAGCTGCACATCAGCTTCTACCGCAATGGCCTGCACCTGAAGTTCATGGATGGCCGGCTGGAGACTGCCGAAAAGTGGCAGCCAGCCCTGGCAGAAGACGGTACCGCTGCCTTCCCCGATCTGACCTTCTACGAAATCCTGCTCGGGCGGCGCTCGTTCGCTGAGTTGCGTTATGCCTATCCCGATTGTTGGGGCAAGAACGAGCTGTATGACCTTTTCGATACGCTCTTTCCCCGCCGATCCACGGACCTGTTTGGAATCAGCTAATCCACCCTGACCGTCGTACTTTTTTGGAGGGTTCACCATGAAAAACGACCGTTTCCTGCTGGGCATCCTGATCGGCATCGGCTTGCTGGTTGCCCTGACACTGGGGCTGTACTTCCTGCGCCAGGAGCAACCCGCCTACCGTAGCGACGAAACACCCGAAGGGGTTGTGCATAATTATGTGACAGCCATCCAACTGGGTGACTACGAGCGCGCCTATACCTACCTGGCCGAGAAAAGCGACAAGCCAACCTATAATACCTTCCGCCAGGCTTTCATCAGCATGTTGGATCCGGAAAACGCCTCGCTGCAGATTGGCGGCAGCTACTCCTATACACCAGGAGAAGCCGATGTAGAGGTCACCATCCTGCGTTCCAACAACGGCCTGTTCGGCGGCACCTACCGTGAGCAGCAAAGCGTCATGCTCACCCTGCAGGATGGCGAATGGAAAATCTTCAGCGGCCCCTACCCCTACTGGAACTGGGACTGGTATCAGGCAACGATCAAGACACCCTAGCTGGAGGTAAGCATGCGCACCATTCGCCGCCTGTATTTTTACCTGGTCACACTCATCAGCCTGGAAGTCGTCATCTGGGGGTTGGTCAACCTGCTGCGCACCACAGTCGACCTACTGCCCGGCAAGGGTGGCGCCGACCTGCTCTCCAATGGACTTTCGCTGGTGCTGGTTGGACTGCCAATCGGCCTGCTGCACTGGCACTTTGCCCAGCGCGAAGCGCTGAAGGATGAGGACGAACGCGCCACCCGCATCCGCGCCCTGTTTTTCTACGCCCTGCGGGCCGCCATCCTCGTCCCGGTGGTACAGAGCCTGCTGGCCATCTTCAGCCGCCTGCTCCTGGACCTGTTAGGGTTGAACCCGGCTACGGCCCTGGTTGGTTCCGGCCAAACGGCCATCGATAACCTGATTGCCATTGCCATCAACCTGGCTGCCTTTGCCTACGTCGAGCGCCGCCTGCAGGATGACTGGCAGGCCGACGCTCCCGACAATCACCTGGCCGAGGTGCGCCGCCTGTACCGCACCCTCTGGGTGCTGTATACTCTCATTCTTACCGTTTTTGGCACGATCAATATCCTGCAGTATGCCTTCCTTATGGCCCAGAGCGGCCAGAACATCCTGGCTACTTCCATGGTCAATGGCCTGGCACTGATCCTGGTCGGCACCCCACTGTGGGCCGTCACCTGGCTGACCCTGCAGCGCAGCCTGGACGAAGCAACCGAGATGTTTTCCATACTGCGTAGCGTGCTGCTTTACCTGCTGACCATCATCCCAGCCGTGGCCGGGCTGACCGCCGGCGGCGTGCTGGTCAGCGGACTAGCCCGCTGGGCACTCGGACAATATTTCACGTTGTCCACCTTCCTGGGGGAGTACGCCTCGTCACTCGCCTGGCTGATCCCGATGTTGACCCTGTGGATCTACCATGCCGGGCACCTGCGGCGCCATTGGTCAGCATTTTCCGATGAGTTGCGCCGGGCTGCCCTCAGCCGCCTCTACACCTATATTCTCTCCTTGCTGGGGAACGCCGCCACCTTTGCCGGGTTGTATTTCCTGCTCTCGGCGCTGACCGACCTGGCCTTTGGAAAGATGACCCTCGGCTACGTCACCCTGCGCATGATGCTGGGCAACGCCCTCGGCCTGCTGGCCGCCGGCCTGCCGGTCTGGATTGTCTGCTGGCGCCATGCCCAACGGTCTGCCGCCCCCCAGACGGATCTCGGCGACCACGAGCGCCGCTCCCTGGTACGGAAAACTTACCTGTATATCATCCTGTTTGCCTCGGTGGTCGGTGGAATGTTCGCGGCCGGGGTGCTGTTCAACCGCCTGTTGAACGCTGCCCTCGGCAACCCGATGGTGAATTTTGCGGTCGAAAGCACCCGCCAGGCCTTGCTGGTGCTACTGATCGCCCTCTGGCTGGTCTATCACCTGCGCAGCCTGCGCCAGGATGGCCGCGTCGCCCAACAGGCACTCGGCAAGCGCCATGCCGCCTTCCCGACCCTGATCCTGCAGGCCGGCGAGGAAGACGCCGCCTTCACTACCGAACTGGTCAATGCCCTGCAGCGCCAGGCGCCGGGGCTGCCGGTGGCTGTTCAATCCATCGGCCAGGGTGTGCCGGATGAGACCCTCTCAGCGGCCCGCCTGGTGGTGCTTTCTGCCGAACTGATCGCCCATCCGCCGGAGGCGTTGCGCTTATGGCTGAACGAATACCCCGGCCAGCGGCTGGTTGTCCCGCTGCCGGCCGATGGCATCACCTGGCTGGGCAGCACTAGCCAAAAACCTCGGGGATTCGCCACCGAGGCCGCGGCTGCCATCCGTTACCTGGCCGAAGGGCAAAGCGTCAGACCAGCTGCCCCCAGCAACCCGTGGGTGATTGCCGGCTATGTGCTGGCCGCACTGTTTGCGCTGCAGCTATTGTTCCTCGGCTTCAGCCTGGTAATGTCGCTGTCGAACTTCTAGGTTCAATGCGGAAGTTTTTGATTCCTTGACGCCCGGCGCGCACTTGGATATAATAACCATCGCCTTCCTCGATAGCTCAATTGGCAGAGCGGGCGGCTGTTAACTGCTAGGTTCCTGGTTCGAGTCCAGGTCGGGGAGCAAACGAAGAGTCTCAGAAATGAGGCTCTTTTATATTATGCATATGAGAAATTGTCGTTTGGTCTTGTAAATCACTCTGGACGGATATAAGATAGAGATGAAGTTTGCAAACACCCTATTTGCAAAAACATCTGACTTACCCTCAATTAACCAAAAGGAGCCTGCCATGTCCGTCGCACGGGTTACAGAAATCAAGTCCTCCTCTCCCAAGAGTTTCGAGGATGCCATTAAAGTCGGCGTTGCGCGCGCCCATCAAACGTTGAAGAATGTCAAAGCCGCCTGGATTGAGAACCAGGAAGTCCTGGTGGATGATGAGGGGAAAATCACCGAATATCGCGTCCAGATGCGGATCACTTTCGTCCTGGAAGACTAAGTGCTCCCCCACCGCAGCCTGCGCCCGGAGCAAAAGCAGCTGCTCCGGTTCTTTCTGCTGTGCATCCCGCTGATCCTGCTCGGCGCGGCCATCCTCACCTCGCGCAACGACCTGCACCACAGCGATTTCTTCGCCTTCTGGCTGGCCGGCAAGATGAACTGGCTGCAGATGGATCCGTACAATCCCGCCCAGTGGACGGCCGGGCACGACCAATTCGGCGCCACCTGGAAATCCAACGACATCTTTGCCTACCCGCTGCCGCTGGCCTTGCTGCTGGCCCCCTTCGGCCTGTTGACGATCGAGCAGGCCTATTTCATCTGGATCACCCTGGCCGGCCTGGTGTTGGTTGGAACCGTCATTGTCTTCCTGGGTGTATTTTTAAATTCACAAAGGAAAATCCATCTTATTTTCCCCTTGCTGGCGGCGGTCACCCTGTTCCGACCGACCCTGGTGACGATTTACGAAGGCCAGCTCGGGGTCTTCCTGCTCTTGATCTTGAGCCTGGCATCCATCCTGCTGCAGTGGGGAAGATTCTGGCTAAGCGCTGTCGTACTGTCCTGCCTGATGCTGAAACCACCGATCGGCGCTCCAATCCTGTTTCTGCTTGTGCTCTGGTTAATCTTCCAAAAGAACTACAAAACCGTCGGGATCCTATTTGCTGCCGGGGTGGGCTGGCTGCTGGTCGGCCTGTTGCAAGATAGGCAATGGATCCCCAAGTTTTTAACCAATGGCGGAGAGATTTTCTCCAACAATGCTGGCTTGTTCTCCACCACCTGGGGCCTCAGCAGCCGGTTGTGTAATGAGCAAGCCCTCTGCTCAGTCAGCCTGGGTGCGCTGTTGACCGTCCTCCTGCTCGGCATCAGCCTGTGGGTCCTGTGGAGCCAAAAGAACCTGTCTGCCTTGAATGCCGTCAGCCTGATTATTTCAGTATCATTGGTCATTACACCTTACATCTGGCCGTATGACCAAATCCTGCTGATCATTCCCATCCTCTACCTAACCATGCGCCTGTTCCAGCGCGGAGCGCCCTATCTCCTGGTCGCGCTCTTCCCGATGGCCATGACACTGCTCTCGCTGGGGTTGTTGTTGCTGGCCATCCATTTAAAACAGGATACTTGGAGCGTTCTATTACCTTTGATTTGTTTTGGACTCAGCCTGGCCTTTCCACAAGAACATGGTACAGGCATTACCAGAGGAAACAGGTTTTGAGGTACAATCAAATTCAATTTAATGGTTTTCTTAAAGGAGAAAATATGATGCACAATTTTGGTTATGGATATTGGATTGGACCCGTCATCAGCCTGATCTTTTTTATCAGCTGGCTGGTCTTGGAGATCTTCGCCCTGCTGTCATTGCGCAAGCAGAAACTATCTACCACCGCTCAGGCCTTGTGGGCCCTGGTCATCCTGACTGTCCCCTTGATGGGCGCCATCTCCTTCTTCATCATCCGTCCCCACGAGCTTGAAGAAGCCTAACACCGAAAGAGCCTCCGCAAGAGGCTCTTTTTTATTTATATGTCCCTTGAATCTTCCTGCCGAATCTCTATAATGAGATTGTCAGCATCCGCGCAGAAGGTTACATCCCCGGGCCAAAGCACCTTCCGCTAAAACTCCACCCTCCCCGAAAACTGAGATCGTTTCTAACCGGCGCATCCAACTTCACGCGCCTCAAATCCAATGGAGGGTTCACCATGAAAAAGCAATTACTGATCCATTTAATCCTGGTTCTGGTACTCGGTCTGGGCCTGGGCGGTGGTAAAGTCCTGGCGCAAACCAGCCAACCACAGGAGATCAAACTGGCTACTACCATCGCTATTCCCATCCAGGGCCGGCTACTGACAGCCAGCGGCGTGCCGGTCGACGGTTTGTTGGAAGTAGGCTTCCGGTTATATTCAGCTGCCTCAGCGGGTACCCTGTACTGTGAAGATTATCATGCCATCACCGTCGCCGATGGGCTGTACTCCACCACAATCACCTGTGAGCGCCAATATTTGGATGGTCGGGATCTTTACCTGGCCGTAAAAATCGAGGGTGACGATGAAATGACACCCCGTCAGAAGATCCTGCCGGTTGCCTATGCAGCCTCCTTCCTGCCCGGGGCCTTCGTCCAGGATGCCGCTGGAACCGGTACGGTGCTGGCTTTGGCTGGATCCAACCCTGGTTTGCCCGGGGCATTCTATGTGATCAATGGCGATGCACAAGGCATAGCAGCCTGGTTTGACAACTCCAGCGCCAGCGATGCCGCCCTGACAATACGCAATCTGAATTCTGATGGTCCTCTCTTCAAAGGCTTCAGCGGCAGCGATGAGGATTACGACTTTCAAATTGGAGAATTTGGGAGTATTCAATCCAATGCCTATTCATATCTCACTTTCCCAGGGAGTGATATCCACATCGTCAATAGTTCTTGCGGTATTCTGACCTACCTATCCGATGGCTCGCTGCAGATCAATACCTCAAGCGCTCCTTGCGCTGTTTACGCGTTATTGAGCATGGAATTACCCTTACAGCTCTATGGTACAAACGTCAGGATTGGTAATTTTACATTTTACCTGTACACAAATGATTCAAACGCCTATGTTGATACCTTGCAAATCTATCTCCAAAATCCTTCTTCTGGCATCCCTTTCACAATGGCCGAGTCATTTGGAGATTATTTCTCCTCCGGGACATATACGAATTTCTCGATCGCCCCAACTGCCTATGATCTTCTTGGACCTGGTTATGGGCCTGTGACAATGAAATTCACTTGCATCCTGAGTTACAATACCAGTGCCATAATATTGCGCAGTGTCCGTGTTCGGCTCATCCATATAGAGCCGACACCCTGAGCGAGGCCGCCATGAAAAAAATCTTGATGGAAGTTACCCTGGCCTTGCTGGCCCTGCTCTTGATCCTGCAGCCCGCCCTGGCAGCCATGACTTCAACGAATTACAGCATTGACTGGCTGTTGCCATTGACCGGTTCGGGTGGAGCACAAATGACCTCAACCAATTACTTGATGGACGCCACTCTTGGGCAAACTGTGACCTGGGAAGAAGGCAGTACCTTCTACTCCTTCCACGGCGGTTACTGGGCATTCCTGGGCGTGCCCTACACCCTGTTTTTGCCGGCGATTCAAAGATAACAAAACCGGGCGTATTCACTGGAGAATGCGCCCGGGTCATTTTTTACTCAAATTTCTCTTACGGCTGCAGCGAAATTTCTGAAGCAAATTGCAGCAGGAGATTCAGTTCCTCTTCGTTCGGCTTGGCATCGCCGGTTCCAGCCAGGTTCAGGGCTGTGCTCATGCCGTCCGCCACGGTGTTCGGATCGTTGTAAGAATAGTCCAGCGGGGCAAACTTGGCCAGCCAGCCAGTCAACAACGCCTGCTGCTCAGGCGTCAACTGGAAGCTGCGCAGGGCAGATTTGCAAGAGGTCACCACCACCAGGCCGCTGGCGTGGATCTTGATCTCATCGCAGAAGCCGGCGATGCCGCCATTGCGGCTCCAGCTCAACACGACCCGGTCATACATCGGCGTGGTCTTGATGGATGGTCCGGCCGCCTGCGCCAGTTGCATATTCTCCCCCTTCAGGTTGGTGACATAGGTATACACCGAGCGACCCGCCTGCAACTGGATGCGGTAACCGGGGGTAATCACGTCCAGGCAGCCCATGCCCGGCGTTTCAATCCCCAGGCAGGAATTGGGGAAATCGACCTGCTCGCCGCTGACCAACTGGATGTCGGTCCACTTTACATTCATGCGCGCCGCCAGGTCATCGTAGGCCAATCTTAAAATCTCTTCTGGCACCTCGCTCATCGGCAGGGTGGGCGTGATAAATGGCTCACCTGGGTGGATGGGCGTGGAAGTAACTTCAGGCAGGGTTGGCTCTAATGTCGGAGCAGGGTCGATCGGGACGGAGGTGCAGGCCGCCAGTACGACAACCAGCATCAAAAGGACGAACAGGGTTTTTCTCATTTTTATTCCTCCTTCATCAGACGCCGCGGCCGGGCTGCAAGTTCCCAATATTCGGAATCCACCTCGATTACTTCAACACCAGAGTCTCAAATTGAGTTTCCAGCTTAATCAGGCGATGCGGCGCCTGCACTTCATACCAGGCGCTGCCCTCATCACCTACTTGCACCTTCCAGGCGATAAAATCCCCGGCCGGGGTGCGCACGAAATCTGCCCCGATCACCGTCACCGCCAGGTTATGTGTCGAAGGCCCGCTGGTGTTCAGATCTGGCTGGTAACGCAGCGGGGAAAGGAACATGGCTTTTTTGGCCTGGGCAGGTTGGAAGGTCAGCCCCATCAGGCGCCACGGCCATTCCTCCTCCACCAGGGTCGAGTAGATCAGGTTGATCGAGTGGCTGGTGTCCGGGGTTTCAATTTTGATCAGCAGACCGTTATCCCGCTTCTCCAGCCAGTAGGTGCGGCTGGAATTTTCACCACCATATTCCACCCGGTAGTCATCCAGGCCGTACGAAACGCCCAGCCAGGTGGCAGACCACTGTTCGGAGTAGCTTTCAGATTGCCAAAAGGAACTTCCGACCTGGGTCTGGTAGCCCTGCACTGTCTTGAAACAATCCAACTCCACCCGTGTCTCCAGCGGGGACAGGCTGCACTCGGCCGTGCCGATCGACGCGCCCAGCGGATTGCGCACCTCGTATTCCAGTTGCAGCGGCTGGCTGAGCGCCGGGTTTTTCAGGCTCAGGTTGCCCTCAGCCAGCAGCTCTGGGTACTTGCCGCCGACGAATTCATAACCTGCCATAAACAAGTAGATGAAACCAGCCAGCAGCAAGGGCATTAGGATCCGCGTGTGTGGCGAGGTGCGGACAAAGCCTTTGGCTTTGGGGTCCGCTGGTTCCTCGCCCGGCTTGAAAAGCTCTGGCGCAGGGGTGATACGCCACAGCAGCCAGATGCCCGTAATCAGCACCACCAATCCCACGCCTGCCGCCGGCAGCGAGGGGAACGGCAGTTTGAGATCTGGCTGCTGGATGGCCAGGATGGTCACCAGTGCTGCCAGGGTATTGTTGGCAAAGTGCGCCAGCATGCCACTCACCAGCGAATTACTGCGCAGGACGAGATAGGTCAACAGGAAGGCCACCGGGATCAAGCCAACCAGGCCTTGCAGACGTAAATGGTAGAAGACAAATAGCAGCGATCCAGCCCACAGCGCTGCCCGGGCGGACTTGCGCTGCCAACTGCGCATGAGCACGCCGCGGAACAGGAATTCCTCACAGATCGGCGGGAAGATGGCTAAAGCGATGAAAAACAAAACTGCCTGGCCGGTCGTCTGTGGTAGGGCATTGGGAGAAATGCCAGGAGTGTAACCCAGCCACTGCGCCATCAGGCCATCCAGCACGGTTCCCACCTGCCAGGCCGCCAGCCCTAGCAGCAGGCTAAGCAGTGCCACGCCCCAGCCCGGCCAGCGCAGGCGGGCGGAGGATTTCAGCTCCACCTTCTGCCAGCGCAGGAACCCGTATGCGGGCAGGAAGATGCACAGAATTTCAGTCAGGATCAGGCCAAGGCTAAAATGCACCTGCTGGGCCAACGCGCCCAGCGTCAGCAGCAGGAGCAGGGAAACCAGGTACAGGTCATTGGCTTTGGTAATGGTCAGGGCTTTGCGCATAAAAAATCACCTCTGTGGATTGAGACCGCAGAGGTGATTGTAACACTTTCAAAACATGTGTGAAGTTGTCGAAACGACGTCAGTCGTGGATCAATTTCTCGCTGGTCTCCCACAGCTGGCGAGCAGGTTCCAATTGATACGAAACTGGGGAAGATTGGATCGCCCGACAGTCGGCAAAGTACTTGCCGCTCACACCTTCCACCTCCGGTGAAGAAGCCAGGTAAATCGAGGTCTCGGCGCCTTTCTCGGGTGTGCGAGCAAACAGCTTCTGGCTCAGTCTCACCCCCCAGCCCATCAGGCCACGGTTATTGAGACCAAAATTGGTGGCCACAAAACCCGGATGCAATGCATTGACCGTCAACCCATGATTGACGCGGCGGGCCATCTCATAAGTGAAGTAAATATTCATCAGCTTGGATTGCGAATAGACGCCCCAGCCGCTGTATTTCTGCTCGTTCTGGAGGTCATCAAAGTTCAGCTTTGCCATCACATGCGCCCCGGAAGAAACATTGACCACCCGTGCCTTACCAGTAGCCTGCAGCAGGTCCAGCAGGGAGCTGGTCAGCAGGAAATAGTTCAGGTGATTGAGGGCAAAGGTATATTCTAGCCCCTCACCAGTCAGCTGGCGCTGGCTGAAAAAGCCGCCGGCGTTGTTGAGCAGCACATCCAGCCGGTCGTAGCGCTGCTTGAACTCGGACGCCACCCGGCGTACCTCAGATTTCAACGAAAGATCGCCCAGCAGGTACTCGACCGCTGGATTGCCGCTTTGCGACTTGATTTGATCCGCCACTGTGGCGGTCTTTTGCGGGTTGCGCCCAACAATCACCACTCTGGCACCCTGGCGGGCAAGTTCACGGGCAGCCACTTCACCAATTCCAGCCGTGCCACCGGTCACCAACACTACTTTGCCGGTCATACCATTATTTATCATTCAATACTCCATCTATTATGATTTCAGTCGCAGACGATTATCATCTATGAAATAGTAGAAAGCCAGATATATAACAACTAAAGCCTATACAATCCTTATTTGATGTTTGTAATTCAAACCAGATCGGGTAAGGGCGAAGCGGCTGGAATAGTGGATATCTTTACAAGAGGTGTAAATCCCCGGCTGCTTCGCCCTTACCCGGGATAGTTGTATAAAATCGTTTTGTGTGACCCACCCCTCCAAGTGTGCGAGTGGCTTTTTTAAATCTCGGTGATGTTTCCAGATTCGCGATGCATATAGGAACGGCAACGGCGGCAATGATAGAAATAACCACTGCCCTGATCCCAGTCATGTTGGGTTTCGCCACAGCGCACGCATCGACAGCCGTACGTTTCGTGCTGCTCTGCGCCGCAACGTACACATCGGCAACCCTTCAACTCATGCATCGGTTCTCCGCACTTGCGGCAGCGGCATTGTTCTCCATCTCTCACGTGCGTCGATTTTCCACAACTGGTGCAAACACATCCTGACCAATTATGACGGGACACTGCACAACGCTTGCAGTGACAGCCATCCCATTCGTGGAATTCCTGGCCGCAGACTGTGCAATGGCAATCCTTGATCTTGTGCGGAGCAACGCTGCCGATATACCCGCAGCGTTCACAATGCCGGATTTCCTTGCAAGACCAGGTGCGGATATTTCCTTCCAACCGGAATTCGTGTTTTGGGAATTTCTGCACATCCTCATAACCGCAGATACGGCAGGTCCGCACAATCACACAGCCCCCTGTTTTAGAGCTATGCCGGTGTTGGGATGGGGTATGAATGTAATCGAGAGGCTTGCCCAACAAGTGTCCAAAGAGTTTGCAACGAAAGTCCATAGCGAACCAACCTTAATGTTAGATATTGTGCATCACCACGCCAGCGATGATGGCCAGCTGCGCCATGTGGTAGGTCATCATTACCATCACGTGGCCTTTCACGATCGGCCGGCCAAAGTGCTGCAAAGCCAGGAGAAAATCCGAAATCATGAACATGCCGCCCCCCAGGCTGACCAACAGTGCACTGTTGAACGTCCAATCTGCCTTGGTCAGGCAGAACAGGGCTGAAAGGATCATCAGGCTGATGATCACCATATAAATCATGACCGGCAGGCGCATGGGCTTGTTTTTCGGAGATTGATCCATCTGGCGGCGGATGGCCTGGTAGGCTCGCAACCAAAGCATGGCTACCAGGACGATGAAAATCACCGTCCACAGGTTGAAGACCGGCAGGCTGAGGTTAAAACCGATAATGTAGCAGATATGGGCACACATAAAGCTGAGCAAGCCGGGCAGGAAGAATCGCTGCTGCCAGAGCAGGATGCTGTCGCCAATGAGCGAGAAGATCAGACCGAGGGCAAACGGCAGGTTGGCGCCGCTCCAGCCGCCTTTCAAGCTGAACCAGGCCAGTAAAAGAACCATCACCACCGGCTTGGTAATTTTTTGGATTGGCAACTCGCGGTCAGCGGCGTACCAGTGGACCAGCATCAACAAAATCGTTCCCGCCAGCAAAACATCATCCATGTTTCCCTCCCCGGTGTAACGATTCTCCGGTAGGAGCACGGGGAGTTAGCGGATATCAAACGTCGTTTACGCTCGCCCCGTGCCCCTACCGAATTTCTATTCCTCTTCCGGCAAACTATAGCCTAACAGGCGCAAAGCGCCGGCTTCATTGCGCCAGTTCTTATTCACCTTGACACGCAACTCCAGGAAGACCTTTCGCCCGGCCATCTCCTCGATCTGCTGACGGGCGTGCATGCCGATCTGCTTGAGCATCACCCCACCCTGCCCGATCACGATCCCCTTGTGGGACTCACGCTCGACGAAGAGGGTGGCGGCAATGTACACCATCTCTTCGCTGCGTTCCTTGTACTCGTCCACTCGCACGGCGATGGCGTGGGGAATTTCCTCACGCAGGCTGAGCAGGGCCGCTTCACGAATCAAGTCGGCCGCAATCTCCCGTTCATACAAGTCAGTGATCTGCTCCTCGTCGTAATACGGCTCGCTGACAGGCAGCCGGGCAATCACCGCCGCCAACAGGGCATCCACGCCGATGCGGGTGGTAGCGGAGATGCGGTAGACCTGCGCCGACGGCAACAGGGCGGCATAAAGCTGTCCATGTTCCTGGACAACCGCCTGTTTGAGCAGATCCGCCTTATTCAGCAGCAAAAAGACCGGCGGCGAGGGCTGCAGGGCGGCCAGTTTCTCGGCCACCAGGCGGTCTTCCTCGGTCGGATCTTCGTCCACGGCCACCAGCCACAGGATCAGGTCGGCATCCTGCAGGGTCAGGGCGGCAATGGCGTTCATATATTCGCCCAGCCTGTGAACTGGCTTGTGCAGGCCGGGTGTATCCATGAAAATCACCTGGGCTTGCTCGTTGGTCAGGATGCCCAATTGTTTGCGGCGGGTGGTTTGCGGGCGGGGCGAGACGGCGGCTACTTTCTGCCCGAGCAGGCAGTTAACCAGCGTGCTCTTGCCGACATTCGGCCGACCGACCACGGTAACGAAACCAGCACGAAATTCGTCTGTCATAGGACTTTCTCCGGCATTAACTTGTGAATCCAACGCAGCAAGAACTGCGGCGGGTTGTTGACCATCCAGACGCCGCTAATAATGAGGGCAGCGCCCAGAAACAATTGCCACTTGAGCGGCTCACTGAGGAAGATGATACCCAGTAGCATGCCGATCAGCGGGAAGGTGTAAGTTACCAGGGTGGTGCGCGAGGGGCCGATGGCGTTGAGCAGTGAGAAGAAGATCAAGGTCGCCATGGCCGTGCCAATCAGGCCAAGCCAGGCCAACGCCAGCCAGGTGATCGGCAGACGTGGCAGGTGCAACAATGTACCCTCGGCCAGCGAGGCCGCCGGCAGCATAATTAGCCAGGAAAAGAGGGATTGGCCAAAAGCCTGGGCAGCCGGGCGTAAACCAACCGTGGCCTTGCGGGCATAGACAGCGCTACCACCATAGAAAGCGGCAGCCAGCAGCATCGCCCCAATACTGACCAGGTTGACCGAGCCCAGCCCGAGCTGATCATAGACCAGCACGATTACTCCGGCAAAACCGACCAGCAAGCCCAGTACCTTGGGGGCCGTCAGGCCGTCCTCGGGCAGAAAGACCGCCGCCAGCAGGATGGTGAAGAGCGGCACGGTGGCGTTGAGGATGGAAGCCAGCCCGGAGGAGATGGTGAGCTCCGCCCAGGAGATCAACACGAAGGGTACCGCCACGTTGAACAGGCCCAGGAAGGCAAAAGCCAACCAGCCGCGACCACGCGGCATTTCTGGGCGGATGACAAAAAGCGCCACGGTCAGCCCAGCCAGGGCGAACGAAGCGCGCAGCAGGACCAATGAGAAAGGCCCAATCTCCTGCCCGGCGATTTTGATCCAGAGGAAGGAGGAGCCCCAGGCCATGGCCAGGACAATAAACTTGAGCCAGTTCTTAAGGGACAAGGAGAGCGCCTTCTTTTTGCAACAGCCAGGCCTTGGTGGGGATACCGCCCGGGCCGCCGTAGCCGCGGAAGCTGCCATCTGCCCCCATGACGCGGTGACAGGGGATGATCAGCGGCAGCGGGTTGCGGGCGTTGGCATTGCCGACCGCCCGTGAGCCGCCGGGCATGCCAAGGGCGACGGCGAGCTGGCCGTAGGTGCGCACCTGACCATAAGGAATCTGATCCACCAGACGAAGGACCCGGGCCTGGGCAGCGGGCATGGACTGCCAGTCGATCGGCAGGTTGAAAGTTTGCAGACTGCCGTCCAGGTAGGCGCACAACTGGCGGGCACCCTCAATGGCAATGGCCTGGCCGGGAGCATCCACCGTCTCAGGGGGTAGCTCGGTTTGCGAGGCGAAAAGCAGGGCGGTCAGCCCGGCCTCGGAAGCCAGCACAGCCATCCGGCCGAAAGGCTCGACTTGACAGTGAGTGACAGCAGGGGGGTTCATGGGGGAGAGTATATCACAGGGGGCGTTTTCCCGTAGTCGCGTCCGCTTGAACGTTTGATAGCGGGCAGGATACCGTCTCTCCATTACCGGAGAATGTGACGTTCTTTTTTGATGCAGTTTTTATCTTTTTTTGTGCAGTTTATTTCATAATTCAATTGGGAGATGGTAGTTTTCAGAAATCATGCGAATTTCAGAAAACTGAAGAACCAGGGGTCAACTGTCGCTTTAAGCAGGGATCTGAAGCCAGACTGAAAGCCATTATTAAGCTGTGAGGCAGGAAGGATCGATAAGGAGTTAATGCAAAGCTTTGGGTGACAAAAATAACCATTTTTCTATGACCTCGTTAAAATCAGTTGCATTGCAGGATATCTTCTGTATAATACTTAATACCTACAAATTATCTGTACTGTTGAAAATCCACTTTATTGGTAACCGAATAGAACTGCCTCGACCCAACAAAACGATCGGGTTCCTTACGATCGGAGCTGTTGCGAAACATGCCGCCAGAAGACGAGTTTTCTCCCGTCTTCTTGGGGAAGCAATTTACCGAGATATTTGCATCACATCCATACCCAACTTACTTCTTGATCCAAGGCAGGTAACGTGGCAAACCAATCCCAGGTGATAGAACCCATTGCAGGCAAGCTCAACATGGATGGCTCGAAATCTTCCGGTGCTCGGAAGCGGCAAGCAAAAACCTTTCTTACGGCAATGATTTTTCTTGCCCCTTCCCTTGTAATTTTCCTCACCTTCGTTTTTATCCCCCTGGTTCGCTCATTTATTCTTAGTTCGCAGTTAACCAATCCAATCGGGGTGCCGGTTGCATTTTACGGTTTGGAACATTACCGTAAATTATTCGCGAACGATGTTTTTATTAATAGTCTTTCTAGATCCGCCATTTTTGTTTTATATGTCGTCCCAAGCACACTCCTGATTTCTCTGATGCTGGCCGTATTAGGGAATTTACGGCTGAAATTCATCGCTGCCTTTAGAATGATCTTTTCCATTACGATTGCGGTATCCGCGGCCACCGCTTCACTCATTTTTATGTATTTGTATCATCCTACGGTTGGCGCGATTAATTACCTGATTGGCTTGCTGGGGTTTGACGCAGTTCCCTGGTTGATCAGTGAAAAAACTGCCCTGATCGCGGTTGCCATCTGTGCTGTTTGGCTGCAAATTGGGTTGAACACCGTCATCTTGTTGGCCGCCATGCAAGGTGTGCCAGAAGAGTTGTACGAAAGTGCCGTGATCGATGGCGCAAATTCGTGGAATAAATTTAGATCAATCACGCTCCCTCTCCTTTCACCAACTTTTTTCTTCCTGATGGTTGTTGATACCCTGGCTGCCTTCCAGACATTTACCCAGGTCAACATCATGACCAGGGGCGGGCCGCTGGATTCCACCAACGTGCTGGTTTACTCCATCTATCGAGAATTCTATTTCAACGGGAAATATGGCTTTGCTGCTGCACAATCTGTCATGCTATTTTTTATTATGCTGATTCTAACGATCATTCAATTCACTGTCGTTGAGAAAAAGGTAAATTACGAATGAACCTTTCTTTTCGATCCAAGCGTACGCTACAATCCCTTTTTTTCTATCTTGTGCTGATCATCGCAGCCACCATCGTTCTATTCCCAATCTGGTCAGCCATCAATATCAGCTTATTGAATGATACGGAAGTTGCGTCGTTCCCTCCAAAAATGGCACCTTCCAGTTTTAACCTCGAAAATTTTAAACGAGCCACAGAACAAGCGCCACTGGGTCGGTACATGCTGAACAGTATCATTCAATCCAGCCTGGTGATGATTGGGCAATTGGTCACAGCCAGCCTGGCAGCCTATGCGTTTGCGTTTATTGATTTTAAATATAAGAACATTTTATTCTTGGTCTTTCTTTCAACCATGATGATTCCCTGGGAAGCAACCATCATCCCCAACTATTTGTTGATCCGCAAGCTTGGCTGGACGGACACCTTCCAGGGATTGGCGTTGCCATTCATGGCAACCGGTTTTGGCACATTTTTGCTGCGACAGTTTTTCCTGAAAATTCCAAAAGAACTGAAAGATGCAGCGGTGATGGATGGATGCGGTCACCTGCGGTTCTTGACCCAAATCGTGTTGCCACTGGGCAGACCGGCACTGGGCACACTGGCGGTTTACAGCTTTCTGCAGACCTACAATCAATATTTGTGGCCGTTGTTGATCACCAACGACGAATCGATGCGGACCGTCCAAATTGGCATCGCCTTGCTGCAGGATGAAGAACGATTTATGTTTAATAACGTCATGGCCGGGGTCGTGTTAATCATGATCCCAACCTTCTTACTTTTCATTATCAGCAACAAACAGCTGATCCGGGGTTTGACGGCCGGAGCTGTCAAGGGATAATCCATCTTATTATCCAAATCCTATTCAAGCTACACCAATTTGAGGAGGAAAGAATGAAGAAGTCAATGTCTTATGTTTTGGCGATCCTGTTGATTGCCACCATGATCCTTTCTGCATGCGGGCCAACCGAAACCACCGCTCCCACGACGGCGCCAGTTGTGCCCACGGTGGCTGTAGTACAGCCAACGGAAGCTTTGCCAACCCAACCACCACCCCCCGCCGCACCCGGAATTACCAAGGTGAATTTCTGGCACAGCATGGCCGGGGATATTGGTGGGAAAGCCATCCCGCAAATGGTGAACGATTTCAATGCGTCACAAGATACATGCTACATTGTGTACACCTATCAAGGGTCGTATGACGATTCATTGAACAAACTCAAAGCTGGCTTGCAGAGCAATGATGTCCCCACCATCATCCAGCTCTATGACATCGGAACCCGCTTGATGGTTGACCTGGGTGTTGCACAGCCTGTGCAAGACTACATCGACGCTGAGGGTTATGATGTTTCTGATCTCGAGCCGAACGTCCTTGCATACTACACCGTGAATGGCAAGCAATATTCGATGCCATTCAACTCATCCACCCCCATGTTGTACTACAACAAGGACATGTTCAAAGCCGCTGGGTTGGATCCAGAGAAACCACCGAGCACTTTTGCAGAATTCACTGAAGCTGCCCGGGCTCTTACCCGCAAGAATGACGATGGTAGCACCACCTATGGCGGCGCATTCGCCATTTATGGCTGGTTCTTTGAGCAGTTCCTGGCTGTTTCGGGCGGTGAATACGTCAATAACGGCAACGGCCGCGATTCATTTGCCACCGAAGCCACGTTCAACAGCCCCGAAGGTGTGGCGATCCTGGAATGGTGGAAAGCCAACCTGGATGAAGGCATTACCACGAACTTTGGCCGCCCAACCGTCGATACCCGCAACGCGTTCCTGGCTGGCCAAATCGCGATGTTCATTGATTCGACGGCTGTCTTGCGTGGCATGATGGACAGCACTGCCGGAAAATTTGAAATTGGAACTGGTTACCTGCCACGGCCCAATGCTGAAGCTTTTGATATATCCGGTACCGTCATTGGTGGTGGTTCCTTATGGCTTCTCAAAGATCGTCCCGAAGCTGAAAAAACTTGCGGTTGGGAATTCATCAAGTTTATGGCCTCTGCTCCACAACAGGCCTACTGGCAAACAATGTCAGGTTACTTCCCGATTCGCAAATCAGCTTATCAAGAGCAACTCTCGGTTGATTGGACCACCAAGTATCCGCCTTTCAATACAGCCATCAATCAACTGCACCTGGCCCCCAACAATCGCTTCACCAATGGCGGCTTGATCGGGGTCTTCCCGACCGCCCGCCAGACCATCGAAGGCGCCATTGAAGAGGTTATTGCGGGTCAGTCCACTCCGCAAGAAGCTTTGGATAAGGCTGCCCAGGCCGTTACGGATGCGATCATCGAATACAACCTCTCGATGGGACTGAAGTAACCTCTAACAATACTGCTTTGAGCTTTGAATGGTGGGAGCTGACGGATCAGTTCCCACTTTTCTTTATTTACAGAGTCGCAATTTTCTTCAATTGAAGATTTAATCAGATTAATCCAGCCTGGCAGGAATATCCATTAGGGTACAATCTCATTATGTCCACTCTTGATCTCCCCCCCTTCCTGCCCGGGCTGGAACTCTCCCGGCGATTCTATCAAGAGGCTGTCCGACCGCTGTTGGATGACCACTTCCCAGACCTGCCGCACACAGCCGGGCTGATCGGCTTCGGCTCGGATGTGATTGGCTGCGATACACCGATGAGCCGCGACCACATGTGGGGGCCGCGCCTGGTGCTGCTGCTGGGTAAAGCTGGTTTTGCAGAAAAGCGGGCAGCCGTGAATGCTGTATTGCGCCGCGGACTGCCGCACACCTTCCTCGGTTACCCGGTGGATTTCGGCGGCCCAGATGGCGTTGGGGTGCGCATTATGGCGCCTGGGTGCACCGGCGAGGTGGAGCACCTGGTCGAAATCAGCACAATCGCTGCCTTCTTCGACCGCGAACTGGGCGCTGGCCGCTGGCAGGATCCAAGCCCGGCGGACTGGCTGACCTTCTCCGAGCAGCGCCTGCTGACCCTGACGACCGGCGGCGTGTGGCACGACGACCTCGGCCTGGCCGAGATCCGCACCCGGTTGGCAACCTACCCGCACGGCCTGTGGCTGTACCTGCTGGCCTGCCAGTGGAGCCAGATCGGCCAGGAAGAGCCGTTTGTCGGGCGGACGAGCGAGAGCGGGGATGAACTGGGCTCGCGGTTGATTGCGGCCCGGCTGGTGGGGAGCGCGATGCGATTGGCCTTCCTGCTGGAGCGGCGCTACGCCCCGTATTCCAAGTGGTTCGGGACGCACTTTCAACGGCTAGGGCTGGCCCCACGCCTTCTGCCTCACCTGCAGGCCGCCCTGGTCGCCGGGGATTGGCAAAGTCGGGAAGCCGGGTTGTGCGCGGCTTATGAGCTACTAGTCGAGCAACATAACACCCTCGGCCTGACCAAGGCGGTGGAGACAAAGTGCTCGCGGTTTCATGACCGGCCGTTCCGGGTGATCCATGCGGATGAAATTGCCGCCCGGCTGCAAGCGGCGATTGGCGATGAGCAAATCCGGGGTTGGGGGTTGTGGGGCAGCGTCAACCAGTTCAGCCCCAGCACGGATCTGCTGGAGGATGTGGCCGGGTTGGGGCGGCTGCGGGGGCTATATGGGAAAGGAGAGCACGACTGACGTCGTGACTACGGGGGACAGGGCAAAGATGAATTTACCCACACCCCAACCCACACCCAGGGAGGGCGAGGGAGAAAGGAGATCAGATGTACAAATCGCGCTTGTTGTATGTCCAGTAAGCCGCCACCAGGCAGACGACGATGACCCCAGCCGAGAGCAACAGGTAGGTGCCGTCCAGCTGGCCGGTGCGGTACATCTCGCCAGCGTCGAAATACTTGAAGGGGGTGAAGTACTTGAGAAAATCCAGCTTCTCATTCATCGAGACCAGGATCGACAGGAAGTAGGTTACCAAGATGATGCTGACCGCGGTTGAACCGGAGAGCTTGTAGCGCTTCATTGAACAACCCAGCAGCAAACCAATAGCCAGGAAGATCAGTTCAATGGCGAACATGCCCTGCATCTCCAGGGCGAGGAAATCATAGAAAGCCTGGTCGGGAGTATATTTTTGCACCATGAGGATGGACACGCCCCAGGTAATGAGTACAAAGAGGATGCAGTTGAGGAGGGCGGCCAGGGCTTTGGCGGTAACGACCCGGCTGCGGGAGACGGGTAGCACCAACGAAAACTCGACGGTCTTATTGCGCTCCTCCTTGGAGATGATCTCGCTGCCCCACATGGCGGCGGAGATGGCGGCCATCAGCCCGAAATAGATGAACATGATGCCGTAGAAGCCGGTGATGGTGGTCAGGTTGAAGGAGTTCATGCTCAGGGCTTCCATCAACCCCTTAGGCATCGAATCGAGGATGGTCAGCATCTTGGGGTCGCCGGCAAAGGCAGCAAACTTGGACACCGCGATCAGGATCAGCAGCAGGATGATCCCGCTCCAGATCAGAAGCGATTTGAGGTTGGCTTTCAGTTCACGGAGAAAGATATTCATGCTGGGCCTCCTTACGAAACCGCTTTGATGTCGCGGCGGATATAAAGCCAGTAACTGGCAGCGATTGCCACAAGGGTCACCGCCACATTGAGCAGCACCAGGGGGGTATCCAGGGCGCCGTCGACGACGATCTTGGCGGCATCAAAGTGCTTGAAGGGGGTAATCAGTTCCAATTTAACATCCCCCAGCATGCCGCTGAAGGCGCTGAGCACATACATTCCAAAACCCAGGCCCAGCCCGTAAGGCGTGACACTGCGAATGCGCTTGACCAGCAGGGAAATTACCAGGCCTACTGCCATGAAGAAAAGTTGAAAGAGGAGAAGGCTGGCTAGCAGCAGGAGCAAGGTGCTAAGGTCATAATCTCGCGCTTCGCGGAAAAGCTCAATAGCGGCGAAGGAACTAACCCAAACCGAAAGGTTGGTGAGCACCAGGCAGGCCGTGGCTGCCAGCAGCTTGCTGGTGAGCACTTGTGCCCGGCTGACCGGCTTGGTGAGCAGGAAATCGGCGGTCAGTTCGCTCTCCTCGATGGAGACCAGGCCAAAGCCGAAGTTGCTGGCCTGAATGGCCAGGCAGAGCTGGGCAAAGAGAAAGAGTAAGCTGAAATAGCCCAGCACGGTGGAAAAATCCATGCGGTCCAGGGCGAAGGCGGCCCGCATTTCTGGGGGAAACTTGGCCATCATTTCGTTGACCAGGGCAGCATCCGCGGCAAAAGCCGAGAAGAAGGCGAAGAACACTAATACCAGGGAGGCTACGCTTAGCGACCAGATAAGCACCGATTTGAGATGGGTGCGAAACTCGTGTCTGAAGATGTTTGCGCTCATGGTCTCGGCCTATTCGTAGTAGTGCATGAAAATTTCTTCCAGGGTGGGTTCCTCGATGGTCACATCGGTCACCTGGACCCCGCTGAGCTTGCGCAGCACGGCGTTGATATCGCCCTTGAAGAATAAATGGGTCGTTCCGTCTTCAACCTGGATGTTGGTTACGCCGGGCAGGTTGAAGAAATCAGGGGTCAGGTCGGGGGCGGTGACGTGCACCTTCTTGTAGTTGTTCTGCTGCAGGGTGCGAATATCGGAGATTTCAGCAATGCTGCCTTCACGGATGATGCCCACCCGGGTGCACAGACGCTGCACCTCGCCAAGGATATGGGAAGAGAAGAAAACGGTCACGCCGCGCTTGTTTTCTTCACGGATCAGGTCAAAGAACTTGCGCTGCATCAGCGGGTCCAGGCCAGCGGTGGGTTCATCCAGGAATAGCAGTTTGGGGCCGTGGAGCAGACCTTGCACAATGCCAACTTTTTTCTTGTTGCCGTAGGAAAGGTCACTGATGCGGCGGTTAAGCTCCAGCTCCATGATCTCGGAAAGCTCATGGATGCGCTGGGTGTGGTCGCCTGGGAAGAAACTGTCGGAGTATTTGAGCAGGTCCTTGACCTTCATGCCTTCGTAGTAATAGACCTCCGAGGGCAGGTAGCCGATGTCGCGGCGGATTTCTGGGCCGTGGGCAGTGACATCCTTGCCAAAAATTTTGGCACTGCCGCTGGTGGGGTGGATTAGCGAGAGCAGCAGGCGGATGGTGGTGGATTTGCCGGCACCGTTCGGGCCGATAAAGCCGAAAATCTCGCCTTCCTCCACGTTGAAGGAAACATCCACGATGCCGCGCGATTTTCCGTAGTACTTGGTAAGGTGGGAAACTTCGATGATGCTCATTGAATGACTCCTTGTTGGCAAAATGACATTAACCACACAGATATACAGAAAGGCACAGATAATCTTATGAAGTGGGTAGGGATAAGTGAAAAAAAGACACCCCAACCACAAAGACCAGGGCGCCTACCGGACAGGATTAATATTTGCAATATGTAGTGTACAACTGGAAAATTAAAAAGTCAATCAAAATCCGGTGGATTCAGGGGGAAAACGGCAATACTTGCACAGGGCAACCTACTAAGAAGACAGTTACAGCTCCTGGCGTTCGAAGATGCGCCAGGCGGCCAGCAGGCAGACCAGGATCAACCCCAGGCTGATGGCGAAGGCCGGCCAGGCGTTGAGCGGCGCACCGCCAGCCAGGTTGTTCGCCGCCCAGACCACCAACCGGTTGGGCACGTAGGGCGCCACGGCTGGGATCGATTCAAGCAAGGAAAGCACCAGGGTCACGCCGAGCGCCAGGCCAGCAGCGGCTGCCTGGGAGCGCAGCAGGGTGCTGAACAATAGGGTGATGGCAATGTAAATCAACACCTGGATGAGCAGGGCGCCATTCAATAACAGCCAGGCGCACACATTCAACGGTTCAAAAAGCACCAGGGTGTAATAATATCCGCCCAGGGCGGCCACAATAAACGCCACCACAAAACCCAAACCCAGGGCCAAAAACTTGGCGACCAGAAACGAACTGCGCGGCAGGGGTTTGGTCAGCAGCATGGCAGCCGTACCGCGTTCCTTCTCTTGCGAGACCAACCCCATCGATAATAATAACGCCAGCAGAATGCCAAACTGGCTGAGGTTCTTAATGTACTGGCCGATGGCATCCACCACGGTGGGCGCCGGGATCAGGCTGGCAACGCTTTCCGCCCCGGGGATCAACTTCAACATCTCGGGAGTATATTTTGCCAGCAGCGGGGAGCTGAGGCCAAAAAAGCCCAGGACAATCACCAGGATCAACAGGCGAGAAGTGCGGGACAGCTCGATCCATTCTTTACGCAGGGAAATGAAGAGGCTCATGAGGTATGCTCCGCGTCGCTGACCAGTTGCAGGAAGACATCTTCCAGGGAGGGTGTAACCACCTCAAAACGGCGCAGCGCCAACCCGGCCTGCAACGTGGCAGCCAGCAGCTTCTGCCGGTCGGCCTCCACCGTCCCCACGATGATTCGGGCCACGTTCAGGTCGAGCGCCGTCGATTTGACCCAGGGCTGGGTGGATAATTGTTCCAGCCAGCTTGCCAGGGCAGCGGACTGCCCGCTGTCACATTCCAACTCGAGCACGGGCAGGGCATAGCGTTCTAACAGCTCATTCTTATTGGATTTCACCAGCAACTTGCCCTTGTGGATGATGCCGACCGAGTCACAGACCCGCTCCACATCCGCCAGGATGTGGGTGGACATGAAGATGGTGCACTGCCCGCGCAGCCGTTCGATCAGGTCAAGGATTTCCTTGCGCCCGATCGGGTCAAGCGCACTGACGGGCTCATCTAGCAGCAGGACCTGCGGCTGGTTGATGAGGGCCTGGGCCAGCCCCATTCGCTGGCGCATGCCGCGCGAAAAGCCGCCGATGCGGCGCTTTTTCACCTGGGTCAGCCCGGTCAATTCCAGCAGCTCATCGATGCGCTTATGCCGTTCCCCGGGTGACAGGTTGAACAAGCGGCCAATATGATCCAGGTATTCCAGTGGAGTGAGGTAGGGGTAGAAAGCTGGTTCCTCGGGCAGGTAGCCGATCTTGTTCGCCGCCTGATGGTCAGTACCGATGGCCATCCCCGCCACCCAGGCCTGCCCGGCCGTTGGGTGCGCCAGACCGGAGAGCAGGCGGATGGTGGTGGTTTTCCCAGCTCCATTGGGACCCAGGAAGCCGAAAATGGAATTGTCATCCACGGTCAGGCTTAAACCATCCAGGGCACGAACCGCGCCAAAGGTCTTGGTCAGGTTTTCGATACGGATAGCTGTCATTTTAACTTTCACCTCGACCGATAATCAGGTAGACCACCGGTCCGATCAATTCGCCCGCGATGATGATCAGCGCCCAAGCCCATTTGGGCAGATGTTTAACGGTCTCACGGCGGGCCAAATCCACCAGGCAGTAGATCATCAATCCCAGCTGAAGAACGATCAACGGGATCAAGAGTGGCAATAAACCCATGATATCGAATGAAGTGCTCATGTGTTCCTCCTGGGGGTTTTCGGGATGAGAGGCGGGGTAAAATGGCCTTCCCACTGGGGGAAAGCCCTGTATTATTGTACGCCAGAATTTAGAAATAAAGGTTATTGTAATATGCCTGATCTCGTAATATGATGATAGAACGTCAACCCACACATTAAATAATTGAATATCCACCCGTTTCACAGGGAACTACGTATCCAGGAGGTGTCCAATGCGTTTTTCGTTTGATATCGTAGGTGTCACCCGTTCCCAGGTGAATGCCCAGCAAATCCAGTTGCAGCCTATCGATCCAACCGACCTGACCTCATTCTCCACTACTGCTTTGTATAACTTAAAAGAGGTGCTGGCTGCGTTTGATCCAGTCATCCTGGGGGCACAGCCGGAGCAGACTATTTACGTCTATGCGCTGGAAATCCTGCTAAATATCGTGAATATCATCAATCTACCAGATATTTCCAAATACCGTGTGGTCGCGCTGGATTATGCCAACCCGCGTGACCTGACGCCTGCTAAACCTTTTCCAAGCGAAGTTGTCTCCGAGACACTGGCTGCCATCGTGGTGCGTTTGGTTGAAATCCCGGTGGCCCTGCCAGATATGGAAATCCTGGAAGCATCCAATAACTACAGCCACAATGGGCTGGGAATGGGGTTCAAGATCAAGGTAGTTGACCCGGCTGGCGAGGAAAGCAAGCCCTGCCTGCCGTTCCCGGTCTGGCTGCCTTTGCCGTTCCTGGGAAAGAAGCTGGAATGGAAGTTGGGGGAAGTATCGGCCGGTTTCAGCGATCCGCAAGCCTCGACAAACGTGGAGGACATCACCCATTTTATGGGGAATAAAGCCAGACCCGACCCGCCTGTCAACCCTACCGAGAGCCAGTTGACGGGTCAGACGGATACGCCTGGCGGGCAGGTGCGCTGGTACGATATGCGCCCTGGGAGCTTGACCGATCTAAAAATTTTCGGGTTCGGTTCTCCAGTCACAATCGACCCCTATCCCACCCCCCCGCATGGTCAATTGACTCTGCCGCTGCCAACAGAGGCGGCCTCCAAGCTGGCAAAGCTGCGGCGCGCCGGGCGGTGGCTATATAACGAATGCGATGTGTGGAGGGACGATTACGTCCATTTCACCACCCCCAGAGACCCCGGGATCGCGGTGCTGTGGAGGGACGATCTGCCTTCCCGGCCGATCCTGTGCCTGGACCTGGAGGAGTACCTGTTCAACTCTCTGACCGATCTGGCTGCCAGGCTTTGGCGCCCGGTGGCGAGCAGTGGAGAAATTGCAGTCAAAATCCCAATTCCACTCGGGCAAATGGTGCATCTGACGGTCGAACGGTTGGAGGATGCAATCAACAATGAGCTGGTGCAGTTTATCTACAATAAGGTGACGAACAAAGAAGGAAAACTGACGATCACATTTGGCTTCCTGACCGATGCCTACACAGATAACGAAATTCCGCAGAGCAGTTTTCACGAGGAGAATATCTCACTCGCCTCGACAGTTGACCCCGCCTGGCGGCAGTGCATCGGCTCACAAGTTGATCCCAACAACTACCGCTCTGAATTCGAGCCGGGTGTGAAGGGCATTTCCAGCAGTATTTTGAGCTTCGGTTACCTGCCGCAAATCATCCCGGACGATTCAACGGGCGATCCCTCCAGTGCATTTTCAGTGCAATTGCAGGTGATGATCGATGGGAGGGTGGAACTGCTCGGCCAGAATATTCATTTCGACCACAAGGTCATGCCGGTGGGCCCAAACCTGGTGTTCATTCCAGAACCGGTCAGGCTGCCCACCCTGGCCATTTTCTTCTCAGATTCGTACTTCCAGGGCATACCGCTGATCATGCTACCTGGTAATTCCGGGCTTTTCAAACCGGATATCCACTTCGATGCCAATTCACCCGGCAGCCTCAACGACATCCGGAAAACAGTCGTTGATAAACTGGTCGTTATCTATAACCTGATAAAGTTGGCGAAGTTAGGTGGGCAGAATGAGACTTTTGACCTCATTCTCAATGCGTTGGGCGTGGTAATCAATAGTGGACGGCTGGTGGTGGACACGACCGGAAAAATTGAGAATTTGAGCGACTGCATCACGGAAAAGCACTGGCTTGGCGATAGTCATTTTAATGACGCGATCTCTTCGGTGGTGCTGATCGGTCCGCCGCACAAATGGTCGCACACGGTGTTCAAGTGCTATCAGCACAGCCTGCGGAAGCCCGATCACGGACTATGCCTGCGCCTGAAACTGCCCGACAACCAGTTTATTGCAGCGATCCCATCGTTCAAGCGATTGTTAGAGAAAGCTTTAATCAACGGGTTTATGGTGGAGCTGCCATACGGCGATGCGCCGAATAACCTACCCTCCTTTGGGGCCATCAATTTCAATGACGTGGTCTCCGCGATTGAGATCGTGAAGGAGTGAAAAAGAGGTTTTCCAAATAAAAAGATGAGGTTGGCCTGTTTTTGAATAGGGATGGACGCAATATGCGGAGATCAACCTCTGCGGAACTGGCAGACATCAGAAATCTTGAGGATTTCTGATGTCTGTGTATCCGTTGCATGACATTCCTCACTCTATCATCACTTGACGTACGTAACCATATGGCTTAAAATAACATCTGAACATATACTCAGATGTTGATTTAATATCCACCTACTACAAAAAGCTGCTCGCACACCCGGAGGGGTGGACCACCCCCCGTACGGGGGGCCACACAAAACGATGTCCTTATGCTGAGCGAAGCGAAGCATCTGAAACTGACTTTAAGATCCTTACCCTGCGGGTATGCTTCGCGATCACTGCGTTCAGGATGACAAAACATCAAACAAGGAATTACCATGACTACTTTGTCTTTTCAAAATTACTATGTTACAAACGCGAAGCAAATTACGAAAGTGGTCAATTTGGACATCCCGCATTTCCAACGTATTATGGCAAAGATGTGAAATTAGTAGAATTGGAGTTTACATTGAAATGAATACTGAACTGGAAACATCATTACTTCAAGGATTAACCGAACAAGAGGCCCGCGAACGACTGGCAACCGATGGATATAATGAATTGCCTGCCTCAAAAAAGCGCAATATCCTTCACATCTTGCTGGATGTTGTACGAGAACCGATGTTCCTGATGTTGATCGCCTGCGGGGTGCTGTACCTTTTCCTGGGTGACCAGGCAGAAGCCCTGATGTTGATGGGGTTTGTGGTTGTAATTATCGGGATCACTTTTTACCAGGAGCAAAAGACCGAAAAAGCCCTGGACGCCCTGCGCGATCTTTCCAGTCCGCGTGCCCTGGTGATACGAGATGGAAAGCAACAGCGGATTGCTGGTCGTGAAGTGGTTCGGGGAGATATTGTCCTAATCGCTGAGGGTGACCGGGTCCCTGCAGATTCTGTATTATTGTCTGGCACCAACATCAGTGTGGATGAATCATTATTAACCGGGGAATCAGTGTCAGTGCGAAAGAAAGTATGGGACGGACGACTGGAGGTGGGGCGTCCCGGAGGGGATGACCTGCCATTCGTTTTCTCTGGTACGCTGGTGGTTAAAGGGCGGGGTGTCACCCAGGTACAATCAACCGGGGCGCGCACCGAGATCGGCAAGATTGGTAAGGCGCTGCAAATATTACAACCCGAAGATACAAATTTAAAACAGCAGACCGGGAAAATTGTTCGCACCTTTGCCATAATTGGTTTGGGGATGTGCGCCGTAGTGGTGGTAGTCTTTGGGATAACCCGCGGCGACTGGCTGCATGGATTTCTGGCAGGCCTTACGCTTGCCATGGCAACCTTGCCTGAAGAATTTCCGGTGGTATTGACGATCTTCCTGGCACTTGGCGCCTGGCGAATTTCTCAACACCATGTGCTTACCCGGCGAGTCCCGGCGGTGGAGATGCTCGGCGCGGCAACTGTTCTATGCACGGATAAAACAGGAACATTGACGCAAAATCGCATGACTGTTACACATTTGATTGCCGAAAACAACCTATTAGAGATTAACTTGCAACAACGGTCTCTGCCGGATGATTTCCATGGGTTGGTTGAGTTCAGCCTGCTGGCAACGCCAGTCGACCCATTTGACCCGATGGAAAAAGCCATCAAAGAATTAGGGGGACGTACTCTGATCAACACTGAACACCTGCATAATACCTGGAAACTGATTCGTGAATACCCGCTTTCCGAAAACCTACTGGCAATGTCGCATGTCTGGCGTTCCACAGATGACAAAGCATTTGTGATTGCTGCGAAGGGTTCTCCTGAAGCCATAGCAGATCTCTGTCACTTTAGTGAAGAACAAAAGAATGCGCTTGGTGTGCAGATTAACACTATGGCTAACCAGGGTTTACGCGTCCTTGGTGTAGCAAAAGCCGAATTCGTCTCCAATGATTTACCAAACGAACAGCATGATTTTGAATTCAAGTTTATCGGTTTACTTGGGATGGCAGATCCCATTCGGCCTGAAGTGCCGAGTGCGATTAGCGAATGTTATGCAGCGGGTATTCGCGTCATTATGATTACTGGCGATTACCCCGGTACAGCGAGTAGCATTGCCCGACAGATTGGCCTGAAACCTGCGGATGAAATCATCACCGGCCCAGAATTGGATGCAATGAGCGATGAAGAATTTTCCGAGCGAATTAAAACCACGTGCATTTTTGCTCGCATGGTACCTGAACAAAAACTACGGATCGTCCATGCGTTGAAAGCCAACGGAGAAGTGGTGGCAATGACCGGTGATGGGGTCAACGACGCTCCCGCCCTCAAAGCTTCGCATATCGGTATTGCAATGGGTGGTCGGGGTACCGATGTGGCGCGCGAATCAGCTGCGTTAGTTCTGGTGGATGACAACTTTGCATCCATAGTCGCTGCAGTGCGCATGGGACGGCGCATTTTTGATAATCTTAAGAAGGCGATGGCATTCATCTTCTCGGTGCATATTCCAATTGCAGGCTTGTCTCTCATCCCAGTGTTGCTTAAATGGCCACTGGCGCTTTATCCGGTCCATGTACTGTTTTTGGAATTGATCATCGATCCGGCTTGCACAATCGTTTTTGAAATGGAAAAAGATGAACCGGATATCATGCAACGACCTCCTCGAAAGTTAAATGAACCACTTTTTGATCGTCCAATGGTGATTACTGGATTGATCCAGGGTCTGGGAATCTTGCTCGTCGTGGCGGGTGTGTATGCTCTTGCATTGCTAAGAGGGCTGGGTGAGGGGGAGGCGCGGATGTTTGCGTTTGTCTCTCTGGTGATTGGGAATCTTAGCTTGATATTCTCAAACCGCTCAAGGACACATTCCATCCTTTCGTCGCTCCGCATTCCAAACAAGGCTTTGTGGTGGGTGACCGGCAGTGCGTTGCTTTTCCTGACGCTGGTGCTCTCCATACCCGGTTTACGGGATTTGTTTAAGTTTGCGCCACTTCATCGCTGGGAAATAGGTTTAGTCTTGTCGGCAGGTTTACTCTGTATTCTCTTTGCAGAAAGCGTGAAACTCAAAGCTTTACAAAAATGGATCTATCGGAAGAGTGAATAATATATATATCAAAAGATTATGTGATTAACATCCAATTAATGTCACTTGACGGGCAAAGATAAGCGCCGTACTATCTCCTTTGAACATATGCTCAGGTAAATATACCTATGGAAAATAATTTCCCTACCCTTGACGAACACACTGCCGCCCATGTGGCGGAACTCTTCCGCGCCTTCAGCGATACCAGCCGGGTGCGTATTCTCTCAGCGCTGATGGCCGGCGAGCTGAATGTCGGCGCCCTGGCAGCCGTGGTTGGTATCAGCGAGAGTGCCGTATCGCATCACCTGCGCGGGCTGCGCCAGATGCGCCTGGTACAATTGCGCCGCGAGGGCAAGGAAGTTTACTACCGGGTGGAGGATGAGCACATCATTGCCCTTTTTCAACAGGGAGTGAAACACATTCAGAATGGCTAAGCGGCTTTCACTTCCTATGATTTTTATTCTCGTGATTTGCCTTGTGTCAGTCACCTTTCATTTTATCTCGGACGAAATGGGGTTGGGTAAGCTGATCGAGATGACCGAAACTGGCCATCACGATAATTTGTTCCTGCTGCCTGGTGTCGATTTGATGACCGGTGGCGAAATAATTATTCTTGTTCCCCCTGCTCCTCAATTACCGCTCCAATCCTACATCCCCCGACCTGTTTTCCCGCCTCCAAACCTGCCATTCCCAGCCTGATAAGCCTGAAGGTGGTGGCAATGGCATAAGGCGCATGACCGCGCCCTGGTTTCGTTTGGAAAGGAGTGAAGCATGTCTGCATTTGTAAAACGATTTCTTCTCTTTATTGGCGTACTAGCGGGTATTTTTTCTGCTACGCTGGGGTATGAAACTCGCACGGCCAACCTGATCGGTTGGGTGCTGCTAGTGATTGGCATTCTGAGCGTGGCAGGCGGATCGGTTACCCTGGGAGTAAGCATGGTGCGCAAATCCATCCGCCTGGACCAGTGCGACAAGGCACTGTGGCTGCTACTGCCGGGGGTGATATTGGTCGGTTTGGGATCACCTTTGGAATTTCTATATTTGCCTGCCCTGCTGCCGCGCACGCACAATTTTCAAGCGATAGGTCTGGCGGTATGCATCCTGGGCATTTTGGTGGCGTTTGCCGCCGGGGATGTTCCCGGCCGGGTGAGGCGTTTCTTCTCCGCCCCGGAGTTTGTCAATACCGACCACGAATTAACCGAAACGGGCAACACCCTGTTGAACAGTGGGCTGAGCGTGGCCGCCCTGGGGATTGGGCTAGGATTTTCGAGTTGGATCGGGCTGGCTGCCAGCCTCCTGCTGATTATCCCCGGGACCATCTTCCGCTATAGATTGGCAAAAGGCGTGGCACCAAAATCACAAAGTTAATTCATTACTTATGTTACCAAAGGGTGCGGTGAAAACCTAGAGGCTCAGGTGAGCTATTCAAACTTTTACCGGCCTTAGGAAACCGTTCGATTTCATTACGTAAAAATTCAGGAGTTAGCATGCGATTTAAAGAACAAACCATACCCCACACCGGTGTTCCTCACCCACACGTATCCGACCCGCATAACCAGGCATCCAGTTTGTCGGACATCATCCTGGGCGGGCAGGACGGTTTAGTGAACGTGCTGGGGGTGATCCTGGGGGTGGCAGCGGCCACCAGCGACCCTCATTTAGTCGTGGTGGCCGGGCTGGCTGCTACTTTTGCCGAATCCGTTTCAATGGGAGCAGTAGCTTACACTTCCACCCTGGCTGATGCAGATTTCTATGAAAGTGAACGCTCGCGCGAGTTCCGCCACATCCAGGCCTCGCCACAGATGGAGCGGGACGAGATTCGTGAAATTTACGAGCAGAAGGGTTTTAACGGTGAACTGTTGGACCGGATTGTTGAGACCATCACGACCAACAAAGAAATATGGGTGGCGGTGATGATGGCGGAGGAGCACCAGTTGCAGCCGGTGGACCGCAGCAAGGCATTCAAGGCGGCGTTGGTAGTCGGAGCCGCAGCCATCATCGGTTCCCTGATCCCGCTGGTACCATTTGCCTTCCTGCCAGTCGGGCTGAGCATGCTGGTTTCGGTGCTGGTAACGGCCGCGGTGCTGTTCGGGGTGGGTGTTTACAAGGCGCGCATCACAGTCGGCCGGCCGTGGAAGAGCGGGTTGGAGATGGCAGTGATTGGCACAGTCAGCGCCTTGGTGGGGTATGCCGTCGGGGCCTTGTTGAAGGTACCGGTGACGCCGTAGAAACGCAATAACTAATAAGGGCGGGCCACTCTACGGGTAACCCGTGCTAGCCAAGGCTAGCAAAGGCTGTAAACTGACAGTTTCCGTTCTTTGTGTGTTAATATTTTGTAAAATGAGGGATTTTTAACCATTCTGTTTGCATAATCTCTTGACAGTATGCTATAATCTGTTTATCTCCAAAACAATTGTGGTGGCTTAATGGTTTGAATAATTTCTACCCAGCAAGGGGATGGGCAGAAGAACGAAAATCCCTACTGCAGCTTCAAAGAGCATAATCAACAACCGCCGGCGAACATCTGCGCGCCGCGGTCACACTTTGCAATATACCTCAAACAACAAAGACCAAATTCCATGAAACTACTTGAACTTGAAAACATGCCCCTGGCGGCGCTGCGCGCAATCGCCAAAGATCTCAACGTCCCCAATTTCAACCGCCTGAAAAAAGAAAACCTACTGATCCGCATCCGCCAGGTGGAAGCGGAAAAAGAAGGTTTGGAGGTGCGCGGCGGCGTGCTCGAGATTATGAACGAGGGCATCGGCTTTTTGCGCACCAACTACCAGATCGGCCCGGAGGATGTTTATGTCTCCCAGGCTCAATTGCGCCGTTACGACCTGCGCGGCGGCGACCTGGTGATCGGGCATGTACGTCCGCCGCGTGAATCGGAGCGGCATTATGGTCTACTGAAGGTTGAATCCATCAATGGCATCAACCCGGACGACGCCCGCTCCCGCCCCACCTTTGAAAGCCTGACCCCGATCTTCCCGGAAAAGCGCTTTGACCTGGATGTGGACCGCGGCATTCTCTCCAGCCGCCTGATTAACTTAATTGCACCCATTGGCCGCGGCCAGCGCGGCATGATCGTTTCACCGCCCAAGGCCGGTAAAACCACCATTCTCAAACAACTGGCCAACTCGATCTCGACCAAATATCCGGATGTGCACCTGATCATTGCCCTGATTGGTGAGCGCCCGGAAGAAGTAACCGATATGGACCGCTCGGTGGATGCCGAAGTGGTGGCCTCAACCTTTGATGAGCCGGTCACCTCGCACGTGCGTACTGCTGAAATCACACTGGAGCGCGCCAAACGCCTGGTGGAAAGCGGTCGGGATGTGGTCATCCTGATGGATTCGCTAACCCGGCTGGCGCGGGCTTACAACCTGGTGGTCAATCCCTCCGGGCGGACCCTCTCCGGCGGTATGGACCCCTCGGCACTCTATCCGCCCAAGCGCTTCTTCGGCGCAGCCCGCAACCTGGAAGAGGGCGGCTCGCTGACCATCATCGCCACCGCCCTGGTGGATACCGGCTCCCGCCTGGATGACGTGGTCTATGAAGAGTTCAAAGGCACCGGCAACATGGAATTGCACCTGTCGCGCCGCCTGCAAGAGCGCCGCGTCTTCCCCGCCATCGACATTGAACGCTCCTCCACCCGCCGTGAAGAACTATTGCTGGGACCGGATGTGTTGCAACGGGTCTGGCTGATGCGCCGGATGTACCTGCAGATGATCGGGCAGGCGCCGCAGGGCGCCGGGATGGACCCGGCCGTAGCTACGGAAGCCATTTTGCAGAAGTTGAATCGCACCAAGAATAATGCTGAATTCCTGGAAACCCTGACGGAGGATATGTGAGTTTAAAACCCTCAACCGAAAGCCGCAGCGGGGGGCCGCTCTGGCTTTCAATCGTGTTGTGGGGGGTCGCAATCGGCATGATCGCTCTACTCGGGATGATCCTGGTACGCCGCTTTATTTCACCCGCGGCTGTCTCGGCGAATGTTAACAATGCGCCGCAGACAATAGAGTTGCCCAAAGCTGCAGCGAATGTCAGCCTGCCAGATTTTGCCCCGCTTAGCCTGGCAAGCTGGAGGCGCCCGGCCTCGGTGCACACCATCATTCCCGAAACCAAGCGCGAGGACATCTTCAGCCATACCGTTTCCTCCGGCGATTCGATTTTTGCCATCGCCAAGGAATACGACCTGGAACCAGAATCCGTGCTGTGGGCGAACTACGATGTCCTGAACGACAATCCTGACCTGATTTCGATCGATCAGCAGTTGACCATTCCCCCGACGGATGGCGTGGTGTATGAGTGGAAAGAAGGCGACAAACTGGATCATATCGCCGGGCTGTTTAAATCCTCGGTGGATTCGATCCTGAGCTGGCCAGGCAACAAATTGGACATGGCCGACCCGCAGATCCAGCCTGGGCAGGAAATCATGATCCCGGGCGGTGAGCGCGATTTCGTGCGCACCTGGGTCATGGGCTACATCCCGCGCGGCGCAGCGGGCGTGACCACCGGCATGGTCGGGATGTGCGTCACCGGCGAGGGTGGAGCTTACGGCACCGGCACCTTCATCTGGCCGTCCTACAACAATTGGATTTCCGGCAACGACTTCTGGTCCGGCCACCTGGCAATCGACATTGCGGCCGGGCAGGGTGTGCCGATCTATGCTTCCGACAGTGGGGTGGTGGTGTTCGCCGGCTGGAACACCAGCGGTTATGGCAACACGGTGATGATCGACCATGGCAACGGCTTCCAGACGCTGTATGCTCACTTGAGCACACTTTCTGTCCGCTGCGGGCAAAGCGTCTACAAGGGCAACACCATCGGCCTGGCGGGCAGCACCGGCAACTCGACCGGCCCGCACCTGCACTTTGAAGTGCGCTACTTTGGGACGTTTGTCAACCCGTATACGGTATTGCCTTAAAAAGCTCCTAAATTAAAAATAAAGAAAAGCCCCTCATGAACCTGAAGTCCATAAGGGGCTTTTTATTCATAAAACTTGTTACTTTGCCTTCACCCTCATTCGGAAATCCGGAGTGGGGGCGGGGGTGGGGGCGGTGCGGGTGCGCAGGGTGTAATTTGACGGATCCATCTGCAAATCAGCAAAGTGCAGCAGGGCGGCTACGGTGACCATGATCTGCACTTCGGCCAGGCCAGCGCCCAGGCAGGTGTGGGCCCCCAGGCTGAAGGGGGCAAAACCACCGGGGATCTTGTTCTCGTTACGGGGCGGCAGGTAGCGGTCGATATCGAAGCGGTAGGGATCAGGGTGCAGTTCCGGGATAAAGTGGGCGACGGTGGTACCAATGAAGATGCGCCCACCGGCATCCACCCGGTGACCGGCAAACTCGAAGGGCTGGGTGACGGTGCGCTGGACAGCCGGGGCGATCGGGTAGCGGCGCAAGGTCTCCAGGAAGACACGCTGCAGTACATTCAGCGCCCGGACTTTGGCTGGGGTGATGCCCTCCCCCGCGAAGAGTTCGTCCGCCTCAATCTGCACCCGCTGACGCAATGCCGGATCGGCAAACAGGGCATACAGCAAAAAGGCAGCGGTGCTGGCGGCTGTATCCAGCCCGGCGATATAGGGACCAAGGGCAAACGGCATCAGGTCCTGCGGCGCCACCAACGAGGCGTCCGCGGCGGCGGCCAGGGCATCGTCGATCAGGTTGGTTGGGCGATCCACGGGTGGATGGGTGCGGTGCCAATCCAGGATTTTGTAACCCAGCTCAAAGGAACGTTGCCTGGCTTTCTTGTAACCCGGCAGAGCAACCAGCAAGCGCGGCCGCTGGCGGGTGACATGCACCAAAAGGGCCGTGCGGACAAACTTAACCACATCATGAACGTATTCGCCCGGGGCAGTGCCGGCAATGATGGTGCCAAGCTGCTCGGTGATGACCTCCTGTAGCCAGGGGTAAACCGCGAGGCTGCGCCCGGCCGGGAACTCTGCTGCCGAACGGCGGGCAATCTCTACCACCTCCGCCAGGTGGGCCTCAATGGTGGAACGGCTGTAGCCGCGTTTCTGCAACTGGCGCAGCCGGGAGTGAATCTCGCCATCCGAGCTGATCAGGGTGGTTTTTGCGCCCAGCTCACGATCCATGTGCTGCCAGAATTCCTTGGAACGGAAATGGTCATTACCCTCGCGTGCCATGAACAGGTTGGCCTGCTGCCCGGCGATGACCGTGTAGGTCTCGCCAGGAATGCGGATGCGAAAGATCGGGCCCATGCGTTGATATTGCTGCACCAAAAAACCCAACACATCGGTGTACATAGGAATGGCGCTGCCGACGAAGGGCAGGCCGGGTACGATAGGCGGCAGGGGAGCACTGCTCTGGCCGCTTTTCCAGGTAATTTCAGAGGAAGGGTTGGTCATCATCTCCTCACTTTCACCTCTATTGTACATCCAAACCCTGGCCGGATGGCTGGCCTGTCTAATGTGCCAGGATCTGCGAGAAGAAACTGCGCGTCCGTTCGTGGACCGAGGTTTTCGAAAACCTGAGTGGGAACACCACCTTCGAGGATGCGGCCCTCGTCCATGAAGATGACTTTGTCGGCTGCAGCGTGGGCAATAGCCACCTGCTGTTGCTGACCGCCGGATAGGCAGCGGCGCAGCCGGACTGGTGGGGTGGTACAGGCACTGAGTAGAATCAAGTTCCGCTTTGAATACAGGGGGAGACTTTGATCCTCGCCAGATCCTGCATTTATTGCTCTGGCTGGAGACAGGTAAAAGCAAACGCTCTTCCTAAAAGAAGGTGTTGCAGCTTCTTCGCGCCGTTGATAGCACAGCCAAAACAGAGTGCTAATACTTCTGAAGGAATCCTTTTATGTGATTCTACAAAGTTGGCAAGGAGCAGGTTTCAGAGCAGAATACCCGTTGAGAGCAAGTACCGTATTTCAACCAGACCCTGTTCAAGTGTCCAGCGAGGGGACCAACCCAACACCTGGCGGGCTTTCTCGCAACTCATCCAGCGCATCTCGCCGGTTTCGATTGCCCCCGGGCCAATTTCCAGATTGCCCTCGTTCTCAAAGACTCGGTTGACCAGGCGAGCAAGCCCGAGTATGGAAATGGGCGCCTGAGGGCCGATATTAAACGCACCGTGCAAGGCTGGATGTGCCAGGGCAGCCAGGATGGCACGGGCGGCATCTCGCACGTAAAGATATTCTCGGCCATCAGCGCCAATCGCATGGACGTGGATCACCTGGTGATGGTGGGCAGCCTGGATGAAATTTTGCAGGGCATAGCCGCCCCGCTCGCCCAGGCCAGCCAGTTGGGCCAGGCGCAGGCAGCGGCTGGGCAGGTCCTGTTCAGCCTGGAAGCGGTCAGCAAGTTGCTCCATGGTCAGTTTCGAAGCGCCGTAAGGGGTTTCTGGCAACGAGATTTGTTCTTCCGTCCAGGGGCAGGGGTTCTGCTGCCCGTAGACCGCCCGCGATGAAACCAGGACAATATTCGCAATATCCGCCTGCAGGCAGGCCTGAAGCAGACTGTCAGTCGAGGCCAAATTAAATTGATAAGCCTCCGGCGGAAGTTGATCCGCAGGGCGGACTGCTGCCAGGTGGACAACCGCCTGCACGCCCTGCAGCAGCGAGGTTAAGTGGGAAAGTGAATAATCGGTCTGGCGGACATCGGCTCCCTGGCCCAGAAAATCGAAGCGAGCAGCGGCCGGCTGGCGGGTCAACAAGGTCCATTGATGCTGATCCCCCGCTTCAGCCAGCAGCCAGCGGCCAAGAAAGCCCAACCCGCCAGTTACAGCAATCTTCATGCGTCCTCAACAGCGGTGATGAAATAGCCAGTTTTCTCCAGTAAGCCGTTGATTCGGCGCACTGGCTCACCCGGGGCGTAATAAAAATCTGAGAATAAGGCTTGCGGCGGAGCTGGCAGGTTAAGAGCCGCTTGGCCAGGGAGCTGGCAGGTGAACTCCAATTGAAACGCACCGATGGATTGCGGCTGGAGGTCTACTGGAAGTGGTGGATGGCCGAGCAAATGCTCAAAGGTGATCTGCAACAAATCCACACCGGTGGCAAAGCGAATCAGGCGCCAGAGGTGACAGCCATCCAAGCGGGGGGTGATCTCGATCAGGTACAGGCGATCCTGCCAGTACTTGACCTGAAAATAAGCCGGCCCGTTGCGAATGTCCAGACGCTGGCAGGCGGAATGCGCCATTTCTAATAAGCGGTGTTGGATAGCGAGATTCAACCCAGATGGATTAAGATGACTGCGCACCAGGCCAATGGCAAACTGCGGCCAGACCCGGCGATCGCTTAAAGCTGAAAAGACAATCTCACCATCGAGTAAATAAAGGTTGAGAGAGAACTCCGAACCGGGGACCCACTCCTCCAGGATGACCCTCGCCTGTCGTGAGAAAGCAATGGCCTGCTCAAAAGCCAGGGGTAAATCCTTGGCTGAATCAAGACGGTTGACTCCTCGCCCACCCTGCGAATCAACCGGCTTGAGTACCAGGGGATAGGGAAGCAGCACCCGGGCCGGGTCAGGCTGCTCCAGCACCTGGTAACGCAGGTTACCCGGGAAATCCTGCCCAAGGGCAGACCGCAGGCTGGGTTTTATATTACTGGTGAAAGCTGTCTGGAGAGAGACAAAGGCTGGCAGGCCAAGTTCCTGGCTGACCCGGCAAGCCGTCGGCATGGCCAGGTCCGAACCGATGGAATAGACCAGGTTGATTTGATGCTGGCGGGCATATTCCAACACTCCACGGGCGTCCGTGATATCAATCTGGACAACATGATCCGCCAGGGCGGCTGCCGGGCCAAGGCCAGAGTTACTGCAAACGTGGGTTTGCAAGCCAAGAGAACGGCAAAGTTGAACAGCATCCCCCTGGACGGTGCTGGTCCCCAGGATCAAGATCGATTTCAAACGGCTAACCCTTCCATTTGGCTGAGATGCAGGCTGAAGTGTAGAGGCAATTATAGTCGAAGGTACCCGGGTTTTGGAGAAAAATAGCCCCTGGAGAGGGTAAGCTCTCCAGGGGCTGGCAGGGTCAAGATGGCAGCCTAGTAATTTACCGTCCAGGATTGATCAGCAGAAACCTGGATCCAGTAACCCCAGGTGGGCATCATTTCGGTCAAATCATTCGTGATAGGCGGAGAAGTAACATCAAACAATTTCCATGGATCGGCGGCATCTGAAAGACGATAGGAGAAGACCAGGGTGGTGTTCGAGCTGAGTACGCTGGCCGGGTCTGCCGTAGAACCGGACGGGTATCCTACCAGGTTCCAGCCACCACCGGCCACAGACAGTGGAATGGTGGTGGAGACCGGATAAGTGCCGGTTACCTCAAGGGTATCAGGAGCCGTTAGATGAATCCAGAGGCCGGTGGTTTCATCGATGTGGGTGAGATTATCCTCGCTGAAGGGAATGTTATCGGCCCGCAGCCAGTTATTGCTGGTCAGGCTGGCGTCCCAGGCATACACCAAGTCATAATTACCCTCAAGCGAAGCCAGAACATCCGTGGCTGCCGTGCTGAGGGGATGAATGTTGATGGAGACCATATTCCAACCGGCCAGCAGGGGAATGCTGATGGTAGTCGTGTTGCTGGCCAGGAAGTCCTGTTCGGATTGGCTGGCGAGCAGGTTGGTGTAGGAACGGCTGGGGGGGCTAAAGACATAAGCGGATAGGGAGGGCGTGACGGAACCGGACCAATTATAAGGTACCGTCAGGCTGTAATTCCCGGAGCCATCCGCAGTGACCGGTGTACCGCCGGTAAAGTTGAGGGTTGCCCCGGCCACCCCGGCATTGCCGGAGATGGTGTAGGTGACAGGATTGGCGGTATAGTTTTGGGCAGTAAAATCCGTAGTGGCGTTGACATAGGAACGGCTGGCAGGGGTGAAGGTAGAGCCTGGCCGGGTGGGGGTGACGGAGCCGGACCAACCGTAGGGCACCGTCAGGCTATATGCGCCTGTGCCATCGGCTGTGACAGGCACCCCACCGGTATAGTTGAGGGTTGCCCCGGCCACGCCGGCATTGCCGGAGATGGTGTGCGGCAGGCCACCGGAAAATGCCGTGGAAACCAGGGTACTGCCACTGAAGGTTGGCACATCGACAAACTGACTGAAGATGTTGCCAGCGGTCTCGGTAAAGAGATAAAAGCGGGTGGGCATATCCGTTGAACCGGTCAGAGTGGTATCGAGGTTGCCGGTGAGCGGGTTGTAGATGCTGCTGGAGATTTGCGAGGTGAGGGTGGCCCGCACATACTGGGAGGCATAATCCAGGGTAACATACTCCGGCTGGTAGGATGCCACACCGGCTGCCACACCGGCCATGATGGTATCCCAGTTTTCATCTGTAATACTGAGGATAAATTCTTCGTGGGTGAAGATGGTGGCCAGTTCCATGCCATCCAGAGCGCGCTTGAGTTGAGCTACGCCGCGGTCGATCGTATCCTGAAGGTAACCGGGTTCGTCAGAAGGGAACCATTCGTATCCACCGATATCCCGGATTTCGGTGATGACCACGTGAAAATCGCCATCGTATTCGGGGTGATTGGGAATCGGGAGGATATCAGCGAAATAGAATGGCAGGCCACAGCCACTGCCGCAGGGGTTGGAATACTCGAAGAATGGACCGACCAGCAAGCGGTCTGCGCCATAGGGGTTACCGGGCAGCATGGGGGTCAGGATGAATTCCACACCCCAATCCGAGAGCCCTTCAAAGGCATTGGTGCCAATCTCGTAAAAATGCGGCACGACAACTTTCGAGATGGGAATTTGATGCAGGGTGTGCCACTCAGTACCGTCCAGATAGTTTTGCTGCATAACCGCGTCCGGCCAATCGGTACCGGAAAGGTGGTCAAAGTAAAAAGAGCTGTTGTACGAACGGGCATGGATGGATGCCGTGACATTACCGCTATCCACCAGTGTCTTAAGGGTTGGGATCTCTGTGACCGTATCCATGAAGATTCCAACCCAGGGCTTGAAATCGTGCGAAACAGCCGTATTAACCCAGGTGTACGGCCCAACCACATCATCGATGCGGAAGGTAACGAAGGGCGGCATGCCCTGCATGACGAACGGCTTGCGGGCAGCCCAGACGATCGAACGCCAGACCAGGTCATCCATGCCGGAAACCGGCCCCAGGTTGCCGGAGCCCATCCAGTTGATGGTGGTCCACTGGACAGCCCGGCCGAGGCCATACGTATCGACCACGACCAGTGGATCGGTGCCCAGGCTGGCCAGGGTGGCTGAACCCGTATCCGGGTTCAGGCCGCGCAGGATGGTCGGAAAGCGCAGGGTGTAACTGATCGGCAGTGGCTGCAGGGCGGTGATGTATCCACCCAGGGCCGGGCTGGAATTGAAACTGACGATATCCGCCGGGGCAGCGTCGTAATAAGTGAAATTAAAAATATCCTGGATGTAATGATAATAGGGGGTGAAGTCTCCGCCTGCCAGGTCGAAATCAAAATTCACCAGGCCGGTGCCTTCGGAAACTGCCAGTGAAATTTGGGCCTGGATGGTCTGGCTCAGGTAGGTCTCCATATAATCCAGCTGGTCGTGGCCGATGATGATAACTGCAAAGCTCTCCAGGTCCGGCACAGCGGGTGTGGTCGCAATATCCCAAATAGTGTACGGAATGCCAAAGTGATCCAGGTAGGGCTTTATCCATTGCTCATAATGTACATATGCACCGCTGGTGGTGTTGACAATCACCAACGCGTCCGCCCTCAGGGTGGAACTCTGGCCGGTAACCGGCTGAACCCCCGCCATCAAGGTGGAGACGATCAGTACCATGACCAGGCACAGGTGCAGAAATTTAATCCCTACAGCCCCAGATCGGGGATGTTGAGTGGATTGATCAACCAAAAGTGCTTTTGGTTGTATGTGAACATCCGCCATTGATGACTCCCTTAGTGTTCCGGCGGCAAAATTGGTCCTGTATCTTTGCTGAATTCACCAAAAAAACTAGATAATGGGAATCTGTTCCCGTTTCAAGGCACTCAGATAACATCCAGCAGCCGGAATTCAATAACATTAAGCTTTGCTTATGTATAGTTTATCCAATCCAAAAGAGCTTGTCAATAAAGATATAGGGTGGTGATGGTCTATTTTAGTACTATCTATTCTCAAATTTCCTTCTTTGTGAACGATTTTCTAGGATGTACATTTTCGTTTTCGTGCTATGATGGTGGTATCCTTCTGCAAGGAATCCCCTCAAGCCATATGAATCTGCCCCTGAATGATCCGGTTGCCATTTTCCTTGTCATTATGGCAGTCATTCTCCTCGCGCCACTGATCTTTGAGCGATTGCGCCTGCCGGGTATTGTCGGTGTGATTCTGGTGGGGATGCTGGTTGGTCCAAATGTGATCAACCTGCTCGGCCTGGACAGCCGGATCGATTTCCTCTCGACGATCGGGCTGGTGTACTTGATGTTCAACGCCGGTCTGGAGGTGGATATCCACTCGTTCAGCCGGGTGGGCTGGCGGGCGGTCGTCTTCGGCGGACTGACTTTTCTTTTTCCGATGGCATTGGGCACGGGTCTGGGCTTTTTGCTGGGGATGGGTTGGCTGGGGTCGATTTTGCTCGGCTCGGCCTTCTCTTCGCACACCCTGATCGCCTTCCCGATCCTGACCCGGCTGGGGGTGACCCGTAACGAGGCCGTCTCGGTGACGGCTGGCGCCACCGTGCTGACGGATATTGGCGCCTTCATTGTGCTGGCGATTGTGCTGGGTGTGCAAGAGGGCAGCCTGTCGGCGGGTTATTTCCTGCGTCTATTCATCCTGCTGGGAGTGTTTGCCTTCCTGGTTTTATACGGACTGCCGCGGCTGAGCCGCTGGGTGTTTCAACACTTGCGCGGCCGGGCAGTGGAGTTCCAGTTTATCCTGTTTATCCTGTTCATCTCGGCACTGCTGGCGGAGGGCGTGGGTGTGCATGAGGTGGTCGGGGCCTTCCTGGCGGGACTGGCGATCAATGCCACCCTGCCGCATCACAGCCCGGTGGTTGGGCGGGTGCTATTCGTCGGCGAATCGTTCTTCATCCCGGTCTTTCTGCTGTCCTCCGGCATGATGACCGACCCAACCGCCTTTCTGACGAGCGGCAAAACCATCCTAGTGGCCGTGGGGGTGACGGTGGTGGCGTACGTCTCCAAGTTTATTGCGGCTTGGATCACCGGGCGCATCTTCCACTACAACCGGGCTGAGTTGTTTACCGCTTACGGGTTGTCGCACGCCCAGGCCGCGGTCACCATCCCCACCCTGGTGATTGGCTTACAGATTGGCCTGTTTAATGAGACCCTGTTTAACGCGGCCATCTTGATGATTTTGCTGACCTCGATCTCCTCGCCGATGATGGTACAGCATTTTGCCAGGCGCCTGACCAACCACAAAGATACCCCCGAACCAGAGCCGCTCTTCAGCCGGATTCTAATACCGATTGTCAACCCGCACACCCAACAGCATTTGATCGGGCTGGGGGCGTTGCTGGCGCGCTCACAGAACGGGCGGTTAATGGCGCTGCATGTGGCGCTGGAATCCCATGGGCGGGTGGAGCAGTTGAATCAACAAAAAGAACTACTGAACCAGGTGACCGAGACGCTGAGTGACCCGGATATTGAGATCCAGTTGATCCGCCGGGTGGATGAATCAGCGGCGCACGGCATCATCCACTCGGCCATCGAGAATGATGCCACCCTGATCTTGATGGGCTGGCGCGGCCGCTCGACCATCCGCCAGAGCCTGATGGGCACGATTCTAGATGAGGTAATCTGGGGTTCCGACCTGCCAGTGCTGGTCGGGCGGATTTCAGTACCGCTCAACAGCACCCGGAACGTGGTGATGGCGCTGCCATCCCAGAGCTTGAGCCCGGATACCATCCGCCGGACTCTGGACGTGGTTCTGACCATCGCCCGGGCGGTCAACTCGCCGCTGCTGATCCTGACGGATCCGTCCTATGAAAAGAAAGTTCAAGAATTAATCGAGAACAAGGAAAGTGCTCACGAGCTCAACCTGCTGGCGGTTAGAGGCAACCCGATCCAGACCATCTTGAGCCATGTCTCGCCGCAGGATTTGATCGTGCTGCCGAGCATCGGCAGCCGCAAGCGCTTTGAATCCAGCCTGGGGGATATGCCGGAAAGGTTGGCCGCCGAGCATCATGGCAACATCGTGGTTCTGCACTACAAGGGTGGGTAAACAATTCCAGAAATTTATTTCTCAAGAGAGAAATAGCGCTGGTTTGAATATCGATTTGGAGATGAATATCCATCCGAAATAAATAACAATTGCCAGCCCGTTGCACCGGCTGTAAATTTTAACGAAACCCATCCTTCCACCTCAGCGCCTGGGAAAACTGTCCCATCCAACCAGGGGCGTTGGTGTGGCCGACTGAAGAACATATCGCTCCGGTAGATTTCGTTGCCCGTGGCATCCAGCGAGTGAAATTCCATTAAGCCAAAAACTGCTGGTAGATCATCCGTCGAGATATATTTCAGCTTCACCCGCAGCAGGACATAGTCCATACCAGCTTCAGGGTCCCCGGCGCCCTCGGTTTTGATCACCTGGAGCGCATCCGCACCATCCACCATTTCCAGGATTTGCAGCTGCCAGTCTTCATTGACGCCCATCTCTCCCAACGGTATCGGGTTGGCGGATGTTGTCCCCAGGTCGGTGGCTTTGATTTTCGCAAACTCTTTTGGGATGGCAATCGACGCGCCAGGCTCCAATTCAAAAAACAGCGTGGCACGAACTTCTTCCTCCCCCTCATATTTGTCATACACCATCACCAAATTCTCTTCATCAACGGGAATGACTGCATCCACCCAGCCGGTTGCCGATTCGGCAGTGTACAAGTCTTTGTACAGGAACTCCGGAGCCGGGACTTCATCCATTCCATCTTTATAAGCTACAAAATGGTTGCCTGTCATATACATTTCACCCAGCGAGATGGAATGGTAATTCTGATCGATGGCAAGGCAACGAATCTCAACATTCACCAAGGCATATTCATACCCCGCGGGAGCCTCGGGAGTATCCGGTGCATCTTCCCGGATGATCAGGAGGGCATCCGCGCCTCGCAAAAACTCCTTCACCCGGATATTCCACTCTGAGGTGGTCGCCTGCTCACCCAAAGGGATCGGTTTGGCACGTGTGGACCCAACCGCAGAAACTGTGGAGGATCCAGATTCTTGTTCGACAACCCCGGACCCTGGATCTGAAGGTGAACCGCCATTCTCGGGGGATTGGGTACAACCCGTCATGAGAAGAAAAACGAGGAAAAGCCAGAAACCTTTTTTCATACTTCCTCCCGCCCTCAGTCGTCCTTGAAAGAATCATATTGCTGTCAGTATCGCGCAGTTTGACCAATCCAACAACTGGATTTAGCGCGATAATCATGCAAAGTTCTAATCTTTTTTCAGGAGGGTGCGATGAAAACCGGGCGGGAAAATCGTTTCCGAAATTTCTTTTTTCCAGTAACCTTGAGCCTGGGGATTCTTGTGTTGGTCAGCCTGGCCTGCTCGGCCGGCGGCCAAAAATCTACCACTGACCCCAACAAACCAACTGTCCAAAAGCCTACCACTCCGCCGCAACCAGCCATAGAGGTATCCATCACTCCCGTTGGTCAAGCGGTTGAGCCGCAACCTGCTGCTTCACAAGCCGCATCCACGACTGGAAGTTTTACAGAAATTCGCGATTATTACGGCCCGGCCTGCCCGGATGGCGAGGAGGAAAATGCGCCATATCGCTGGTCGGTGGAGATGCTGATTGACCCCAAAAATAATTTATATGAAGGAACCATCAAGTTCCACAACTGCCCGGACGGCGGGCGGGCAAGCTACCGGGTGAGCGGCAGCAGCGATGGCAGCCTGCTGCATTTGACGGGCGACCTGGTGGGCGGTGGCGGAGATTTATTTGGTTCAGTTCCAGCGCAGCAAACATTTACTTTTAACCCGGCAACCGGCGTGATCGAACCCAGCCTGGCACCCTGAACCCTGAGCATGCAAGAAACCGCTTCCCAGCCCGCTTCGCTGCGCCGGCTGCTGCGCTTCAACCGCGCCAGCTATGCCCTGCTGAGTGGCTTTGTGCTGATTGTCGGGCTGATCCTTTACGTCTGGCAGCCGCTGGTGCGCGAGTACCTGGCCTTGTTCGACCCGTCCATCCCGCTCTGGCGGCAGGTGGACTGGCTGCTGATCGGGATCTTCGCCTTCATGACCCTGACAATCATGGCAGGTGCGGACCTGCGCCGCGACACCCGCACCGTGTTGGTGGGGATGGTCGGCGGGCTGGTGATCGAGGCCTGGGGCACGCAGACCCTGCTGTGGACGTACTACACGGCCGAGCGCCCGCCGCTGTGGATCATCCCGGCCTGGCCGATTGCCTCGCTGACCATCAACCGGCTGGCGCGGTTGGCCGACCACCTACTGCCGCAAGCTGTTACCCGCTGGCTGAACCGCCTGTACTGGCTGATCTTTCCTGGCTTTTACCTGCTGATGCTGGTTTTCATCCGGCCGACGCTGGATAAATCGTTGACCTGGATGGCGCTGCTGACCTGCGCTGTGCTGACGCTGGCACCGGGTGACCGGCGGCTGATGACACTCAACTTCATCGCCGGGGCCGGGCTGGGATATTTCCTGGAGCGCTGGGGCACGACCCGCGAGTGCTGGACGTATTACACGCTGCAAACCCCGCCGCTGTTTGCGGTGCTGGCGCACGGGCTGGCGGCGGCGGCTTTCTGGCGGGCACGCGAGGTGCTGGTGGGGGTGTGGCAGCGGCGGGGTTTTGTCAACCGGATGAGACAGGAGGGAGATCCGTCACAGAATTAAGGTTATCTTTTTGTGCAACGATTAAGTCGTTTTTTAATCTATCCTAACCACCAGTTGGGGCACGGGAGATGATGGTAATAACCCGGATTTATGACTGGCGTTTTTGCAGCAGCTTTTCCAGTTGTTCTGCAGGTACCGGCCGGCTGTAGTAAAACCCCTGGTAAAAATCGCAGCCATTCGACTGCAGGAAAGCCAATTGCCTGGGTGTTTCAACCCCCTCCGCAACCACTTCCAGATTCAAGGTGTGCCCCATGGAGATGATGGCCTGAATGATCGCCTCGCTACTGCGATTTTCTTGAATATCCCTCACAAACGAGCGATCAATTTTTAAGGCTTGAAAAGCAAATTGGTTCAAATAACCCAGTGAAGAGTAGCCGTTGCCAAAATCATCCAGAGAGGTACCAATCCCCCGCCTGGATAACTCATTCAGAACCCGGGCTGTGTAGGATAGATCCTTCATGGTCACACTTTCTGTAACCTCGAGCTGCAAACCGGTATGCGGTAATCCGGTTTCCATCAGTATCTGGTCGATCCTGTTCACAATATTTTTTTCGTGAAACTGGCGACCAGAGAGATTGACCGAAACCCACAAATCCGGAAAGCCATGCTCCTGCCAATACCTGGTCTGGAGACAGGCTGTTCGCAGCACAAATTCACCGAGCTGTAGAATCTGCCCAGTTTCTTCGGCGATATGAATAAACTCCGCCGGATTGATCAACCCACGCTCAGGATGAATCCAACGTACCAGCGCTTCGACACCTTTAATTTCTTGGCCAGGCAGTGACACAATTGGCTGGTAATACACCTCCCACTCCTGGTTCTCAACTGCTCGTTTGAGATCCGCTTCCATCTGCAGGAGCGAAATGGCACTGGCATACATGGTGTCATCAAACACCTGGAAACATCCACCACCGGAAGCCTTGGCGCGATACATGGCCGAGTCAGCATCCCGCAACATTTCGTGGGGTTGGGTGTAATTTAATTGATACACTGAAATACCAATACTGGCCGTGGTCACACGGTTGACAATACCAAGCATGGAAGTGGTTGAAAGTTGAAACTGAATGCGATCGGCAACCAGGGTGGCATCGCTACTGTCTTCAATTTCATAAAGCAGGATTGCAAACTCATCCCCACTCAAACGGGCCACGGTATCCTCCGCCCGCAGGCATTCCACCAGGCGCTGGGCAGTGGTGATCAGCAATTGATCCCCTACAGCATGGCCCAGGCTGTCGTTGACCACCTTAAACCGATCCAGATCAATAAATAGAACTGCAAACTGTTTCTCCGGGTACAGCCGGACCATTTCCAAACGTTGTCCCAGGCGATTCAAGAAGAGGGTACGATTGGGAAGGTTGGTTAGAGCGTCATGATGGGCGTCATAAGCAAGGCGTTTCTCTGCCCGCTCACGTTCGACTAATTCCCGGTGTAGACCGCGATTGCTGTTAATAACGGCATCGGATAATACAGACACCATGATGGCGGTAGCGATTATGATAACTGATGCGGATATAAAGTCCCCAGGAATGCTTTCTTTATACAATTGCGGAGTATACCAGCCCAATATTTCACCAAATACCAACCAGCCAATACAGACAATGGCAAACGATGTCAGAACAACCAGGGTTCTTTTCCGAATCACCAGGCTGGCGATGATCAAGATGGCCGGAATACCCATATTCGCAATGTGATGTATCCCCAGACCGTAGGTGGATTGCAGTGTGATCAGAAAGAACAAGGTGACAGCCAGAAACGCGGCTGCCAGTTCAAATTTCTGACGCCCAATAATGAAAAAACCTGCAACAATAACTGGTATGTAGACTGCAATGAGGATTGCCTGAAAATAATTGTGGTTGGTAAGCAGAGCAAGGATGGCTACGATCAAAGAAAGCAAAACCAATATCAGGAACCAGGTAAAAATCCTGGTAGTGCTTTTCACATCACCGTAGAGTTCCAGTGGGTTGGAGAAGTGATTCGGGTTCGGAGTTTTTTTCTTCATCGACATGCTCGGTGGCAATTTTCTTACTTTCTTCAATTAAATAAAGAAATCCTTCTCTAAATCATAAACCTGAATCAGAGAAATTAGACCTTTCATCTTTGAAATTAACTTATATCCAGCAGATAACAGGCTCTCAAATTGACTGAGCGATGCCGGGATACCTTGAACAATGGGCTAAAACCATTTCCGATTAGCAAGGAATCCGGTAGGGCAGCCGACCGGTCTCCCCCTAGCAGGTCAATCCAGAGCTCCTCCAGGGAGCGGGTAAAAAAAGGTATCAGAAATGGTGATAATTTCTGATACCTGGGGGCAAGGGAGTTGGAGAGCCTTCTTAAGACGTTTTTTCCTACGGGGCAGGCCAATCGATGGTCAGGAAGGGCACAACGTAGCCGTGCTTTTCGACGGCGTACAACACCCCGCCGGATTTCCCGGCGCAGCCAGCTTCATCCGTGAAGGTATAGGAGGTGCTGTTGTCGTTGGGCAAGGAGACCGGGTACCAGGTATAGTAGGTGTTCTGGCAGACGAAGACATCCAGCAGGTAGCCGCGGTCGTCATCATCTGTCATGGGCACAGCGGCCCAGGTGACGGTGACCTGGTTGCCATTGCGGACGGCGCGCACCCAGGCCGGCGGGTTGTAGAGCGGGGCGGCTTCGGGCAGGCGTAACTGTTGGTAGACCAGCGTGTTGATGTTGCCGACCACGTCCACCACGCTGGGGGAGACCCAGCACCAGTAGGCGAGCTTGTCAAACTTGACGTACAGCCAGGCGGAGTTCAGGAAGCGCCCGTGCACCACCCCCTTGTCGCCGGGGTAAAGGTCGGCGGCATGCAGGAAGGCGGTGGAGGGGCCGTAGCGGCAGTGGGCCTGGGTATGGACGGTGACATCCGGGAAGTCGAAGGTGGGCGTGAGGGTGATGGTGGGGGTCTCGGTGATGGTCGGGGTGGCCGTCGCCGGGGGTGTGGCGGTGCGGGTGGGAGTGCGGGTGGCGCTGGGCAGCGGTGTTTCGGTGGGGAGAGGCGTGGCCGTGAGAGTGGGCGGCAGCGGGCTGGCGGTGTGGGTCTCAGTTGATTGGGGAGTGGGCGTGGGGGTAAGCGCCGGCAGGATGGACGAGAGCCCGCAGCAGGCTGAAACCAGGATAATCATGGAGATGGTGATGAAAAGACGATTCATACGGGGGTTCCTCCTAGAAGTGATTGACCAGCCAATCGCCGACCACTTTTTCAAAGCCGGTGCCGCGTTCGGTAAAGCCGATAGTGCGGTAGAAATCCGGTATGTCGTCGGTGAAGAGATAGACGTGTTGTCCGGGCAGGCGCTCCAGCAGCAGCTCGAGCATGCGGCGGGCGATGCCCTGGCGGCGGTAGGCGGTCTGGGTCCAGACATCCACGATGTAGGCGTTACAGACACCGTCCGAGAGGACGCGGGCGGTGCCGATCAGGCGACCGCCGGTATAGGCCAGGCAAGCGGCGAAGCTATTGCAGAAGGATGCCTTTAACTGCCCTGGTGTGCGGCCGTTGTCGAAGTCATCCGCCTGGACGGCGGCTTTCATCTCGTCCCAGTCCACCTGGGTCAGGTCGAGGGTGTAGGTGATGTCTGGCATGGATCCTCTACTTTGATCTCTTTCAGCCGGTTGTTTGTATCTGAGTATATACCAGGATGGCGGGTTGAGGCAGGCGCAAAACTATTTTGATGGGTGTCAAAAAGCCATCCGCAGATACACGCACATTGTCCCCGTAAGGGGAGATGACCGCAGATAATTTACCTAGCGGATGGGAAAGACCTGGGCAAGTTTTTGGTGTTTGCAGGGGGGAAGATCATTCAGGTGAATCTGCCGGGGACGGTTGATGTATAATAATTTTTAATATTGAATTGCATATGAATCTGCGACAGAATAATCAATTGTTCTTACGGCATATTCCGCTCCATTCGGTTGGTTATCCAACATAATTGCAGTGGTTCAAGAGTCTGGATCATTAATTGTTAGGCCGCCCATCTGCTGCGGCATCGCGGATATGGTCAAAGAGGCTACGTATGAATCAACGCATCTTGCTGATTGTTGGCAGCGTCCTTCTCCTGGTCGGTTGCCTCACGGCCCTCTATCTCGGCATCCGGGTCGAGAACGCCTACATCGAAGGCATCTTCTTCGCAGTTGTCTCAGATAGTCCCACAAACAAGTTCGAATCATTCCATTGTCCCTCCCTCCTGACGAAGAACGAAGTCGGCAGAGTCTCGGTCTCCATCACCAACCCAACTACCGACACCCTCGAGTATTCCGTCGACATCTCGGCAGTTGGCATTCGACTTGACCCACCGGCCAGCAGAAGCACAATCACAATATCAGGTGGTCAAACCACAACGCTGAGCTGGAGGGTAATCGCGGTTTCGGCCGGGAACCAGGCCATTGTGGTTCAAGCAACTTCTTATCGAGATTTGGCCCTTCCTGGGCCATTTCACGACTGGCCCTCCTCCTTCAGAGAAACATGTGGCATTTTCGTGAGCGATGGCCCATTCACAAGCACACAAGCTGCGTCTCTGAGCGCGGCCAGCATCCTTGCCGGGGCAGCCCTGACCTTTGTGTGGCAATTGCGGAGATTGCGGCAACGGAGCAGGAAAGGCAATCCGTTGTAGAGGAGCGGAACCAGGGCGGCCTAACCTCGGCGTGGAGCCGACGCCGTTATCATGAGCGGTTGCGAAGTTGATTGGGCTCGGGTGGAGGTTGCCCCCGGCGGCGATAGGCGGTCTGGGTCCAGACATCCACGACGTAGGCGTTGCAGACTCCGTCCGAGAGGACGCGGGCGGTGCCGATCAGGCGACTGCCGGCATAGGCCAGGCAGGCGGCAAAGCTATTGCAGAAGGATGCCCGCAGTTGCTCTGGCGTGCGGCCGTTATCGAAGTCATCCGCCCCACAGCGGCTTTCATCTCATCCCAGTCCGCCTGGGTAAGGTTCAGGGTGTAGGTGATGTCTGGCATGAAGCCTCTTATTTGATCCTTGACGGTCGATTGCTTAGTACCTGAGTATAAACCATGATTGCGGGTTGAGGCGGGTGCATATCAGTTTTGATGGGTGGGTTCAGTAAGAAGAAGGAACCACACATTGTCCCCTTGTGGTAAATGACACAGACCTAAAGGGTGCTTCGCGAATTGACACAGATAAAAAACTGTGACCGGGAAAGGACCGGGCAGGTTTTGGGGTTTGTAGGGAGCAGATGATTCAGGTGAATTTGCCGGGGATGGTTGATGTATAATAATTTTTAATATTGAATCGCCCGTGAATCTACGACAGAATAGTCAAGGGTTCTTACGGCATATTCCGCTCCATTCGGTTGGTTATCCGACATAATTGCAGTATATAGAGTCTGGATAAATAATAGTTAGCCACCTGCCTCTAAAAATAGAGAACGTCAAAGGCAAATTGCATAATGTCTGATGAGATTATTGACTTCGTATTACTTCCTGAGCAGTCCTTGCCAAGATATATTCATAGCACAAAGGATATTTATCAGCATCGCAGTTTACTAAAACAACTTTTGCTCAGCGAATATACACTCAATTATTTACTGGATATTGTAATTGCCTCAGTAAAGAACAAATCCAGAATCAGAACTTTAGATTGCCTAAGAGTTTTAAGAGCAGTTTTGAGAAACAACCCTTTCGGGATTGAGATTAGCAACGAAGCCATTAGTAAACTCTTTTGTCTGCATCAAAAATTTATTTTCCATAAAAACGAACAAGTTTGCGCATGTGCTAATATGCTTGTCAAATCTCAGCGGTTAGATGATGAAAGCATTGCTTGGGTTATTGCAAATTGGGAAAAATCAGACCATTTGCTAAATCGGCTTTTGCGTTATCCAGAAAATCATCATCTTATAATTCAATGGGCAACAGAGATTTATCAAAGCGGTAAATTGCGAGATAGAAAATCGGAAATTATTGGAATTCTAATTGGCGAAAATATCCCAGCCTATGTCAGAGAAAGTAGCAGTTCGATAATTTGGGCAATTTATTATTCTAAAGTTCCTGACGAAATCAAGCAAAAACTCTTGATAGAAAACTGTACAATGGAATCAATCGAGCCACTTTGGAAAGTAGCCATAAGGCTCAAACTTTCTAGGGTTATTGAATTTATGCAAAAAAAGGTTCGTGAACAACAAAACGGTGGCTAACACCGACTCCACCGGACGGTGGAATTGGTCGCCATAACCTTCGGGGAGTTGAACATTTCGCGAACGCGTGGCTTTGGGTTTACTCTGCTCCCAAGCAGAGTAAACGCCCGCCCCAATGAAGATAACGCAAACCGTTGGCTGGCTTCGAGTCATCCAGATGTTGGAGGAACTCCGTCATGAGAAAAGTAATTGTGCTTGAACATATCTCCCTGGATGGTGTCATACAAGCCCCAGGCGGGCCAGATGAAGATACCAGCGGCGGCTTCGCGTATGGCGGGTGGATCGCGTCCTATTCCGACCCGATGCTTGGAACGGCCATCAGAAGGCAGATGAACCTGCCGTTCGACCTGTTGTTAGGGCGCAAAACTTATGATATTTGGGCGCCGTACTGGCCTCACCATGCGGATGCATGGCCGGGCGCCAACGCGGCGACCAAGTACGTCGCCTCGAATAGCATGACGTCTGGCGAATGGCAGCCGTCCGTGTTTTTAAGCGGAGAGATTGCCGAAAAAGTCGCCAAAATCAAGCAACAGCCAGGGCCGGATTTGCACGTTTGGGGAAGTGGCAATCTCATTCAGACGCTTATCCAGCATGATTTGGTCGATGTGTTCTGGCTGATGATCTATCCGATAACGTTGGGCGTTGGAAAGCGGTTGTTTGCCGATGGCACGATGCCGATGGCGTTTAAAGTGACGGAAAGCAAGGTCACCCCGAATGGCGTGATTGTCGTGAATTACGAGCGTGCACACCTGCCCTTGCGGGCGGTGCAAGGGGGCGCAATCACAACCGGAAATTGATGTATTGCAAAACAAAAAGCCAGCCAACATTGCGTGCACCTCGTTCTCGCTATGCTCGACGGAGCGAGCGGTTGGATGCTGGGGACTGCAGCACGCCCTTCGGGCAGTCAACCATGTTTCTGGTTTCGGGTTTATACTGCTCTCAAGTAGAATCCACATCTGCGCCAGCACAGGTAAGGCAAACTATCAGGCGCCTTCTATTTCCGATTCGAAAATGAAAGATCTTCTCCATGAAACTCCTTGAGGATACAAAAATACCCAACCATCCTTATCCCGAACTACGGGATGTACTTAATATCTTTGTGAATGAAATCACGGCAGAATTAAAAGAAAATCTTGTTGGCATATATCTTGTTGGCTCAATTGCTTCAGGAGACTTTGATTTAGATAGTGATGTCGATTTTTTAGTTGTGACAAATACCGAATTAACCGAAGCCGATATGAAACCGCTTCAAGATATTCAAATAAAAATTCATAACATAGATTGTTATCCTGCAAAACATTTGGAAGGGTCATATATAAGTATTACTGACCTTAGTGATTGGAGTACAGTAGGGCAAAAGAAACTCTATTATTTTGATAATGGCAGCACCACCTACGAACAAACAACTCACGATAATCAATGGCACGTTCGATGGATTCTTCGAGAGCGTGGAATTACTCTAGTCGGTCAAAAACCCGAAACAATTTTACGAGCAATTCCGATAAATGAGTTGCTGAACGAAATAAAAAAAGTCATGCACCTAAGCATGACGATATTTCAGGATGAAAAAAATCGCCCGCTTAGTTTTGCTAATTCCAGATTTGGTCAGTCCTTTTTTGTTTTGACATACTGTCGTATGTTGCATACTCTTCATACAGGGACAGTGCAATCAAAAAAAGCTGGGGCAACATGGGCTAAACAATTTGTAGAGCCAAAATGGGTGGATTTGATTGACCTAGCGTGGAATGAACGAGAGGGTGTTCGCTTTTTAGTAAAAATACATCAACGAGCAGAACAATCACTACTTGACGAAACCCTAGAATTCATGAAATATGCAATTTCGCAAATTGATTACATTAAGTACACCGTAAATTAAGTTTCCTTGAATTTCAGATTGTCAGGCTGAACCTTAACATAATGAGAATTGAGCTTGGAACGAGCCGACTGCACAGAAAATTGCCAGTTAATCTTGATGCCTTGCGCTTTGCGTTGAGCTATCAGA